>NZ_MLHH01000001.1 GCF_002000125.1 Rodentibacter heidelbergensis
ACTTTTGGGGTGCAGATCAGCATTTAACCGTTTTGATTTATTAAATAAATTGCTCCCGGTCTATGTCGAAATTTTAAACGCCTTAGCGAAAGAAGGAGTAGATTATATTCAAATTGACGAACCGGCGTTAGCCGTTGACTTACCGCAACAATGGGTCGCAGCATACAAAGAGGTTTACGCCACATTAACCACACAGGTGAACGCAAAATTATTATTAGCCACTTATTTTGGTTCAGTGGCAGAACACGCTAATTTATTAAAATCTTTACCTGTTGCCGGTTTACACATTGATGTGGTGCGTGCCCCAGAACAGCTTTCAGCCTTTATTGATTACGACAAAATTTTGTCTGTGGGTATCATTGATGGTCGTAATATTTGGCGGGCTAATTTAAGCCAAGTGTTAGATATTGTCGAACCACTAAAAGCGAAATTCGCTGATCGTTTATGGATTGCCCCAAGCTGTTCCCTACTCCACTCACCTTATGATTTATCCGTTGAAACCCAATTACAAACCAACAAACCTGAACTTTATCGTTGGCTTTCTTTCTGTTTACAAAAAATTCAAGAATTGCGAGTGATTAAAACTGCACTTGAGCAAGGTCGCCAAGCGGTTCAAGCGGAAATCGATGCCAGCCAAGCAGCCGCTGATGAGCGTGCCAATTCAAAAGAAATTCATCGTCCTGAAGTAGCGGCACGTTTGGCAAACTTACCAAAAGGTGCAGATCAACGGAAATCCCCCTTTGAGGAAAGAATTAAATTACAAAACAGCTGGCTAAACCTTCCATTATTACCTACTACAAGTATCGGCTCTTTTCCACAAACGAAAGAAATTCGTTTAGCCCGAGCCGCATTCAAAAAAGGCGATTTAAGCGTTGCAGACTATGAAGCAGCGATGAAAAAAGAAATTGAATTGGTGGTTCGTGAACAAGAAAAATTAGATTTAGATGTGCTGGTTCATGGTGAAGCAGAGCGTAACGATATGGTGGAATACTTTGGTGAATTACTAGAAGGTTTTGCTTTCACTAAGTTCGGTTGGGTGCAAAGTTATGGCTCTCGTTGTGTGAAACCACCGGTGATTTATGGTGATGTTGTTCGTCCTGAACCAATGACGGTTCGTTGGTCGCAATATGCTCAAAGCCTAACGAAAAAAGTGATGAAAGGGATGCTGACCGGGCCGGTGACGATTTTGCAATGGTCTTTTGTTCGCAACGATATTCCTCGCTCAACCGTCTGTAAACAGATTGCTGTGGCACTTTCTGATGAAGTATTGGATTTAGAAAAAGCCGGTATTAAAGTCATTCAAATTGACGAACCTGCTATTCGTGAAGGGCTACCCCTTAAACGAGCCGATTGGGACGCTTATTTACAATGGGCGGGGGAAGCCTTTCGTTTAAGCTCTATGGGTTGCCAAGATGATACACAAATCCACACCCATATGTGTTATTCAGAGTTTAATGATATTTTACCGGCTATTGCTGCATTAGATGCGGATGTGATCACAATTGAAACCTCACGTTCTGATATGGAACTCCTCACTGCCTTTGCCGATTTCAAATATCCGAACGATATCGGCCCGGGAGTGTATGACATCCATAGCCCACGGGTTCCAACGGAAGCTGAAATTGAACATTTACTACATAAAGCCTTACAAGTAGTACCAAAAGAACGCTTATGGGTTAACCCGGACTGTGGTCTAAAAACCCGAGGTTGGACAGAAACCATTGCGCAATTAAATGTGATGGTTAATGTTACGAAAAAATTGCGTGCTGAGCTTACACAATAAAGCGAAAAGGCTGAATTTTAAAAATTCAGCCTTTTACTTCAAGCGAGGTGCAAAAGCTCCTTAAAATAGATAAAGAATATTTTTAATCTCAAACATTTTCTCGCTAAAAACCACTTCTAAGAAGTGGTTTTTCGATAAGAAAGGGAAAATTATCCTTATTCTGTGACAATAATTTTCGTTTTATTTGTCCCGGTCAATTCAATTAAAGCATTCATATCATTTATTGTAATGTATTTCCCCTGCACGGAAAGCACACCAAGCTTTTGAAAGCGTCCTAACAGACGACTGATAGTTTCAACTGTCAACCCCAGATAGTTACCGATATCACCACGGGTCATGGTTAAACGGAACTCTCGGGCAGAGAAACCTCGGGCTGAATAGCGTTTTGAAAGATTATAAATGAAGGCAGCCAAACGTTCTTCCGCATTCATCTTTGAAAGCAACAAAATCATTTCTTGATCACTTTTAATTTCGCTGCTCATTAAACGAATGATTTGCTGACGAAGCTTCGGCATTTTGCCGGCAAGATCATCTAAAATATCAAAAGGAATTTCACATACCATTGCCGTTTCTAATGCTTGCGCAAAGCTTGGGTGTTGCATATTCGTGATAGCATCAAAACCAACAAGGTCACCGGGCAGATGAAATGAGGTAATTTGTTCCTCACCGGCTTCGCTGATTGTATAACTTTTAATCGTGCCGGAACGGATGGCGTAAATAGAGTTTAGTGTATCGCCTGCTTTAAATAATACTTGTGATTTTTGAATAGGCTTTTTGCGTTCGATAATGTTATCGAGTTGATCAAGTTCGTGTTCATTTAACGTGAAAGGAATACAAAGTTGGCTAATACTGCAATCCTGACAGTGAATCGCACAACCTCCTAATTGAATTCGGCGTCCTGCCTTAGTGTCTGAAACGAAATTTTTCATTTAATCCTCAGATATTTTTTTAAAATAGTATAAAATTGATCTACCGCAAAGATTTTAACACTAAATAGGCATTTTAAGAAGATGGCTGCTGAAAAATTAACAAAGAAACGATTAATTCAAATTCTGATTATGTTGTGTATTTTACTCTCCGCATTTATTTGGCGTTATTTCTTTTCTTAAGCTTTTCCATGATGACAATTTATTTTTGATTAATTTTAAATCAAATAAATAAAATCGCACATTTTTTACTTGATACGGTCTTTTATAAGCGTATAATCGCTCCCCGTACCCAAGCCTGGGTGGCGAAATTGGTAGACGCAGCGGATTCAAAATCCGCCGGTGAATAACCGTGTCGGTTCGAGTCCGACCCTAGGCACCAACAAAATTTTACACATCTAAGCCGCTAATTGAGCGGCTTTTTTGTTTTCTTTTTAACGAAAACTGCTGTCAGATCAGTTTTTTGCCGATCTTTTCTTGTCATACAATCAATTCTTTCTTATGCTATGCAACACCATCACGGAGGTTGTTATGAAATTTAAAAATATTCTCGTTGTACTTAATCCTGATAACGAAAAACAATATGCCCTTGCCCGCGCTGTTCGTCTTGTTAAAGAACAAGAAAATGTTGAAAAAGTAAAAATTACAACATTATTAGCGGTCTATGATTTATCTTATGAAATGTCGGCATTGCTCTCCTCTGAAGAAAGAGAAGAGATGCACAAAACTGCCATTGAGCAACACCGTCAAGCGGTTCAATTTTATCTTGATAAATATGCCGATCCGCAAATTGAATTTGAATCTCACATCGTTTGGAACAGTAACGAAGCGGAAGGAATTCGTGAAGAAGTTGAGAAAAACCAATATGATTTGGTTGTAAAATACACTAAAGATGAAGAAAGCTTAACTTCGCTTATTTTCACTCCGGTTGACTGGCAACTATTACGCAAATGTCCAGTCCCTGTTTTAATTGTTCGTGATGGAAATTGGAAACATCAACGCCGTATTCTCATTGCAGTGAATGTTTCCGGTGAACAAGATTATCAAGATGAATTTAATCAAGAGCTTGTCGCCACAGGCATGTCCCTTGCAGAAAATTTAAACCGTGGCAATGTACACCTTGTCGCCGCCTATCCGGTAACGCCAATTAATATGGCAATTGATTTACCGGAATTTAACACTTCTGGTTATGAAAATGGTATTCGTGGACAACATTTAATCAATATGAAAACCTTACGTCAAAAATTTGGTATTGATGAAGATCATACTCATGTAAGAGAAGGTTTTCCTGAAGATGTCATTCCCGAGGTTGCAAAAGACATTGAGGCGGAACTTGTCATTCTCGGTACAGTCGGAAGAACCGGGTTATCCGCCGCACTACTCGGCAACACCGCCGAACATGTGATAAGTAAGCTCAGCTGTAATTTACTTGCGATCAAACCCGCTAAAAAAGAGGATTAACTCTTACCAAAAGAGCGGTCATTAAATATTGATATTTTAATGACCGCTCTTTTTATACAAAATCATCCCCTCCACCTTTACAACTTAAACTTACCCAAAATTTTTTTTAATATTTTATAAAAAATGTGAACTATCTCACAAAGTGCTGGTCTGATAAGTTGCTAGTGCACTGCGTAAAGCAGTTTTTTAAATTTCTTATTTTAAGACCTCCTCCGCTATTCTTATGAATAGCGTTTTTTTTATCTTCAAAATGTGTCGCCTTTATCATCAGGCTTCACACTTTAAAGTGCGGTCAAATTTAGCCTTGTTTTCATTATAGCTGTTGATAAACCCTCATCGCATAGGCATCGGACATACTCGCAATATAATCACAAATAACACGTTTTTTCTGCTCATTTGGTGCATTTTGCCATTCTTCGGCAGTGTGACGAGGTAAAAGGCGAATAGGGTCAGATTCAAAAATTTGGAACATTTCCGTCAACATTCTTTGCCCTTTATATTCAATTCGCTGCGTATCAACACTCCGAATCACATATTTCCAAACAAATTTTTTGAACACATCAAGGGCCATCACAACCGCTTCGGGTAATTCTGCGTTATAACGTAACAAAGGCTCATCAAAGTTCTCGGTGAGTGTCCAACGTACATTGGTAATGAAGAAATTGACTAATGCCCCAATGGCATTTTTTCGTTCAAAATGTTTATCAGAGAAAAGCCCTTGACTAATCTTTTGGATATTTTTTTGTAACCATGGATAAGGAATTTGTGCCAAAGCGACATGGGCTTCTTGCCATTGATGTTGATTTACCATTTTCGTCACAATCGCATCTTCCAAATCATGTACCGCATAAGCAATGTCATCGGCCAATTCCATAATACTGCAATCGAGAGATTTAAAACGGGTTTTTAAAAACTCGGCAGAAGTTGACCGCACTTTTTGTACCGAACTGAATAAAGTGCGATCATTTTCACTGAGATTTTCCAACAGCCAATGAAACATCCCTAAATCATCACGGAAAAGGCCTTTCCCCGGTTTCCAATCGCTGATTTTGACATAACGGGCATCAACTGGGGTTAAGTGAGGTAAATGGGCATATTGCGGCGATGCGGTATCTAAAATAGTAGGATATTTGACAACACCAAGCAGTGTGCGGCGTGTTAAATTCATCCCTGCATTTTCGGTATAAGGTTCAAGTTTTGTCAGAATTCGAAAAGTTTGCGCATTGCCTTCAAAACCACCATGTTGATGCATCATAAAATTTAACGCCACTTCCCCACCATGCCCAAAAGGCGGATGACCGATATCATGAGCAAAGCAGAGGCTTTCAATTAAATCATTGCTGGGTAGTAGCCCTTTAAGCTGTTTTTGTAGCTCTGTTTGTTCCCAATTTAATTGTTCGGATAAATGATGAAATGCCTCAGCATACTTTAACTGTGCCACCAAACTACTTCCAATTTGCGCCACTTCTAATGAATGGGTTAAACGGGTGCGATAAAAATCATTTTCACCAATGGCGTGAATTTGGGTTTTCGCTTGCAAACAACGGAATGCGGCAGAATGTAAAATTCGTCCACGATCTCGCCGAAATGGCGGACGATAGTCTTTTTCACGGGGTAAATCAGGTATAAACCGTTCAGTCCAACGAGGGGATAAGGTATTTTTCATAGGGCTATAAACACATAAATTATTTTAAACACCAAAGGTGCAAGGATAGCGCTGATAATGCCACAAAGTACCAAAGAAATCGAACTATAACTCCCCGCTTTAGGGTTAATTTCCATACAGCTTACTGTCCCCAAAGCGTGAGATACCGCACCTACAGATAAACCTATCGCTTCTTGGTGGCGTAACCCGATTTTTTTCAAAATCAAATAGCCGAAAACAGAACCCTGTAAGCCGGCCAACACCACCCCTACGGCGGTAACCGCAGGAATGCCGCCTAAATGGGCGGAAACCTCCATCGCAATCGGTGTCGTAATGGATTTTGGCAGTACTGTTGCCACCATTTCCGGTGTCGCCCCTAAAATTAAGGCAATCATTGCGCCACTCAACATCGAAAATACAGAAGCAAGTAAGACAACAGAAAGAATAATACGCCATTGCTTGGCAATTTGTCGTAATTGTTCATAAAGTGGTAAGGCAAGCGCTACAATACTCAGGCTCAATAAATGATTGATGGGAGCATTGCCTTGCATATAGTCATCATAAGGAATTTTTCCCATCACTAAAATGACGACCAAAATGAGCACGGTAAGGATAAATGAATTGAAAATAATGGATTTCCAACGTTTATTAATTTGGAGGGCAAGCCAAAATCCGAAAATCGTTAAAAAACTATAAAGATAAAGGGAATAATTCATCATTTCACTCTATTTAATGGATGAGGTTTCTTCTCGTGCAGCGCGTTTAGCCAGCACCTTCTGGCGTTTATGACGAAAGGATTGGCGTTCAAATAGACGATTTCCCACGATGCCGATAAAAACAAGGGTAAGACAAGTGCTGATCACATTGGGAATAATCAAAATCGTCATTTTTTCCCACAATAAATCGGAATATTTGATGATCCCCACACTCACGGGGACAAACAAAATCGCCATATAGCGAATTAACAAACTCGCCCCCAAATAAACCCATTCAAAAGGAATGAGTTTTGTCGTCAACCCCATAAAAAGCAACAGCAATCCCCAAATACTCCCCGGCACGCCGGCGGGGACAAAATGGGCAAGTTGATTACCAAGATAAAGCATGATGTAAAGTATTAATAAGGAACGAAGTAAAAGAAACGACTTAGATAACATCTTTTTCCTTTTCAACTTTTTCAATAATATTTAAAAAATATTTTACGCCTATCTCTTTCCCCTTCGCCAGCCTTTTTCTTGAAAAACGCAGGAATTTATGCGTTTGATCAAAAACCATGACTTATCGCTCATTTGCGCTGTAATTTGTTACAATAGCCAACTCACTTTTTCAACGTAGAAATTGAACAAAAATTCGCCGGGATGCAAGGCTTATTTTTTTATAATGTTATGATTAAAAATATCATCATTTTAATTTCATTGCTTTTTTTAACCGCACTTTCAGCCTACGCTCAACCTTTCCGCAATTGTCTTGTGGTGGGAGTTAGTGATGGCGATACCATCACTTGCCTGATGAAGGGAAAGAAAAACATCAAAATCCGTTTAGCAGAAATTGATGCACCGGAACGCAATCAGCCCTTTGGAAAGAAAGCCAAACAACAGCTTTCAGCCCTCATTTATAAACGCTGGGTGAGCTTAAAAATAAGCGGTCAAGATCGGTATAAACGGACACTGGCAACCGTCTATCACAACGGAAAAAACATTAATCTTGCCATGGTGAAATCCGGTATGGCTTGGGCATATCATCACTCTCTTCGCCACAGTATTTATTTACAGGCACAACAAAAAGCCCAAGCGAAACGATTAGGCTTATGGGCTGGCAGTTCCCCTATTCCACCCGATGAATGGCGCAAACAGGAGAGAAAATATGGCTTTTGATTATCAATCCTTTAAAGAAAACTTCCCTTATTTTAAACACCCTCAGGCCACAGTGTATTTAGATAGTGCGGCGACAGCATTAAAACCCAATGTTTTAATTGAACGCACCGCTGAATTTTATGCCTCAGCCGGTTCGGTACATCGCAGCCAATATGATGCAGAGCAAACCGCCCAATATGAACAGACCCGCACACAAGTAAAACGGCTGATTAATGCAGAAGATGAAAAAGCGGTGATTTGGACATCAGGCACAACCCACGCTATTAATTTAGTAGCGAATGGGTTATTACCTCATTTAAACACAGGCGATGAAATTCTAATAAGCCAGGCAGATCACCATGCGAATTTTGTCACTTGGCATGAAACCGCCAAAAAATGCGCAGCCACCCTACGAGTTTTGCCGATTTTGGATAATTGGCTTATTGATGAAACGGCATTAAAACACGCCCTCAATGAGCGCACAAAACTGGTGGCATTAAATTTTGTTTCCAATGTTACCGGCACGGAACAGCCTGTTAAACGCCTCATTCAAATTATCCGCCAACACAGCAATGCCCTTGTTTTAGTGGATGCAGCCCAAGCGATTAGCCATATTCAAATTGATTTACAAGATCTTGATACGGATTTTCTTGCCTTTTCCGCCCATAAACTTTATGGACCAAACGGAATTGGCGTTTTAAGCGGAAAATTGACCGCACTTTCACAGCTCACCCCTCTCTTTTTCGGTGGTAAAATGGTGGATCGTGTTTCAGCAGAAAACATCACTTTTGCCAATTTGCCCTATCGTCTTGAGGCAGGCACGCCTAATATCGCCGGTGTGATTGGTTTTAATGCCGTATTAGATTGGTTATCCCAATGGGATGTTACCTGTGCCGAGCAACACGCGGTAACATTAGCGCAATCGGTGAAAGTGCGACTAAAAGACTATGCCAATTGTCGATTATTTAATTCCCCACAAGCAAGCACGATTGTATGCTTCATCTTTGAGGGAATAGACAGCTCGGATCTTTCTACCTTGCTTAGCGAACAACAAATTGCTTTGCGTGTGGGCGAACATTGCGCTCAACCCTATTTAGCAAGACTGGGGGAACGCACTACGTTACGCCTTTCTTTTGCCCCTTACAATACGCCGGAGGATGTGGCACAATTCTTCGCTGCACTGGATAACGCTTTGGAACTTTTACAATGATCGACCAAGTAAAACAAACCAAAAACTGGGAAGAACGCTACCGACTGATTATTCAAGCCGGCAAAAATTTGCCTCGCCCAAGTGATGAAGATCTTGCCAAAATGCAACAAATTCATGGCTGTGAAGCACAGATGTGGTTTCAAATTGCCCCTCAAAATGACCGCACTTTTCAATTCCGTGCCTTTAGCGAAGCCCGTATTATGAACGGTTTACTTTGGTTATTGTTAGAAAAAATCAATGGCAAAACCGCCGAGGAATTAAGCCAATTTGATCTCACTGCTTTTTTTAGCGAACTCGGCATTGCACAACGTTTAAGTGAAACCCGTTTAAACGGCTTAAATCAAATTGGACAAAAATTAAACCAGTTATGTACTTAATTGAAACCTTCTTTAAATTGACCGCTCTTGAAAATGACGTTTCAGAGCAAAGCCGCTTGCTGAATGTGGTTATCGATCAATGGCGTTATAACGGTCAAATTATCGGGCGTGAAATTCCGCTCTATTTGGTGGAGAAAAAGGCTCAACAAGGCTTTGCCATGCGTGTTATCTGCCCTGAGCAAGACAGCCTTTTACCTCAATATAATAATGTAGAAGTCGATGATGCCTTGGAAAAGGCTCAAAAGTGCGGTCTGATTTTTGAGGGTTTTCAAATTATGGGGGATGATCTCAATAGTGATCAAACCGCCTCAAACACACATCCTGAATGGCAAATACTTTATACCACCCATTTACAAAGTTGCTCACCGCTCCACAGTGGCGAAGATTTTTCCCCGATTCCCCTTTATAAACAATTGAAAAATCAACCGCACTTAAGTCAAGATGTGATTAAATGGCAGGAAAATTGGCAAGCCTGTGATCAGCTTCAAATGAATGGTGCAATTTTGGAACAACAAGCTCTAGAGGAAATCACCAATCATCAAAGCCGATTGGCAAAACACGGACGCTATTTGGCACAAGAAATCGAAAAAATAAGCCATATTCCCACCTACTATTATCTGTATCGAGTGGGCGGTCAATCCCTTGAAAATGAGCAACATCGACACTGCCCTGAATGTGGTGGCAACTGGGCGTTAAGTGAACCGATTTTTGAAATATTTCATTTTAAATGTGATCAATGTCGATTGCTCTCAAATATTTCATGGAATTTTTTATAGCGAGGAAACACAATGAACAAGCAAGATTACGGATTAACCTCACTGAAACTTGGTCAAAAAACCAACTATGCCAACAAATATGACTGCACCTTATTACAAGCCGTACCCAGAGCCTTAAACCGTGATGCTTTAGGCATTAGCCAAAGCCAACCTTTCACAATCGGTGCCGATATTTGGACAGCCTATGAAATTTCGTGGCTTAATGAAAAAGGTGTGCCACAAGTGGCGATTGCCGATATTTATTTGGATCACCAAAGTCAAAATTTAATTGAATCGAAAAGTTTTAAACTCTATTTAAACAGCTTTAACCAAACAAAATTCGCCAATTTCAACCAAGTTGCACAAATTATGCAACAAGATTTAACAGAATGTGCCCAAGGTGAGGTGAAAGTGCGGTTAAATTCACTGGCGTTTTATCAAAACCAACAGATTGATAGGTTACAAGGTGAATGTATTGATGAGCAAGACATTGAAATTACGGACTATCAATTTAATGCGGGCTGGTTAGATAATTGCGTTTCTGATGAGGTGGTCGAAGAATATTTAGTCAGCCATTTATTGAAATCAAACTGTTTAATTACCAACCAACCGGATTGGGGTTCTCTTCAAATTCACTATGTGGGTAAAAAAATTGATCGGGAAAAATTATTACGTTACGTTGTCTCTTTCCGTCAGCATAACGAATTTCACGAACAATGTGTCGAGCGTATTTTTTGCGATTTAATGCACTATGCCAAACCACAAAAACTCACGGTTTATGCTCGCTATACCCGCCGGGGCGGTTTGGATATCAACCCTTTCCGTTCCAATTTTGAAAACTTACCGGAAAATTTACGTTTAGCCAGACAATAAGGATTGTTATGTCGAATATCCATTTTATCAACCCGAAAGGCAGCATGGCGTTGCTCTCTCATCTCGAAGTAGAACGTCTTACCAAAACAGCCCAATCGGGGTTATACCAACTTTATCGTAATTGCTCCCTTGCAGTACTGAACTCCGGGGCGATCACCGATGATAGCCGAGCATTATTACAACAATATACCGATTTTGATATTCATCTTGTGGCGCGTGAACGAGGGGTGAGTTTAGAACTTCATAATCCCCCGGAACGTGCCTTTGTGGACGATAAAATTATTGCCAATATTCAGCACCACCTTTTTGCGGTATTGCGTGATATTTTATTTGTCAATCTGCTGCATCAAGATGCCCCAATGCAGGATAGCAAACAAATCACAAACCAAGTTTTCTCTATTTTACGCAATGCGAAAGCATTGATTGTGGGCGAACATCCTAATTTAGTCGTCTGCTGGGGCGGTCATTCAATCAATGAAGTGGAATATCAATATTGCCGCCAAGTGGGATTAGCGCTGGGCTTACGAGAAATGAATATCATCACCGGCTGTGGCACGGGGGTGATGGAAGCGCCAATGAAAGGGGCGGCAATCGGACACGCCAATCAACGTTATAAAAACAGCCGTTTTGTGGGTATCACCGAGCCGTCTATTATTGCTTCCGAACCGCCTAACCCTATTGTGAACGAACTGATTATCATGCCGGATATCGAAAAACGTCTGGAAGCCTTTGTTCGTATGGGACATGGTATTTTAATTTTTCCGGGCGGCCCGGGAACTTTTGAAGAACTGCTCTATGTCCTCGGCGTAAAACTCAATCCGGAAAATAAAGCACAGCATTTACCGGTGATTTTAACCGGGCCAAAAGAAAGTGCGGATTATTTTGCTACCATTGATCGCTTTATTGGCGAAGTCCTTGGTGAAGAAGCGCAAAAACTGTATAGCATTGTGATTGATGATCCGGTAACGGTGGCACGCCATATGAAAAAAGCCATGGAAGAGGTGAAAACCCAACGCCGTCAAACGAATGATTCTTACGGCTTTAATTGGTCGCTAAAAATTGATCCACGTTTTCAACATCCTTTCGACCCAACCCATGAAAACATGGCAAATTTAGCGTTACATTTTAATCAATCCAAAATGGATCTCACCGCCAATCTCCGCCAAGTTTTTTCCGGCATTGTCGCTGGCAACATTAAACCTCAAGCACAAGATGCCATTGCCCAATTAGGAAAATTTAAACTCAAAGGCGAGCGCACTTTAATGGAAAAAGTCGACACCGTCCTACAAGATTTCATTCAACAACACCGAATGAAACTCCCAACCGGCAAAGCCTACGAGCCTTGTTATGAGATTGTGCGGTAAAGTGCGGTTAAAATTTAACTGACAAATTGCGATTATTTGTAGAAGATTAAATCTAATCAGATAACGTATTCCTATTCATCATCTCACCAATAGTGAGATTTCAAAGAGTAACCGTTAAATTAGATTAATCTTCTAAAATAATTAGTTTGTTTGTGTTTCAGAAGAATTATCCTGAAGATATTTTTTCACTTCTTCTCGGAGAGTCATCACTTTCTCTTTTGCTTCCTGTATGTTACGTTTTTTTTCCTCTAGTTTTCTTTCAAACTCAGAAAAAGGAACACTGGTATCACCTTCCAACTTAAATAAATTAAATTTCAAACGATATTCCGCATCTTGGAGTGTTTTCATGACACGTGGGGAAGGTTCTTCTTTTAAACTTTTAATTTTTGCAATGAGTTTTTTATCATTTAAAATCTCATTTTCAATCTTAGGCACCCTGATTTTTAAATCAACTAACTCCTCTAATTTTGATTCATATCGTTTTATCTTTCTTGCTAAATCCGATTCAGCAGATACAAGTGCTTTACGAGGGTCATAGCCAGATCTAATCACGCCATCACTAACATTGAATGATGGTTTTGATGGCAATCTTTTAGTCTCAAATTTTGGTTTTTCTTTTGGATAGGTTTCAAGTAGCTCAATATATCGTGCTTTTCTCGCTTCTTCCTTTGCGAATTCAGTTAATACAATTTTAGACGTTGATGGCACTCCAGGTAAGGCAAACTCTGTAATATCATGAGTCGGTAGAATAGTACATAACTCAATTATTTCATCAATTTCATCTTTAGTTTGATAACAAGTATAATTAGAAACATTGTAGAGTTGATTTAACAAATTAGGATCAGCTTTTTTCACTTGATCTTTTTTTATTTCTTCTCCTTTCTTGATTGTAATTACCGGTTCAGTATCTAAATTATATTGAATAATTTGCCTACCTTTATCTGTTACTAATTCTATTTTATTAATTTGATTAATATCACAAGTGGTATAGACTGAACCGCTTTTACCTTTAACAACTTCATGAGTTCCCCCTAGACGAGTACTTTCCCATAGGGTTGAATAATCTGGAGCCATTGCACCATTTCCATATCCAATTAAACATGCACCATCATTAACTATCATATTTTTGAAAATTAAATCTGTTAAAGGTGTAAAAGAAATATAATTTTTTCCTTGGACTACAACAGTTTCAGTCACACCTAATTTTACATCGAAAAAAGGTTCATCAGCCAATATTGATGGGCTAAACAATAATGGCACTAATGTCAAAAAACTTTTTTTCATAAAAATCACCTATTAATGTAATAAATACCAAATTCAATCTCATAATGTAACGTAATACATTATAACAAAAAAGCGGATAGTCAGCCCCTATTTTACTTCTCTAAACAAAATTTCACTTGGAATAACTGAACCTTGCCAATAAAGTTCGGTGGAAATTTTCTCCGCCAATTGTAGGAAAGCTTGTGCGATTTCACTTTCCGGTGCCGCCACCACAGTTGGGTTGCCAGTATCCAAATCTTCACGGATACGAAGATGTAACGGCAACTGTGCCAATACTTTCACCTTGTATTTTTCCGCCATTTTTTCAGCACCACCGGTGCCAAAAATGGCTTCGTGATGCCCACATTGGCTACAAATATGCATCGACATATTTTCTACAATGCCTAGCACCGGTACAGATACCCGTTCAAACATGGATACTCCTTTTACCGCATCAAGTAAGGCTATATCTTGTGGTGTGGTCACCACCACCGCACCGGTAACCGGAATTTGTTGTGACAGGGTAAGTTGAATATCTCCCGTGCCGGGCGGCATATCAATAACCAAATAATCCAAGCTATCCCATAGGGTTTCATTGAGTAGTTGGCTTAATGCACTGCTTGCCATTGGACCACGCCAAATAGTGGCACTGTCTTCATCCATTAAAAAACCAATCGAGTTTGCCGATAAACCATGCGCTTTAATGGGGGTGATATGTTGATTATCCGGAGAGGTTGGGCGTTGATGAGGCGCGCCCAACATATGAGGGATCGATGGGCCGTAAATATCCGCATCTAAAATACCCACTCTCGCTCCTTGAGCTTGCAACGCCAAGGCTAAATTCACCGAAACACTGGATTTTCCCACCCCACCTTTACCGGAGGTTACCGCAATAATATTCTTCACCCCTTTTACGGCAGGCTGATTATTCGCTCGTTTTAGGGTGGCAATTTGATAATTCACCTCCCATTTGATCGTTTTGCACGCTGCAATTTTTAATAGTTCCTCAGAAATAGCTTGTTTAAGCTGTGCTACGCCACTATTCCATGCAAAGGGAAGTTGTAATTCAATGCGTAATGTCTCGCCCCCTTTTTCAACTTTTTTTAGGGCATTGAGTGAAAGAAGATCTTTTTGTAAATGAGGATGTTGAAATTGCTGAAAAACTTGTTGAAGCTGGGTTTGCTGTGTTGACGTCAGATTGTCGGAAAAATAGATTGTCATAAAATATCCTGTCTAAAAATACAAAATCAACTAAATAAGTCGGGATATTTAATCACGGAAAGTGCGGTCTGTTAAGCTAAAGTTTTTCAAGCTAGAAAAAATACCCTTTCTCAGGTAAGATAACGGCAATTTTTTTGTGTAATAAAAGAGAACAACAATGACAACTCAACCCCGTAAAATGTTAGTCACTTGCGCCCTCCCTTATGCTAATGGTGCAATTCATTTAGGCCATATGCTCGAGCATATTCAAGCGGATATTTGGGTGCGTTTTCAACGTATGCGTGGCAATAAGATTTATTTCGTGTGTGCTGATGATGCCCATGGTACGCCAATTATGCTCAATGCCGATAAATTAGGTATGACACCGGAAGAATTGATCGCTAAAGCGAAAGCGGATCATATTCGTGATTTTGCCGGTTTTAATATTAGTTTTGATAACTATCACTCCACTCACAGTGAAGAAAATAAACAAATCACCGCAGAAATTTATAACAAATTAAAATCAAAGGGTTTCATCAAAAGCAAAGTGATTGAACAACTTTATGATCCGGAAAAAAAGATGTTTTTGCCGGATCGTTTTGTGAAAGGAACTTGCCCGAAATGTAAAGCAGAAGATCAATATGGTGATAACTGCGAAGTCTGTGCTTCCACTTATAGTCCAATGGATTTAATTAACCCTCGTTCTGCAATATCCGGTGCGACACCGATTGTGAAAGAATCTGAACACTTTTTCTTTGATTTGCCAGCATTTGAAAACATGTTGAAAGAATGGACAAATTCAGGTTCTCTTCAAGCGGAAATCGCCAACAAAATGCAAGAATGGTTTGAAAGCGGTTTACAACAATGGGATATTTCTCGTGATGCGCCTTATTTTGGTTTTGAAATTCCGGGAGCAACAGATAAATTCTTCTATGTATGGTTGGATGCACCAATTGGTTATATGGCATCATTCAAAAACCTTTGTGATCGTGAAGGCATTGATTTTAATGCGTTTTGGGCTGAAAACAGTGAAGCAGAACTTTATCATTTTATTGGAAAAGATATCGTCTATTTCCACAGCCTATTTTGGCCTGCGATGTTAGAAGGGAGTGGTTATCGTAAACCAACAAATGTGTTTGCCCATGGTTATGTCACTGTCGATGGGGCGAAAATGTCAAAATCCCGTGGCACGTTCATTCAAGCCAGCACCTATTTGAACCACATTGATCCCGAGTGCTTACGTTATTACTATGCGGCAAAAATCAATAATCGCATTGAAGATTTAGATTTTAATTTAGAGGATTTCGTTCAACGGGTAAACACGGATATCGTTAACAAATTAGTGAATTTAGCCTCTCGTAATGCGAGCTTTATCGCAAAACGTTTTAACGGAAAATTAGCCGATAAATTAGAAGATGAGGCATTATTTGCCGAGTTTACTGCACGAGCCGAACAAATCGCCACCTATTATGAAACCCGAGAATTTAATAAAGCGATCCGTGAAATTATGGCCTTGGCAGATAAAGCCAATAAATACATTGATGATAAAGCCCCTTGGGTGATCGCCAAAGAGGAAGGTAAAGAAGCCGAGCTACAAGCGGTTTGCTCCATGGGCATTGAACTCTTCCGTATTTTAATGACCTACTTAAAACCGGTATTACCCAAACTGGCTGAACGCTCAGAAGCGTTCTTACAAAGTGAATTAGCTTGGGATAATCTCGCCCAACCTTTACTGGGTCATACCCTTTCACCGTTCAAAGCGCTGTTCTCCCGTTTAGAGAAAAAACAAATTGATGCGGTAATTAATGAAACTAAAGCCTTGTTTGCACAAAGCAATCAGACTGCGGAAAAAACAGTATCAAAATCGACCGCACTTTCTCATATCGAACCGATTGCTGAAACGATCACCATTGATGATTTTGCAAAATTAGATATGCGGGTTGCCAAAGTGTTGAAATGCGAAGCCGTGCCGGAATCTAATAAACTTTTACGTTTTGAATTGGATCTTGGTGATCATACCCGCCAAGTTTTCTCAGGCATTAAAGCGGCCTATAACAAACCGGAAGAATTAGAAGGTCGGTTTGTGATTATGGTAGCCAACCTTGCACCACGCAAAATGAAATTTGGTGTGTCAGAAGGCATGATACTTTCCGCCGGTAGCGGAGGCAGTGATTTATTCTTGCTTTCTGCTGATAGCGGTGTCACTGCCGGTATGCAGGTGAAATAATCAATTAAGTATTTATTTGGGCGACATTTTGTCGCCTTTTTTATTTTTTCATTGAAAATTCAAAGCATATAACCTACTATTACACTCAACTATTATCAAACCTATTGGAGATCAGTATGACAAATCAACTCATCTGCTATAAACAAATGCCGATTTGGACGAAAGATAAACTCCCCCAAATGTTTCAGGAAAAGCATAATACCAAAGCAGGGACTTGGGGAAAATTGACCGTATTAAAAGGCAAACTCAAATTTTATGAATTAACGGAAACGGGGGATGTGCTTGCCGAGCATATTTTTACACCGGAAAGCGACATACCATTCGTTGAGCCGCAAGCTTGGCATCGAGTAGAAGCCTTAACGGAGGATTTGGAATGTACTCTTGGATTTTATTGTAAAAAAGAAGATTACTTCAACAAAAAATACAATATGACGGCCACCCATTCTGAAGTAAAAAATGCAGTCAATATCATTAAACCTTGTAAAACCCTCGATCTCGGTTGTGGACAAGGACGAAACTCCCTTTTCTTAAGTTTACTTGGGTTTAATGTTACCGCTTGGGATCATAATGCCAATAGCCTCGCTTTCTTAAATGAAACCAAGGACAAAGAAAATCTCAGCATATCAACCGCACTTTATGATATTAACACTGCCAATATTCAGGAAAACTACGATTTTATTCTTTCTACTGTGGTCTTCATGTTCTTAAACCGAGAACGCATACCAGCAATTATTCACAATATGCAGGAACATACCAATATCGGTGGATACAATTTAATTGTTGCTGCGATGTCCACAGAGGATGTGCCTTGTCCGATGCCTTTTTCTTTCACGTTCAAAGAAAATGAATTGAAAAATTATTACCAAGACTGGGAATTGATTAAATACAATGAAGAAATGGGCGAGTTACACAAAACCGATGAAAATGGCAATCGCATTAAAATGAAATTTGTGACAATGTTAGCCAAAAAGAAATAATCCATTGCTGATAAAAGAAAAAACCGCATTTTGTGACAACAAAGTGCGGTTTGTTTTGAGAAAATTTTTAATTATTCTTCGATAGAACGTAATAACTCGTTAATACCGACTTTACCGAGGGTTTTCGCATCCACTTTTTTCACGATCACCGCACAGTAAAGGCTATATTTACCACATTTTGACGGAAGGCTACCGGAAACCACCACCGATCCTGCCGGTACACGGCCGTAATGGATTTCACCGGTTTCACGGTCATAAATTTTCGTGGATTGACCGATGAATACGCCCATTGAAATCACACAACCGTCTTCAACAATCACCCCTTCCACCACTTCAGAACGTGCGCCGATAAAGCAGTTGTCACCAATGATAGTTGGATTGGCTTGTAATGGTTCTAATACGCCACCAATACCGACCCCACCGGATAAGTGAACATTTTTACCGATTTGTGCACAAGAACCTACTGTTGCCCAAGTATCAACCATCGTACCCTCGCCCACATAAGCCCCGATATTGACATAAGATGGCATTAACACACAGTTCTTCGAAATATAGGCCCCTTTACGCACAGTGGCAGACGGCACAACACGAAAGCCTTCTTGTTGGAAACGTTCTTCTGTGTAATCGGCAAATTTTAATGCGACTTTGTCGTAATATTTAGTTTCCGCTCCATCAATCAATTCGTTGTCATTGATACGGAATGAAAGCAATACCGCTTTTTTTAACCATTGATGAGTAACCCATTCACCCTCAATTTTTTCTGCAACACGATATTTACCACTATCTAAACCTTCGATCACTTCTTCAATCGCAGCTCGAGTTTCTGCATCCACCGTTTTTGGCGTAATTTCTGCACGTTTTTCAAAGGCGGATTCAATAATTGCTTGTAAATTTGACATTGTACTTCCTATTTCGTTAATGAATAAAACGGCGTTAGTTTTACCATATTTTTAATCCTCAAGCAAAAAACACCGAAAAAAATCACCGCACTTTGGAAACCCTAGTAGAAACCCCTAGTGTAAACCCTAGCGCGGTGATGAAAAAGCTATCGTATTAAATTAAAAAATAGCGAATGTTAATCCAAATATAAAAGCCATAACTAACGCAGCGGAAACAACCGCATAACCTAAATCACTCATTGTTTTCTCCTTAAATTGATGTTGAATCCCCGCCATTCTAACAAGAAAAAGAAAAAAAACGACCTTTTTTTAAAAAATTTTTGTTCTCCACTTAACTATTCTTAAACAATCCTTATAATGGGAAAAATTTTTTTAAGGAAAATCAACTATGGCAACGATTAAAGATGTGGCAAAAATGGCGGGCGTTTCCACCACCACGGTTTCCCATGTAATTAATAAAACCCGATTTGTTGCAAAAGAAACAGAAGAAGCCGTACAACATGCGATTAAAACCTTAAAATATTCTCCAAGTGCCGTGGCAAGAAGCCTAAAAGTCAACACCACGAAATCCATTGGCATGATCGTCACCACCAGTGAAACCCCCTACTTTGCGGAAATTATTCACGCCGTGGAAGAACATTGCTATCGTCAAGGCTATTCCCTTTTTTTGTGTAACACACAAAATGATCCTGAAAAAATTAAAAACCACTTAGAAATGTTGGCTAAAAAACGGGTAGATGGCTTGCTAGTGATGTGTTCCGAATATACTCAAACCTCCCTTAATTTACTGGCTAATTTTTCCACCGTACCGATGGTTGTGATGGATTGGGGCCCCAATGGTGATACCGATATCATTGATGATAACAGCTTTACCGGTGGCTATTTAGCCACAAAATATTTAATTGATTGCGGTCATAAAAAAATTGGTATTATCGCAGGTGAACTCACAAAAACGACAGCTAAAACCCGCTATGAAGGTTTTGAAAAAGCCATGAAAGAAGCGCATTTAAGCATCAATAAAAATTGGGTCACGGAAGGCTATTTTGAACCGGAAGACGGCTATGAATGTATGAATAAAATCCTTAACCAAGCAGATCTCCCCACTGCAGTGTTTTGCTGTAACGATGTCATGGCGTTAGGGGCGATTTCCGCTATTACAGAAAAAGGCTTACGAGTGCCCGATGATATTTCCATTATTGGCTATGATAATATTCATTCATCACGTTTTTATGCGCCTCCTTTAACCACCATTCACCAATCCAAATCTCGCCTCGGCGCACGAGCCGTGAATTTGTTATTTGAACGTATTTCACAAAAAGACAACGAGAATTTACCTCAATCTCAAAGCCGAATTGATATTCACCCCGAACTGGTTATCAGAAAATCCGTTAAAACCCTTTCATAAAATTCACTAAAAAATGACTGCACTTTTTACATAATCAATAGAAAGTGCGGTTGTCTTTTGAGAAATCTTTAATTTTTTTGTTTTTTATCAATCTTTTCTTTTATAGGGTTTGACCGAACACCTCTTTTTAGTTATACCTACACCCAGTTTTATTTTTTAATTTAATTTTAGGAGTTTGTATGACACAAGCGTATGCTACTCTGCGTAATAACATCAATATGTTAGGACGTTTTCTCGGTGAAACCATTAACGATGCACAAGGGGCTGATATTCTTGAGCTTATCGAAAATATCCGCAAATTATCCCGTGATTCCCGTGCCGGAGACGACAAAGCCCGTCAAGCCTTGCTCGAAACACTGGCGAACATTTCAACGGATAATATCATCCCTGTGGCTCGTGCATTCAGCCAATTTTTGAACCTCACCAATATTGCTGAACAATATCAAACTATCTCTCGTGAACATTCAAAAAAAGCACCCTCGGAACGTTCTTTACACGCCCTATTCACCCGTTTAAAAGCGGAAAATGCGTCAAAAGAAGATGTTTATAAAACCATTGAAAAACTCTTAATCGAACTGGTGTTAACCGCACACCCTACGGAAACCACCCGCCGTTCGCTTATCCATAAACACGTTGAAATCAACAAATGTTTAAGCAAATTAGAACATGGTGATCTGACACCGAAAGAGCGAAGTGTCATTGAACGCCTACTCCTTCGGTTAATTGCCGAAGCCTGGCATACCAACGAAATTCGCACCGTTCGGCCAACCCCTTTTGACGAAGCAAAATGGGGCTTTGCCATGTTGGAAAACAGCCTCTGGCAAGCTGTGCCGGAATTTCTTCGTCAATTAAATGAAAATGCCCGTGAATTTTTAGGCTATGATTTGCCGGTGGGGCTAAAACCGGTACGCATCTCTTCTTGGATGGGGGGCGACCGTGACGGCAACCCATTTGTTACCGCTCAAATCACTCGAAAAGTGCTTAATTTTGCCCGTTGGAAAGCGGCGGATTTATTCCTGCAAGACATCAGTAAACTTGCCGATGAGCTTTCCATGGTGAAATGTACCGATGAATTTCGAGCAAAATATGGCGATCATTTAGAGCCTTACCGTGTGGTGGTAAAAGACTTACGCAGTAAACTCACCACCACCCTTGCCTACTTTGACGATCTCCTTGCCGAGCGCCTGCCTCGTGTCACAGAAAATGAGATTATTTTAGAAGATAACCAACTTTGGGAACCCCTTTACGATTGTTATCAATCCCTTATGGCATGCGGTATGCGTATTATTGCAAACGGCTCATTGCTTGATATTTTACATCGTATCCGTTGCTTTGGTGTCACCTTGTCACAAATGGACATTCGTCAAGAAAGCACCCGTCATACAGATGCCATTGCAGAAATTACCCGCTATATCGGCTTAGGTGATTATTCCCAATGGACAGAAGAAGACAAGCAAGCTTTCTTAATTCGTGAATTAAGTTCACGCCGTCCACTCATTCCTCAAAATTGGACACCTTCCGCTGAAACACAAGAAATTCTTGATACCTGTAAAGTGGTTGCGGCCCAAAAACAAGGGGTAATTGCTTGTTATGTGATTTCTATGGCACGCAGTGCTTCTGATGTTCTTGCCGTCCATTTATTGCTCAAAGAGGCCGGTGTGCCTCACCACATTCCTGTTGTGCCTCTGTTTGAAACCTTAGATGATTTAGATGCCGCAGAAGAAGTGATGACCCAACTGTTCAATATTGGTTGGTATCGAGGTGTCATCAACAACCGCCAAATGGTGATGATCGGCTATTCAGATTCGGCCAAAGATGCCGGTATGATGGCGGCCTCTTGGGCACAATATCGTGCTCAAGAAGCCTTGGTAAATTTAACGGAAAAACTGGGGATCGAACTCACCTTATTCCACGGTCGTGGCGGCACTATCGGCCGTGGTGGCGCACCGGCTCATGCTGCCCTACTTTCCCAACCGCCACGTTCATTAAAAAATGGCTTGCGTGTTACAGAACAAGGGGAAATGATCCGTTTCAAACTCGGTTTACCTGCCGTAGCGGTGGAAACTTTCGACCTCTACGCCAGCGCCATTTTAGAAGCCAACCTCTTACCACCGCCTGAGCCTAAGGCACAATGGCGTACCGTTATGGATGAGCTTTCCACCATTTCTTGCAAAATCTACCGTGATGTCGTACGGGGCGATAAAGACTTTGTGCCTTACTTCCGCAGTGCTACACCGGAACAAGAGCTCTCTAAATTACCACTGGGTTCACGCCCGGCAAAACGTAACCCAAATGGCGGCGTTGAAAGCCTTCGAGCCATCCCTTGGATTTTCGCTTGGATGCAAAATCGCCTTATGTTGCCAGCATGGCTAGGCGCTGGCGCTTCTGTGCGTCAAGTCATTGAAAATGGTAAAGGTGAAATTATTGAAGAAATGTGCCAAACCTGGCCGTTTTTCTCCACCCGAATTGGGATGCTGGAAATGGTATTCAGCAAAACAGACCTCTGGCTTTCACAACAATATGATCAACGTTTAGTGAAAAAAGAGCTTTGGTATTTAGGCGAAAACCTACGCCAACAATTACAAGCGGATATTCAAACGGTGCTTTCCCTTTCCCACCGTAACGAACTGATGTCCGATTTACAATGGATTGCCGAATCCATTGCATTACGCAACATCTACACCGATCCGCTCAATCTTCTCCAAGTAGAGCTGCTCCACCGCTTCCGTGAAAATCCGGATCAACCAAATCCTGATGTGGAACAAGCCTTGATGATCACCATCACCGGCATTGCCGCAGGAATGCGTAATACGGGTTAGGAAAGAAATGATAAAAGTGCGGTCAAATTCAGCCGCACTTTTAATCTTTTTCTTCCCTTAGTCAGATCATCCTTTTTTACATTATTTTAGGCTTTTCTTAGATAAATCACGATTTTCTTGCAAAAGAATATAAATAGGCAAGATAGCTGCACCGATAGAAATATCCTCTACGCTAATTTGATTGCTTGATAATGTCGCTATCGGGTGTGAAATATTTGTTAAAATTTCTGATTTTTGTGCGTAATCAATTAATTCATCAATAAAATTTGTTGGCAATAGCCCTGTGAGTACAATTTGTTTGGGATCATACCAAGCAATTGCCGAAAGAATAAGTGACAATATTTGTGGTTTAGCATGGTTAAGCCAGGCTTCTATATCCGGATGCTTTTCACAAAGCATGGTTTTTAATAATTCATTAGAAGGCAATTTTTCAAATTTCTGACATAAATTTTTCCATGTTGGACGAGGTTTATCATAAGGAAATAATGCGCCAATTTCCCCTGCATTTCCTCTAGCCCCTCTAATTAATCTACCTTGTGAAATAATTCCAGCACCAATACCAAAATCAAGACTAATTACAATAATGTCATTGATTTTATTCCAACGTCCCGAATAATATTCCCCAATCGCAATAGTATTAATATTGTTTTCAATGTGGCATGGGTAACCTAAGGCATTTTCAAACAGCATTGTAAGATTGGGCTGATTCTGTAAAAGGGGAAACCACGGGGAACTACGGGACTCATCAGGTAATACCACACCAGAAATAGAAATTCCTACCCCAAGAATACGCGCTTCCGACAGGAACTTTCTTTCCAGTAACGAATAAATTGATTGTTTTACTTGATCAAGTAACACCGCCAAATCATTTGAATTATGGTAAAGATATGTTGAATTCGCAATTTTTTTACCCGTAAAATCTACCAAAGAAAGTGAAAAGCTATCCGTAAGAAAAGTAATGCCTATTGAGCAACACCCCGTAGGGTTCAAACTCAAGTGAAATGAAGGCTGCCCCCTCTTTTTCACTTGTTTTTCATTTTCACGGATTAATCCAAGAAATTGCAATTTACGACAATATTGACTAACTGTACCGGGTGTGAGCCCTGAAAGTTGACTTAGTTCTGCCCGAGAAGGTGTATATTGACGAATTAAACGAAGTAAAAGCCTTTCGCTTGCCCGTAAAGAAAGAATAGGATTAGCCATTCATACTTTCCTTTTAACAATTCACTGAAAAAATAAAAATGCAATGGATTATATAATAAAAAGGATACCGAAGTACCCTTTTAAAAAATGCGATGAATAAAGGCTATTTTGCAATAACTTCTCTCGTAAAAGAGGCCATTGCCGGTTTTGACCAGCCAACAGGGAAAAAGAGAATATCCGCTTTTCCGGTATCTTTATTCAATGGACGAGAACCAAAATTTTCACTTAATTTCTGTTGAATTTCAGGTGAAACTATCCAGTTAATGAAAACTAAAGATGCCGCAGGATTTTTACTATTTTTGGCAACAACAAATAAATTTCCACCTGCCGGCATACCGAATTTCGGCACATAAAATTTTAAGCGAGAAGTCACTGCACCTTGTTTTTGCATACTAAACAAATGATCTTGCCATGCTGCAACTAAATCTAATTCACCATCATTTAAACGGGTTAAGCTATCGGCATTGGATGATGTGCGTGTCATTTTATCTTTATTCTCAACAAACCAATCCCAAGTTTTTCCCCAATTTTTCACTTGTTCAGGATTAAAGGCTTGATGTTGATAATCATATTCTCCACTGATGTAATGTAATGCTCGTTCAATAAAAGCTTTACCTGAACCACCACCATTCGGATCAGCATAAGCAAATTTTTTCGGATGAGAATCTAAATATTTTTGAACATCTTCCCAAGTTTGTGGTAATTGATCTTCGGAAATTCGTTGAGGATCATAAGCTAACCCGGTTTGATTTCCCCAATATCCAATTCCCTCATCCCCCAAAGCGACCCCCTGTAAAAAGTGGTTACCTTGTTCAAAATTAGGAAGGTAATTAATTTTTTCAATGACACCGGCTTTTTGCACTGTTGGAAAAACATCTCCTCCAATCGCCACAACATCCATTTTCCCTTTTTCTAGGTTTTTTTCAGCAATTAATTTGTTCACATTGCCTTCATTCGTTCCTTCCGGAATACGCACTTTAATACCATACTCCTCTTCAAACTGCTTCACAAAGGCTCGAAACTGTGGTTGAAGATACCAAATACTGACAACAACCTGACCTTCTTTTTTCGCTTGCTCTTCAATTTCAGCCCAAGATTTTTGGCTAAGATCCTGAGCAAACACATTTCCAGCAAAAAGTGCTGAGCATGCAGTTGAGATGGCTAATAATTTCACCGTTTTTTTCATAACGTTTCTCCTCTATACGTTAAGGTACTATTAGGCTTTGCCTGTTGATTGAGATAAGTAATTTCCCTTTAATAATTTTTCGATAATCATCATCAAAATAATATTGGGTACAAGTAAGATAATCGATACAATTGCTGCGTTTGGACGAACAAAAGAATAACCTAAAAAAGAATAAAGGATTGTCGGCACTGTAATAAAATCAGGTGAGCCTACAATAAAAGAAATTGCAAATTCCTCGATACTTTTCACTAAACAAAAGATTATTGCCGCCAAGAAACTTGGTTTTAACATGGGTAAATAAACATTTTTAAAGGTTGTTATTTTACTTGCTCCTAAATCTCGGCTTGCATCAATTAAATCTTGTGGTACCGCAGAAAACCCTGCAGATAAAATACGAATAGCATAGGGCAATGTCATAACTGTATGCCCAATCACAATACCAATAAATGGATTATTAATATTGAGGCGAAGCAACATTTGGCTAAAAAATAAAGCGATAATCATTCCGGGAATAACTAACGGAATAAGTGTTAATAATTCAGCTAATTTTTTACCACGAAATTCCATTCGTCCAAATGCATAAGAGGTTGGAATAGCCAAAATAATGGCAACTAATGCCACCATTGGTGCAATGGTATAGCTATTAAACATCGCTTCTGGCAAAGCTGTGTTATTCCAAACATCTATCCAGCGTTCAAAAGAAAGTGATCGAGGAAAAATATCGGGATAACTCCAAGGATGCTCGGGATCAACTAAGGACCATAATCCCGCCATTGTGAAAGGAATAACAAGCCAAATCATATTAGATAGAATGAAGAAAACTAACGAAATTTGAGCGATTCGCTTTCCGTTCTTAGTTTGTACACTTTGACTACTCATTTTATCTCTCCTTTTTTATGACTTAACGGACGGATAATCACGGAAATTAAAATGGTAAAGAACGCAGAAGTAAGCATAATCACCAAAGCCATAACGGCACTTTGATTCCATTCTTCAAATTGATAGGCTGTCATTTGCATCAAACGTGCTAATGAATAAGTTTCACGCGGACCAGCAATACTATAAAAGGCAAAATCACCTAATGCACCAATAAAAATTAAAATAAAAGAAACTTGCACTGCCCCTAAACTCAATGGAAATACAACATACCGGAAACGCTGCCAAGCGTTAGAACCTAAATTTGCAGCCGCATCTAATAAATCAGATTTTAGGGAGTTAACAGCTCCACCAATCAAAATCAATGCAAATGGAATATTTTTCCACATTTGTAGGACAACGACCCCCCAACCGAATTCGTCATTTTGGAGTGTACGAGGTGAATCCCAAATGCCTAAATAAACAAATGTTTCGTTAAGAATGCCATGGTAAGAAATCATATTCACAAATAAAAATGCAGCAACTAAGCCCGGCACCAACATTGGCGCACGCAATATAGTAATAATCGCAATTTTTCCCGGAATAGGCTTACGCAACCACATCGCAATAGGATAGGCAACAATAATTGAAAGTATTGCTCCTAAAAGGGAAACTTTTACTGAATAAAAGAAAGCTTTTTGAAATACATTGTCGGAAAGTACGGCTTGCCAATACGCTAAAGTAAATTGTGGTACATCACCAAAAACGTTATACAGCCCAAAACTTTGCATAACAACAATATAAAAAGTCGATCCCATTAATAATAGAATGCTACCCAAACCTGGAACTAATAAACTCCAAGCGAGCAAATCTTGTCTAAATTTATTCATACCGCCTCCAAAAAGTGAATTGCACTTTCTGATAACTTGAAGGTAAGTTGTTTATCTTCTGCTAGCTTTGGAAATTTTGTCAGTTGAAGACGTATTTTTTGATTAGGTTGATAAATTAACGCAGCCTGGATCTCTGTTAAATTTCCCATAAAAGCAGTTTGCAATACCTCAACAGTAAATTGGTTCTGGCAATTTTCTGCTTTATCATCACAAAGTTCCGCATCCTCAGGGCGAAAACAAATATAGATTTTTTCAGCTTCAGGTGCTTTATCCGAATAAACGATAAACTCACCAAGGGCTGAAATAACACGGTAACGATCATCACCTAATGGTGTGACATTAGCTTCTAAAATATTCGCAATACCAATAAAATCAGCCACAAAGCGATTTTTAGGTTTATGGTAAATCTCTTGCGGTGTTCCAATCTGCTCAATACTGCCTTTATTTAAAACGATAATTTTATCTGACATCGCTAAAGCTTCAGCCTGATCGTGAGTGACATAAATACTTGTTAAATTATGTTGACGAGAAAGTTGTTTAATTTCAAAGCGTACACTTTCACGCAATTTAGCATCAAGATTAGAAAGCGGCTCATCAAATAAAATGACATCAGGGCGTGTTACCATTGCACGAGCTAAAGCGACACGCTGTTGTTGTCCCCCGGAGAGTTGATTGGGTAATTTGAGTTTATGGGTTTCAAGATCCATTTGTTTTAGTGCTGCATTTAAGCGAGAAACCTGCTCTTCCTTTTCTACTTTTTTCTGTTGTAATCCATAGCAAATATTATGAGATACATTTAGATGAGGGAATAAAGCATAAGATTGGAAACACATTGCGGTATTACGCTTTTCGGGCGGAACAAAATTAACGTTTTTATCACCAATTAACACCTCTCCCTCATCAGCTTGATAGAAACCGCCAATCAGTTTTAAGAGGGAAGTTTTACCACATCCGCTTGGCCCAAGTAAGGTTACAAACTCTCCTTCCTCTGCAACAAAGGAAATATTTTTTGCTGCATAAAAATCACCAAATTTTTTGGTGACATTTTTAATTTCTAGCTTTGCCATAATTTACCCCAGCAATATAAATTGATGTTCTTTTCTTGAACTATATTGAGTTTAAAAATGAAACTCAAATGAATTTTAAAGAAATAAACATGTATTTTTTAACTTTGTGATATCGATCACACTAATGAAATAAAATAGAGTATAAAGCTAAAAACAACTTCCTTTTCATCTATAACAATAGATAAAATAAATTTAATTTTTAAACTCAAAGGTGATCTAATTATGAGCTTCAATTTCAACGTTAAAAACAAAGGAATCATATTGGCAAATAGCCATCGTGGATACAGCCACAAGTACCCAGAAAATACTATGCCTGCTTTCATAGCCGCAGTTGAAGCAGGCACAAAAAGTATTGAGATTGATGTTTTAATGACTAAAGATGAAAAATTAGTCGTAATTCATGATTTTTCAATTGAACGTGTTTCAAACGGTACTGGTTATGTTGAGCAAATGAGTTTAGAGGAACTGCGACAATATGATTTTGGAATCAAGAAAGGAAAAGAATTTGCGAATACGCCAATTCCTGAACTAAGAGAAGTTTTACTTTGGGCTGTAGAAAATGATGTTGGATTGGTTGTAGAAGCTAAACCACATCGCAATCATCAACGATTTGCTGAAGTTTTAGCCAAAGAAATAAGAGCAACGAATTCAGTCACGAATATTCAATTACTTGGATTTGATCATGTATTAATTAATCGTGTTAAAACACTTTACCCTGAGGTTCAGCTACAAGTCGTCACCCTTGCTCGCTATAATAGACAGTTAGATGCTGTACTGGGATCAAATGCCAGCTGCGTTTGTTGTGAATATCACTATGTCAGTAAAGACGATCTCCTTGCTTATAAAAAAGCGGGATTGATTACTCGCTTGTATTTACATGAATACAAAAACAATGAACCCACTTTAAAAACCTACAGTAAAAAATACGGCTATGATGTAGAAAATGAGGTAATTGAGTGGTTAAGAGAGGGACTGATTGATATGTTAAGCCACGATGATATTGACTATCTAAAAATACTCATTACCAAAGCAGGGAAACAAGTCGGCTAATTTCCGGAAGATTTTACTAACCTGACAGACGCTTAATTCAAACATAGATTTGAGCTTATCTTATAAGTTGTTAACTAACCAATCCCACTTTTGAATAGCAGATCAAAGTGCGGTCAAATTCAGCCGCACTTTTCTCACTTTTCAATTTCCGTCCGCCAAATTTGGTTAAATTCGTCGATTAATGTAAATAATTGCGCTGTTTTTTGTTCGTTAAATCGGTTAAAAATGCCTTCAAACAGAGTTATCGTTGCCAGATAAATGGGTTCGGCTTGTTGTTTGCCGGCTTCGGTTAATTTCATAATTTTTTCACGTTTATCATTTTGGCTTTCAAAAAATTCAATCCAGCCCTTTTCACGATATTCTTTACAAATATTAAATACGGTTTGTTTTGGCGCATACCATTCTTCACAAATTTGTTTTTGTGTACATTGTCCGTTTTCAGCGTTGGATAAACTATAAAGTACGGCAAAATGATGATAATTTATCCCTAATTTCTTGACCCAACGATCAAGCAAATCATCCATTTCTGAAACCTGTTTACCTAACCTATCAAAATTATTCATTGTCTTTCCCCTTTTCCTTAAATTTTCATCATTCTAACACATTCAGGGGGAATATAGTCCTAAAATTTACTTGATTTAAGTAAATTATAAGACTAAAATTTTCCAAATTAGTAAAATTTAAGACTTTGTAAAGGACAATATAAATGACCCCAATTCATTCCAATGCCTTCGAAAATATTAAATCTATTGCGAAGAATAATAAAAAACGGCTCTTTTTTACCTTTGGGTTTGTTGCTTTAGAGAATGTGCTTTTTATCACTTATCCCCTTTTTGGGAGTTTTGCGGTCAATGCGATGATGAATGGTAATGTGACGTTATCACTTACCTATTCATTCGTTGTACTCATCATTTGGGGAATTGGGGCTGCACGGCGTGCGGTTGATACGCGTGCTTTTGCCCGTATTTATGCAGAGCTTGCCGTTCCGGTAATATTAAACCAACGAGAGAAAGGATTCGACAAATCAGCGATTGCTGCGCGTGTGGCTCTTTCACGCCAATTCGTGGATTTCTTTGAACAGCATTTACCTACGCTCATTATGTCAGGCTTTTCCATTATCGGTGCAGCGATCATGCTATTGTGGTTGGAGTTTTGGTCTGGGGTAACCGCCTGTTTTATTTTGATATTCTTTGGATTGATGTTGCCGAAATATGCCAAAACCAACGATTTGCTCTATTTAAAACTGAATGATCGTTTGGAAAAAGAGGTCAATCTCATTGAACAAAAAAGTCATTATCATTTAAATAAACACTATGATTGGCTCGCCACATTACGCATTCGTTTGTCAAATCGTGAGGCAGCAGGCTATTTATGGATTGGTGTAGCTGCAGCGATTTTATTTGGTGTCACTGTCGTTCATTTAGCCATGACAGAAGGTGTGCAAGCTGGGCATATTTATGCGGTGATGACTTATCTTTGGACCTTTGCAATGAGCCTTGATGATGCCCCAAGGCTAATGGAGCAATTTTCCAATTTAAGAGATATTGGTAAACGGGTCGAAGTCCAGTCAAAACACGAAGGAATTTGACCGCACTTTTTATTTCAGTATCATACCGCTCATTCCATGAACAAGAGGTAAAATGATGACAACTGAATTTCAAAAACTTGATCCTGATAGCGCAATTGATATTGCCTACGATATTTTCTTAGAAATGGCCGGGGAAAATTTAGACCCGGCGGATGTTCTGTTATTTAATCTTCAATTTGAAGAACGTGGTGCGGTGGAATTTGTGGAAACCGCAGAAAATTGGGAAGAAGAAATTGGCGTGTTAATCGATCCCGATGCCTTTGCCGAAGTGTGGATTGGTTTGGTTAATGAGAACGATGAAATGGATGATATCTTTGCCAAATTCCTTATCTCTCACCGTGAGGAAGAGCGTGAATTTCATGTGGTTTGGAAATCCTAATTTCGCTAAACGCCGAAGAATGTTTTGATAAATTTGCACCTTAAACGGTTTCCCCTTTAAGGTGCAAATTTTTATGTGGTAACACCAGCGTTGTGATAATTTGTAGAAGATCAGATTAAATATGGGCAAATTTTGTGATTTAAGGTAAACTAACCGCACTTTTTTATCCCATTTTTATAGCGAGAGGTTTATATGTCTAAAATTGCATCCGTTGTTGATGTATTACAAGGAAAAATCGCCCTTGGCGAAACTGTGACAGTGCGGGGCTGGGTGCGTACCCGTCGTGACTCCAAGGCGGGTTTATCTTTCTTAGCCGTATATGACGGCTCTTGTTTTGATCCCATTCAAGCGATTATTAATAACGATATTGAAAATTACGAAACAGAAGTATTACGCCTCACCACAGGCTGTTCTGTGATTGTAACGGGTAAAGTTGTTGCCTCACCGGCTGAGGGTCAAGCGGTTGAATTACAAGCAGAAAAAGTTGAAGTAACCGGCTTTGTCGAAGATCCGGACACCTACCCAATGGCGGCCAAGCGTCATTCTATTGAATACTTACGGGAAGTGGCTCATTTACGTCCTCGTACCAATATTATCGGTGCAGTTGCCCGAGTTCGCCATTGTTTAGCACAAGCTATTCATCGTTTTTTCCATGAACAAGGTTTCTATTGGGTGGCGACCCCACTCATCACCGCTTCCGATACCGAAGGAGCAGGAGAAATGTTCCGTGTTTCTACATTGGATCTCGAAAATCTTCCTCGCGATGAAAAAGGGGCGGTGGACTTTAGCCAAGATTTCTTTGGTAAAGAGTCGTTTTTAACGGTTTCCGGTCAGTTAAACGGTGAAACCTATGCTTGTGCATTAAGTAAAATTTATACCTTTGGCCCGACTTTCCGTGCTGAAAACTCCAATACAACCCGCCATCTTGCCGAATTTTGGATGGTCGAACCGGAAGTAGCCTTTGCCACCTTGGCAGATAATGCCAAACTTGCCGAAGATATGTTGAAATATGTCTTCCGTGCCGTGTTATCCGAACGCAAAGATGATCTCGCTTTCTTTGAAAAACATGTGGATAAAGACGTGATTAGCCGTTTGGAAAACTTCGTCAATTCCGATTTTGCTCAAATTGATTACACTGATGCCATTGAGGTGTTATTAAAATCCGGTAAGAAATTTGAATTCCCGGTATCTTGGGGAATTGATTTGTCTTCTGAACATGAGCGTTATTTAGCAGAAGAATATTTCAAATCACCGGTTGTGGTAAAAAACTATCCAAAAGACATTAAAGCCTTTTATATGCGCTTAAATGATGATGGCAAAACCGTTGCTGCCATGGATGTTCTTGCCCCGGGAATTGGTGAAATTATTGGTGGTTCGCAACGTGAAGAACGTTTAGAGGTGTTGGATAAGCGTATGGAAGAAATGGGATTAAACCCTGAAGATTATTGGTGGTATCGTGATCTTCGTAAATACGGTACAGTGCCACATTCCGGCTTCGGTCTTGGTTTTGAGCGTTTAATTGTCTATGTGACCGGTGTGCAAAATATCCGTGATGTCATTCCATTCCCACGTTCACCAAGAAATGCGAACTTCTAATTAAAAACGTTTGAAAATTGACCGCACTTTTCTGTGCGGTCAAATTTTTTATCTTTAGGAAAGTGATATGAACAAAATTGAACAACTTTTTGCCAATAACGCCAGTTGGGCGCAGCGAATGAAAGAGGAAAACTCGACCTATTTCAAAGAACTGGCGGATCACCAAACCCCGCACTATCTCTGGATTGGTTGCTCTGATAGCCGTGTGCCGGCAGAAAAACTCACGAATTTAGAACCGGGTGAATTATTTGTTCACCGTAATGTTGCCAATCAAGTCATTCACACCGATCTGAATTGCCTTTCTGTTGTGCAATATGCGGTTGATGTACTCCATATTGAGCATATTATCATCTGTGGCCATACCAATTGTGGGGGCATAAAAGCTGCGATGGCCGATCAAGATCTGGGATTAATTAATAATTGGCTGCTCCATATTCGGGATATTTGGTTTAAACACGGGCATATGCTCGGTAAACTTTCGCCGGAAAAACGGGCTGATATGCTCACTAAAATCAATGTTGCCGAACAAGTCTATAACCTGGGTCGTTCTTCGATTGTAAAAAGTGCTTGGGAACGAGGACAAAAGCTCTCTCTACACGGTTGGGTGTATGATGTGAATGATGGATTTTTAGTGGATCAAGGGGTAATGGCAACCAGTCGTGAAACCCTTGAAATCTCCTACCGCAATGCCATTGCCCGTTTACATAGCTTAGAAGAAGAGGATATTTTAAAAAAGGAACAGGATAAATAACAAAAAAGCGGTCAAAATTGACCGCACTTTGCTCTATTTCGTCTGTTCTGTATAAAGAGAAAGCAGATGATCAATATTGGTGAGATACTGCCCCAACTCTTGGCTTTCCGGTTTATGAATATAAGGAATTTTCCCAAGGAGCGGTGCATCAATATTTTTTTCTAGAAACTCAATAATCTCAGCATAATGGCTTAGCAATGGGTTTACCCGATTTGCTACCCAACCTAATAGCGGAACACCTAGGCTACGAATAGCCTGAACCGTTAATAAGGCATGGCTAATGCACCCATCTTTAATCCCCACCACAAGAATAATTGGCATTTTTCGCTCTTTTACCCAATCGGCAAATCCCTTGCCCTCTGTCATTGGTGTTAATAAACCAAATGCTCCCTCCACCGCAACAGCTTGATATTTATGGCAAAGCTTATCCAGCATTTGATTAATTTTATCCAATTTAATGCGGGCTTTTTCTTCCACCAGCATAGGTAAACTATGGTTAAAAGTGTAACTGTTTATTTCTTCATAAGTCACATTTTGTTCAGTGGAATCCATGAGTATTAGCACATCACTGTTTTCTTTATTCTCATAATCAGAAACAGGATTTCGTCCGCTAACGTAATGGGTTTCTTCTGCACTGCAAGCAATGGGTTTAAAACCCACAATATTAATCTCTTTATCTTGTAAGGCTTGAATAATCGCCCGACAGGCGGTGGTTTTCCCCACGTTGGTGTCGGTTCCTGTAATAAAAAAGCTGTTCATTTGTTCTCCTTTAATTGGGGTTTAGGCGGAAAATAACGCCCAAAAGTGCGGTCAATTTTAAAAGTATTTTTAGGATAAAACGTTGAGTTAAAGCAAAACTCATGAATATTCTAACAAAATTTAACGATTATTTGATCTCACTCAAACTATTAAATAAGCCATCATCTTGCTCCGGCATTTGCAAATAAAAACCTTGTGAACGAATTTTTTCTTGTACTTCTTCTTTGTCCGCCTGTCGGAGCGGTTTATTCCCCGCTAAATTAAACATCATCACCAATTCCGGCTTACCAAAATGTTCCAATAATGCCGAGGGAACGGCAGAAAAATCATCACGTTTTTGAATATAAAGATAACTTCCCGGTTTTTTTCGGCTTCGATAAATCGCACACAACATTACTTTTCCTCCAAAAAGAAAATCCCCACCAGATGGTAGGGATTTTGTATGTAATAAACTTATTTGGTTGCGTCTTTCACCGCATCGGCAGCTTCTGTTGCTTTTTCAGTTGCTGCCTCTTTCATTGAAGACACCGCATCTTTGGCTTCGTCCATTTTTGCTGCTGCCGCATCTTTCATTTCAGCGGCTTTTTCTGATGCTTTATTTGTCATCTCTTCCATTTTGCTGACGGCTGCATCTTTTGCTTCTTCCACTTTCGCCACAGCGGCATCTTTCATTTCAGTTGCTTTTTCTGATGCTTTATTTGTCATCTCTTCCATTTTAGCGACTGTCGCTTCTTTAGTTTCTTCCACTTTCGCCACAGCTGCATCTTTCATTTCAGCCACTTTGTCCATTGCGGCATTTTTAGCTTCTTCAGCAGCGGATTTAGCAGAATCCATTGCATTGGCTGCTGCATCTTTTACATCTGCAACCGCTTGTTTTGCCGAATCTTTAACATCGGATGCGGCATTCACCGCTGCATCTTTCACTTCAGTCGCTGCGTTAGTGGCAGCCTCTTTCGCTACTTCTACTTTTTGTGTTGCTTCTTGTTTATCGAAACAGCCGGTTACCGCTAAACTTGCGCCAAGTACTAATGCTGCTAGTGCTGATTTTTTCATTTTTAATCTCCTATTGGGTTAAATAAATGGGAAAACACATTGAGTTTATGCGGCGTAGTTTACGCAAAAAAATGCAAAATAAAATAGCCCAAGCGAAACTTTACATTTCCCTCACATAAAATTGATTACTAAATAAACAAACAAATCAGTAACACAATGAAATATCAATACTTTTTTAAAAGTTCCCATTTTTAAATTTATTTTTTGTAAAGAAATAACCCTATTAAAAACGATGCTTTTTTAGCCACTTTAAAGCATTTCCGGTGGATACTGATGAGTAACAATTCGCCCTTTTCCCTCATTCCAATCCATTTGCACAAGGGTTGCGGGATAAAAACCCACCGGGTTTCGTTTGCCATAAAGCTCTGCCACAATTTCCCCCACTAAGGGCAAATGAGAAATCATCAGAACCGTTTCTACCCCTTGCTTTTCGAGAACGGATAGATAATCCACCACCAATTCTGCCGAACCATAAGGGGTTATCCCCTCCCAAATTTCCATATGAGCCGACAATCCTCCCTCAAAGGATTGATTAACTTGCTCAAAGGTTTCTAAAGCCCGCAGGTAGGGGCTGACAAGAATATAGTCAAAGGAAAGTGCGGTTGAATTAAGATAATTTTTTAACCATTCCCCCTGAACAAAAGCCTGCTTTTGACCGTATTGTGTTAAATGGCGATCTTGATCCGTTTTTGCCATCACTTCCGCTTCACCGTGACGCATAACAAAAATGTTCATTTTGCTTTCCTAAATTTAAAATAAAAACTGACCGCTCTTTTAAAAGAGCGGTCAAAATCAATTAATTTGCTTTTACTGCTTCAGCAATTTCTTCTGCACATTGCTGAGCAAGCTCGCCATCTTGGCATTCAACCATAACGCGAATTAAAGGCTCTGTACCGGATTTACGCAATAGAATTCTGCCTTTTCCTTCCAAACGTTTTTCAACTTCTGCAGCCACCGCTTTCACCGCCTCACTCTCTAATGGATTTTTCCCACCGGCAAAACGTACATTAATTAATACCTGAGGGAATAATTTCACTGCACTTGCCAATTCGTTAAGAGAAAGTTTATGCTGAACCATTGCGGCTAACACCGCAAGAGAAGCCACAATCCCATCTCCCGTGGTATTTTTATCGGAAATAATAATATGGCCGGAATTTTCTCCGCCAAGTGTCCAATCGTTTTCAAGCATTTTCTCAAGCACATAACGATCGCCCACATTCGCACGAACAAAAGAAACACCCAGCATTTTTAAGGCAATTTCAAGGCTCATATTACTCATCAAGGTTCCCACTACCCCCCCTTTTAACTGTCCGGCACGCAAGGCTTCACGGGCAATAATAAAGAGGATTTGGTCGCCATCAATTTTATGACCGAGATGATCCACCATCATTATACGATCGCCATCACCATCATAAGCTAAGCCCACATCGGCTTTCACTTCCAACACTTTTTCTTGTAATGCCCGTACATCGGTTGCCCCACATTTTTCATTGATATTCACACCATTTGGCTCTGTACCGATTTCAATGACTTCTGCACCCAATTCACGCAAGACATTTGGTGCAATGTGATAAGTCGCCCCATTGGCACAATCCACCACAATTTTATAGCCCTCTAAGCCCAAATGTGCCGGGAATGTCCCTTTACAGAATTCAATATAGCGTCCGGCGGCATCATTAATGCGGCTGGCTTTTCCTAATTCTGCAGATTCAACACAATCCATTGGCTGTTCAAGCATCGCTTCAATGGCTTCTTCAATTTCATCGGGTAGTTTTGTACCTTGGGCTGAGAAAAATTTAATACCGTTATCATAATAAGGATTATGAGAGGCGGAAATCACAATGCCCGCTTCTGCACGGAAAGTTCGGGTTAAATAAGCAATCGCCGGTGTTGGCATTGGGCCGGTAAAAGCGGCTGAAAGCCCCGCAGCAGCAAGTCCTGCCTCTAATGCCGATTCCAACATATAGCCTGAAATACGGGTATCTTTACCAATCAAAACGGTTTTCGAACCTTGTGAAGCCAACACTTTACCTGCCGCCCAACCTAATTTTAAAGCGAAATCAGGGGTAATCGGGTAAGTGCCGACTTTACCACGCACACCATCCGTACCAAAATATTTACGCTCTGCCATAATCAATTCCTTTATTTCATTTTTCTAAAAACTAGGCGTTAAAAACTAGGCGTTTTCTGTCGCCTGCCAAATTTTGAGTGCATCGGCTGTGGCAGCCACATCATGCACCCGTAAAATTTTTGCCCCATTCTGCGCCGCAATTAATGCCCCGGCAACACTGCCAACCATTCTTTCTTCAACGCCTTTATCCAACACCGCACCAATCATTGATTTGCGTGATAGGCCCACCAATACCGGATAACCTTCATCACAAAATACGCCAAGCTGTTGTAACAATTGATAATTATGTTGAACGGTTTTCCCAAATCCGAATCCCATATCCCAAATTAACTGTTCTTTTTTTATGCCTGCCTGCATGCACTGTTCTGAACGCTGGCGTAAAAAAGTCAGCACCTCTTGCACCACATCTTGATATTGAGGATTAGCTTGCATCGTTTTGGGTTGGCCCTGCATATGCATAATACAAACTGGCAAATCCAACGCGACAGCCACTTGTAAAGCATTTGGCGCTTGTAAAGCACGAATGTCGTTAATCAAATCCATGCCCACTTTGGCCGCCTCTTGCATCACGATTGCTTTAGAGGTATCCACCGAAATCCAACAATCAAAACGCTGACGAACAGCTTCCACTAGAGGCACAACACGATGAAGCTCTTCTTGCTCGGACACATCCTCTGCCATTGGCCGAGTGGATTCCCCACCGATATCAATAATACTTGCCCCTTCATTGAGCATTTTTTCCACTTGAAACAATGCCTTATCCAAACTAAAAAATTTTCCGCTATCCGAAAAAGAATCCGGCGTGAAATTTAAAATCCCCATAATCTGAGGGCGTGATAAATCAAGGGATTTATTATTGGCATAAAGTTTCATAAAAGTGCGGTCAATTTTTAGGGTGAATTTGAGGTGGGAAATTATAGCGGAATACGGTGAAGAAAAAAATCACCGAACAAAAATAAAGCCTTCCCAATAGGAAGGCTTTAATAGATTATTCAGCATCTTCTGGTTTGTTATCCTCAGTTTCTGCTGTACTGTCTGAAGACACATTGGAATAAGCAGCCTGTGCGGTTTTAGGTTCTTCCCAACCGGAAGGCGGGGTAACCGGTTCACGATTCATTAACTGCTTAATTTGTGTTTCTTCAATGGTTTCATATTTTACTAACGCATCTTTCATGGCGTGTAAAATATCCATATTGTCGATAAGAATTTGTCTTGCTCGCTCATAGTTACGGCTAACAATGGCACGCACTTCTTCATCAATCACATGGGCAGTTTCATCGGACATATGTTTTGCTTTCGCCATTGAACGACCAAGGAACACCTCGCCTTCATCTTCAGAATAAAGAATTGGCCCAAGTTTATCGGAAAAGCCCCATTGGGTTACCATATTACGGGCAATATTGGTCGCCACTTTAATATCATTAGAAGCACCGGTGGAAATATTTTCCTCACCGTAAATTAAATCTTCCGCTAAACGCCCTGCATAAAGGGTGGAAAGTTTACTTTCTAATTGTTTTTGGCTAATACTGACCTGATCACCTTCCGGTAAGAAGAAGGTTACCCCCAAGGCACGACCACGAGGAATAATCGTCACTTTATGAACGGGATCATGTTCAGGCACTAAATAACCCACAATAGCATGGCCTGCCTCATGATAAGCGGTGGATTCTTTTTGTTTCTCCGTCATAATCATGGTACGGCGTTCCGGCCCCATATTGATTTTGTCTTTTGCTTTTTCAAATTCAAGCATAGACACCGTACGTTTATTACTGCGTGCCGCAAATAATGCCGCCTCATTGACAAGATTAGCCAAATCCGCACCTGAGTAACCCGGTGTACCACGAGCTAAGGTCATGGCATCCACATCATCGGCTAGTGGCACTTTACGCATATGCACTTGTAAAATTTGCTCACGGCCTTTAACATCCGGCAGCCCTACCACCACTTGACGGTCGAAACGTCCCGGACGGGTTAATGCAGGGTCTAACACATCCGGGCGGTTTGTCGCCGCAATCACAATGACCCCGTCATTGCCACCAAATCCGTCCATTTCAACTAACATTTGGTTTAAGGTTTGCTCACGCTCATCATGACCGCCGCCTAAACCGGCTCCACGTTGGCGACCAACCGCATCAATTTCATCAATGAAAATCAAACAAGGTGCATTTTTCTTCGCTTGTTCAAACATATCACGAACACGCGATGCCCCCACACCTACAAACATTTCAACAAAGTCAGAACCGGAAATGGTAAAAAACGGTACTTTGGCTTCCCCGGCAATGGCTTTTGCCAATAAGGTTTTACCGGTACCCGGAGGGCCAACCATCAAAATCCCTTTTGGAATTTTACCCCCTAGATTTTGGAACTTAGCCGGATCACGCAAGAAATCCACCACTTCGCCGACTTCCTCTTTCGCTTCATCACAGCCTGCTACATCAGCAAAAGTAACTTTGATTTGATCCTGATTAAGCATTTTCGCCCGACTTTTACCAAAGCTCATGGCTTTACCGCCACCGCCTTGCATTTGGCGCATAAAATAAATCCATATCCCGATTAAGAACAACATTGGGAAGGAAGAAATCAAAAGTTGTGAAAGAATACTGCGTTTTTCAAATGGCGTACCTTCCACTTTCACTTTTTTACTCAATAAATCATCAAGTAATTTCTTATCTTCCAACGGTGGCATAACGGTAATATATTTTGAACCGTCATTTTTTGTTACGGTAATCTCGTTGGTATCAAAACGTGCCTCTTTTACCTGACCATTGCTCACATCGTAAACAAAGGTCGTATAATCGGTCGCATTGTCCGCCGAAGAAGAATTAAAACTCTGGTAAGCGGTCATCATGACCACCGCAACCACAATCCAGAGTACCAAATTTTTGACCATATCGTTCAAAGTCTAACCTGCCTTTCCTAAGTTAATAAATTCGACACAAGATACTATATATCACAAACGATGAAAAGCGATTAAAGTGATTCGCCTTTATAGCCCGTTGCGACAATATAAACTTCACGGGAACGCCCTCGTGATGCCTCCGGTTTACGGACTTTCACCCCACTAAAAAGAGTGCGAATCTCCTTTAGATAGTCATCAAATCCTTCCCCTTGGAATACCTTCACCACAAAACTGCCTTTCATTGCCAACACTTGTTTGCACATATCTAATGCTAGTTCTACCAAATACATCGCACGGGGAATATCCACCGAAGGCATACCGCTAAAATTAGGCGCCATATCCGACATCACCACATCAACTTTTGCTTCTCCAACACGTTCAAGCAACGCATTAAGCACCTGCTCTTCTCGGAAATCACCTTGTAAGAAATCCACCCCCACAATCGGATCCATTTCCAAAATATCACAGGCAATCACTCGGCCTTTATCACCAATTTGGCTCACCACATATTGCGACCAACCGCCCGGGGCTGCACCAAGGTCCACCACGGTCATACCCGGTTTGAATAATTTATCCGTTTGCTGAATTTCATCAATTTTGAAATAAGCACGAGAGCGTAATTTTTGCTTATGCGCTTTCTGTACAAATGGATCTTTAAAATGTTCGTTTAACCAACGAGAAGAACTCGCCGAACGTTTTTTCTTTCCCATAATCTCTGTCTTTTGTGCGATTTTTTGTAGTAGTTTCGCCTATATTTGGGTACAATCTGCCGAATTCAAGACTTGATGAGCTTAAAAACGCAGAAAATTCCTGTTTTTCTGACCGCTCTTTTGATTATTTTTATTCATTTCTAGGATTTCTTATGACAACCTTATCCACCAAACAAAAACAATTTTTAAAAGCCCTTGCCCACCATCTCAATCCTGTTGTGATGCTTGGTGGCAACGGTTTAACCGAAGGAGTGCTGGCCGAAATCGAAAATGCCCTTGACCACCATGAACTTATTAAAGTGAAAATTGCCGGGGCGGATCGTGAAACCAAGCAATTAATTATTAATGCTATTGTCCGTGAAACCAAGGCCTCAAATGTACAAACAATCGGTCATATTTTGGTGCTTTATCGCCCAAGTGAAGAAGCCAAAATTCAGCTTCCTCGCAAATAAGATTTCGACACAATCAATATCCGATATTTATCGCAAATGCATAAAATCGGATGTTTTAACAAAACGTAGGGACACACTGCGTGTGTCCGTTGTAAAAATCAAATGACTTCAATAGGTTAAAATTCGGACACACGCAGTATGTCCCTACACCCCAACAAAAATAACGTTGTACAACTGCCCCATAATATCCTCAATACCACAAAGTGCGGTCATTTCTGCCGCACTTTTTTATTTGAGGTTAAACGTAATTCACTTCAATAATTTCAAACTCAACATTGCCGCCCGGGGTGACAATATTGACCGTATCATCTAATTCTTTACCAATTAACCCCCGAGCAATAGGTGAGTTCACGGAAATCAAACCGGATTTAATATCCGCCTCATCATCCCCCACAATTTGGTAAGTCACTTCTTCATCGGTATCCACATTCACCAACACCACCGTTGCACCGAAAATGATCTTGCCTTTATTCGGCATTTTCGTCACATCGATAATTTGTGAATTGGCTAATTTCCCCTCAATTTCTTGAATTCGCCCCTCACAAAAGCCTTGCTGTTCACGGGCTGCATGATATTCCGCATTTTCTTTCAAATCGCCATGTTCACGAGCTTCTGCAATAGCTTTAATAATTTCCGGGCGACGTACATTCTTTAAAAAATCTAATTCTTCTCTTAACAGCTCTGCACCACGAACCGTCATCGGGATTTGTTTCATAGACTGTATCCTTAAAATTGAGTAAAAAGAAAACCACGGCAAAATTAAAAAATTTTGTCGTAGTATAAGTAAAAATCAGTAGAGAAAGAGAAAATCTGGTTTACTCTCATTCATTCGGTGGCTATTATTGTTTGTCTAAAAAAAAATAGCAACTATAACAAACCACCTATGACAAAATTATCATTCATTCCAACCGCACTTCGCACAATCTTTCTCTCTCTAGGCCTTTCCATGCCGGCTTTGGCAGAAATCAATGTGGAACCCATCACAAACTATTTACCGGAAGGCGCAAGTGCTGGGATTATTGCCAAAAATCTCAATCAGAATAGCCTCATTGCCGACTATAACGGCTCAACCTTTATGCTGCCGGCAAGCACTCAAAAAGTGTTAACGGCTGTTGCAGCCAAATTAGTGCTTGGCGATGAATTCAAATTTGAAACGGCCCTTTTAACCAATGGTCAGGTTGAAAACGGGGCTTTAACCGGCAATTTAATTGCCCGTTTTACCGGCGATCCGGATCTCACCAGTGGGCAACTTTATAGCCTCCTTGCTGAATTAAAAAAACAAGGGATCAATAAAATCAATGGCGATTTGATCTTAGATACCTCTGTTTTCTCTAGCCATGATCGGGGGTTAGGCTGGATTTGGAACGATTTAACCATGTGTTTCAACTCCCCGCCTTCCGCTGCTAATATTGATAGCAACTGTTTCTATGCCGAATTAGATGCCAATCAAGCCCCGGGTGAAACCGTGAAAATCAACGTACCTGCGCAATTTCCTATCCAAGTATTCGGACAAGTTTATGTGGCAGACAGCCGTGAAGCCCCCTATTGCCAATTAGATGTCGTGGTGCATGATAACAATCGCTATCAAGTTAAAGGCTGTCTTGCCCGCCAAAGCAAACCTTTTGGTTTAAGCTTTGCAGTACAAGATCCCGATGCTTACGCCGCAGCCATTATTCAACGCCAGCTCAAACGCTTAGGGATAGCATTCAACGGCAAAGTTCTACAGCCACAAAAACCCCAACAGGGGCAATTACTGGTACAACATTTCTCCAAACCTTTACCGGATTTATTAAAAAAAATGATGAAAAAATCCGATAATCAAATTGCCGATTCCTTATTTCGTGCCATTGCCTACCACCACTATAAACGCCCGGCTTCTTTCCAGCTCGGCACTCTGGCTGTGAAATCCGTTTTACAAAAACAAGGCATTAAATTTGGTAATAGCATTTTAGCCGATGGTTCAGGGCTTTCCCGCCATAATTTAATTTCCCCAAAAACCATGCTTTCCGTGCTGGAATACATTGCCAAAAACGAAGATAAACTGCATTTAATGGAAACCTTCCCTATTGCCGGTGTCGATGGCACTATCAGTGGACGGGGTGGATTAATTCAGCCCCCGCTTGTTAAAAATGTGATCGCTAAAACAGGCTCCCTAAAAGGGGTTTATAACCTTGCAGGGTTTATGACAAATGCACGAGGTGAAAAAATCGCCTTTGTCCAATTTATCAACGGCTACTCCACCGGTGAATTGGAAAATAAAACCAAACGAGCGCCATTAGTACAATTTGAAAGCACGCTTTATAATGAGATTTATAAAAATTAATTACTCTAACCGATGAAAACCGCCCTATGGCGGTTTTCTTTATTCTCTTCATAACGTTTATCTTCACTACCCATTTTTTGACTTAAATAAACATATTACATAGTGGTTGAATACTTTCCAGTCAAAGGGCTATAATTGTATAGCAATTTGTAAGGAGGGAAATAATGTTAGCAATACGACTACCAGAAGATATCGAGATGCGTTTACAACATCTTGCTGATGAAACCGGGCGAAGTAAAACCTTTTATGCTAAAGAAGCGATTTTGAAATATCTCGAAGATATGGAAGATATTTTCCTTGCCGATAAAGCATTAAAAGAATTCAGAGAATCAGGTGAACAGTTGATCAGCCTTGATGAGTTGGAGGCTGAACTTGGATTGGAAGATTAATTTTACCAAGTGCGGTAAAAGAATTTAAAAAGTTAGATAAAACAACTTCCGCTCGAATATTATCCTGTTTAAAGGAAGTGGCAAAATTAAACGATCCAACAATGAGAGGAAAAGGGTTAACCGGTAATCTCACAGGCTATTGGCGTTATCGAATTGGGGATTATAGAGTCATTACACAAATTCAAAACGGCGAGATGATTATTACGGTGATTAAAATAAACCATCGTAGTAAGGTGTATGAAAAGGTATAAAAAAATGGATAACATTTCTCAAAAAATCCAAGATGCAGCAAAAGATTGGAATATTGATGCCATTGTTAAAGCCGTCATTGCAGATGATCCCGATATGGCTGAACATGCTGAGGATTTCCGTGAAAGCTTAATACAAATAAAAACAGGAAATCTAAAAAATGCACGAGTGACGAAAATCCCCCTATCACCAATTACAGAAACTCGTCATGCAGTACAGCTGTCATAACCTAAATTTGCCAAAAAGCTTGGTATTTCTGTCAATACGTTACGTTCTTGGGAACAGGATTTACGCAAACCAAGTGGTGCGGCCAAAACCCTCTTAGATGTGTGGAATCCACACATCTTAGATTTACTCCACCGTCGCCCTGAGCTTATTGATGAACTTCACATTTAACTCATAGATTTGATCTTCTGTACTTTATTTTAGGCATTTACTTCTTTAGGTTTAACTGAAACATTCAAGCCCAGTGCATTGATAATTTTTATAATGCTATCAAATCTTGGTTTTTCACTTGATAAGGTTTTATAAAGACTTTCTCGTCCAATGCCTGTCTTTTCTGCTAATTCAGACATACCTTTGGCTCTCGCAACGGTATTGAGTGCCTGAATAAATTCTTCTGTAGAACCTTCTTCTAGGACTGTTGCTAAATAAGCTGCCATTATTTTTTCGTTTTTTAAATAACGTGCCGCATCAAATTCTCTGGTACTAATTAGCATTTTTAATCTCCTGTTTAAGTTCAGCCCATATTCTCTTAGCTTGTTGGATATCATTATCTTGAGTGGATTTATCACCACCACAAAGTAAGATATAAGTAATTTCCCCTTTGCGTGCGTAATAGAGTCGGTAACCCTTACCCTTTGTAATCCGCATTTCAAATACACCGTCACCAATGGATTTATGATCACCGAAATTACCTAGTTTAGCTCGCTCAATACGGGCAACAATGTTTATTATTGCTAATTCATCCGTCAGATTTTCTAACCAATTAGAAAATATATTAGTTTCCTCAATAAGATACATAATTGCTCCTTTTAGGAACCCTAATTGTATAGTTTTGGATACATAAAGACAAGGGATATTATTTGCTGGAAAATCACCCAAATTATTGATTGTAGAAAGTCAGATTTAATCTTCTGCAGTTAGAAAACATCGACGATTCATCACATCGGCTTCTCATTCCCTCCAATTCCTATAAACCCACTTACCAAAAGCAAAAAAATGAGCGTTTCCTCTAAAGGAAACGCTCATACTTTTATGATTGTTCATTTAAAGCAGTGCTTCTAAAAGCCCTGATATCAGTCTAATCCGGCAGGCAGACATCCTTTTCTCATACACTCTGCCGGACTCGCTGAAATGCAACGGCTTACATCAAAACTCCATAGTAACCTTGACTTCATGATGAACATATAGCATTGCACCACCTGTGTTGTATCGATAGTAAGTTTCACCATCAAGCTGTGTTGAACCGGCTCCTAGTACAGTAGCTGCATCGGTTAATATTACTCTATCACCTGTATTTCCTTGAATGATCATACTTCGCCAAAGCTCTTCTCCTCCAAAGATGACACTACCTGCGTTCTCTAATACATCTAAAGTGCTTAGTTTTAGGACATTATCTTTGGTTCCCTTAATACTGATACGTTCAAATCCAGTTATAGAAACCTTATCATCCGTTAGATCAAGGGTTTGTATGCCATTATTATTCACAGCGGCAGCATTTGGCTCTTCCTTAGGACGATAATCACCAAGCTTATTCGTCAGCACGAGGGTATCAAAGCCGTCTCCACCTTCGATGATCGCTTTAGTAATATGATCCTTATTACTTCTTTGGCCAATCGCATTGGCACCAATTCCACCACCAAACATCAGGTAATCATCTCCGGAACCAAGCTTAATGGAACTATCATTTAAGATATCCCCCCTGACTTCAACAAGATCATTACCGTCTTTTGTATCAATCGAAGCCTGATGATATGAACCATGACGCTCCATATTGTCGTAAACATAGACAGCATCTCTGCCGGAACCACCTGTGATCGCAGAACCACCTAGACGATCGTTAATGTGAATGAGATTATCTCCATCGCCAAGATAAACGTCCGTTTGTCTCAATCCTGAAGTACCGGAAATATTCTTACCTGTAAAGTGGAAGTAAAATTCATCATCACCGGCCCCTGTACCATCAGGGTTATCAAGATAAATCACTCTCCTGGTTCTAGTTAAAGGGCTAGTAGAGGAATATAAATCAATACGGTCATGCCCATTCCCCATAACGATGTTTGCATTTGGTAAAATGTCAGCTTTTACAACAAGTAAATCATCACCACTGGCCAAGTTAATATTATATGGACCGATCTCTCCTCCTTTTAATAACAAAAATGCATCCCCTTGCTCAGTGGCTTTAATCGCATTATCACTCATATCTTGAACTTGGCCCCCGTCACCAAGATGGGCTGTGTTTGGATCAATCCCTTTCTCCGTTGTCACATCAAGCCAAATACCATTAACGATATTCAATCTAGTTTTGCCTACGTTACCTGCTTTATCTGTAAAATAAAGTACCGGACTGACCACACCATTTGGGATGACAAGCTCACCTTGACCATTCATCCCGACTGTTCCAGACTTTAACGATAAACTATTATCTTCTTTAGGGGTGAGTACATATTTCATCCCCTCCTCAAGATTACTGGCAACAAGGGTTTTCGAGCCTCCTGTTGAGTTGCCTTCCTTAAGCGCCCAAGCAGTTGCACGGGTATCTAAATTCAAGATGAATGTTTCTGTTGCAGAAACCCGCTTACCATTATTTTCGCTTACATAAGCGACATAGCGGTAATTTATTCCTTTGTTATCAGGTAACGAATCGGTAAACGTATATTCTGTTGTAGAACCTGCTTTTAAGGTTGCCGTGGTGATAGGTGTCTCTTCAATATACTGGTCTCTAAAAAATTGTTTTGCACGAACAATCACCAACTGTTGTTTCGCAACCAACGGTTTATCCAAGGTAATAGTAAATTCCGGTGTTTTATCATTTGTTAAACCACCTGATGAACGCTCACCAGTTTTACCATTGTCATTGTAGAGTTGACGGGCTTTTAGCACCTCATAGCTCTCTCTGTTTTTATCCATATCATTAACGATAACATTATCAACCGCTTTGATTGAAGTCACAACAGGTACGGGTTCTTGACTATCAATAATTCCATTACTGTTCTTATCATTAACTTCAGGTATTGTCAGACGGGGAATTCTATCCAACCGTGCTTTCAAGATTGATTTTTGTGGCTCACTATCCGGTAATGCGTCAGTTGCAATTTGAGCATCATGTAAGGCCTTGTTAAATGCGGCTAAAACCTGCACATCTTTAGGATTTACCGCTTTCGAAGGGCGAGCATCTATTTCTTTCAATTTTGAATCTGCTTTACCTCTTACTCCTTCAGCTAGCCCTACATAGAAGTTTGCCTCAGATAATTGCCGAGCATCTAATTTGCCATCATTGTTAACATCATTCACCGTAGGGAGGTTCACTGGATTGATTCCATCTACACGATTTTGTAATCCTGCTTTTTCGGCTTCACTATCCGGTAACCCTTTAACTGCAGCATCCGCTTGTGCTTTGGCTTCATTGACTT
>NZ_MLHH01000010.1 GCF_002000125.1 Rodentibacter heidelbergensis
TTTTTGGGGTCAGATCAAATTTTAATGGTTCAGGGAAACACTCTTTTGTAGGTCAAGGAACTTTTACTACCAATACAGCAGAAACTATTTCTACTCATAGCAATCTTGCTATCGGTATTAATGCAGGGGCAAACGCGACAGGAATAAGAAATATTGCTATCGGCGAAAATGCTGCCACCCAGCACTTTGGTGAGGAATCAATTACCATTGGTTATGGTGCGAATAATTTTAGTGGCGCGAGAAAAAATACCGATGGTAACACATTAGCCGCAGGTGATACTTATCGTGCAAGACGTACCATTGCCATTGGTAAAGAAGCCATGACCTATGGGGAAGATTCCATTGCGATTGGTTATGGTGCGAATACTAAACAAACGGCTTATAACAGTGGTGCTAATTATACCAATGCATCTAATGCCGTCGCACTAGGACGAGGAGCTTCCGCAAGTGGAGATAGTTCTTTTGCTCAGGGTTTCTTTGCATCTGCACAGGGTCAAGGGGATATTGCTATTGGTATAGCCGCAAGAACCTTATTAGATCCTTCTCTCCCAAATAATGCTAGAAATTTTAGAATTGCCATCGGTCGTGAGGCTAAAGTCGGTGAGGCCGCACTCAACAATTCACTTGCTATTGGTAGCAGTGCTAAAGTATTAGCCGGTAACAATGCGGTTGCTTTAGGTGCATTTACACAAGCGATTGGTAATAATCTTAATGTGGCATTAGGTTCTTCCAGCCGTACTTGGGGCGACCGTCCGAACGCAATTGGTAACTCAAATACCGCAGGGGGATTTGATTCTTCGGCGATTGGTGCGCAATCCCACGTTCTGATGCGTTATGACACAAATGACCAAACATCCAATAATGGCGTGGCAGTGGGTGCAGGCACGGTATCGGGTAATAGCAATGCCGTAGCCCTTGGTAATGCGGTAGCAGTATTTGGCATGAATTCAGGGGCATTATCCGCATCAAGTAAACACCCAATTGCGGAAAACTCACTCAAGTTAGGTGATACAACACAACGAGACAGTTTCACTGCGACTAAGTCACCTATCACCATTATCGGCGGTAGTGAAAACTTTGCCATTGGTAACAACAATGTTATCGGTTCAAGCTCTAACAATAATATGGTGATGGGTAACCGCATTGCCGTAGGGGCAACCGGAGCAACCACAAATGGTCTTATTAATATCTACCGTTTAGCGATAAAAGACAGTGCAACCGGCCAAGTAAGTGCACCGGCAACAGCTTATATTAAAGAGGGTTCTGGTAACAGTGCTAAGTATTATGCTTTTGACCGTGATGCGGCAGATTATAAAGGGGCTCAATTAGATCTCACCGGAAAAAAAGTCGAAGATGAAGTACAATTTGTACATATTGTTCCAACCTTTAACAATACAAAATCAATCAACCGTGCCGTTGCGATTGGTCACTCTGCATCGGTCAATGATAATGACACTATTGCTATTGGTACAAGAGCTAATGCTGGAGATAGTAGCAAAGCAGCGGATGCAACTGCTAATTCGATTGCAATAGGGACAAACAGCGTGGCAAATGCAAGCCAAGCCATTGCTATGGGGCAAGCCTCAAAAGCATCCGGAGAGGCAAGTGTTGCATTAGGTGCTGAAACAAAATCAGAGGGGGCATCTTCAGTAGCTTTGGGAGACTATGCTCAGAGTTCTGGAAAGTATGCAATCGCTGTAGGGGGGTGGTCGAAAGCTTTAGGTGTCGATTCCATTGCTTTTGGACGTGATACGAATGTTTCCGCAAACCAGAGCATTGCAGTTGGCTACAATAGCAAGGTATCCGGCACAAAATCGGTAGCCATTGGTATCGAAAATAATGTCAGCGGTAAAAACACTTTTGTGCTAGGTAATGGCGTCACTGCTGCCACGAGTGGTTCAGTCGTATTAGGTGATATGGCATCAACGGAAGGTTCTCATGCCATCGCTAATGTGACTAATGCAACAGTGAACGGTATCTATTATGGTGATTTTGTTGGTAAGGTAAAAGATAACGGTCGCTTTGTTAGTGTGGGCGCTAAAGGTGATGAACGTAAACTAATCAATGTTGCGGCAGGTAATATCAGTGCCACTTCAACCGAGGCGATCAATGGTAGCCAACTTTATGCAACAAACGATACCTTAGGTAATTTAGCTAACTCCACAAAAAATCTTCTTGGTGGTAATGCAACCCTTGCACCAAATGGCACATTAAATATGACCAATATTGGTGGCACAGGTAAAGGTAATATTCATGATGCCATTGCCGCTTCCATTACCGAAGTAAAAGCCGGTACTAATATCGCCAGTGTGGATAAAACAGTCGGGGCTAATGGTCAACCTATTTATACCGTCAATGCCGATGGGGCAAGTGTAAGTAGTGGTAATCCGACCTATGTTACTGTGACTAAAGGGGCAAAAGATGCCAACAACATCACAAATTATGAGGTAGATTTATCTCAAAGCGCAAAAGACGCTTTAGATAAAGCCAATACCGCCGTACAAAATATTGTAACTCAAGTAAATGGTGAAACCGTAAAAACCGTTGGCAAAGATGATAACACCATGAATTTTGTCAATGGTAATGCCACCACAGCTCGAGCGGATGGCACAAATATCACCTTTGATGTGGTGACGGATAATGACACTATTAAAATTGAAAATGGTAAGGTGGCAGCCAATACCACCACACTATCCAATAATGCAACAACCGGGGTGGTAGAAACACCGACAAATCCGACCGCACTTGTGAATGCTTCAACAGTCGCTGATGCGATTAATAAGGCAGGCTTTACTTTGAAAACTTCTGCCACATCAGAGGGACAAAAAGATGATTCCTCAACCCCTAGTGAATTGATTACACCGGGAAAAACCGTTGAAATGGTGGCGGGTAAAAACTTAGAGATCAAGCAAGAAGCTAACGGTAAGATTACTTATGCCACCAAAGAGAATGTGACATTTACCACAGTCAACGCGACAACAGTGAATGCCACGACAGTGAACGCAACCACTGTGAATGTCGGCGACACGACAATTAATAGCGATGGATTAACTATTAAAAATGGCCCAAGTATTACTAAAGAAGGTGTGAACGCAGGTGATAAGAAAATTACTAATGTAGCACCTGGTGAGATTTCTGCTACTTCAAAAGATGCGGTAAATGGTAGCCAACTTTATAACCTGACTACCGAATTAACGACAAAAGGCTTTGGCCTAAAAGCTGAAGACGGTAAAACCGTACAAAAACCACTTGGAGAAACTGTCGAAGTCGTGGGTGATGGTAAAAATATCACTACAAAAGTTGAAGATGGAAAAGTTAAGGTTGCGTTATCCGAGAACGTTAATGTGATGAGCGTCACGACAGGTAATACCTCTATTGATAATGATGGTTTAACAGTGGGTGATGTGACTGTAAACAATATACCAATTACGGTGAATGGTACTACCGTCAATAATGTTAATGAGGCAATTAACCAAACTGCCAAACAAGCATTTAGTCCATTAACCTTTACCGGTGATGAAGGCTCAACCGAACGCAAGTTAGGTGAAACTTTTGAGATTGTGGCAGGCAATGCAACAAATACCAGTACCAAAAACTTAAAAACTAAAGTTTCTGACGGAAAAGTTGAAATCAGTATGGCTGAAAACCCGGTATTTAACACCGTACAAATCGGCGGTGATAACGGGCCTAAGATTTCAGCTGATGGTGATAATATCAAGATCGGTGATAAAGATGGAAAACCAACAAAAATCACCAATGTCGCTAACGGTACATCAGCCAATGATGCGGTTAATTTAAGTCAATTAAATGCAACAAAAACGACAGTTGTCGGTGTGGGTGCGGTTAACGTAACATCAACCAGTGATGCCAATGGTACGGTTTACACCGTGAGAGCAGATGTGGATAACACCACAATCAAAATTGACGCAGAGGGTAAAATTGCCGCCAATACAGGGACAATTACTGCTGCACCAAGCAATATCACGGATGCTTCAGGCAATGTTCTTCCTAATGCGGGTGTCGTGACCGTCGTCGCGGGTGAAGGCAACAGAGTGGCAACCGTTCAGAATGTTGCTGATGCCATTAACAGCGCAGGTTGGATTGTGAATACCGGTAAAGCTGACGATCAAAATAGCTTTGATACCAGTGCACAAAATCATGTTGCGAAGAAAGTGGCTGCGGGTAATCAAGTGAACTTTAAAGCAGGCAAAAATATGGAAGTGAAACGTGATGGCAACGATATCATCTATGCCACCTCCAATGATGTCAGCTTTAATACGGTCACGGTCGGTAATACGAAGATCAGCAATGATGGCGTGAGAATTACCGGTGGTCCAAGTATGACAACCAATGGGATTGATGCAGGTAGTAAACGTATCACCAATGTTGCACCGGGCATTGCAGATACCGATGCGGTCAATGTAAGCCAGTTGAAAGGGGCGACCGCCAATATCAATAACCAACTGAACAAAATGGATAAACGCCGTAAAGCAGGCCATGCTTCCGGATTAGCCGCAGCGGGTTTAATGCAAGCCTATCGTGAGGGGCAATCTGCAGTGACAGCCGGTGTGGCGCAATACCAAAACGAAAGTGCGGTGGCAGTGGGTTATTCCCGTATTGCCGATAGTGGCAAATACGGTGTAAAAGCCTCATTTAGTGCCAATACACAAGGCGAAGTTGGTGGTGCTGTCAGTGCAGGTTATTTCTGGTAATCCTTACGATTAGACCATAAAAATAAAGACCGATTTTAATCCAAAATCGGTCTTTTTGTTTATTTAAAAGCCCCAAATCATTACAGCGATTTGAGGCAGTTCATTTTAGGCCTTCACATTCGCTTTCAAGAAGTCTAACAATTGTGCTTTGGCAATCATCTGTTTCTCACCGGTGCGGCGATTTTTATATTCTATCTCACCGTTTGCTAAATTTTTCTCACCGATAACAATCATATGTGGAACACCGATAAGCTCCATATCGGCAAACATCACACCCGGGCGTTCTTTGCGATCGTCAAAAATCACCTCGACACCTTGTGCTTGTAATGTGCGGTAAAGTTCTTCGGCATATTGTTGTACGGCTTCGGATTTATGCATATTCATCGGCACAATCGCCACAGTGAAAGGGGCGATTTCATCGGTTGGCCAAATAATGCCTCGCTCGTCATGATGTTGTTCAATGGCAGCGGCAACTACGCGAGTTACCCCGATACCATAACATCCCATTGTCACCACCATTGGGCGGCCATCCTCACCTTGCACTGTCGCATTCATGGCTTCGGAATATTTTTTACCCAGTTGGAAAATATGACCAACCTCAATCCCCCGTTTAATGAGTAATGTTCCTTTGCCATCCGGACTTGGATCACCCTCCACCACATTACGAATATCCGCCACTTTCGGTAATGCCACATCACGTTCCCAGTTGATATTAAAGTAGTGTTTCCCATCAATATTCGCACCGGCACTAAAATCGGACATCAAGGCGACTGAACGATCGATAATCACCGGAATATTGAGGTTGACCGGCCCTAATGACCCCACCCCTGCACCAATTTTGGCTTTGATTTCCGCTTCATCGGCAAACTCAAAAGGCGAAGCCACTTCCGCTAATTTTTCTGCTTTAATTTCGTTAAGCTCATGATCGCCACGAATAATTAATGCTACTAATGGCTGCTCCTCCGTTGCACCTTTAACAATCAAGGTTTTCACGGTTTTTTCAATCGGCTGATTAAATTGTGCAACTAATTCCGCAATAGTTTTGGCATTTGGCGTATCAACCAATTCCATGGTTTTGGTTGGGGCGACACGCTCGCCTATCGCTACCGCTTCGGCAAGTTCGATATTCGCTGCATAATCAGATTCGGTAGAGAAAATCACATCATCTTCACCACTGTTTGCCAACACTTGGAATTCGTGTGAAGCACTGCCACCAATGGAGCCGGTATCCGCCTGTACCGCACGGAAATCCAAGCCTAAACGATTGAAAATATTGCTATAAGTTTGATACATCACCTCATAGGTTTGTTGCAAACTTTCTTGGTTGGTATGGAAAGAATAAGCATCTTTCATAATAAATTCACGGCTACGCATCACCCCAAAACGAGGGCGTACTTCATCACGGAATTTGGTTTGAATGTGATAAAGATTCATTGGTAATTGGCGGTAAGAGGTGATCTCACGACGCATTAAATCCGTAATAGCCTCTTCATTGGTCGGGCCAATCACAAAACCCCGCTCACCACGGTCGGTGAAACGCAATAACTCAGGGCCGTATTGCTCCCAACGACCGGATTCTTGCCAAAGCTCTGCAGGCTGCACCACCGGCATCTTAATTTCAAGCGCACCGCTTTTATCCATTTCTTCACGAATGATTTTTTCCACTTTGCGTAACACCCGCCAGCCTGTCGGCATCCAGTTATAAAGCCCGGCTGCAAGCGGGCGAATCATCCCGGCACGCAACATCAGTTGATGGCTGACAATCGCCGCTTCTGCCGGCGTTTCTTTTAATGTGGAAAATAAATATTGACTTGTACGCATTGACTTAACCTTAAATTCGTTAATATTAAGAAAAATTGGTGGGAGTATAGCAAAAAGTGCGGTTATTTTTAACCGCACTTTTTTGAAAGAAGAAATTAATTGGTTTTGAGTTTATTCCAATATTTTTCGTAAATATCCACGGCATCCCCCACATCCCCTTGCATAATGCCCTTTTCCACTTCTTCCGAAGGTGGGAATAAGGTCGGATCATTCACCAACTCCGGGCTAAGCAAAGCTTTCACGCCTTCATTCGGCATTGAAAATCCCATCCGTTCAATCACTACTTTGGCATTTTCAGGACGAAGGAGGAAATCAATAAACTTATGCGCCCCTTCCACATTTTTGGCGGTTTTCGGGATGGCATAGTTATCCATCCAGAAAATTGCGCCTTCTTTCGGGTAGATAAATTGTAGGCTTGGATTTTCTTTGTGGGCAAGATAGGCTGAACCATTCCAAATCATCCCCAGTGCCACTTCACCTTGCACATAAGGCACTTCCGGTGAGTCGGAATTGAATGTGATCACATTAGGCAACAAAGTCACTAAACGATCATAAGCCCCTTTGATTTCTTCTTCGTTGGTGGTATTAGGTGATTTTCCATTTAATAACAAGGCGATATGGAATACTTCACGCGCGTCACTGGTCATCAGCACTTTATGTTTAAATTCAGGTTTCCATAAATCGGCCCAACTGGTGATGCTTTTCGGGTCAATCTCATCAGAATTAACTTCAATGCCCGTTAAACCATAAACATAAGGGAGGGAAAATTGATTTTCAGGGTCAAATTCTTTGTTCAGCAAGTGTTTTGGAATTTGTTTTATATTCGCTAATTTGCTGTGATCAAGGGGTTGCAACATATTTTCCTTGATCATTTTATTAACATAATAACTTGATGGAAATACCACGTCATAGCCTGAGCCGGTGTTTTCCGTCAATTTTAATTTGGCATACATTTCTTCGTTGCTCTCAAAGGTGGAATAAATAACCTCCACACCGGTTTCTTTGGTAAATTGTGCAACGAGTTCGGGTGGGACATAATCCGTCCAGTTATAAACATAAAGTTTGTTGTTGGCAAAAGCGGATGTCGCCAAAAGTGCGGTCATAGAAAGGAAAAGATTTTTGAATAGATGAGTTAGGAATTTTTTCAATTTATTGGCCTCCTTATGGAATTGTGACAAGTTAGAAAATATCAGCTCGGTAATTTCCTTACCGAGCCGGATTTATTCACTACCAAGCATACTGTACGCCAGCACCAAGTTGATAACTCTGTCGAGTTAATTTTTTCAAGGAATGTTCAATATGCGTATGGGCGTAAAACGAGAGATTATTCGTAGCATTCCATTGGAACTGCAATCCTATGTCTAACCAAGTTTTGGCATAAGATTCCCGATAATCCCGATTACCAATTTTCACTGCTCTATTATTCAAGAAATCATGCCAAACATTTGTAGTCAGAGCCAATAAATAAGCACTGTCTCGGAAATTAAGCGCTGAGCCTAATCGCCCGCGTAATCCTGTTTGATTGTGATACCGAATATTGAGGTGCTTATCATACAGATCTTTTAAGTATAAGTGTTGATAAATCAATTGAGCTTGTGGTTCAAATGACCAATTTTCATTCAAATGGAAGGTTTTGCCCGTCTCTGTTGAAACTAAAGCACTCATTCCCTCTTGTGTCACCTTACTCCCTTCTCTTGGACGATACTCATTTTGTAAGTAGCCTACTTGTCCAACAAGATCAAGGTAAGATTCATTTTGCCAAAAAATCGACTGATAGAGTCCTAACAATCCGGCTTTGGTTTTTCCTTTTCCTGTATGTTTATCGGTGACAATTCGTCCATTCTCAGCACGGAATCTATCGGAAAAATTAAGGTGGTTATAACCAAAGGTGGCATAGATTCCCGTTTGTTTGGTTACTGAATTTTTTGTATTGATATCAAAATCAACGCCCACTTGAGCAAAATATTGGTTTTGTCGATGGTTCAAGCGCTCTTTTCCTTCAACCTTAAGGTATTTACTCACCACTCGTCCCCAAGCACCCAGCTCTGGCATCTCTTTTGGCCCCGCCGTGCTTCCACGCCGTTTTGCCAAAGTATCAACAGTGCTGTAAGCCAATTCCATATTGGTATAAGGCATTTGAATGTAAGCAGATGAGGCTGCAGATCTGATTTCCTGCCTTTGTTTTGGTTGAGGCTCTGGCTGAGGCTTAGGCTGTGGTTGAGGCTCAGGCTGTGGTTGAGGTTCAGGCTGTGGTTGAGGTTCAGGCTGTGGTTGAGGCTCAGGCTGTGGTTGAGGCTCAGGTTGTGGTTGAGGCTCAGGCTGTGGTTGAGGCTCAGGCTCAAGGGCATCAAGTGTCCAATAATATTTGTTGCCAATTCTAACTAATTGTGCTTCACCGGCATTCAGTGTGGCTGATTTACCAATAAAGGCCAAACCATTGTGATCTTTTTCAGCAATTGCCACGAGAGAAGAGATTTGTTTTTGATCTGTTTTTTCAATATCGCCAAAAATTCCTGTTTTTGTTTTGACGGTGGTTGCCCCTTGCGAACGATCAATATCACCTAATACATGCAAAATATCGCTACCTGATGTTATTGGATCTTTATTCCAAACCGTATCAATAAGCAATGTTCCGCCGGAAGTATAGTTATTAACAACAAGATGGGTAAAATTAGGTTGGTTTGAACCATCTGCTAAATCAAGAGTGCCTTGATGAATAAAATTTTCTTTCACAAAAGGTGAATGATTCAAATTATTTTCATCATAAGGAGATGTCTGCCCAGTATTACTAAGAGAAAGTGTCCCATCTGGGGAAATTGTTAAATTATTTGTTGTAAATTTCTTAAAGGTAGATTGATTATCTAATTCTAACGAACCTTGCCTAATTTCAAGATTATTAACTTGAACATAATTACCATTTACTGGACTATTGGGAATAGGGCTACTGTCAATTTTCATTTTTTCAGGGGCATCATATTCAATATTGCAGTTATAACAACTTAGCAACGGAAAAGTAATATTATCTTCTTTTAATTTTTTAAAAATAAATCTAACCCCATTTCTTGTAGATTTAATTCCCTTAGCAAAATTAAATTCACCTGGTTGTTGGTGGTCATCGCTCCCTATTTTTAACCATCCCTCAAGATAAATACCATTAGGGGCATTAAAACGTCCTTGATTTTCAATATGAAAAACGGTCATTTGTCCCTTATAGTCAAGATTAAATGTTCCACCATTAAAAAGGTGGGCCGAACTGTACCAGTATGTATCAATATGATTCTTATAAGTTAGCTTTGAATTTTTACCATCGACAAAAATACGAGCATATTCACCAGGCCCGCTGTCTCTCCAGTGCCCCCAATAATTATCTTCATGAGTTCTACTAACCTGAATAACTTCAGCCCCATTTGTAACATGAAGTTCAGCATTAGCACCTTGATTACCAACAGTAAGAGGTTCATATGTTTTTAAAATTGTTCCCTCACCGTCAACTCTTAATATCCCCAAGTTTCTCTTGTTATGATTACCAATAAGAGTTTTCCCATAAAATTTTATTTTTTCCCCTTTATTAATAGTCACTTCACCATTCTCAATATAAGCCCCTCCATAAATACTGAATCCTTCTGCATCGGGAGAAGGCTCTCTTAGTGTTAGGTCAACCCACCCGCTTTTTATCACATCAGCATAGCTCAAACAGGGGAACAGAAGAAAAAAGACGAGTTTTTTCATAGCAATGATTCCTTAACAAAAATGAAACGTTCAGACAATTTGTAGTTTTATCTTCACAAAATAGCCCAATTAAAATCGATCAAAAATCAACCCAAAATAGATCAAATATCACACCATAATAGTTCAAAAAGAATACAATTACAATTCAAGATTTTTGTAAAGCATTTGACATATTTATCGATAGGCGTAAGATTTCGCCAGTTTTTATCAACGAGAGGTTTTATGCTCACTTTTGCTCATCAAGAACACGTTTCCTCCTATTATTTTGATTCACGCAATCAAGATTTCCAACTTCCTCCTTTAACACAAATTGAACAGGCCGATGTCTGCGTCATCGGTGCGGGTTTTTTTGGGCTGTCCGCGGCATTAGAACTGGCAGAGAAAGGGCAAAAAGTGGTAGTGCTGGAAGGGGCGAGAGTGGGGTTTGGCGCTTCCGGTCGAAGTGGCGGACAAGCAATTAATGGGTTTGAAGAAGGCATTGATGAATATATTCGCCAAGTCGGCTTTGAGAAAGCACGCAAGCTTTGGGAAATGTCGCTGGAAGCCATTGACATTATTGATGAGCGTATAGAGAAATACAGTATTCAATGCGACTGGAAAAAGGGCTATGCGACTCTGGCATTGAACGCTCGCCGCATGGATGATCTGATTGAAATGGAGAAAGCCAGTCATCGCTATTTTGGCTATCAAAATATGCAGCTTTGGGATAAAACAAAACTCAAACAGCATTTAGGTAGCGATATTTATGTGGGAGGGCTATATGATAGCCATTCCGGTCATCTCCATCCTTTTAACTACTGTTTGGGATTAGCAAAAGCCTGTTTAGATCTTGGGGTGCAAATTTTCGAGCAATCGCCGGTGGTCGATCTAGTGGAAAAAAGCGGTTGCATTGAGGTGAAAACCGATCAAAGTGCGGTCATTTCTCAAGATGTTATTTTAGCTACCAACGCTTATATTGATGCGCTCCCTAAATCCATTCACCGAGGAATTAATCGAAAAATTATGCCGGTGGAAAGCTTTATTATCGCCACCGAACCTTTAAGCCAAACGATGGCAGACTCGGTGATTAACAATGGTATGTCCGTGTGCGATAACAATTTACTGCTTGATTATTATCGTTTAAGTGCAGACAATCGCCTACTTTTCGGTAGCGATTCCAGCTCGGAAAAAGATATGGTTGCCGTAATGCGAAAAAATATGTTGCACGTTTTCCCCCAATTAGAAGAAGTGAAAATCGATTACGGCTGGGCCGGGCCAATTGATATGACCATGAACTCCACCCCTCATTTCGGGCGAATTTCTCCGCATATTTATTTTGCACAAGGCTATTCGGGACACGGTGTTGCCCTAACCGGTTTGGCAGGCCGTATTATTGCGGAAGCCATTTTAGGCAATGACGAACGCCTGAAAATTTTTGAAGGCTTAAAAGTGCCCTCTGTTTACGGCGGGAAATGGGTGAAGAATTTAGCCACGAAGATTGGGGTGAAATACTATCAATTTTTGGATAAATACCGCTAAAATCTTTGAGCAAGCTACAAAAGAAATTTTATTATGAGTGCTAATATTGAGGCTTGCTCATTTGTTTTAGGACAAAATCAACTTCAAAAATGCCCTTAAACTCAAACATTGCACACCGTCAAACGTGTTACCACTAAATTCATCCATCGTCACCACATATTTGGGATAGTTATCTTGAATTTTCAGTAGGTTGCCAAATTCTCGTTCAAGTGTTTTTTCTTCGTTGATGGTAAGCGTAGCTTGTACATAAATACGCTCGCCATTTTTTTCTGCAACAAAATCAATTTCTTGGCTGTTTAACCCACCAATTTTAACATCGTAACCTGCAATTTGCAGATGGTTGAAAATCGTGTTTTCGAGCAGCTTACCACGATCTTGTACCCGATAGCCAATTAAGGCATTTCGTAAACCTAAATCTTCAAAATAGTATTTTTCACCAATTTCAAAAATCCGCTTTCCTTCAATATCATAACGTGGCACTTTGTGAATCAAAAAGGCATTGGCAAGGTATTCGGCATAATGTTGTACCTGTATGCTTGAAGTCGTCATTTTCTGTGATTTTAAAAAATCAGCGATTTTTTTAGCAGAAAACAGATTGCCAATATTGCTCGCTAAAAATTGTGTGAGTTGCTCTAAAAATTTCACATTTCGTAACGCATAACGGTTCACAATATCACGAATCGCAATAGTGGAATAAATATTTCGCAGATATTCAAACACAATATTGTCTTGCAACGGCAGGTCTTTCAAATAAGGCAAACCGCCATATTTTAGAAATAATGACATCGCCTTATCGCCCTCTTCCAATCGCATAAACTCAAGAAATTCAAAATAGGAAAGGGAATGCACATGAATTTCAATTGCCCGTCCGCTCAATACTCCGGCAATATCCCGTGAAAGTAAATGCGCATTGCTGCCGGTGCAATACAAATCTAGTTCATCATCTAATAAAAGGGAGCGTAACGCCTGTTCAAAGCTTGCAATTTCTTGAATTTCATCAATAAAAATATAATTTTTTTGACCGCACTTTTTCTGCTGATAGATAAAATCATTCAGATCTTCAGCAGTGGCAATGTGGCTAAATGCTAAGTCTTCTTTGTTGATGTAAAGAATATGAGCATTTTCATTTGTGCTTTGGATTTCTTGCATAAGCTGAAACAGTAAATAGCTTTTACCCACACGGCGTTGCCCTGTGAACACCTTAATCAAATTTTTATTAATAAACGGGCGTACCGTTTCAAGATATCTCTGACGATAAACTAAATCTTTCTTCATGTTTCCCCTTTGTATTTATTAATCATCCCTTTATTAGCAAAGAAAAGTTTAAATTATAATTCAAACTTTTTCAATTTATCAGGCAAGATTAAACTATAAATTTAATTTTTGGCGATTAAATTCCATTCATAATATTCTTAAAGAGAATGGCATGCCACTGATTTCAAAGAAAAATAAAGGACGCCATTTTATACAGGCGTCCTTTTTAACTTATTGAAAGGGATGATGTGACTTATCGTCTTGGTAAGTAACGAATCGGATCGACCGATTTACCTTTATAACGAATTTCAAAGTGGAGTTTTACGCTATTGGTGCCGGTGCTACCCATTTTGGCAATTTCTTGTCCTGCTTTAATTTCTTGCTGATCGCTGACAAGAATTTTGTCGTTGTGTGCATAGGCGCTTAAGAAATCATCATTATGTTTGATGATGATAAGATTACCATAACCACGCAATGCATTACCGGCATAAACCACTCGGCCTGCGGCCGCCGCTTTAACCGATTGACCACGAGAACCGGCGATATCAATCCCTTTATTGCCTCCATCAGCACTAGAGAAGCCCTGTATAATATTGCCATTTGCCGGCCATTGCCATGCGATATTCGAAGCAATTGGCGCCACCACATTGGCATTCACCGGTGTGCTGTTCCCTGTTGCCACCGGCGTGGTTGGAACATTGGTTGGCATTGTCGGAGTTGGTGTGCTAGAAGCCACCCCTACACCTGATTTAATTGGGCCAATCACCGTTCCATCAGAGCCAATTTGTGTCCCATTTGCACCAGGGGTATAAGTCACTGCAGGCTCTGCCGGGGTTGCCGGTGTTGGATTATTTACCGGCACGGTGGTGGTGATCGTTTTTGTGGTACATTTTCCAATTTTTAAGGTTTGGCCTACGCTTAAGCTGTAAGGCTCTGACATATTATTTAATGCCGCCAATTCTTTAACGTCCATACCGGCTAAGTAAGCGATAAGGAACATCGTGTCGCCTTTATTGACTTTATAAGTGCTCCCTTTATATGAGCCTTTTTGAATTTGGCTGTAATCCGGTGCATTGGTATTCGGATTGCGTGGCACATTAATGGGGCTTGAGTTTGTACAATCTGACACGGTTTTGGTTACCGTTTTAGTTTGAGGCTGTACAGGTGCCGTTGCGGTAGGTTGTACCGGCTGATAAGTCGGTTGTGGAGTAGTGTTTGGCATGCTACTTGGCATAGTATTTGGCATGGTATTTTGTTGAATTTCCGGTTGCCAAGTTCCGCTACTGCTGTTATCTACCGGCTGCATAATACCCGGTGAAAGTTCCCCACCGGCATTTTCAATTGGCGCTTGGGTATTCGATGAACAAGCAGTTAAAATTGCCACACTCAGAGGCAACAATAAAAACGATTTCTTCATTTATTTTTCCTTCTTATTTCATGGTATTTGGCATCGTTTGTTGTTCGATTTCCGGCATAAAACTGCCGCCGGCAACAGCGCCTGTGCCTTCAACAGGCTGCATAATACCATTGGGTAATACATTCGGATCTTGGGCTTCTTGCGAAGCACAAGCAGATAACACAAACACCATAGACAACATAAATAAATATTTATTCATTACCTATCCTATTATTTCAAAATAAAGTAAGCCGCCACCGCAAGCACAACCACCGCCCAGCCAATAATTTCAATGGATTGACGTAATTTTGCTGCAAATTTTTCTCCACCCCAAGCAGCAAGTTTTGCCACCAACAAAAAACGTGCTGCCCGAGAGATAAATGCCGTGACTACAAAAGGCAAAAACGACATTTGCATGACGCCGGCACAAATCGTAAACACTTTATAGGGAATAGGGCTGAAACCTGCTACGAAAACCACCAGTACCCCCCATTGCTCAAACCAGCTTATTGCCGTTGCCCAGTGTTCACCATAGCCCCATTGTTGGACGATCCCCTGCACCCAATCTGTTGCAAAATAACCGATAGCATAGCCCACCATACCACCAAGAGCAGAAGCAATCGCTGTATAAAGGGCCAATTTGACCGCACTTTTTGGCTTTGACATCGACATAGGGATCAACATCACATCCGGCGGAATAGGAAAAAAGATCGCTTCGATAAAACTCACAAAAGAAAGCCAAAACGTGGCAAAACGGTGTTTCGACCATTCCATGGTTTTATCATACATCGCACCAAAAATATTCATTCCGTTCACCTTCCGATTACCATTTAACCAAAGCGTGCATTATTCACGTTCCAGCCAATCTTGTAAAGCCTGAATTGAATGATGTGCTGTCATATCCGCTTGGATAGGGGTAATGGATACATAGCCATTTTTTACGGCATGAAAATCCGTACCCTCTTGCTCGTTTTCCGGCAAACCGGCAGGGCCAATCCAATAAATGGCTTCACCACGAGGATCTTCTTGTTTTATCACTTCTGCCGCAGATGAACGGTAACCCAAATGGCAAACTTTATAGCCTTTGAGTTCCTCATAAGGCAAATCCGGTACATTAATATTGATAATTTCTCGAGGATTTAATAATTGATTATGCAATTTGGGGATTAAATCTGCCACGACTCGGGCGGCGGTTTCATAATGCTGGCGACCATCTAGTGAAACAGCAATGGAAGGTAAGCCCAAATGACGCCCTTCTAATGCTGCCGCCACAGTGCCGGAATAAAGGGTATCATCTCCCATATTACACCCAGCATTAATGCCCGAAACCACTAAATCCACCTGACCGGATAAAAAACCGTTTAAGGCTAAATGCACACAATCTGCCGGTGTGCCGTTAATGCAATAATCCCCATTATCTAAATGACGAGGGCGTAAGGGTTCAACCAAAGTTAATGCACTGGATGCCGCACTGCGATTGCGATCCGGTGCGACAATCACCACATCCGCAAATTGGCGTAATTCCGCTGCTAAAACTTGGATACCTTCTGCGTGAAAACCATCATCATTACTTAATAAAATTCGCATTATGCTTCCTTATAATTGACTAATTCCCGAATCAATGCCGTGGCATAGCTGCCTGCCGGCAAATAAAAAGAGAGGGTTAATCCTTCCTCAACAAACTGCCATTTAAAATGCTGTGGCTGCATCAAAAGCGGACGGCGTGCTGCTTTCATTTTTTCCTGCTTCATTAAAGGTGAGAACACATTGTGTTGTTCCACAATGGCATTTTCAATATTTGAAGCCTGCGGATTTTCTTCCCCAATAAGCGGTGCGGTGAGCAAAATATCTTGATTTTCTAACCGCACTTGTAAGGCATCTAAGTCTTCTGTGTCATCCGCTTTAAACCAGCTGTGTGAGCCGTTTAATTGCACAATATCATTGGGCAAAATCTGTTGTGCAAGGTTTTGTTCAATGCGAGCAGCCACTACTAAATTAAAAATTTCACTACGGGCGGCGGAAAGGTAAAAACTGCGTTTTTTTCGATCTTTAACTTTAATTTCGCCTTTTGCCCAACGTAATGCTTGTGTGAGATTATGCCCATCTCGGCCAAAGCGTTGTTCCGTAAAATAATTGGGAAATCCAATCTTTTCCACAACCTCTAGACGAGCCTTTAATTCCTCGCTTTCTTTGGCATCACGCAACAAAATATCAAAATAATTACCTTGTAAACTACCGGTACGGATTTTGCGATGATGACGAGTGACCGCTAAGATCTCTACCCCATCTAATTCAAAACCGCTGAAATCCGGTGTATCTTGCCCCGGCATTTGCAAGCAGAACCATTGTTCTGTCACCGCTTGACGATCTTTTAAACCGGCATACCCCATATTCCGCACCGACACGCCGGCAAATTGCGCCAATTTTTCCCCCACAAATAAGGTATTACACCCTGTTTTGCGAACCTTCAACGCCACAAATTCCCCTTCCCCTGACATTTCATAGCCCAGCTCTTCTTTCACCACAAAATCTGCACAATGTTGTTTTAAAAGTGCGGTGGATTTTGGCGGTGTTTTTAAGCTGAGGTAAGGAAGTGGTGCAAGCATGGTTTTAATGAGGTTAGGTTGAAAATAATCTGCGAAATTTTATGCGACTTTTGGGGATTTATCCACTAAAATAACCGCACTTTTCACGCCAACTAAGGAATTCATCATGACGGATTTTGCCGCACTTCAAGCAGAAACACGCGAAATTATCACCGATTTATTAAATGACGGCAGCGATCCGTCTGCCCTTTATATTATTGAACATCATATCTCACACTACAATTTCGATTTATTGGAAAAAATTGCAGTGGATGCCTTCAAAGCCGGTTATGAAGTTTCAGAGGCAGAAGAATTTGAAGATGAGCACGGAAAGGCGATTTTCTGTTTTGACATCATCAGCGAGGTGGAATTAAAAGCAGAAATTATTGATGCCCAACAAAAAGAAATTCTACCGCTCGTTGAGAAACACAAAGGCCTTTATGATGGCTGGGGAACTTATTTTGAAGACCCGAATGCCGATGAAGATGAATACGGTAATGACGGTGAATTTTTTGATGACGACGAGGTCGAAGAAGCACGTTTACATTAATTCACTCATTCAATAAGCCTTTTATAATCATCAGACTGCGCTATAAAAGTGCGGTCATAAAAACAACCTTTTTGAACATTGGCTTTGCCAACAGCACCAAAGGCGTAAATAAATCGCTTTAGTGATTGATGAATAATTTTTGGAGAAACTTATGAAATTAAAAATATTCAGCCTCGCGCTATTAGCCTTACCCTTGGCAACATCTGCCTTGGCAGAAAACACTGTTACCCAGCAAGCTAATTTGGTTTCCTTTAGTACCGAAGCGGAAAAAAGCATAGAACGCGATTTACTGAATGTCCGTTTATTTTATCAAGTGGACGGCAAAAATTTAGCTGACTTAAATAAGACGATTTCAGAGCGTTTAAATAAAGCCGTGGGTATCGTTCAAAAACAAAGTGCGGTGGAGATTAAAGGCAATTCCCGTCAAACCTCCGTTCGTTACGACAACGAAGGGAAGAAAACAGGTTGGATTGCCCGAGTGGATCTCACATTAGAAAGCAAAGATTTCCAAGCCTTATCAGATGTGCTCAACGCCCTTGATGGCATTCTTGCCATTGAAGATGTGAATGCAACTATTTCCCCTGAAAAACTCATGGGTGTAGAAACTGAATTAACACAGGCGGTGATTGAACAATTTAAAAATAAAGCCACATTAATTCAACAGTCATTACAAATGAAAAATTACCGCATTCTTAATTTAGATATTTCATCGGTAAACGAGCCTGTATCTATCCGTCCTTATGCTGCACCACGCGCCGCCAAAGTCGCCATGCTATCTTCCGATGCCGCCCCTGAGGCACTTTTAGAAAGTGGAAAAGAAGCGGTACGAGTACGGGCAAACGCACAAATTGAATTGCTTAAGGATTAATTTCCTATACAATTCCTCTTTCTTCTATACAATGACAACAATTTCACACAATAAGGAAACCTCATGAACGTAGCAAAAAATGTCGTGGTGAGCATTGCTTACCAAGTGCGCACCCAAGATGGTGTATTAGTAGACGAAGCACCGGCCAATCAGCCCTTAGAATATTTACAAGGTCATCATAATTTAGTCGTTGGTCTTGAAAAAGCCCTTGAAGGCAAAGCAGTAGGCGATAAATTTGAAGTTCGTGTCCAACCGGAAGAAGGTTATGGCGAATATAATGAAAATATGGTGCAACGTGTACCTAAAGAGGTGTTCCAAGGAGTTGATGAATTAGTGGTGGGAATGCGTTTCTTAGCCGACACGGATATTGGCCCAATTCCTGTGGTAATTACCGAAGTAGACGGAGATGAAGTGGTGGTGGACGGTAACCATATGTTAGCCGGCCAAGAATTACACTTCACCGTTGAAGTGGTCGCCACCCGTGAAGCCACCTTAGAAGAAATCGCCCATGGTCATGTTCACGGTGCGCATGGTCATCATCACCATGATAGTGACGAAGAAGGTCACGGCTGTGGTTGTGGCGGTCATCACCATCATCATAATCACGATCATGGACACGAAGGTTGCTGTGGCGGTGGTCATAAACAAGATCATCACGGACATGGCGGTTGTGGCTGCGGCGGTCACTAATTTTCGCTCAAAAGAGAAAGGGCAACTCATGTTGCCTTTCTTTTTGTCTAATAAATGAAGGAAAAAACAATGAAAAAAATCCTACTGTTAACGCTTCTTTTTTGGCTGAGCGGCTGTACGATGAACACCACAGTGGAACAAACAGAAGTGAAACCACAAATGGCAGAAGCACAACATTTTTCAGGGAAAATCACCGGCTATGAAACGGCAAACTATCCTTTTTTTGTGAAAAAAGGGCAGAATTTAAACATCAGTATGGCGACATTTTTCCCTCATGCTTACTTCAATATCCTGCCCCCTCAAGGAAAAGAAGCTATTTTTAACGGCAGTGTACAAGGCGACCAATTTGAAGGGGTCGCACAAGAAACCGGAAAATATCAGGTTCAGGTTTATATGATGCGAGCCCAAGCCCGAAGAAATGAAACCATTCCCTATCAATTAGAAATCATTGTCGGCCATGAGCTGCCGCCAATACAGTAAGAAATAGAGGAAAAGCCTTGTTCTATTTTCCCGAAAAAGCGGACAATCATTCAAAGGGTGAGGCGATATTATATCGTTCTCAGTCCTTCGTTTTCATCAAGAAGCGCTTTTGCCATTGTTTTGGGCTGATATGATGTTTGGTTTTAAAGTGTTGACGGAATGCTGTTGTAGAATGAAAACCAATTTGGTGGGCTATTTCCTCAATTGTTAATTTGCTACTTTCAAGTAGCTCCCGGCCTTTGTGTAACCGTATTTCGATCAACCATTCGGTGAATGCCATCCCCGTTGCTTGACGAAAATGGCGAGTGAATGTACTGCGGCTCATCATCAAGTGTTTGGCTAATTCATCAATCGAATAATTTCCTTTTAGATGAGTTCGTATAATTTCCAACCATTCATTGATATTCTCATTGGCCGTTTTACGCGCGATCGGTTGTTCGATGAATTGCGCTTGCCCTCCTTCCCGATGAGGAGAAATCACCAACAAGCGAGCCAGTTGATTGGCAATTTTTACGCCATATTGCCTTCGAACAATCGCAAGACAGCAATCTAGCCCCGCGGATGTCCCTGCGGAAGTAATAATATTTTCATCTTCAATATAAATTGCACTGCAATCCAATTTTACTTGTGGGAAACGTTGTCTAAAATCCATTTCGCCCATCCAATGGGTTGTGGCTTTTTTTCCATTCAGCAATCCTGCATAAGCAAGTGGATATGTACCATAACATAATCCTACAATGACCGCACCACGCAGTGCAGCTTGTTGTAACGCTTGTATTAAGGCATCAGAAGGCATTTGCGCAACATTATCCCAACCGGGAATTACAACAAAATCTGCCTGTTCTAGCAAACTCAGCTCACCGTCTGCTGTAATCGTAGCTGGGTGGGAATAAGTCATTGCCTGATTTTCAGCCACGATTTTGACTTTAAATAAAGGCTCTCCTTCAATTTCTGTTGAAAAAACCATATAGGGTACAGAAAACTGAAAGGGGTTAAATTGTGGATAAAGGACAAGTGCAACCGTTGGAATCGCCATATTTTCTCAATGTCATGAATTTGACCCAATTTTTTCGATATTTGAATAATAAGTCAATGTTTTTTATTTTTTCCTTCTTTCATAATAGCTATACCGTATTCGGTACGGTCTAATTTATTTTCATTTTTACAAGAGGAAACTTATGAAATTAAAACCTATCTTATTTACACTCATGACAACAGCTTTTGCCACAACTGCAAATGCTGAGATCAGCTATCAACATATCCGTAATGCAACGGCTAAAATTGAAATGGCAGGCAGCACGTTTTTAGTCGATCCCTATCTTGCGCCCAAAGGCAGCTACGCTGGGTTTGAAGGCACTATTAACAGCCAAAAACGTAATCCGTTGATTGATATGGCAGAACCAGTTGAGAAGGTATTACAAGGTGTTGATGCGGTGATCGTCACTCATACTCATCCTGATCACTGGGATGAATATGCACAAAAAGTATTACCGAAAACTTTACCAATTTTCGTACAAAATGCAGGCGATGCCCAAATTATTCGTTCACAAGGTTTTAAAGATGTTCGGGTCGTGGGTAAAAATACCGAATTCAACAAGGTGAAATTAAGTAAAACAGGCGGACAACACGGTACCGATCAAATGTATGCGACACCACAGCTTGCTGAATTTGCCGGAGAAGCAATGGGCGTTATTATGCAAGCTAAAGGAGAGAAAACACTCTATATTGTGGGCGATACTATTTGGAATTATGAGGTCGATCATACCCTCAATCACTATAACCCCGAAATCATTGTAATGAATACCGGCTATGCTCAATTACAAGGATTCTCCGGTAGCCTTATTATGGGAAAAGCCGATGTTGCCAAAGCCCGTCAAGTTGCACCAACAGCTGATATCATCACCGTGCATATGGATGCAGTCAATCATGCTTCAGTCACCTCTGATGAAATGCGAAAATTCGTAAAAGAGAATAAGTTGAATAAGGTTGCCGTGCCAAAAGAAAGTGAAGTACTGAAATATTAAGTACAATAATCTATCTATTATCTGCGAATGTAGCCTCTCTAAGAGAAAAGCGGTTGTAAAATCTTGTGATTTTCAACCGCTCTTTTACTTTATTGATTATTTTCTCGCAAGAGGGGGAACAAACACAAGGCCTAAATCCCAGGGTTGTTCAATCCAGGTGTTTTGTGGAATATCAATGACATAATCATCCACCAACTCTGCCCCCGCCGGTTTGGCGAAAACGGTGACAAATTTTGCTTTAGGATACATTTCACGAATGGCGCGAGCGGTGTTGCCGGTGTCCACTAAATCATCCACTACAATAAAACCCTCACCCCCATTTGGCACTTCTGCGGCGTGTAACACTTGCAGTTCACCTTGATTTTTATGATCGTGATAACTGGCGATACAAACGGTTTCTACATGGCGAATACTGAGTTCACGAGCCAATACCGCCGCCGGAAATAAACCGCCACGGCTTACCGCAATAATGCCTTTCCATTGGGAAGCGGGAAGTAAACGTTCTGATAATTTGCGGGCGTGCATTTGGAACATATCCCAAGTCACCACATATTTTTCGTTCATAGTCATACCTTAATTTTGTCGATAAATAAAAATTGGGTAAGAATAACCTGAAACAAGGTTTTATGCTATTATTTCATGAAATTTTTCGTGAAAAGGAGCGAATATGTCTGAAATAACTCACTTACAACCTCAATTATTATGGAAATGGTTTGATCAAATTTGTGCCATTCCCCACCCTTCCCATCATGAAGAGGCCTTGGCGAATTTCATCGTCAATTGGGCGAAAGAAAAACAATTTTTTGTCGAGCGTGATGAAGCAGGCAATGTGCTAATTCGCAAACCGGCAACCGCAGGCATGAAAAACCGCACTCCGGTAGCATTGCAAGCGCATTTGGATATGGTGCCACAAGCCAATGAGGGCAATCCGCACGATTTCACCAAAGATCCCATTCGTCCTTATATTGACGGTGATTGGGTAAAAGCACAAGGCACAACGTTGGGTGCGGACAACGGAATTGGATTAGCTTCCGCCCTTGCGGTGTTAGAAAGTGATGATATAGCGCATCCGCCTCTTGAAGTATTGCTCACGATGACGGAAGAAACCGGCATGGACGGTGCATTAAATCTTCGCCGTAACTGGTTGCAATCAGAGATTCTCATTAATACGGATACGGAAGAAATCGGCGAAATTTACATTGGCTGTGCCGGTGGCATTAATGCCAATTTGACACTACCGATAGAACGAGAAAAAAACGCTTTCGAACATTGCGTTCAGCTCACCTTAAAAGGTTTGCGTGGCGGACATTCCGGTTGCGATATTCACACCGGCAGAGCCAACGCCATTAAAGTGTTAGCCCGTGTATTAGCAAAACTGGCTCAAAACCAACCGCACCTTGCTTTAGCGGAAATTCGTGGTGGTTCTATTCGCAACGCCATCCCTCGTGAAGCGGCGGCGGTGCTGGCATTCAATGGTGATCTTAATACCCTTGAAAGAGAGGTCAAAAATCTGGAAGTTTTACTCAAAGAAGAATTAGCCATTGCCGAGCCAAATTTAACCCTCTTTATTGAACCGGCAGACAACGCCGAAACAGTATTCACCCCACAAAGCACAAAAACCACTATTCATTTGCTCAATGCCTTGCCAAACGGCGTGATTCGCAACAGTGATGTGATTAAAAATGTGGTGGAAAGTTCGCTCAGTATCGGTGTATTAAAAACTGAGGGCGACAAAGTAAAAGGCACGATTTTAGTCCGTTCATTGATTGAAAGCGGTAAAGCTTATGTGACCGAGCTATTAAGCTCCGTTGCCACTTTAGCCGGTGCGAAAACCGAATTCTCCGCCCCTTACCCGGGCTGGAAACCGGTGAACGATTCTGCCATCCTCAACCTAACGAAAAAACATTATGCCGAAGTATTAGGTAAAGAACCGGAAATCAAAGTAATCCACGCAGGTTTGGAATGTGGCTTACTCAAAGAGCATTATCCACATATTGATATGGTGTCTTTAGGCCCAACTATCCGCAACGCCCACTCACCGGATGAGAAAGTACAGATTTCTGCGGTGAAAACGTATTGGGAGGTGTTGGTGAGAGTATTGGGGGATATCTCAATCAAATAATAAAAGTAAAAACGGTTGTTATATCACAACCGTTTTTCTTTACTTCATCCAAAACTCCCTTTGCACCAACTTCCACAACGTCATCAACACAAGCAATCCAATCATCAAATTTGAGAAAATAAAGGCAAACATGGCGATGCCGGATAATACTTGATGATGGTAAAAAACCACTGCGCTATTTGCCATTGAGGCTAAGCCGAATGAGAAAGCCCATAAGCCGATATTTAAGCCTTTTTCGATAATCCAGGGGAAAATTCTCAATAGGAAGAACATTTGCAAAAAGCCATAGCCCCATAAGATTTTGGCGAAAGTATCAACTTCTCCTTGATTGACGGCTAAATAAGCGGAGGCGCAAACAAATGCCGGGGCGAGAATAATCCCTATAGTGGCACGAAAAGGCGGTTCTAAGGAAGATATGCGTAAATGTTGGAGTAATACAGGTTCAAACATTATCCACGCGATGAAACCGGCACCGAAAAATAAATAACCAAGATCGTGATAGCCTAATAAAGCAAGTGAGCTTGCACTGGTGAAGTTTGCAGCGACAGAGGGTAAATAAAAGGGTGGGCGTGTTGATTTTTGCTCAAAAACACCGCCTTTCCAAAGTTCACTTATCCTAAAAGAAGAAAATAGTAATTGTCCGATCGTTCCTAACCAAATCATCACTTCCGCTATCACAGGATTCCAACGATAGGCAATATCGCCGACTAACATGGTTGTGATAGGAATCAATGCGAGAAAAGAAAAGCGAACAGGGCAGTGATATTCCTCCTTCACTTCGTGGAAATAATAACGCAATTTATACCCATACATAGCAATAAAGGCTAACCAAACGATCATTGCCGTAATACCGATCACATCACTAATCGTTTGCGCCCAAGGGAAAAAATCCGCCAAATGCCACCAAGCCAAAGACAGCGCAGCCAAGCCAAGGGGAATGCCAAAATAGCCGGTAGGTAAGGGAAAAGGTTTTGTTGTATCCATTTAACTATCCTTATAAAAATCTTTGCATTAGTCTAACAATAAATAGTATGACTTTCTCAGAAATTTCAAATTCTTACAAAAAAATGACCGCACTTTTGCTCCTCATCGCTAAGTGATTATCCTATTCTCCCCCAACAAAAAAGCCCCTTTCGGGGCTTTTGTTTATCGATTTGGCAAAATTACTCTTCCATTTCGGAATTTAATAATGCAGCTAGGTTTTGTGTAGCATCATCGGCGATGAATTCAAATTCCGCTTCGATGTCTGCATCGCTTGCGAAAGCTGAAACCGGTTGTTCAATCGCTTCCACCGCAAGTTCCGCTGCTTTTTGGCGGTTTTTAATGCGGTTTTGGTGATAGGCGAAACCAGTACCAGCCGGAATTAAGCGACCCACGATCACGTTTTCTTTCAAGCCGCGTAATTCGTCACGTTTACCAGCTACCGCAGCTTCAGTCAGCACACGAGTGGTTTCTTGGAACGATGCTGCTGAGATGAAAGATTCCGTTGCAAGAGAGGCTTTGGTGATACCTAATAATTCACGTTCGAATTCCACCAATGGTTTGCCTTCTGCTTCACGTTTACGGTTGACGATTTTCACACGAGCCACTTCCACTTGCTCCCCTTCGAGGAATTCGGAATCATAAGCTTTTGTGATCACCGCTTTACGCAACATTTGGCGAACGATAACTTCGATGTGCTTATCATTGATTTTTACCCCTTGTAAGCGGTAAACATCTTGCACTTCGTTAACGATATATTCGGTCACCGCACGCACACCGCGTAAACGTAAAATATCATGTGGTGTTTCCGCACCATCAGAAATCACATCACCACGTTGTACCATTTCGCCTTCAAATACGTTGAGCTGACGCCATTTTGGAATCATCTCTTCATAAACTTCGCCTTCGGTTGGAGTGATCAACAAGCGGCGTTTACCTTTGGTTTCTTTACCGAAAGAAACGATACCTGAAATTTCTGCCAAGATCGCCGGCTCTTTTGGCTTACGGGCTTCGAATAAGTCTGCCACGCGTGGAAGACCACCGGTAATATCTTTGGTTCCTACCGATTCTTGTGGAATACGCGCCAATGGTTCACCCACTTTCACTGCCGCACCATCGTCTAAGCTGACGATAGCTTTACCCGGTAGGAAATATTGGGCAATCACATCGGTTTCAGGTAAGAAGATGTCGTTTCCTTTTTCATCAACTAATTTGATAGTTGGGCGTAAATCTTTACCTGCAGTTGCACGTTCACCCACATCTTGAACCACAACAGAAGATAATCCGGTTAATTCATCGGTTTGACGTGTTACAGTTAATCCGTCCACGATATCCACGAACTTCACAAAACCGGCTACCTCTGAAACAACCGGCATGGTATGCGGATCCCAGTTCGCCACGGTTTCACCCGCAGTCACTTCTTGACCATCCCCTTTGTTTAACACCGCACCATAAGGCACTTTATAGTGCTCTTTGGTACGACCAAAGGCATCTGTTACGGTTAATTCGGTATTACGAGAGGTTAAGACGAGTTTACCTTCGTCATTTGTCACGAATTTAGCATTAATTAAATGTAATGTACCGGTATTTTTCACCTGTACGCTAGACTCTTTCGCTGCCGCCGATGCCGCACCACCGATATGGAAGGTACGCATGGTTAACTGTGTTCCCGGCTCACCGATGGATTGTGCAGCGATAACACCCACTGCTTCACCTTGGTTGATGAGATGACCACGAGCAAGATCACGACCGTAACATTTCGCACAGACACCATAATCGGTATCACAGGTCACCACCGAACGAACTTTCACGCTGTCCACGGAGTTTTCATCTAATACATCACAGAGTTTTTCATCTAATAAGGTATTACGGGCAATGAGCACTTCCTCTGTACCCGGTTTATAAATATCTTCCGCAGCAACACGACCTAACACTAATTCACGAAGTGGCACTTTCTCATCGCCCCCTTCAATTAATGGAGTCATCACCAAGCCTTCGTGGGTGCCACAGTCGTCTTCTACGATGACTAAATCTTGTGCCACGTCGACTAAACGACGGGTTAAGTAACCGGAGTTCGCTGTTTTCAATGCGGTATCCGCCAAACCTTTACGCGCACCGTGGGTTGAAATAAAGTACTGAAGTACGTTCAAACCTTCACGGAAGTTAGCGGTGATTGGTGTTTCGATGATCGAACCATCCGGACGAGCCATCAAACCACGCATCCCGGCTAACTGACGAATCTGTGCCGCAGAACCACGCGCACCGGAATCGGCCATCATAAAGATGCTGTTAAATGACACTTGTTTTTCCGGTTTGCCTTCACGGTTAATCACTTCTTCTTGCGACAAGTTTTCCATCATCGCTTTGGCAACACGCTCATTCGCCGCCGCCCAAATATCGATCACTTTGTTATAACGTTCACCAGCCGTCACAAGACCGGATTGGAATTGCTCTTGAATTTCCGCCACTTCTTCTTCCGCCGCAGAAATAATTTCGTATTTCTTCTCCGGAATCACCATATCATCAATACCAACTGACGAACCGGAACGAGCCGCATAAGCAAAGCCGGTGTACATGATTTGGTCGGCAAACATCACCGATTCTTTCAAACCCAAACGGCGATAAGCTTCATTAATCAGTTTTGAAATGGCTTTTTTACCTAAGGTTTGGTTGAATAATGAATATGGCATTCCTTTCGGTGCGATCATCCATAAAATGGCACGACCAATCGTGGTGTCGGTAAGCGTAGTTTTGGTTTCAAACTCACCGGCTTCATTTTTCACATATTCGGTAATACGAACTTTGACACGAGAATGTAATTCAGCCTGACCGGTACGATAGGCTTTTTCCGCCTCTCTTGGGTCTTGTAATAACATGCCTTCGCCTTTACCGTTTACTTTGTCACGGGTCATATAGTAAAGACCCAACACCACGTCTTGTGATGGAACGATAATCGGCTCACCGTTTGCCGGTGAAAGCACGTTGTTGGTAGACATCATCAACGCACGGGCTTCTAATTGTGCCTCAAGGGTTAATGGAACGTGAACCGCCATTTGGTCACCATCGAAGTCCGCATTAAATGCCGCACAAACGAGTGGGTGTAATTGAATGGCTTTACCTTCAATTAAGATCGGTTCAAAGGCTTGAATACCCAAACGGTGAAGTGTTGGCGCACGGTTTAGTAGAATTGGGTGTTCACGGATCACTTCCGCAAGAATATCCCAAACAATGGCATCTTCACGCTCAACCATTTTCTTCGCTGCTTTGATTGTTGTCGCATAACCACGGCTTTCTAATTTCGCATAGATAAACGGACGGAATAGTTCCAAGGCCATTTTCTTCGGTAAACCACATTGATGTAGGTGCAAGTATGGCCCTACGGTGATTACGGAACGACCAGAGTAGTCAACACGTTTACCCAATAAGTTTTGACGGAAACGACCTTGTTTACCTTTAATCATATCCGCTAAAGATTTTAACGGACGGCGGTTAGAGCCGGTAATCGCACGACCACGGCGACCGTTATCTAATAAGGCATCGACCGATTCTTGTAGCATCCGTTTTTCGTTGCGTACGATGATATCCGGTGCAATCAAATCCAATAAACGTTTTAAACGGTTGTTACGGTTGATGACACGGCGATATAAGTCGTTCAAATCAGAAGTCGCAAAACGACCACCATCAAGCGGCACTAACGGACGTAAATCCGGTGGAAGTACCGGTAATACGGTCATGACCATCCACTCCGGTTTATTACCGGATTGTACAAAGGCTTCTAATAATTTTAAGCGTTTAGTGATTTTCTTACGTTTGGTTTCAGAATTGGTTTCTTGTAACTCTTCACGCAATTTTTCACATTCCACTTCAAGATCCATACCTTTTAACAGATCTTGGATCGCTTCTGCGCCCATTTTGGCTTCAAATTCATCTTGCCAACGATCTTCTGCATCAAGATATTGCTCTTCCGTTAATAATTGACCACGTTCTAAATCCGTCATACCCGGTTCGGTCACAATGTACATTTCAAAATAAAGTACACGCTCAATATCACGCAATGGCATATCCAGTAATAAACCGATACGGGACGGAAGGGATTTTAAGAACCAAATGTGTGCCACAGGTGAAGCCAATTCAATGTGCCCCATGCGTTCACGACGCACTTTGGTTTGTGTTACTTCAACGCCACATTTTTCACAAATCACACCACGGTGTTTTAAACGTTTATATTTACCACATAAACATTCATAATCTTTTACCGGCCCGAAGATGCGCGCACAGAAAAGACCATCACGTTCAGGTTTAAACGTACGGTAGTTAATGGTTTCAGGCTTTTTCACTTCACCAAATGACCAAGAACGGATCATATCCGGTGAGGCTAACCCAATTTTAATCACATCAAAATCTTCACTGGTTTTTGATTGTGCTTTTAAAAACTTAACTAAGTCTTTCACAAATGTTCTCCTGTCGGAGTTAAAGGTTTAAAGTGCGGTTAAAAATTAGCGAGAATTTTGACCGCACTTCGGCGATTTCAAGTTTTATGCTGTTATCAATCTTGCCTTCCCCTGCTTTGCGGGGGAAGGTGCCCGAAGGGCGGAAGGGGGCTAAAATTCTCCCCCCTCAGCCTTCGGCAGCTCCCCCCGTAAACGGGTGGAGCCAAGGGATAACATCATTTAAATATATTCATCAATGCTCATTGAGCACCTTTGATTACTCTTCGTCTAACTCAATATTTAAACCAAGCGAACGGATTTCTTTCATAATCACGTTGAAAGATTCCGGCGTGCCCGGATCCATTTGTTGGTTGCCGCTGACGATGTTTTTATACATCTTCGTACGACCATTCACATCATCGGATTTCACCGTGAGCATTTCTTGTAAGGTATAAGCCGCACCATAAGCTTCAAGGGCCCATACCTCCATCTCACCGAAACGTTGACCACCGAATTGTGCTTTACCACCCAATGGTTGCTGTGTAACAAGGCTATAAGAACCCGTTGAACGAGCATGCATTTTGTCATCAACTAAGTGGTTCAATTTGAGCATGTACATATAACCTACGGTAACCGGACGCTCAAATTTTTCACCGGTACGCCCGTCATATAAGGTGATCTGACCGGAAGTTGGTAAACCACCGAGTTTTAATAACTCTTTGATTTCCGTTTCATCCGCACCATCGAACACTGGGGTCGCAACCGGTAAACCTTTACGCAAGTTATCTGCTAAACGTAACACTTCTTCATCAGTGAAGGTGCTTAAATCCACTTTTTGTGAACCATGGCCTAAATCATAGGCTTTTTGCATATAACTGCGTAATTTTTCCACTTCTTGTTTTTGTTTAAGCATCGCATTGATTTGATCACCAATACCTTTTGCCGCTAAACCTAAGTGGGTTTCAAGGATCTGACCGATATTCATACGGGACGGTACGCCCAGTGGGTTTAATACGATTTCAACCGGTTGGCCGTTTTCATCGTATGGCATATCTTCAACAGGGTTAATTTTTGAGATAACCCCTTTGTTACCGTGACGACCCGCCATTTTATCACCCGGTTGGATTTGGCGTTTCACCGCAAGGTAAACTTTCACCACTTTCAATACGCCCGGCGCAAGATCATCCCCTTTGATGATTTTCTTACGTTTCACTTCAAGTTTGAGTTCAAACTCTTTACGAAGCTCTTCGTATTGCTCTGCGAGTTGCTCTAATTGGTTTTGTTTCTCTTCATCGGCAATGGTTTGTTCTAACCATTTCGTGCGGGCTAATTTATCCAACTGCGCCGCATCAAAGCCACCTGCGATAAGAAGATTGCGAACACGGGCGAATAATCCAGCCTCTAAGATTTCTAATTCATCAGAAAGGTCTTTTTTCGCCTGTTTCAATTGCATTTCTTCAATTTCTAACGCACGTTTATCTTTCTCCACACCATCACGGGTGAAGACTTGTACGTCAATTACCGTACCGCTTACGCTGTTTGGCACACGCAATGAAGAATCTTTCACATCAGAGGCTTTTTCACCAAAAATTGCACGCAACAATTTTTCTTCCGGTGTTAATTGGGTTTCACCTTTCGGGGTCACTTTACCTACTAAGATGTCGCCACCTTTGACTTCTGCGCCCACATAAACGATACCGGATTCATCTAACTTGCTCAGGGCCGATTCACCCACATTTGGAATATCTGCGGTGATTTCTTCTGCGCCTAATTTGGTATCACGAGCCACACAAGAAAGCTCTTGAATGTGAATAGTAGTAAAGCGATCTTGTTGAACGACACGTTCAGACACGAGCATGGAGTCTTCGAAGTTATAACCATTCCATGGCATGAATGCCACACGAATATTTTGACCTAATGCCAATTCCCCTAAATCGGTGGAAGGGCCGTCAGCCAAAACTTCACCACGATTAATCGGATCGCCTAAATTCACACAAGGAATCTGGTTGATACAGGTGTTTTGGTTAGAACGGGTGTATTTAATTAAGTTATAAATATCAATCCCCGCTTCGCCCGCAACGGTTTCATCTTCGTTGACTTTAATCACGATGCGTGAAGCATCTACATATTGAACGATACCACCACGTTTCGCCACTACTGCCACACCGGAGTCTAGGGCAATCGGTTTTTCCATACCGGTTCCCACTAACGGCTTATCGGCCCGTAATGTTGGAACAGCCTGACGTTGCATGTTTGCACCCATCAAGGCACGGTTCGCATCATCATGCTCAAGGAATGGGATCAAGGCTGCCGCCACAGAAACAACCTGTTGGGTTGAAACGTCCATATAGTGAATATCTTCAGGTTTATACAAACCGGACTCACCACGCTCACCACGAGCAGTAACAAAGGCATCGGTAAAGCGATTGTTCTCATCTAAATTAGAGTTTGCCTGAGCAATAATATAATTAGCTTCATCGATGGCGGATAAATATTCAATTTCTTCCGTCACTTGACCGTCAATGACTTTACGATATGGGGTTTCTAAGAAACCGTAATCATTGGTACGGGCAAAGGCGGAAAGGGAGTTAATCAAACCAATGTTCGGACCTTCAGGGGTTTCGATTGGACATAAACGACCATAGTGAGTGTTATGTACGTCACGCACTTCAAAACCGGCACGTTCACGCGTTAAACCACCCGGGCCTAAAGCAGAAATACGGCGTTTATGGGTTACTTCCGATAATGGGTTGTTTTGATCCATAAATTGCGAAAGTTGTGAAGAACCAAAGAATTCTTTCACCGCCGCAGAAATTGGTTTTGGATTAATTAAATCTTGTGGCGTGATCGCATCTAAATCGCCTAAAGATAAGCGCTCTTTGACCGCTCTTTCTACACGCACTAGACCAATACGGAATTGGTTTTCCGCCATTTCACCCACAGAACGGATACGACGGTTACCTAAGTGGTCAATATCATCCACTTCACCACGACCGTTTCGGATATCAATGAGTTTACGCATCACCGCAATGATATCTTCATGACTTAAAATACCGCTGCCCACACCTTCAGGAATACCTAAAGAGCGGTTGAATTTCATACGGCCTACTGCCGATAAATCATAACGCTCTGCAGAGAAAAATAAGTTATGGAATAAGGCTTCTGAAGATTCCGGTGTTGGCGGCTCGCCCGGACGCATCATACGATAGATTTCGTAAAGTGCGCTGGTTTTATCATAAGTCGGATCAACCCGTAAGGTTTCAGAAACATAAGGGCCGTGATCTAAGTCATTCGTAAACAAGGTTTCAACAACGTTGTAGCCTGCTTGTGCTAATTTTGCCAAAATTTCTAGAGAAATTTCGCCATTTGCCGGACAAATAATTTCACCGGATTCCAAATCCACATAATCTTTCGCAGCCACTTTACCCACGATATATTCCGTTGGCACGACAACTTGTGTCACTTTATCTTTTTCTAGAGCTTTAATATGACGTGCAGTAATACGGCGACCACGTTCTACATAGACTTTGCCGTTGACTTCAATATCAAAAGAAGCGGTTTCACCACGCAAACGCTCCGGCACAAGGGTCATTAATAATTGATTATCTGCGATTTCGAAGGTTACTTTATCGAAGAATAAGTTTAAGATTTCTTCGGTGGTGTAACCTAATGCACGAAGGATAATGGTTGCCGGTAATTTACGACGGCGGTCAATACGGGCATAAAGGTTGTCTTTCGGATCAAATTCAAAATCCAACCAAGAACCACGGTAAGGAATGATTCGTGCGTTATAAAGCACTTTACCCGATGAATGGGTTTTACCTTTATCAGAATCAAAGAACACACCCGGACTACGGTGTAATTGTGAAACGATAACACGTTCGGTACCGTTAATCACAAAGGTACCGTTATCCGTCATTAATGGGATTTCCCCCATATACACTTCATTTTCTTTAATATCTTTGACGGCACGCGAAGAGGATTCTTTATCATAGCTGACAAGACGTAATTTAACACGCAAACCCGCAGCGTAAGTTGAACCACGGATCTGGCACTCACGCACATCAAATTCCGGCTCTTCTAAACGGTAATCAACATATTGTAATTCGGTATAACCATTGTTGCTGACAATGGGGAAAACTGAGCGGAAAGCAGCTTCTAAGCCTTGCTGACCTTCAGGATCTTTTTGAATAAATTTATCAAACGAATCTAATTGAATAGTTAATAAATAAGGTACATTTAAAACTTGCGGACGTTTGCCGAAGTCTTTACGAATTCGTTTTTTCTCAGAATAGGAGAGACCCATTGGTTGGTTTTCCTCTATCAATTTTAGTGAGACTGAGCTGATATAAGAAAAGTGCGGTCACAAAAAACAACGTTTTTGAACGTTGGCTCTGCCAACGGCTCCGAAGGAGTAAACAAATCACGTTAGTGATTTACGAATAATATTGACCGAATTTTTTTATATCAAGGTATGGACACCGTTTTCAGGACCGCACTCTGAACCTTACTTCTGCAGTGGGTTACTCAAATTAAAATATCAATTAACTTGAGTGGAAACAGATAAAATTAAACGGAAAATAATTATCTGTTTTTTTGTGCCTATTTTGATAGCACAAAATGGCTGATGGTAAACCACCAGCCATTAAGCCTGAGAAACAGGGCATCAGTGAATCAAAAATTATTTGATTTCTACTTTTGCACCGGCTTCTTCTAATTCTTTCTTAAGTGCTTCAGCTTCTTCTTTAGAAACACCTTCTTTTAATGCTGCAGGTGCAGATTCAACTAAGTCTTTCGCTTCTTTTAAGCCTAAACCTGTTGCACCGCGTACTGCTTTGATTACTGCTACTTTGTTTGCACCTGCTTCAGCAAGAACAACATCAAATTCAGATTTTTCTTCTGCCGCTGCCGCTGCACCACCTGCCGGTGCTGCTGCTACTGCTGCCGCTGCTGAAACGCCGAATTTTTCTTCCATCGCTGCGATTAATTCAACGATTTCAGTTACAGATTTAGAAGCAATCGCTTCAATAATTTGTTCGTTAGTTAATGACATAACAATCAATTCCTAAAATAAATAAAGTTAAATGAAGTAAGAAACGCTTAGTGATTAAGCCGCTTCTTGTAATTTGTCGCGTAATGCCGCAAAAGTGCGAACAAGTTTGCCTGCCGCCGCTTCTTTCATTGTGCCCATTAAACGTGCAATTGCTTCTTCGTAAGTCGGTAATGTTGCTAAGAATTCAACATCTTGGATCTTACCTTCAAAGGCTGCACCTTTAATTTCAAACTTATCGTTTGCTTTAGCAAATTCTTTGAACAAACGTGCTGCTGCACCCGGGTGTTCGTTAGAGAATGCGATAAGTGTTGGACCTACAAACGTATCTTTTAAGCATTCGTAATCAGTGCCTTCAACCGCACGGCGTAATAAAGTATTACGCACCACACGCATTGTTACACCCGCTTCACGAGCTGCTTTACGCAATTCAGTCATTTTATCAACAGTCACACCGCGAGAATCTGCGATCACTGCTGAAAGTGCACCTTTGGCTGCTTCATTTACTTCAGCAACAATTGCTTGTTTGTCTTGAAGATTTAATGCCATTGGCTTTTAGCTCCTGAATACACTCCGATTTCTCGGAATTAATTTACCTAATCGAAGATTAGGACGACTTCGGTGCCCAGAAGCAAGAAAAATTCTTATTCTGTACACCATCTACGTAGGATGATTAAGATTGCTCCCCTACGGTCTTGGACGGGGCTTGAATAGGTCAAGCACCAACCAGAAATCTCACGCACTTGGCGTAAATAGGTGCAGGATTATAGAGTTAAAACTGCACCTTGTAAAGCCTATTGTTGAAAAACAGGGTGAATTTTCACCGCACTTTTTGTTATTTTCTCACGGCAATGGCTTCAATTTCCAAACCAACATCTTTTGGTAGGCGTGCCACTTCCACACAAGAACGGGCCGGGAAAGTCGGATGATTGTTCTCTTTAAAGAAACGCTCATATTCCGCATTAACCACAGCAAAATCATTTAAATCTTTCACAAATACCGTTGTTTTGACAATATCTGCCACGGCTAAACCGGCTTGTTCTACAATCGCTTTGACATTTTCTAAGGATTGGCGAGCTTGTGCCACAATATCACTCGGCACTTCGCCTGTTGCGGGATTAACCGGAATTTGGCCTGAAGTCAGTACTAAATTTCCCAAATCAACCGCTTGCACATAAGGGCCAATTGCGGCCGGGGCTTTTTCTGTATGAATAATTTTTGTCATCGTCATTTATCCTTCTTTTAGAGAAAAATTCAGTGAAATCAACCGCACTTTTATTAATCAATCTCTTTTAAGACATCATCAGAAAGTTCTTTTTGTGAACTTTCTTTTACTTTTCCATCATTCACTTTAAAGTCTAAGTTTTGATAATAGGCTTCTCGGAAAGTGACATAAGGATCCTGTGCTTGATTTAATAATTCAGCGTTATCTAAATTCTTCGCTCGGGTATCAATCACTTGAATACCATATTTCACCAATGAAAGGGGATTTCCCGAAACCCACTCCCAGAAAGGATACATATAGGCAGCATCCACAATGGCACCGGTTAATTGACGAGGGGTAGTGGCATTATACAAAGGCAACACCATATAAGCACCGGCATCCACCCCATAACTGCCTAATGTTTCACCAAATCCCCGTTGTTCGTAAACCTGCAACTCTTTGCTTGCACTTGCAAAATCAAATAACCCACCTAAACCAAATACAGTGTTAATCCAAAAACGGTTAAAATGCACAAAAGCCTTTTTCGGTTCACCTTCAATCAGGCGGTTTACAAAACTGACCGGCTCATCTAAGTTATTCGCCACATTGCTCAGCCCTTTGGTAACCGGGGTTGGCACATAGTCACGCCAACCTTTCGCAGCAGGTTCTAACACATAGCGATCCACCACCTTGTAGTTAAAATCCCACATGGTACGGTTAAACCCCTCCATCGGATCATTGCGTTCCCCGTCAGGTTTTGTCGCACACCCGGTCAATACCATCGCACCTAAAAGTGCGGTTAAAATTGTTTGTTTTTTCATTCCTTATCCTATTGATTTCGATAGCCGAATTATAAGCTATAAGCCTTAATATAAGGTAACTTACCTCTTTTCAGCATCTCTTGAATACCGCTTTGGTGATCGTTTGTGCCTAAGCCTCGTAACTCAAAGGTGACGCCAATGCTGTGATCATACAACACTTCATCCCGTCCTTGATTTTGGCGGCTTGTCACATAACGTCTTGCACCGACACCTACTGCCCAGCAACAACTGTTATACTGTACGCCAAGGTATTGTTCTACCGGTTTTTGCAAGGCTAGGTCTTGATAGTATTTGCCTACAACAGCCCAATTATCTGTCACTTCCCAAGCGGCAACTAAGCCTAATTGTTTAATATCTTGGTTATAAGCATTGGCTGATTGCCCTAGGTTTTGGTCGATATAAGCTTGGCTTGCATAGCGATAATTTAATTGAATTAAATTATTTCTTTCCGGGTTATATTCAATACTGGTGTTCGCCAATGAGGTTTTCTTCAACTGGGTATCATATTGATAGCTACCATGCCAGTTCCAATTATCATTGATTTTCCAGTTTGACTCCAACGCCCAAGAGGAAGAAGAACGTTGTGTACTGTTTGCCGGATTACTGTCAATGCGGGAATCCGTTAAGTAATAGGTTTGTCCGGCAGAGAAGTTAAAGCGCTCTGTGGAATGTCTGTCATAAAAACGGGTTGTGCCGCCAAGTGTGACTTGGTTTGCCGAAGCAATACGGTCTAACCCGCTGTAACGGCGATCACGGAATAAAGAATAATAATCTTGCTGAACCAGTGAAGAATCATAGCCATAGCCTAAGTAATCATTGGTGCGGCTTGAACCGATATTACTTTGATCACGATAGGGGCGATATAAATACTGAATTCGGGGTTCGAAAGTCTGCGTATAGTCTTTTAAGAAAGTGGTATCCCGGGCTAAAACTGTTTGTAAATCCACTTTAACCTGTGGAATAACCCGATTTACCCGTTTTTCCACCTCTTCCGCACCGACACCTTTTCCTTTTTTCTGCTGATAATGGGTGGCATAAAGTTTGGTTTCAATATTCAAACTACCGTATTTATTCGACATTGCCGTGGCTAAACTTGGCTCAATATGAAAACGCCATGCAGTGGGCATAAGGCTACTATCATTATCAAAACGCACCGCTTGTGAGAATAATTTGAAGTCTAACCAACCGTTGGCTAAATCATTTTTATAATAATTAAAATCAATTTGTGGCAATGCACGATAAGGCCCGATATCAACCTCGTCAAAAATTTGGAATTGGCGGGCTGAAATAGCGAAATTATAATTTGGCTGGTAGTAAGCGATACGGGCATATTGGTTGGCATAACCGTCCGTACTGCTACCGTAATCAGAGGTAAAATCCGTGAAATAGCGTTTATCACTCACTCGTGTATAGTCAATATTCAAACGCCAATTTTCAAGGAAAGAAGAACTGTGATTCCAATAGAAAAGATGGCGTTTACGGTCATCACCATAGTATTCATCATAGCGATCACGCCCTAAGTATTCACCGGCAATTTTGCCTTCACCAAGAGGTGTTAAATAACGAAATTCACCGTTTAACTGCCAACCACGATGGGACATATATTTCGGAGTAATGGTCGCATCATAATTAGGGGCGATATTCCAATAAATCGGCTGGGCATACCAATAACCATCACGGCTTGAGCTTCCGGCACTTGGAATTAATAAACCGGAACGGCGGCGATCGCCAATAGGCAGTTGTAAATAAGGGGTATAAAATACCGGCACGCCTAGCACTTTAAAGCGTGCATGCCACATTTCCGCATATTCTTCTTTAATATACTGACGAATTTCTGAGGCATCGACCGCCCACGCATTATCGTTAGGTAAACAGGATGTAAAGGTAGCATTTTTCATCACACGAACATCGTTACGCAATTCAATTTCCTGCGCTTTACCCCGCCCTTGGCGTCCTACCAACTGATAATCGGCATCTGACACATGGCCGTCTTTTGAATCCAAATTAAAATCGGCATTTTGCCCTAACAGATTAATTTGCTCGTCTTTATAATCAAACCCGCCTCGTACATAGGCAAAACGTTGTAATGCGGCTCCCTCACCAATTTGTTTGACCTCCACCGAATCGGCAACCAAATGGCGATTTCCTTGTTTGAGATCCGCATTCCCTTTGTAAATAGCATTCGTTGGCTGATTAATTTCCGCATTATCCGCTTCAATATAAACAGGCAGATCATTGGGATTTTGAGAAACAGGCTCGCCGGAAAACTGAGGCACGCCCACCAAACACTGAGTACGCAAATCCGCTAGAGTGGTTTGGCTATAAAGTGCGGTCAAAATAGAAAGAGAAATTAAAGTATATTTTTTATTCATAATTCAATGTTTCATTGATGAAATTGAGCCGATTATACTGGAATATCATTTACAACAACAACCATTTATATGGTCGTTCACCAATCCCATCGATTGCATAAAAGCATAACAGGTGGTTTCCCCTACAAAGACAAAGCCTCGTTTCTTTAAGGCTTTTGACATGGCTTTAGAAATATCGGTTTTTGCCGGTACGGAAGCTAAATCCGGCACATCATTTACAATAGGCTGGTGATTGACAAAAGACCAAATAAAATCACTGAAATTTTCACCGCACTTTTCCATGGCTAAATAGGCCTGAGCGTTTTTAACAATGGCTTCCAATTTCGCTCGGTGACGAATCAGCCCCGCATTTTGCATACAGGCATCAAGCTCAAGTGCGGCCATTTTTGCCACTTTTTTCGGATCAAATTGATGAAATGCCTGACGATAGGCCTCACGTTTTTTCAACACAGTAATCCAAGACAATCCCGCTTGTTGCCCTTCCAAACAGATTTTTTCAAATAATTTTCGGCTATCAAATTCCGGTTTACCCCATTCATTATCATGATAGGCAATGTAAATGGGTAAATCCCCTGTCCACGGGCACCTTATCATTGCATCTCCTTTTTCAGTTCCTTGTAAACGGTGGCAAAATCCGGCATCACACCACGCCATAAATGGAATGAATGTGCCGCTTGTGCCACCAACATCCCCAATCCATCGCTAACATTCGTCAATCCAAGAGTTTTACAGTGAGAAATAAAAGGCGTATCCGAACCTTTCGCATATTGCATATCGTAAAAAGCGTTCCCCAATTTGAGAATAGCAGCCGAAACAGAGGCAGTATTTCCACTCAACCCCGCCGATGTAGCATTAATCACCACATCATAAGATTGATCGGGAATGTTATCTATCGCCACTGCTTGAACCTCACCATAAGGTTGAAATATTTCAGCCAAATGTTCCGCTTTTGCCAAGGTACGGTTGGCTAATACAATCCGTTGTTCTGCTTGTAATAAAGGTAATAATACCCCTTGAGTGGCACCGCCTGCCCCTAAAATTAAAATACGCTGATGGGGTTTTATCCAATTTAAGCGTTTCAAATCCGTGACTAACCCGATGCCATCTGTGTTATCGGCATAAAGCCTGCCGTCTTCTAATTTTTTTAGCGTATTACAAGCCTGTGCCAGCTTTGCCCGCTCACTGTGTTCATCGGCAAGTTGGTAGGCTCTTGCTTTAAAAGGTGCGGTCACATTAGCGCCTTTTGCACCCTGTGAGAAAAAGGTGGCAAGTTGTTGCTCAAAGGTTTCCACATCACCTAATTTTGCCTCATAGTGCAGTTTTTGTTGGGTTTGCTCTGCAAACTTGCTTTGAATTAATGGCGATAAACTTTGTGCAATGGGATTGCCCCACACCGCATAGCGATCCATAAATTATCCTTGTCTAAAAAGTTGGTTAGTCATCAAATCACGAATTTCTGAGGGATTTTGTGCATTTCCCACCGGTAAATCGAGTACAGGAAAATCCTCACCAAATTGTGACAGCACTTCTTCTGCGGTTCTACAAGGAGAGGCGCCCGTTAAATTTGCACTGGTTGAGGTTAACGCAAAACCGGTGGCTTCACATAACGCCCGTACAGCCGGATGATCGCTGATACGCACGGCAATACGGTTAAATTTTCCGGTAAGGAAAGCAGGCACATTCGATGCTGCCGGCACGACCCAAGTTATAGGGTGATCATAATGTGCCTTTAATTTCGCCAGTTGGCTTTCATCTAACTCATCAATATCGATAAAAGGGAATAAAAAATCGAGCGTTGGCGCAATTAAAATCAATCCTTTTTCCACCGGACGCTGTTTTAAATCAAGCAATTTTTTGACCGCACTTTCACTGAACGGATTACACCCCAAACCAAATACCGCTTCTGTCGGGTAAGCAACCACCTGATCCTGTAATAAATAGCAGGTAATTTGTTGTAATGTCATTTGGCTATCTCAAAACTATGGCGACAGGTTTTATTGGCGCATTGCATATGTTGGCCTGTTTCACTTTCATTTTTTAATAAAGCAAGGGGAAAACCGCATTGCGGGCAAGGCGTTTCATAGGGGGTGGAGGGTAAAGAGAATTTACAATGGGGAAAACTGTCACAACCATAAAATGTTTTACCTTGCCGCCCACGGCGGGTCACCAAATGCCCTTTCCCACATTCAGGGCAAGGAATTCGTGCCTCTGTTTTTTGTTCTTCATGCACTACAAAATCACATTGTGGATAAGCACAACAACCAATAAACATACCAAATGCCCCTTGTTTCAATGCTAACAAATCGCCACATTGCGGACAGGTTTCTTCAAGGGTTTTCAATACCTTATGCTCTACTCGTTGCAAAGGGCGTAAATAATCACATTGCGGATAGGCACTACACCCTAAAAACAATCCTTTTTTGCCTTGTTTCATTTGCAAAATCGACCCACATTTCGGGCAAGGTTCTTCTTGTTTGGTGTGATGAAAAAGGGATGAGTTCATAATCACTCCGCATTTAATATCATTTCTTCCAGTTTCTCTTGGCTTTCCATCCAATCGGCTTCTACGGTTTCCAAGGCTTTTTTCGTTTCCACTTGTTGTGCCAAAAGTGCGGTCAGTTTTTCTTTATTTTCTGCATGATAAAGCGCAGAGTCCGCCAAACGCTGTTCAATTTCCGCCAGTTGTTCGCTCAAAATATTCATTTTTTCTTCTAACTGCGTGATCTTTTTACGAAGTGGCGCGGTTTGTTGGCGTAATTCTGCCTCTCGACGTTTTTGCTCTTTACGATTTTGACTGGAATTGATATTTTCCGATAACCTATTTTCTTCCGTCGATTTTGCTGAAGATTGGCTATTCTGCTCCATAAGCCATTTTTGATAATCCTCTAAATCCCCTTTGAATTCTTCTACTTGTTTATCATGCACCAAGTAAAACTCTTCCACCGTATTGCGTAGCAAATGGCGGTCGTGGGAAACCACCACCAAGGATCCCTCATAATCTACTAAGGCTTCCGTTAAGGCTTGACGCATATCAAGATCCAAATGGTTTGTCGGTTCATCTAACAACAGCAAATTCGGGCGTTGCCAGACAATCAATGCCAACACCAAACGGGCCTTTTCACCACCGGAAAAGGAAGAAACCGGCTGATTTACCTTATCACCGTGAAAAGCGAAGCTCCCCAGATAATCACGCACCTGTTGTTCTGTTTGCTCCGGTGCAAGTTTTTGCATATGCCACAGGGCGGATTCTTCAGCACGGAGGGTATCCAATTGATGTTGGGCAAAATAACCCAACTGTACCCCTTTGGCAAGTTGCACCGTACCTGAAAGTGGGCTAAGTTCTTGTGCCAAAAGCTTAATTAAAGTGGATTTTCCCGCCCCATTTTGACCCAGTAACCCAATACGGGACCCCGGCACCAGATTGAGTTTAATTTTGCTTAAAATTTCAACCGCACTTTCCCCCTCACCATAACCTGCGCTAGCCTGTTCAATCATCACCAAAGGGTTCGGCAAGGAAATGGGTGGACGAAAAGCAAAGGTGAAAGGATTATCAGCATAGGCCGGGGCAATAAGTTCCATTCGCTCTAAAGCTTTCACACGGCTTTGTGCCTGTTTTGCTTTGGTAGCTTTGGCTTTAAAACGATCAATATAATGTTGTAAATGGGCGATTTTTTGTTGCTGATGACGGTACATGGCCGCTTGTTGGGCAAGCTTAGTGGCTCGTTGCCGCTCAAAAGAGGAATAATCCCCCGTATATTCATTAATCTTTTGATGTTCTATATGCAAAATTTTTGTCACGATAGGATCAAGAAAATCACGGTCGTGAGAAATTAACACTAACGTGCCTTGATAATTCACTAACCAACGCTCCAGCCAAATCACCGCATCCAAATCTAAATGGTTGGTCGGTTCATCAAGCAACAACAAATCTGAAGGACAAAGCAACGCCTGCGCCAAATTCAACCTCATCCGCCAACCGCCCGAGAACGATTTTACCCTATGTTGGGTTTCCGCCTGCGTAAATCCCAAACCATGCAACAATGTTTCCGCCCGTGATTGAATTGTCCACGCATTGATCGCATCAAGTCTGTCGTGAATTCGTGCAATGGCATTGCCGTCATTACATCCATTGGCTTTCTCTAATTCTGCCTGCAAACGGCAATATTCACGATCCCCTTGAATCACATAATCCAGTGCAGAAATCTCCAATGCCGGGGTTTCCTGATTCACCCAAGATACCGCCCAATTTGACGGATAGCTGATCTCGCCTCCTTCGGGTTGAAGTTCTTTTTTCAATAAGGAAAATAAAGAGGATTTGCCACAACCGTTTTTCCCCACCAACCCGACTTTTTGTTTTGGATTAATCGTTGCTGTGGCATTTTTAAGCAATTCTGTTTGCCCACGTTTTAAGGAAATATTACTAAATACAATCATTTTTCTAAGAAATTTCTAAATTTCGGCTATTTTGCAACATTGTGTGAAAAACACCAATCTCTTTCGGTTTTTAATTAACATCACTCATGAGGTTGCAATAAGGTATCCCTCCTCTTTGCGGGGATAAAGGGTACAACCTTACTTTTAGGAAAAAACTCGCCTTTTAAGAAAAAACAACCCCTAAATGCTTTCAACATTTAGGGGCTGCAAAATGAGTAAGCACTTAGGCTTTAGTGATTACCACTCATAACCAAGGCCGACAGCACTCACGACATCGCCACGGGTATTGGTACTTCCACTTAATTTCAGCAAGACTTTTCCATTATCGCTTGCACGGGTATAACCAAGGGCAACCGCATTTTCACCACGATAATTACTCGCTGCCACCGCCATCATGGATTTTCCGTTTCCACGCACCTGTGGCAAGCCCGCAATGGCTGCCGCTCCTGCAATACCGGCTCTTAGGTCTTTATCAATTTTATTCACTCTATTATTTAAGTTATTGATATTATTACCCACAGCATAGAGTTGAGAGCCATTCACCGCATCTTTGGAAGTGGCAGAAATCTCACCCGGTGCAACATTGGTGATCTTCTTATTGCCCGCATCAATCCCATTCGTTGTTATACTTGGGCCACCGGTAATTCTCACGCCATCCTTGTTGATTTTCGTATTGCCAACGGTGACAGAATTGAAATTCACATCATCTTTTGTTGCATAAGTAATAGTGCCGTTTGCCGATTGTTTCACTGTTAAGTTTTTACCCGCAACCATCTCCACAGCTTTACCCGGTGTAATCAATTCCTCACCGGTTGAAGACGCCTCTTTTTGTCCCTCTGGTGTGGCAGAGGTTTTCAGGGTAAAGCCCGAGTTGTTGATCGCTTTTGTAACCGTTGTCGCATTGACTAATGCACTCGCATTCGATCCCGTTGGTTCTTCCACTTTACCACCAACCACATTCAGATCTGTCGTGACAGCTGAGATATTACCATTGTTATCAATTTTAATGGTTGTACCGTCAGTTTTTGCTGTGACGGTATAGGTGACATTATTTCCATTCGTCGTGGAATTAACCTGTATCCCCTCTCCCGCATCAACAGTTACATTTGTTGTAGAACCTGAACCGGTTGCCTCAATAGTGAATTTTCTGCCATCTTGGGTAATGGTGATATTTTTACCTGCTTCAAAGGTAACCGTATCACCATTACTTACCGTGGCATTAGTAATACCGGTTGCAGTACCACCGTTTTCTGATGCGGTGGCATTCCAAGTCATTTTCTTCACTTTTGCGATCTCATCGGCAAGGTTGTTCGCCACCCAATACAATTGGCTACCGTTAATGGCATCCGTTGAGCTAGCCAAAATACGGCCTGCGGCGACATTGGTAATGGTGCGTTTTTCATTAACATTACCGACAGAAACAGTTGAGAAAGGGTTCGCACCAGCAAAATTACCATAAAAGATTCCGTTTACCGTGGCATTGCTTGTTCCTACAACAGGATCAAGCGTTGCATCTGTTGCAGATCTAAAACCTAGAGCCACACTAGAGTCAATTTCAGCCTTCGACTCACTACCAAAGGCAATAGTTTTAGGGCCACTTGCCTTTGCTTTGTTACCAAATGAAATAGACTCCAACCCTGATGCTTCTGAACTGTAGCCAAAGGAATAAGCATAATTTGCACTCGCCTTCGCATAAGAACCAAAAGCTGCAGAGTCGATACCTGAGGCAGCAGCTTCATTACCAACGGCAATACCGCCACGTCCACTTGCATTTGACAAACGACCAACAGCCGTAGCCCAACCACTAAAAGTAGTATTGGTGATATGCCCTGTTGCACTTGCCCCTGAACCCAGTGCGACACTGTCATTCGCAGCAGTAGAAAAAGAACCTACTGCAGTAGCTTGGCTATAGCCCATCTTTGTCGTATCTTTTGCGTTAGCACCAATGACAACTGAATTCGCTGTGTTAGAAACTGCATTTGTTCCCATTGCAATTGAATTACTGGCATTGACGGCCGTATTGTGCCCCACTGAAATTGCACTGGAAGCATTGACCTTTGTATTACTCCCTACAGCAACAGAATTACTAGAAAAAACACGATTCCCACTACCAATGGCTAAAGAGTTGTCTGCAGCATTGTTTATTGAACCAACTGTATTGTCATAGCCAAAGGCATAAGCTTTTCCACTATTAATTATTTGGTTCCCTTGCCCAAATGCGCCACTGACATCCTTTTGTCTACTATTGTTAATAGTATTCCAAAATCCCAAAGCACTGGCATAATAGGCATTCACTTTATTTTGAGCACCCACTGCATTTGACATACTACCGTTTACAATATTACCGCTACCTAATCCAACCGACATAGCCCCATCAATTTTCGAATCAATACCGATCGCAACAACACCATTTCCATGTGTAGAATTAGCAACTGAGCCATTACCTATTGCAATCGCCCCTAAACCAGTAGCACTTGTAGAGCTACCGCCACACACAACCTGCCCATTAGGGTGTTCATGTTTGTAATAACAATAATTAACCGCGGAATTCGCCAGTTGGTTTTCAGCCCCAGTGATTGCCACAGCTTGGCCATTCATAAGCGCTAACGCAGAGGAGATTAAAGAAACTTTGAATAGCCCTTTCTTCGCCAAAGATAAAGACTTTGTTTTACCTTTTGCTTTGTTTAATTCCGAGACTGCCACCCAATTTTGGGCAGCATGATTCCAAATCACTTTAAACGTTTTATTCATAATATGACTCTTTTTATAATTAATTTAATATTTAAAAATATTAAGCCTAAAAAATATAAGGCTAAAAGCTTTGGGATTATAAAGAAATACAACAATAAATTCAAATCACACTATATTATTAAGATTAATCAATGAGATTTTTATGGATAACTTGTTTCAATCGGCAATTCTGCTCTCATCCAGCCATCAAATCCACCAATGATGCTATAAACATTTTCATAACCTTGTTCTGTTAAAAATGTGGCGACATTGCGGCTGCTGATGCCATGATAACAGCTGATAATAATGGGGGTGTCGAAATCCACCAATTCTTCAAACTGTAAAAAACTTTGATTGGTTAAATGAAAAGCCCCTTTGGGGTGTGAATAGGTATAACGCTGTGCATCACGCACATCGGCAAGGATGGCGCCCTGTTGCACCATTTCCCAGGCTTGTTGGGGAGTAATTTCTTTAAACGACATTATAAGGTTCCTTTTGCGTGCTGTTTATACACGCCGTCTATCATCACAAGGCACATTGCCAATATTAAACAAATAAAAAGCGGGTAGCTTTCCCCATCAATTTTTTCGCCAATAAAAAAGGAAACAAACACCATCATGATGGTTTCCACATAGCCCAATAACCCAAGTAAATTCATTGGTAGCATATTGCTGGCGATTACATAAGCAATTAATGCCGTACCGCTAATCAGTCCAAGCAACAGTAATAACGCCCAAATATTCGGATTACTTTGTTCCACCACAGCAAAATCTGTTTGTAGAGCAAAATAGATACTTATCGGGAGCAAACTGAACATTTCAAGACAAAAAGAGGCAAGATCGGTATTTTTCAACGCTTTTCGAATAGAAAAATAGGTGGTATAGCCCACACAAATGACAATAGCTTCCCAAGATAATCCGCCTTTAATGATAATATTTGAAATGACACCAGCTGCGGCAATCAATACGGCAATGAATTTAAAAGTAGAAATCCGTTCTTTAAAAATTAATCGCCCTGCCGCCACCATCACAATAGGCAATAACAGATAACCAAAGGAAACACTCAGCGAGCTACCATTATTGGGTGCCCATAAAAATAGCCACATTTGAAAGCCCATTAATGCCCCACAAAAAAGATAAGAAAGGGCAAAGTGCGGTCGTTTTTGAAGGTGTTTTAAACGTTCGATCAGGGCATTTTTTTGTTTGAACATCAAAACGGCCAACAGCACGAAGGGAAAGGTGAAAATCATTCGATAGCCAAAGATATCCGTACCGCTTAAGGGCTTAAGCAAGGTAGAAAAATAATACATATAGCCAAATAAAAAAGAGGCGAAGAGCGAAACGAGAACACCTTTTAGCATAGGAAATCCTTAATCGAAATAATCCGCACCATTTTATTCCAACATGGCCCAAAACGCACGAATTAAGGGTTGGGCTAAATGCCTTTTTTGGGTACAGATCCCCAATTCAAAAGGGGCAACGGGTCGTTCTAAATTTAATCGGGAAATTTGATCACGCATCGGGCTGTTATCAATCACCGCATCAGGTAACATCGCCAGTCCAAAACCTAACCCCACCATGGGGACAATCCCCTCATGCCCTGCCACCGTGGCATAAATTTTCGGGTGTTTAATCTGCTTTTCACGCAACCATTGTTCAATCCGCTGCCTTGCATGGCCTTCCACCGGAAAAATAAAAGGCATCTGTTGCCAATTAATCGGTTTCTCTTGCAATAATTGTGTTGCCAAACAAGCAACCCGTGGCGCAATCAGTGAAAGGTGAATATCGTCAATTTTATGAAATACCACGCTCGCCGGTAAATTATTGGGTTTCCCTGCAAGCGCAAGATCCACTTGCTGACTTTGCACCAATTCCAAAGCGAGCGCCGGATCGCCGGTGGTAAGCTGAATTTCCACTTTCGGGTAACGTTGGCGAAATTGTTTTAATATCTGTGGCAAATGGCTATAAGAGGCGGTAACGGAACAAAAAAGTCTTAATTCACCGCTCAATTCATCCGCTTCATCATTAAGCTGTTGTTTAAATTGTTGCCAGTTTTGCCACTCCGCCTTGGCAAACCGTAGAAATTTCTCCCCATATTCGGTGAGATTTACTTGACGGTTATCACGAATAAAAAGCCTTTTCCCCAACTCTTCTTCCAACCGCTGAATTTGGCGTGAAAGGGTGGAAGGGGACATATGGTTTTGAGTAGCGGTTTTGGCGAAGTTTTTGGTTTCCGCTAGTTTTATGAATAAGTTGAGATCCGTAAAGTCCATAATCATTCCGGTTTTATCAAAGTCAGATTTCGCCTGACGGCGACCTACTTTCTTTATTTATTTGAAATCGCCTTTCGCTCGATGAGCGACCTACTTTTTCTTTGCTCGTGCAAAGTAAAAGTAGGCAAAAAGAAAGCACGCCCTGCTTTTCCTTGTTTCCTTTGTTCCACTGAATTTGCTTAACGGAAATTTTCTGAACTCGCTACGCTCAAACAGACGAAAATTTCCTACAAATTCAATTCCACAAAGGCGGAAAAGAAGGGGAACCCCAAAGTGCATATTTAATAAAGTGCGGTTAAATTTAGCAATGTTTTTTACATTTAGTTGTTTTAAATAACGCTCTGCCAAAGCGAGCCCCATATAAATCGCCTTTGCGACTTGGCATTTTTAGCTAAATTTGTACTGTTTGAGCGAAGCGAGTTTACAAATTTAGCGTTAATAAAATGACAATCAAGCAAAGATCAGCGATTTAACTGGGGTGTGTTTTCTTTGCCTACTTTCTTTTACACAAGTAAAAGAAAGTAGGTCGCCATCGGCGAAACCCGATGCCCAAGTTATAATTGCAAAAAATGAAACAAATCATTCCCATAATATCACTTTACGCAATCACAAAAAACCTTATAATCCTAGCCGAAGTAAAACAACACAAACACAACATCATACAATCATTCACCCTTACAACATTAAGGAAAATCTATGGCTAACTATTTCAACACATTGAATTTACGTCAAAAATTAGACCAATTAGGTCGTTGTCGCTTTATGGATCGTGAAGAATTTGCCGATGAAGCAAATTTCTTAAAAGGGAAAAAAATTGTCATCGTGGGCTGTGGTGCGCAAGGGTTAAACCAAGGTTTAAATATGCGTGACTCCGGTTTAGATGTCAGCTATGCCTTGCGCCCTGAAGCCATTACAGAAAAACGTGCCTCATTCCAACGTGCCACCGAAAACGGTTTCAAAGTCGGCACTTACGAAGAATTAATCCCAACCGCTGATTTAGTAGTGAACCTTACACCGGATAAACAACACTCAAAAGTGGTAGCAGATGTGATGCCGTTAATGAAACAAGGTGCGGCATTCGGTTATTCCCATGGTTTCAACATCGTTGAGCAAGGTGAACAAATTCGCCCGGATTTAACCGTGGTAATGGTGGCACCAAAATGCCCAGGAACAGAAGTGCGTGAAGAATACAAACGTGGTTTTGGTGTGCCAACTTTAATCGCTGTTCACCCAGAAAACGACCCGAAAGGTGAGGGTATGGCTATTGCAAAAGCTTGGGCAGCAGCAACCGGTGGTCATCGTGCGGGCGTGCTAGAATCCTCATTCGTAGCAGAAGTAAAATCTGACTTAATGGGTGAACAAACCATTCTTTGCGGTATGTTACAAGCCGGTTCTATCGTGTGCTACGACAAATTAGTGGCTGACGGTAAAGATCCTGCCTATGCCGGAAAATTAATCCAATATGGTTGGGAAACCATCACCGAAGCCTTAAAACAAGGTGGGATCACCTTAATGATGGATCGCTTATCTAACAGTGCGAAATTGCGTGCCTTTGAGCTTTCCGAACAAATTAAAGAAAAACTCGGTTTCTTATATTACAAACATATGGATGACATTATCAGCGGCCACTTCTCTGAAACCATGATGGCAGACTGGGCAAATGGCGATAAAGATCTCTTCGCTTGGCGTGAAGCTACGGCTAAAACCGCTTTTGAAAATGCCCCGAAATATGATGGCAAAATCAGTGAACAAGAATATTTTGATAATGGCGTGTTAATGATCGCTATGGTAAAAGCCGGCGTGGAACTTGCCTTTGATGCGATGGTGGAAAGTGGCATTTATGAAGAGTCCGCTTACTATGAATCGCTTCATGAATTACCATTAATTGCCAACACCATTGCGCGTAAACGTTTATATGAAATGAACGTGGTGATTTCTGATACAGCAGAATACGGTAACTACTTATTCTCTAACGTCGCCACCCCAATTCTTGCTAAAGAAATTATCCCAACGTTGCAAAAAGGTGATTTGGGTGAGCCGACCCCAACCGTTGAAATCGACAATATCACCTTGCGTGATGTCAACGATGCCATCCGCAACCACCCGGTTGAATTAATCGGTCAAGAATTGCGTGGTTATATGACGGATATGAAACGCATTGCTGTTGCGGGTTAATAATTAAACCGCTAAAATTTAAGCCGATTTCGTGTTAAATCGGCTTTTTTACATTTGGAGGAGAACCAAAAATGAAAAACAATAAGAAATATGACCGCACTTTTAAGCTGAGTTTAGTAGCACTGGCCATAGGATTAGCAAATCAAACGTTAGCAGCAGAACATTGTGGTATCAGTATGGGAAGAAAATATTCTGGTATTGATTCTCTTTATATTTCAAATAAAACTCAAGCAACCACATTACAAGATTGCACTATAAATGCTGATACTAATGAGTTCAAAGGAGCTCATTTACTGATTATTGAGGGACAACAAGATTATAAAATAGATAATTCTCACCTTAATCTTAATATTCTAAAAAAACCTTATTCCGCCAATCTCATTGAATCAAGCGATTCAACCATTACAATTAACAATTCAACTTTTACACTAAAATCCGTACCTTTCGAATCTCGATATTTTGGGCGCTATCTCCTCGAGCTTAATAAAAACACCAAGGTAACCATTAAAAATTCAACTTTTACACTAGAAAATGAGAGCCCAGAGGAAAATGAAAATTCTACTTTTATTTCAGCTGAAGGGGCAAAAGTCGATATATCTGATACGATATTCAAATCAAATACACCAATAGCGGCATTTATTGTTGGACAAGGAGAGCTTACCTTAAAAAATATCGTCTTAGATATTCCAGAAAAAAGTACCTTAATAAGATTTGGTAAAAATAAAAACAGAGTAGATATTATTGACTCGACATTTAAAGCTGAGAAGATGTTATCATCCATTAGATTTTTAAATGACAATACCTCTTATAAAACAGAACTAGAAATCAATCTTACTAACTCAAATGTTCAAACTAAAATATTAGGTTCCTTAAACAATATTAACGGAACCACCATTAATCTCAACAATTCAAAACTATCTGGTGATATAACAGATACATATTTGGCAGGACAAACCATTCAAATTAATTTAAGCAATAATTCCGAATATATAGGTAAAACATCTCTACCAAAATATATGGTTGAGCATACCGGAATTAATATAAAAGACGCCTCTTCTAGTTGGAGATTAAATGATAGCTCTGCTATTAATTACCTAAATTTGAATAATGGGCATGTTTATATTTCAAATAATAAAAATGGCGAGTTTAATACCCTAAGAATTGAAAATAACTTAACGGGTAATGGCGGTATCTTTCACTTACGTACCGATTTAGCTAATGAAAAATCCGATCTAATTGAAGTTCGTCATGGTGAAGGATCATTTTTACTTGATATTCAAGATTCAGGTAATATTCCAACCCAACCAAATGGTAGAATAAAAGTTGTTCATTCATTCTTTGATAATAAAGATCTAAAATTCTCTTTATTAAATAAAGAGTACGTGGAAGCTGGTGCATATAAATATTTCTTAATAAGGGATTATAGCAATTGGTTCCTTGCTAATTCAACGAAGGTAGATGAGCCCGAAGAACCTAAGAACTCATTCACTCCTGAAGATTCCTCGAATACTAATACACAACCAGAGGATCTACCAACTACTCCTGATGCACAACCTGAACCTCCATCAGTTAATCCAAATCCGCAGCTTTCCAATAAAGCCAATGCACAAGTTTCACTCCGCCAAGCCCAATTATTGCTAGTGGAAGATGAACTCAACGGCATCCACAAACGTTTAGGTGAAGTGAAAAATGGCGAAAAAGGCAATGTGTGGGTGCGTAATGTGAATTCTCGTGAAAAATTGACCGCACTTTCCACCGGTGACAGCCAAACCTCCGGCTTTAAACAACATGTTCACAGCTTACAAGTGGGTGCCGATGCGGCGGTGAATGATCATTTCCGTCTAGGGGGATTTGTCGGCCGTAGCCAAGCCAATGTTGATTTCAACGGCAATTATGGCGAGGGCAAAGTACGCAGTCACAGTGTGGGCTTATACGCTACTTATTTGGCTGACAACGGCATTTATGTGGATAATATTGCAAAATATAGCCGCTTGAAAGCTGATTCCGATCACACAGAAAAACGCCGTTATCATGCCTACACACTGTCAAGTGAACTCGGTAAACAGTTCAAATTAAATGGCAACTGGATCATCACGCCACAAGCACAATTAGGCTGGACGCATATTCAAGGTAAAGAAAATGAGGATAGCCTTTCTTCTGTTTACTCTCGTGTCGGATTGCGTGTGGCGAAAAGTTTCACCCTTGCAAGTGGTTGGAATTTACAGCCTTATGCGGAAGTTAATGGGATCACCAGCCGAAATAACAACAGCAAAATTCATTATGCTAATGCGGCACTGAATGTAGAAGATAGCCGTGGGCGTATCGAAAGTGTTCTCGGTCTGAATGCCGGTGTCGCCAATCATCGTTTTGGTTTAGAGGTAAGTCGTGCCGATGGAAAACGCTACGATAAACCTTATCGAATCCAAGCCGTTTATCGATATCACTGGTAATCATTCCCTTCGTTAATCAAAATAGGGATAAATGCCTTGATAAGGTATTTATCCCTATTTATTACTAGTGAGAGAAATGACGACAGCTCCTCCCTCGGCGATAGCTCCCTAAAAATATTTCATCGCTTTGTTTGGAAACAGCCAATCAATCAACCGCTTTATCTTTGAATTCGCAGAAGGCAATTTTCTTTCCAACGGTAAACGCTGCCAATTAAATTCCTTTAATTCCTCTACGCATTGCTCCAGTGTTTTTTGTTTTAATAAGACATCCACAAAAAATTGGCCAATAAATTGATTCCATTCGGCCTTATTACCCCAGTAGTGACCTATCACCTCCTCACAGGGGTGTAATGGAGTGAAATGGTTCAGTGCTAAAGAAAAGGAAAATTGCTCGACCAAACGGCGGGGGCAGGCGGTTTCACAAATGGCATCACAAAGCCCTAAAGAAAGGTTAATCATCGCCTTAGCATGGGCTTTTGGCACAGCAATGACACCGGCATTCCACATTTCACTCTGTTGATTAATGCGGATATCAAAAAACACCTTGTCATTGAGTGATGAAAGCATCCTTCTTACCGTTTTACTTCGGTTTTTACCGGATAATTTATACTCAAAAGTATGCATTAGCCCAATGTTCTCATCCAATTTCTGAACAATGGACTGTAAATTTGAGGCTAAAAACGTATCTGAATCCACATAGAGTAAATGATCATCCGGATATTGATGTATCACTAACTCCATCGCTTTGATTTTGATACGCCAAAAGAAATCCTGTTTTCCTTTCCAATCTACTAAAGTTTTTTCATCAATCGATATGATTTTGACTTTATCGCCTAGAAAGCCATAAAACGCCGAATAATCCGTCACAATAATGATCTGTTTTATTTGGGGATCTTTTAAAAAAGTCAGAATACAAAAAACTGCTTGGTAATGGTTTTCTAATTTTTGTCCAAAAGTTAAAAGCAATAAATTCACGTTGTCTCCTATAAAGTCAATTTAGCAATACTTATGGCACTTATCCCCTGCAATCCGGATATTTTTCTTTTTAATTAAACCTGATGAGCAAGGCGATATTCAACCAAATCCTCAATTGTCAGTACCACATAGCCAAATTTTTGTGCAAATTCAATAATTTCAGGGGCGCGAGCCATGGTACCATCGTCATTGGTGATCTCACAAATCACACCCGCGGGTTTAAATCCCGCAAGGCGGGCAAGATCGACAGAGGCCTCTGTATGCCCACGACGAGCAAGTACGCCCCCATTTTCGGCACGAAGCGGGAAAATATGACCGGGACGGTGTAAATCCGCCGGTATCGCATTATCTGCCACCGCAGCTTGAATTGTGGTCACCCGATCGGCTGCGGAAACGCCTGTGGATACCCCTTTTGCAGCTTCAATAGTTACGGTAAACGCCGTTTTGTTTACGCTGTTATTATTTTCCACCATTGGCGGTAAATCGAGTTGTTGACAACGTTCTTCGGTAATACACAAACACACGATACCACTGCCATAACGAATTAATTTTGCCATTTGTTCGGTAGTGATGGTTTCTGCCGGAAAAATTAAATCGCCTTCGTTTTCTCGATTTTCATCATCCAACACCAAAACACCATTGCCATGTTTAAATGCCTCAATGGCGTTAAGCACACGTTCTTCGGCAGTGTTACCGAAAGGGAATAAAATAGACTGATTCATCGTAATTTCCTTTATTGCTTTACTTAAAATTAACCAGAATCAGGGCTGAGAAATGCAAATAAAAAGAACGGCTTGGAGAACCCAATCCGCTTTATTCTCTTTCATCCAGACTTTACTGTCGGCTTTGGAATTACACCAAATCTGCTAACCTTAAAAAGGCCAATTTCATCAAAATTTTCACTAAAAATTGACCGCACTTTTAAGTGCTCGCGGGCTTTACCGCCGGTAGGGAATTTCACCCTGCCCTGAGAATGCAGGCTCAGTATAGCCGAAAATCAGCGCGTAAAAAATCAGAACGTGAAAAATATTTTCATTTCGCCTACAATACGGCTATTTAATCCTTATTACGATTGTCAGGTAAAGCATGTCAGCCGTCCAAGAGAAAAAAATCGGTGTCATTTTTGGGAAATTCTATCCTGTTCACACCGGTCATATTAATATGATTTATGAGGCATTTAGTAAAGTCGATGAATTGCATGTGATCGTGTGCAGTGATACCGAACGTGATTTAAAACTGTTTTATGACAGTAAAATGAAGCGAATGCCTACGGTGCAAGATCGTTTACGTTGGATGCAACAAATCTTCAAATACCAAAAAAATCAGATTTTTATTCATCATTTAGTTGAGGACGGTATACCAAGTTACCCTAACGGCTGGCAGGCGTGGAGTGAAGCGGTAAAAACGCTGTTCAAAGAAAAAGAATTTGAGCCTTCTGTGGTTTTTAGTAGTGAACCACAAGATAAAGCCCCTTATGAAAAATATTTAGGTTTAGAAGTGGCTTTAGTGGATCCTGATCGTACCTTTTTTAATGTATCCGCCACAAAAATTCGCACAACCCCTTTCCAATATTGGAAATTTATTCCAAAAGAAGTTCGTCCATTTTTTGCCAAAACCGTGGCAATTTTAGGCGGGGAAAGCAGTGGTAAAAGTGTGTTGGTGAATAAACTTGCTGCGGTATTTAATACCACCTCTGCGTGGGAATATGGGCGTGAGTTCGTGTTTGAAAAACTCGGGGGCGATGAACAGGCGATGCAGTATTCAGACTATCCGCAAATGGCCTTAGGGCATCAACGTTATATTGATTATGCGGTTCGCCATGCCCATAAAATCGCTTTTATTGATACGGATTTTATTACAACACAGGCATTTTGTATTCAGTATGAAGGCAAGGCGCATCCGTTTTTAGATTCGATGATCAAAGAATATCCTTTTGATGTCACCATTTTGCTAAAAAATAATACCAAGTGGGTGGATGACGGATTACGCAGCCTAGGCTCTCAAAAACAACGTCAACAATTCCAACAACTGCTTAAAAAATTGTTAGATAAATACAAAGTGCCTTACATTGAGATTGAATCACCAAGCTATTTAGAGCGTTATAATCAAGTGAAATCGGTGATTGAAAAAATATTAAATGAAGAAGAATTGGATAATTTACAAAACGGGCCCAAAACCCTAAAGAGTAAATAAAATGATACTATTTGCAGGTGATCCCCACGGAAGCTATGAACATCTCTACCCTTTCGTGCAAGAAAACGACAATGTTGCCCTGATTATTTTGGGCGACTTACAACTTTCTTCACCTGATGAATTGGAAAAATTAGCGCAATATTGTGATATTTGGTTTATCCACGGCAACCACGATAGCAAAACCATCGCTGCCTTTGATGCGATTTGGGGATCGAAATGGAAATATCGCAATTTACATAATCGGGTCGAAACAATTCAAGGTGTTCGTATTGCCGGATTAGGTGGGGTATTCCGTGGACAAATCTGGATGCCGCCAAATCGCCCGATGTTTTTTGACCCGATTCATTATTGCCAATATAGTCCACAAGAAAAAATTTGGCGTGGTGGCGTGCCACTGCGTCATCGCACTTCAATCTTTCCTTCCGATATTGAAATTCTTGAAAATCAGCAGGCGGATATTTTAATTTGTCACGAAGCGCCCAAACCTCATCCTATGGGCTTTCAAGTGATTAATGCGCTTGCCGAGAAAATGGGTGTGAAGCATATTTTTCATGGGCATCACCATGACAATGTGATTTACAACACTGCTTATCCTTACAAAATTACCAATGTGGGCTTTCGTAGCCTGGCGGACATCCATGGAAATTACTTGTTGAAAACCATTGATGATCGTGAAGAACGATAAAATAGGTTAAAAATAAGGAAATTTATAAGAGATAAAAGAATACGAAAAGAAAGGGGAAATGGCGCACCCGAAAGGATTCGAACCTTTGACCGCTCGGTTCGTAGCCGAGTACTCTATCCAGCTGAGCTACGGGTGCGTAGTGATGTTTTAAATATTCTTAACCATTTAGAAGATAGAGTCGTTTCAAAATGGCGCACCCGAGAGGATTCGAACCTCTGACCGCTCGGTTCGTAGCCGAGTACTCTATCCAGCTGAGCTACGGGTGCAGAATAAATAAAACCGCAAATGGCGGTGAGAGAGGGATTCGAACCCTCGATGGAGTTTTTGACCCCATACTCCCTTAGCAGGGGAGCGCCTTCAGCCTACTCGGCCATCTCACCACAATCAGTGCGTGGGCGGTATAATACGTTTTTTTGAAAAGATGTCAAACCCTTTTTTGAAAAAGACGGATTATTTGAATATTTTATCTTCACATGAGCATAAAGAAAGTGCGGTCAAAATTTTGAAAGAATTTTCATCTTTCTTGACAGTTTTCAACCTCGTTTTCCCTCTGCCTATCCCTTTAGGATCGCACGCAGGCGATCCAATTGGCTTTGTGTCTGCTGCTGTTTTTGTTCTGCGCTAAGCTGAGGTTTATCCCGCTCCCAAAGCACATCATCATTCGGCAATTCGGCTAGAAATCGGCTTGGCTCCGGGCGAATCAGATCACCATATTGACGGCGTTCACGACACAAGGAAAAGGTCAGTTCTTTTTGCGCTCGGGTAATCCCCACATAGGCCAAACGCCGTTCTTCCTCTACATTATCTTCATCAATGCTGGTTTGATGCGGCAAAATACCTTCTTCCATCCCGATCAAATACACATAGGGAAATTCTAAGCCTTTTGAGGCATGTAGGGTCATCAGCTGAACTTGATCGCTTTCTTCATCATCTTCCCCCCGTTCCAACCTATCACGCAAGGTTAAACGGGCGACCACTTGATTGAGATTCATCGGTTCGCTCACTTCATCCCCTTTCAGCATATCCGCAACCCAATCAAACAGTGTGGCCACATTCTTACTTTGCATTTCTGCCGCTTTTGGCGTGGTGGCATATTCATACAAATATTCTTCATAATGAATAGCAGACAACATGGCACGAACGGCACGTTCCGGTTCTGAACGTTGCACTTCATCATTTAATTCCACCATCCAACGACCGAATTTTTGCAGGGCATCATAAGCTTTTGGGGTAACCCGTTGAATAAGCTCAAACTCGAAAATGGCTTCAAACAGGCTAACCTGCTTTTCTTGGGCAAGTTCCCCCAGTTTTTGCAAGGTTGCCGTGCCAATCTCACGTTTTGGGGTATTCACAATGCGTAAAAATGCCGCATCGTCATCTTGGTTCACCACTAAACGCAAATAGGCCATCATATCTTTGATTTCGGCTCGAGAGAAAAAAGAGGTGCCACCGGAAATTTTATAGGGAATACGGTTTTGCATCAGCACTTTTTCCAACAAACGGGATTGATGATTGCCTCGATACAAAATGGCGTAATCCTTATATTTTGTCTTACGGCTAAAACGATGAGCGATCAACTCGGCGACAATGCGTTCGGCTTCGTGTTCTTCATTCTTTGCCTCAATCACCAACAGTTTTTCACCCTCGCCGATGTTAGAAAACAATTTTTTATCAAACACATGTTCATTGTTATCAATCAAAATGTTGGCGCAGTGTAAAATTCGCTGAGTGGAGCGGTAATTTTGTTCCAATTTAATCACTTGTAAATGAGGAAAATCATCACGCAAACGCACCATATTTTCAGGTTTTGCTCCACGCCAGGAATAAATGGATTGGTCATCATCCCCCACCACAGTAAAACAGGCTCGGCTGCCCACCAATAGTTTGATTAACTCATATTGGCTGGTATTGGTATCTTGATATTCATCCACCAGCAAATAGCGGATTTTTTGCTGCCATTTTGACCGCACTTCTTCATTTTGTTTGAATAATAAAGTGGGGAGCATAATCAAATCATCAAAATCCAAGGCATTGTAAGCACGGATTTGGGTCGCATAGCGTTCATAACATTTGGCAAAGGTTTGATATTTAGCATCCCGTGCTAAGGCATAGGCTTGCTTGGGCGAAACCAAATCGTTTTTCCAGTTGGAGATCACCGACATGAGTTCACGCAGCAGATCTTTATCTTCTTTCAGCACATCGGCGGTGAGTTCTTTTAATAAAGCCAATTGATCATGCTCATCAAATAAGGTCATATTGGCTTTAAAGCCCAATGACTTATATTCCCGTTTGATAATATCAAAACCAAGGGTATGAAAGGTGGACACCGTCAACCCTTTCGATTGTTCCTTTCCGATGGAATGTGCCACCCGCTCTTTCATTTCTCGGGCAGCTTTATTGGTGAACGTCACGGCGGCAATTTGTTTGGGAGAATAACCACAGTTTGCGATCAAATGCGCAATTTTATTAATTATCACACGGGTTTTACCGGAACCGGCGCCAGCAAGCACCAAACAAGGGCCGGTCACATAGTCCACGGCGTGTTGTTGCTGAGGATTGAGTTTCATCATGATCATTGCGCCCATACAGAGGGCAGTAAAAGGGTATCGAGTAAAAAGGAAAGCGGCAAATCCAAAATAGGTAAGCCCCATTTTTGCGCCATTTCCCAATCATAGGCCACACCGGCATAGGCGGTATACTTCTCTGAAGGATCGACAAGTTTCACCACCGTACCACAACCGGATAAGGTAAAAAGTGCGGTTAAAATGAGGGCTATTTTGGACATCGTGCTTGTAAGGCGTTAAAGACTGTTGTTGGCACAAGTGCTGCCACATCACCACCATGCAAATAAATTTCACGCACCATAGTAGATGAAACAAATGCCCACTTTTCGCGAGGGGGAAAGAACAGGCTTTCCACGCCCTTTGTAAGAAGTCGATTAAGGGCGGCAAGCTGGAGCTCATATTCAAAATCGGTAGTGGTTCGCACCCCTCGGATAATTGCCGTTACATTACGGGCCTTAATCACATTTGCCAACAAATCGGAAAAACCAAAGACTTCAACATTTTCGAGATGCGCAACGGATTGTCGGGCAAGTTCCACCCGTTCATCCAAAGAAAACAACGGCTTTTTACTTGGGCTTTCTGCCACCGCCACCAAAACCTTGGGAAAAATGACCGCACTTCGCTCAATAATATCCAAATGTCCGTTTGTGATAGGGTCAAAGGTGCCGGGATAAATCACCGTTGTCATACTTTACGCTCCAAATAAGGCGTCAATAAATCAAATAACCGGGTTAATGCCCCACGATTTTTCATTAATACTTCATACCCCGCCTGACCAAAGCGTTGACGAGCCTCTTTTGAATGAAGCAGTGCCTCAACCGCACCGGCTAATTCTTCCGCCGTTGAATTCACTTCAATCACCCCTTGTTCTTCCAACAACATTTCAAATACTTCAGGAAAATTAAAGGTGTGCTTTCCACTAATCACGGGAATTTTAAAGGCTAAAGGTTCGAGAGGGTTATGTCCCCCATGTTTAACCAAGCTTCCGCCCACAAAAGCAATATCGGAAACGCCATACATCATCATCATCTCCCCCATAGTATCGCCCAAAATCACCCGAGTATTGGCATTTGGGCGTTCACCTGAAGAACGGCGAATAAACTGGAGTTTTTCCTTTTTAATCAACGCCTCTACCGTGTTAAAACGTTCCGGATGACGGGGCACAAGCAATAAAAGTAAATGAGGATAGGTTCGCAATAGCTGTCGATGCGCTTGTATAACGAGGGCTTCTTCACCTTCATGTGTACTTCCGGCAATCCAAATCGGACGATCTTTCCCCCATTGGATATGCAGTTGTTGAATATTATCAAGCAAATGTTGGGTGACCGTTAAATCGTATTTAATATTACCGGTCAAACTGATTTTTTCTTCCGGATAACCCAATTCAATGAAACGGTTTTGGCTAATTTGATCTTGCGGAGCAACCAACGTGATTTGCGACCACATGCCCTGCAAACGTTGGCGTATCTTGCCATATCGCTTGGCAGAGCGGGCAGATAAGCGAGCATTGGCAACCACAAAAGGCACATGACGCAAATGCAATTGTTTGATTAAATTCGGCCAAAGTTCTGTTTCAATCACAATACAGAGCTTGGGCTGGATAAAATCAATAAAACGTTTGAGTGCAAAGGGAAGATCATAGGGCAAATAACAATGCGTCACCGTATCACCAAAAGCCGCTTTCACCCGATCTGACCCCGTTGGGGTCACTGTTGTAAAAGTAATGGGTAAATCCGGATAACGTTGTTGAATAAGGCGAACCAAAGGGGTGGCGGCAATCACCTCTCCCACCGAGGCGGCATGAATGATCACCCCATGTGGTTTAGGGCGTGCCAAATGCCCGTAAAAACCATAACGTTCACCAATTCTTTTACGATAATTCGGTGCTTTAAAGCCCCTTAGCCACATAAAAAAAAGCAAGAACGGTTGGCTCAGGTACATCAGGCAGGTATAAAAAAAACGCCACATAAATTAAATTCGGTTATACTGGAAAAAATTTTCAGTAGTATAGCAAAAAAAGGATCAAAATATGCCAACAATTAGTGTTGCGATGATTGTGAAAAACGAGGAAAAAGATCTCGCATTATGCCTAGACACCGTAAAAGACTGGGTCGATGAGATTGTCATTTTAGATTCCGGAAGCACAGATAACACAAAAGCTATCGCCCTAAACTATGGAGCAAAATTCTATGAAAACACCCACTGGCAAGGGTTTGGAAAACAACGCCAAATCGCCCAACAATATGTGACTTCCGATTATGTCCTCTGGTTAGATGCCGATGAACGGGTTAGCCCAACATTGCAGGCCTCCATTCAACAAGCGGTATCACAAAATGCAGAAAATACCGTCTTTAAGCTCCCAAGAGTAAGTGAAGTCTTTGGGCGGGAAATTCGCCATTCCGGTTGGTATCCCGACTATGTGGTTCGCCTCTATCGCACCGATTACGCCGGCTATGATGATTCATTAGTGCATGAAAAAGTGATCTATCCAAGCCACACCCGAGTTGAAAAATTAAAAGGTGATTTACAACATTTCACCTATAAAAGCATTTATCATTATTTGGTGAAATCTGCCGGTTATGCCAAAGCCTGGGCCGACCAACGCCAAGCAAAAGGTAAAAAAGCGACACTCTGGCAAGGCACAAGCCACGCCATAGGTTGTTTTGTAAAAATGTATATTTTAAAAGCGGGTTTTTTAGATGGAAAACAAGGCTTTTTACTGGCTGTGCTTTCCGCCCACTCCACTTTTGTGAAATACGCCGAACTGTGGGAGCGGGAACAACATTAAATTCAAAACACAAAAAAAGTGCGGTTAAATTTAACCGCACTTTCGTATCTCATAATAAAAACCTAATTTTTCGCTGCAGCCGCCGCTTTAACAATCACTGCAAACGCCGGGGCTTTAAGAGAAGCACCACCGACTAACGCTCCGTCAATATCCGGCTGAGTAAATAATTCAGCCGCATTTGCATCGTTCACAGAACCGCCATATTGGATAATCACTTGATCTGCAACCGCTTGAGATTTCGCTGCAATGTGTCCACGAATAAAAGCGTGTACCGCTTGTGCTTGTGCCGGGGTTGCCGATTTTCCGGTACCGATTGCCCAAATAGGCTCATAGGCAATCACCGCACCGTTAAAGGCATCTACGCCCAATGCATTAATAACAGCATCAATTTGACGGGCACATACCTCTTCGGTTTTTCCTGCTTCATTTTCTTCTTCAGACTCACCAATACACAATACGGGCACTAAACCCGCCGCTTTTAATGCAGCAAATTTTTTCGCAATAAATTCATCGCTTTCTTTATGATAAGTACGACGCTCGGAGTGGCCGATAATAATGTATTTCGCGCCGAACTCTTTTAACATTTCCGTTGAAATATCACCGGTGAATGCCCCTTTTACATTCACATCCACATTTTGTGCGCCAAGGGCAATTTGGCTATTGGCTAATGCCGCTTCCGCCTCCGCCAAATACATCACCGGGGGAGCAATCGCCACATCACAGCCTGTAACACCGGCTAACTCGTTTTTTAAACCTTCAATTAATTCTTTGGTAAAGGCTTTACTACCATTTAATTTCCAGTTTCCCATCACTAAAGGACGACGTGCCATTTTTGTTTCTCCATACTCAATTAATAAAACTTAATTACTATACCAAATTTTGTGCTTGATTCTTTGTTCAAAATCACGATTTTTAAAATTTTTTCCCGAATGCGTGATTATTCTGTCTGAAAAAGCTACAATTCACTGTATAGATTCAATAAAAAATAACCAATTTTATTACAATGAAGATTTTTAAAGCTGAACAATGGAATATCGAGGTGCTTTTACCCCTTTTTGAGCATTATCGCCTCGCCAATGGCATGACGGAAAATCCTGACCGCACTTTAACTTTCCTCACAAATCGTATTCGTTTCAACGAAAGTATTTTCTTTATTGCAGTCAATTCACAAAGCCAAGCTATTGGGTTTATTCAACTCTATCCCCGTTTATCTTCATTACAATTACAACGCTATTGGCAACTCACCGATATTTATGCAATTGATAGCGATAAAAAAAGCGATCTTTACAGTGCATTAATTTCTAAAGCAAAAGAATTTGTGCTTTATACACAGTCAAATCGCTTAGTGGCAGAATTAGGACAAGCCCAGCAGGATTTATTAGAGTCGGAAGGGTTTAAACTGAACCCGAAAAAAAGTCTGTTTGAATTGAGTTTATAATGCATACGGATCTTCAAGCTTACTGGGATTATTTACGCATCGAGCGTCAACTCAGCCCCCATACGCTTACCAACTATCAACGACAACTGGATGCGGTGATAACGTTGCTGAGCGCACAAGGGATTCAACAATGGCAACAAATTACCCCCAGTGTTGTGCGTTTTATGTTGGCTGAAAGCAAAAAAGAGGGGCTGAAAGAAAAAAGCCTGGCCCTACGCCTTTCTGCCCTACGAATGTTTTTGAGTTATTTAGTCCAACAAGGGAAATTAAAAGCCAACCCGACCACGGGCATTTCCGCCCCTAAACTCAGTAAACGCTTACCTAAAAACATTGATGGCGACCAAATTCAACAACTCCTTGCCAATGACAGTAAAGAGCCGATTGATATTCGAGATCGGGCAATATTGGAATTAATGTACAGTTCCGGCCTACGCTTATCAGAACTACAAGGATTAGATTTAAGCAGTATCAATACCCGTACCCGTGAAGTTCGTGTATTAGGAAAAGGAAACAAAGAACGTATCGTCCCTTTTGGCCGCTACGCCTCACACGCCCTCCAACAATGGCTTAAAGTGCGGTTATTATTCAATCCAAAAGATGATGCCTTATTTGTCAGCCAACTGGGAAATCGAATTTCTCATCGTTCTATCCAAAAACGCTTGGAAACCTGGGGTGTTCGCCAAGGGTTAAACAGCCACTTAAATCCGCACAAACTACGCCATTCATTTGCCACCCACATGCTCGAAGCCAGTTCCGATCTGCGCGCAGTGCAAGAATTACTTGGGCATAGCAACCTATCGACCACACAAATTTACACTCACCTTAACTTCCAACACCTCGCTGAGGTTTACGATCAAGCCCATCCCAGAGCAAAACGTAAAAAATAGACAGTTGCTATCTTATCTTGGCACGCCACGCAAAAGTGGGATAGGCATATAAGGTGCAATGGAGGTAGGGGCGGGGATATCGTTAAAAAGTAAAATAAACGGTTTTGGCGGGACGATACGTTCATTTCGCCATAAGCTTCCCATCCCCACAAGTTGAATATCTGAAGGGAGATGGCGTAAGCCTTGTTGTAAAACAGCAACGGTATTTTTACGAGGGTGTCCAATGGCGATGGCCGTGCCGTGTTTTCTGGCATATTGAATTGCCGCTTGGAACTGGCGTTGAACATCCGCCAATTCATTACTATCATCTAAAAAAATATGGCGATCGAGAGAAGCTACCTCCTGTTCTTTTGCCATTTTTCCGGCAACAGAACGTCCAATGGTTCGGCTATCTAAAAAGAACAAATGTTGAGTATGAAGCGCACTCATCAGGTGACGCATTAATGCGCTGTCTGCCGTGGCAGCACTGCCCATGTGGTTATTCATTCCAATGGCATAACTCACCACATTTTTCGCCTGTTGAACCCGCTCGGCAACCTGTTGTGCCGACATGCCCAAATGTACCCCACCTTCTTCAATTTTCATTTGCCCCATAGGCTGCATTGGCATATGAATGAGAATATCACGCCCTTGCTTTTTGGCTTCTTGATTACGCGCTTTGGCATAGGGGGCGACAGGAATAATCGCCACCGAAATTTCACGGGGCATGGCAAAAATTGCAGCGTCTTCCTTAGGGTGATACCCCACATCATCAATGACAATCGCTAATTTACTTTGTGAAAACGCACTGATTGAAAAAAGCGTGAGGGAAAAAACAAGGAAAATTTTGACCGCACTTTTGAGTGAAACCGCCATTATTTTATCCACCCCGCAGGATTAACCGGTGTCCCTTTACGGCTGATCCCGAAATATAACGCCGGACGGGAAAGCTCCCCAGTATTACCAACCTGTGCAATGGTTTGACCGGCAGACACCAGCTGATTCGTTTTAACGAATACCGCTTGGTTAAAGCCGTATAAACTCAAATCACTGTCGCCGTGTTTGATAATCACCATATAGCCATATCCATTGAGCGGTCCGGCAAGAATAACCCGCCCACCGGCAATGGCACGCACCGGTGTGCCGTTTGGTGCCGCAATCACCATTCCTTTCCAACGCGCCTCTCCGGCTTGAGCAGAGCCAAAGGCATAGAGTGTTGAACCGTTCACCGGTTTATTATACTGGCGTTTTGCGCTTCCTAACCCACTGGTACTATTTATCAACTGACGCTCTTGCGCAGTAGGTTTATAAGGTTTGGCAGTGCGTTTTTCTTCTGCTTGTTTACGCAGTGCCAAGGCATCCCGCTCACGTTGTTCTTGCTGACGGGCGGCTTGTTCGGCACGTTGAATTTCTTGGCGTAATGCCGTTTCATTCGCACGCAAACGTTCTAATTTATTTTGATCTTGATTAATGGTTTTATTGATTTCATTTAATGTAGATTGGCGTTCACGCTGAACTTTTTCTAATTCTTGTTGCTGCTTTTTTTGGTTAGAAAGCTGATCTTTATGGGTTTGTTGCTGCCCCAAAATCGCCTCTTTCTGTTTCACAATTTGCATTTGTGTGGCTTGCAAATGATGAATCATCTCAATTCGGGTTTGGTTTAAATGTTCATAATACACTTTCATACGAGCCGCTTTTTTGGCATCTTCTGAAAGCATTCTCTCTAACACGGAAGGGTTTAATCCCGATCGATAAATCATATCCACTTGTTTGGCAAGTTTGGCTTTTTGCTCACGTTCTTGCTTTTCTAAAAGTTTGAGTTGTTTATCCGCATCGGCAATTTGTTTGCGAATTTCTTTCAAACTCAGCTCGGTTTCACGCAATTTTCCTGCCACAGAATTAATTTGGCTTTCTTGATTTTTTAAAGTGGATTGAAGCTTTGCCTGCGCCCGTTTTTGCTCTGCCAGTTTAGATTCTTGCTGTTTAATTTGTTGTTGAATTTGGTTGAGATCGGCACCTTGGCTACCGGCTGAAAACAGCAACGCTCCGCAGCAAAAAAGTGCGGTTAAAATCGCCGATGTTTTTGGGCGGAAGAGAGAAAACGACATAATTCATCCTAATTCACAAAACTGCACAAATCTTATCATATTTGTTGAAAGGCGAAAAAGTTTCACACTGATTTTTTGCGGAAGATCAGGAAATCCTGCCTTTTTGCTTTTAAATAAAGGGATTTTTTGCTATAAAGTGCGCATTCTTTTTTACTTAAAATATTAGGAGATCCCTATGGAATTAGTATTCATTCGTCACGGTTTCAGTGAATGGAATGCGAAAAATTTATTCACCGGTTGGCGTGATGTGAATTTGACCGAACGTGGTGTGGAAGAAGCCAAAGCGGCAGGTAAAAAATTATTAGACGCCGGCTATGAATTTGATATTGCCTTCACTTCCGTGTTAACCCGTGCCATTAAAACCTGTAATATCGTGTTGGAAGAATCCCATCAATTGTGGATTCCTCAAGTGAAAAACTGGCGTTTAAATGAGCGTCACTACGGTGCATTACAAGGTTTAGATAAAAAAGCCACCGCCGAACAATACGGTGATGAACAGGTTCATGTTTGGCGTCGTTCTTACGATATTTCTCCACCGGATTTAGATCCGCAAGATCCAAATTCAGCCCACAATGACCGCCGTTACGCTCATCTTCCATCAGATGTTGTACCTAATGCGGAAAACTTAAAACTTACCTTAGAACGTGCGCTGCCATTCTGGGAAGATCAAATCGCACCGGCAATGCTTTCCGGCAAACGTGTTTTAGTGGTCGCTCACGGTAATTCACTTCGTGCTTTGGCAAAACACATTATCGGAATTTCTGATGAAGAAATTATGGATTTTGAAATTCCAACCGGCCAGCCATTAGTGTTAAAACTTGATGATAAATTAAACTATGTAGAACATTACTACCTTTAATTTTGAGTTTTGAGCAAAGTGCGGTTAGTTTTAGCCGCACTTTTTGTTTAAGGAGAAAAAAATGAAAAAATTAGCCACGCTTCTTTTTACGTTATTGCCATTTATGGCGACAAGCGTTATGGCAAATCCGTCCCATAAAAACACCTCAACCAAACAAACCGTCCAACAGGGAAAAAAATCACAAACGAAAAAAAGCGTTGAGAAAAACACAAAGAAAAATCACGCAGAAAATAAAAAAACGGCACAGAAAAAATCAGCCTTAAAAGCGGAGAAAAAGAAGGTTAAAAACCAACCTGCTATGAATAAAAAATCCACAGGATCACAAAAACAAACAACCGTTCAAAAAGCGATAACAAAATCGGAAAAAAACCCAAAATCGCAACAACATTCAGTGGAGAAAAAGGCAAAAAGCGAGGTATTAAAAGCCACGCCGGTGAGCCAAGCTCAAAAAGCTGTTGTGGTGCCAAAATGTCAAGATAAAAAAGTGACAGAAGTGCTTTCTGATGCCTTTAATCGACAAGGCAAAGCCATGAAGATACCGATGAGGGTAAAAAATCTGAGCCAAATACAAGAAACCCAGCATTACCCTCAACAAGGCATTCGTAGTTGCTACGCTTTGGTAGAAACCAACGGTAAAAAATATCAGACAAATTACAGTGTGATTTTAAATGATAACGGCTTTTTTGTTCAGGTTGAAAATGCCCAAACCACGTTTTAAATGGTAATAAGGTGCAATCACTGCACCTTATTTTCGTTGAAAAAATAGTGTCTCAATTTCCCTTTCCGATAGCTCACGATATTCGCCATTTGCGATACCCTCAATGGAAAGTTGTCCAATCGCATACCGAACCAAACGCAACGTAGGAAAACCAATGTGGGCGGTCATTCGTCTGACTTGGCGATTTCGCCCCTCGCTAATTTTAATTTCTAACCATGAAGTAGGAATGGATTTCCGCTCTCGGATAGGCGGTATGCGGGGCCATAAATTGGGTGCTGAAATCAACCGCACTTTTGCCGGCTTTGTAATACCGTCTTTCAGCATGACCCCTTGTCGTAATCGTGCGAGATCTGGCTCGGCCGGTTCTCCCTCCACCTGCACCCAGTAGGTTTTCTCGGTTTTAAATTGAGGATCGGCAAGGCGATGTTGTAATGCACCGTTGTTGGTCAGAATAAGTAATCCCTCACTATCCCGATCCAATCGCCCAGCCGAATAAATATGTGCAATAGGAATAAAATCCTTAAGGGTGGCTCTTCCGTTTTCATCGGTAAACTGCGTGAGAACATCAAAGGGTTTATTAAACAAAATCACACGGGTTTGAGCCAACCCTTTCACCTTGGGTTTTGGCGCTTTTGATAAACGAAAAGAAACACCAACCTGTTTTTTGGTTGCGTTTCTTCGAGGGAAAGTATTGCGCATAAATGATGGGTTAATGATTTTATGGCTGGTGCTGTATAAAATTTTATCCGTATAAGCCAAGGCAATAGCCGATATAAGAAAACCAAGGTGGATTAATAATTCCCACATTATGGTTTTTTCAGGAATTTTTGCCGCATTAACAAAGGTTTGAAGCAAATGGATAGAGGAAATACTAATGATGGACATCGACAGTTTGACTTTGAGTACTGTCGCATTCACATGACTCATCCATTCCGGTTGATCGGGGTGGTTTCGAGTGCGTAATTTTGAAACGAAAATCTCATAACCACCAAGAGTAACCATCACTAATAAGTTGGCGATCATCACCACATCAATCAGGTTTAACACTGCCAACATAATGGTTTCCGAATCCATTTCATTGACGTTAATAATCAAATGCCAAAGGGATTTTAAAAATTTATAGGCATAAATGCCTTGTACGACAATCAAGCCCAAATAAATCGGCAATTGCAACCAACGACTGGCGAAAATAATTTTACTTAATGCATTAGATTGTCGATTATACTTGGCATAAAGATCAGGTGATTTTTGCTGTTCCATTCATTTTTCCTAACTTGTTGTAAAAATTAATCAATAAAAAAACGGTCAAAAAATAGCAGTTTTTTTGAAAATAGCAATAGAAAAGATAAGGATTATTTTTCTTCCTCAATCATTAAAGACAAACGGCTTAAATCCACACCATTATTTAATAATTCGACATTTGGCATCGTTTTATTGGCTTTGGCGGAGAGATCTTTAAAACGTTCAATTTTCCCCACTAATCCTTGCTGTCCCACAAGGGCTGTCACCGTACTGTTATATTGGTTGCTGACGGTAGAAAGGGTATTACCCAATTTCCCCAAGCGTTCTGCCACCAAACAAATTTGATTATAAATCTCACCAGCCTTTTCAGCGATTTCTCTGGCTTCAGCATTGCCCCGCTCAATCCGCCACAAATTCGCCACCGTACGCAAAATGGGCATCAACGTGGTGTGAGAAACCATAATGACATTTTTTTCATAACCATAATTAAACAGGTTCGGATCTTGTTTTAACGCCTCGATATAAGCCGGCTCAAGTGCAATAAACATCAGCACAAAATTGGGGCTACGCATCCCAATTAAGTTGCTGTAATCTTTTCTGTGTAAATCATCCATATGATTTTTTAAAGCTTTCAGATGCTCTCGAAGTAGGCGTTCACGATCAACATCGTCTTTAGAATTGACCGCACTTTCATAGGCATTTAACGACATTTTGCTGTCAATAATCAGGTGCTTTTCATCGGGTAAATTCAACACGAAATCAGGGTAATTCCGTCCGCCTTGCTCATCTTTGAAATGGGCTTGGGCGCTGTAATGCACATTTTCAATCAAACCGGCAAGTTCTAATGCCCGTTCTAATTGCACCTCCCCCCAATTCCCTAGGGTTTTCTTTTCCCCTTTTAAAGCAGAAGTTAAATTGTTCGCCTCTTGCGACATAGTTAAACCAATTTCCAACACCTTTTTAATTTCCGCTTCTAAACCCGCATTGCCTTTTAAGGATTCCGAATGAATTTCATTCACCCGTTTTTGGAAACCTTCAATTTGTTCACGGAAAGGTTTGAGCAACGTTTCTAGGGCCGTTTGGTTGGTTTGATTAAAAGACCGACTTTTTTCATCCAAAATACGATTGGCGAGATTTTGAAATTCAATGCTAAGTTGCTGTTTCGATTGCTCAATATTTTGTTGCTGTTCGGCAAAATGTTTTTCTTTTTCCGCCAAGGTGGTTTTTAACCCTGTCAACTCTTGTGAAAGTGCGGTCAATTTTTCCGTTAAATGTTGTTGTTCCTCTTCTTTGCGTAATAGATGAGTTTGGCTCTGTTGTAGCTGATTTTGTAAACTTTCCGCTTGGGCAGAGGCAATACCAAAACGCTCTTTCAACGCCGTGATCTGTGCCGCAATCTGCTCGTTGCGAGCTTGCTCCTCATCCAATTCTTTGGTGAGATAGGCCATTTTTTCATCCCTCTCACTTAAACGGATTTGCAGCCCCTCACTTTCTGTTTGGGCTTTCACCGCTTTCTGTTCCAACAGATTTTTTTGTTGATTGAGTAAATCAAAACGTTCGGCAAGTTGATTAAAATCGCTATTGGTTTTATTCAAATCTTGCTGTAATTCTTGCACATCGCGCGAACGGCGGGCGAGCAAAAAACAAAGGATAATCAGAATAAAAAGCGATATACCAAGAAGAATAAGAAAAGAAGGGGTCATCCACATTGTCATAATAAGCCTCAAATTTTTATAAATTTTACCACAGAGGATATTGAGGGAGAAAACTGACTGTAAGGTGCTAGTGCGACAACCCCATTTATTTACTTATTTATTTTCCTTATGTATCAGCCCTTTACTTGGGCAATTATTTTAGCTTAGACATCTAACTATCTAGCGATAGCTATATAACAAGTATAGACAAAAGATAAATAATCGATATTCCGGTATAAAAAATCTACCCCCAAAAGTTGAAATTTAATCCAACTTTTTGGGGGCAGATTTAAACAGCGGTTTTTCTAATTATTTTAGCGTTTGATATAACAGTGTTACCATCATAAAAAATACAGTGATAATTAAAACCTTTCTAACAATTTCACCATTTGTTTTTATTGCGTGAATACTCCCAATATGGTTCCCTAATAGACTGGCAATAATCATTGGAATCCCTATCAAAAAAGCCATATTTCCAGAAATAAAAAAAGCAATAAAAGCACCTATATTCGAAGAAAAGTTAAATATCTTTGATGTTGCAGATGCTTGCAATAATGTTAAGTTATTAAACAACGATAACACGATTATAAAAAGACTTCCTGTACCCGGACCAAAAAAACCATCATAAAATCCAACGACAAAACAAACTAAAAAAGTGGTGAAAACAGAATATTTCAGTTCATTTTTGTTATCTTGCATTTTACCTTTAATAAAAGCGGCGAGGAGACCTACAGGGAGTAATACAACGATAACGTATGATATTATTTCTGTAGGAAGGTACAAAATTGTCTTTGCACCAAAATAAGCACCAATAAGTCCAGATACAATGCCGGCAGGAACAATTTTCCAAACAATAGCATTGTTTTTAAAGAAATTTTTTATCGCAGCGACGGTTCCTATTGTACTGACTAACTTTTCTTGCCCTAATGCGAGCTGAGGAGGTAAGCCTGTCAGGATAAATGCAGGTATCAATATCAATCCCGCCCCACCAGATATAGAATCAATATAACCTGCCACAAATGAGGCTACAATTAGAATAACTAGTCCTAGAACTAGACTTGTTTGAATTATACTGCCATCAATAAACATACTTAACCTCTCACTATACTTTTAACATGATGATTACAATCATTTAAACCAATGAAATAACTTTCTCATACAAAGTGTTATTATGCATTTTTTCCTCCTTATTAAATTATTCTTTTGAAACATGAAGCGCTGAAAATGTTTGTGCAGTTGGCATAACTTCAATGCGGTTCACATTGACATGTTCCGGTTGTTGGTTAAGCCACAATACAATATTGGCAATATCTTGTGGACGGATATAATCTACATTTTCATAGAGCTTCTCGGCTTTTTCACTATCCCCTTTAAAACGCACATTGGAAAACTCCGTGCCACCGCAAAGCCCCGGTTCAACATTGCTCACCCTCACTTTAGTGCCGGACAGATCGGCGCGTAAGTTCAAACTAAACTGCTTAACAAAAGCCTTTGTACCACCGTAAACATTGCCTCCCGGGTAAGGATAATTGCCGGCAATCGATCCTAAATTGATGATATGCCCGCTATTGCGTTCAACCATTTCAGGAAGAATGAGGCGGGTTACCGTCACAAGGCCTTTTATATTGGTGTCGATCATTTGCATCCAATCGGCAAGCTCTACCCGATGAGCAGGCTCGAGGCCCAATGCCAGACCTGCATTATTCACCAATAAATCCACCGTTTGCCAGCCTGAAGGACGTGAATTTAGTACTGCTTCCGTTTGGCTCATATCACTGACATCAAACGCCAAAGGTAAGAAATTTTCGCCAAACTCGGCTTGGAGTGCCGCCAGACGCTCGGCACGTCTTCCTGTACCGATAACTTTATACCCATGTTGAATTAAGGTTTTGCAAATGGCTAAGCCAAAACCGGCTGTTGCCCCTGTTACTAATGCGGTTTTCATATTCATGCTGTCCTCATATTCAGAAATAGAGGCGGATAATTATATCTGTTATGTTATTTTTAAAAACCATTTTTTAACACAAATTTAACAATCGTTTTTTTTGAGGGCAAACGTGGCTAAATGAAAGTGTTATGATTTTTATGATGTTTTTGACGCATCGCACTTTTATCACTTGAATTTCTCAAACCCTGCCGCCATATAACGGGCAAGTTTTTTCAAAAAAGGACAGAAGAATGACAACAATCGTCAGTGTGCGCCGTAACGGGCAAGTGGTCGTTGGGGGGGATGGACAAGTTTCCCTCGGCAATACAGTCATGAAAGGTAATGCAAGAAAAGTACGCCGTTTATACAATGGTAAGGTATTAGCCGGTTTTGCTGGTGGCACGGCCGATGCCTTCACGCTGTTTGAATTGTTTGAGCGTAAATTGGAAATGCATCAAGGGCATTTGCTAAAAAGTGCGGTGGAATTAGCAAAAGATTGGCGAACCGATCGAGCATTGCGTAAATTAGAAGCCATGCTGATTGTAGCGGATGAAAAAGAAAGCCTGATCATCACAGGGATTGGCGATGTGGTGCAACCGGAGGAAGATCAAATTTTAGCCATTGGTTCAGGGGGGAATTATGCCCTCTCTGCCGCCCGTGCTTTAGTGGAAAATACGGATCTTTCCGCCCGTGAAATTGTGGAAAAATCATTACAAATTGCCGGTGATATTTGTGTGTTCACCAACACGAATTTCACTATTGAAGAATTACCGAATTAAGGAAAAAATTATGTCTGAAATGACTCCACGCGAAATTGTTTCTGAATTAGATCAACATATTATTGGGCAAGCCGATGCGAAAAGAGCGGTTGCTATTGCACTGAGAAATCGTTGGCGTCGTATGCAACTTCAAGAGCCGCTACGCCACGAGGTTACCCCAAAAAATATCCTGATGATTGGACCAACCGGGGTGGGTAAAACAGAAATTGCCCGCCGTTTGGCAAAATTAGCCAATGCTCCTTTCATTAAAGTGGAGGCCACTAAATTTACCGAGGTGGGTTATGTGGGCAAAGAGGTGGATTCCATCATTCGTGATTTAACGGATAGTGCAATGAAATTGGTTCGCCAACAAGAAATTGCCAAAAATCGTGCGAAAGCGGAAGATGCAGCAGAAGAACGTATTCTGGATGCGTTATTACCACCGGCCAAAAACCAATGGGGCGAGGTGGAAAACCACGATAGCAACAGTAGTACACGTCAGGCATTTCGTAAAAAATTGCGTGAAGGTCAATTAGATGACAAAGAAATCGAAATTGATGTATCCGCCGGCGTTTCTATGGGCGTGGAAATTATGGCACCGCCGGGAATGGAAGAAATGACAAGCCAGCTCCAATCTATGTTTCAAAACCTTGGTAGCGATAAGACCAAAAAACGCAAAATGAAAATCAAAGAGGCATTAAAAACCTTGATTGATGATGAAGCGGCAAAATTGATTAATCCGGAAGAATTGAAACAAAAAGCCATTGAAGCGGTGGAACAAAACGGTATCGTGTTCATTGATGAGATTGATAAAATCTGTAAAAAAGGCGAATACAGCGGCGCCGATGTTTCCCGTGAGGGGGTACAGCGTGATTTACTCCCGTTGGTGGAAGGCTCAACGGTCAGCACCAAACATGGCATGGTGAAAACAGATCATATTTTGTTTATTGCCTCCGGTGCATTCCAAGTGGCACGCCCTTCAGATTTAATCCCTGAACTACAAGGACGTTTGCCGATTCGTGTGGAACTTTCCGCCCTAAGTGCGGCTGATTTTGAGCGAATTTTAACAGAGCCTAATGCTTCCTTAACCGAGCAATATAAAGCCTTAATGGCAACAGAAGGGGTGAATATTGAATTTACCCAAGAGGCCGTGAAAAAAATCGCCGAAGCAGCATTTCGTGTTAATGAGAAAACGGAAAATATCGGTGCCCGCCGTTTACATACGGTGATGGAGCGTTTGATGGATAAAATCTCCTTTAATGCCAGCGATATGAACGGTCAAACCGTCAATATTGATGAAGCCTATGTGGCAGAGGCACTGGGCGAAGTGGTCGAAAACGAGGATTTGAGCCGCTTTATTCTTTAATTAGTGGTGAAAGACAAGGTCCGGTATTTGCCGGACCTTTGTATTTAGTTGAAGGTATCACATTGACTTGGATTACCGGTTTGCAATCCTTTTCTAAACCACATCAAACGCTGGGCGGAAGTGCCATGGGTAAAACTATCCGGCACCACATAGCCTTGACCACGTTTTTGTAGGCGATCATCCCCCACTGCTTCTGCGGCATTAAAGGCCTTTTCTTCATCCCCCCGTTCAAATAAACCGCTTTTCACCGCTTGATTGGCCCAAACTCCGGCAAAGCAATCTGCTTGTAATTCTAATTTTACGGAAAGTTGATTGGCGGTTTTGCGATCGGTACTTTGTTGCGCACGATGAACTTGCCCTAATACTCCGAGCAGATTTTGTACATGATGCCCCACTTCATGGGCAATAACATAAGCAAAAGCAGAATCCCCCGCAGCACCCAGTTTGTTTTTCATATCATTATAAAAAGAGAGATCGAGGTAAACTTTGCGATCATTGGGGCAGTAAAACGGCCCCATTGCCGATTGTCCTGTGCCACAGGCTGTCGAGGTTGCACCGTTATAAAGCACCATAACCGGCTCTTGATATTGGTATCCCATTTGTTTGAAATAGCTTCCCCAAACGGCTTCTGTATCCGCCAACACAACTTTTGATAAACCGGCAAGTTGTTGCTCTTCTTGGCTTTCTAACCGTTGCGAGGATTGACCTGAAAAGTCAGGAGTGCCGACTAATCCGGACAAATCAACACCATAATAAGCACCCACTAATAAAATAATGAAACCTAAAATTCCCGTGCCTTTGCCGCCGCCAAAATTGCCACCGGAACCCCGTCTATCCTCAATATTTGAACTTTCTCTTCTGCCCTGCCAACGCATAACTGCCTCTTTTATTTGTCGTTAAAAATGCCCGCATTCTATCAAAGTGCGGTCATCTTTAAAGCTTTTTTGCAAAAAGATTTACAGTAATTTACATTGTATTTTCTAGACATTCCCACTGCTTTTCAGTATGGTAGCAGGCGAATTTCATCACTAAAAAAGGAATAAAAAATGGGATTATTTGATTTTGTTGGCGATATTGGCAAAAAACTTTTTTCGAAAGAAGAAGATGCATCAAAAGCCGTCACACAACACATTGCAGAAGATAACCCTGGGGTAGAAAATCTTTCTGTTACCGTTGAAAATGGGGTCGCCAATATTCAAGGTGTGGCGTCTACCGCAGCCGCATTAGAAAAAGCCGTATTAATGGCGGGTAATATTCAAGGTATTAGCGCGGTGACAAGTGATGCCACCATCAGCAACGGTGAAACGCTCGCCTCTGATGAAACCTTCTATGTCATTCAAAAAGGCGATACCCTTTGGAAAATTGCAGAAAAAGCTTACGGCAATGGTGCAAAATACACAGCCATTGTTGAAGCGAACAAAGAAGTCATTAAAGATGCAGATAAAATCTTCCCGGGGCAAAAAATTCGCTTACCGAAAGGATTATAAAAATATCATCAATGTGAAAATGGAAAGTGTGGTGCGAAACAACCACACTTTTTTTGTGCCAAAATTTTGTTGATAAAATCATCGAAATAAGACAGATTTTTGTTGATTTATTGTGTATCTATCGACTGGCTGATTTTATTTCGCTATAATTTGCCCGTTTTTTTATCACTATTATTTTTTAATAACGTGTTCGGTGTGAATTTGACCGAGTGCAAAAATAAATTGAGGTTACAAATGGCATTAAATATTGAAACCACCCAAGGTTTAGAACGTCGTGTGGCAATCACTGTTCCTGCGGAAACGGTTGAAAAAGCGACGCGTGAAGAATTTAAACGTGCGGCAAAAAATGTTCGAGTAGACGGCTTCCGTAAAGGGAAAGTTCCGGCTCACATTGTTGAACAACGTTTTGGCGCATCAATTCGTCAAGATGTATTAAATGATTTATTACCACGTCATTTCTTTGATGCGGTAATTGCAGAAAAAATCAACATCGCAGGTCGTCCGACTTTTGCAATCGAAACCTTTGAGCAAGGCAAAGATTTAGTTTTCAATGCTACTTTTGAAGTGTATCCGGAAGTGCAATTACAAGGTTTAGAAAACATCAAAGTGGAAAAACCAACGGTTGAAATCACAGAAGCAGACATTGATAAGATGATCGATGTATTGCGTAAACAACAAGCCACTTGGACAGAAAGCCAAGATGCTGCAAAAGCTGATGATCGTGTAACCATTGATTTTGTGGGTTCTATCGATGGTGAGGAATTTGAAGGCGGCAAAGCCTCCGATTTCGTTTTATTCATGGGTCAAGGTCGTATGATCCCGGGTTTTGAAGAGGGTATCGTAGGTCATAAAGCAGGTGAGCAATTTGATATCGATGTGACCTTCCCGGCGGAATATCATGCAGAAAACTTAAAAGGCAAAGCGGCAAAATTTGCTATTACGTTGAAAAAAGTAGAGAACATGGTATTGCCTGAATTAACCGATGAGTTTGTGGCTAAATTCGGTCCTAACACAAAAACGGTTGAAGATTTACGCACAGAAATCCGTAAAAATATGGAACGTGAATTGAAAAACGCCTTAGTTTCTCGTGTGAAACAACAGGTTATCAATGGTTTGATCGAACAAAATCCAATTGATGTGCCTTCTTCTGCCGTTGAAGAAGAAATTAACGTGTTGCGTAACCAAGCGGCACAACGTTTTGGTGGTAATGCACAACAGGCAGCACAATTGCCGCGTGAATTATTTGAAGCCGATGCAAAACGCCGTGTACAAGTTGGTTTGTTATTCTCTGAAGTGATTAAATCCAACGAATTGAAAGCAGATGATGAACGTGTGAAAACCATGATCGCAGATATCGCTTCTGCTTACGAACAACCGGCTGAAGTGGTTGAGTATTACAGCAAAAATGAAGAATTAATGAACAACATCCGCAATGTTGTGTTAGAAGAACAAGCGGTTGATGCGGTTCTTGCAAAAGCACAAGTGACCGAAAAAGCGTCTTCATTTGATGAAATTATGAATCCACAAGCTTAATTTTCGTTGATTAAAAGTGCGGTCGTTATTTTCAATAAAAACGACCGCATTTTTATTTGTAGTGGTTTCAGGTAAAATAGCGAAAATTTTTTTATACATAATAGGTGAGAAAATGGCTTTAGTTCCTATGGTTGTAGAACAAACTTCACGAGGAGAGCGTTCTTACGATATTTATTCCCGTTTATTAAAAGAGCGTGTGATTTTTTTAACCGGCGAAGTTGAAGATCGCATGGCAAATTTAATTGTTGCCCAATTACTGTTTTTAGAATCGGAAGATCCGACAAAAGATATTAATATTTATATTAACTCCCCGGGTGGCTCGGTCACCGCCGGCATGGCAATTTATGACACGATGCAATTCATTAAACCTGATGTGCGTACCCTTTGTATTGGACAAGCCTGTTCAATGGGAGCGTTTTTATTAGCAGGAGGCACCAAAGGTAAACGTGCAGCCTTACCCCATTCTCGAGTGATGATTCATCAACCTTTGGGCGGATTTAGAGGGCAGGCCTCAGATATTCAAATTCACGCTCAAGAAATTTTAAAAATTAAGCACACCTTAAATGATCGCTTAGCCTTCCACACAGGACAAAGTATTGAACGAATTGAACAAGATACGGATCGTGATAACTTTATGTCTGCCGAAGAAGCAAAAGCCTATGGCTTAGTGGATGAGGTATTGATTAAACGTTAAGGACTCAAGATGACAACAGATAATAAAGATTTACATTGTTCTTTCTGTGGTAAAGAAAAAAGTGAAGTCGATAAGTTAATTGCCGGAACAGAGGGCTATATCTGTAACGAATGTATCGAACTTTGCCACACGATGTTGGAAGAAAGTCATGAAACAGATAATGAAGAGGAAGGGGAAAGTGCGGTTGAAAATGAAGCAAAATTACCTACCCCTCACGAAATTCGTGCACATTTAGATGATTATGTCATCGGTCAGGACTATGCCAAAAAAGTCCTTTCTGTGGCGGTATATAATCATTATAAACGCTTGCGTACCAATCATGACAATCATGAGGTTGAATTAGGCAAAAGTAATATTTTGCTGATTGGCCCGACAGGAAGCGGTAAAACCTTACTTGCACAAACCTTAGCCCGTCAGCTCAATGTGCCTTTTGCCATGGCTGATGCCACCACGTTGACCGAAGCAGGCTATGTGGGGGAAGATGTGGAAAATGTTCTCCAAAAACTGTTACAAAATTGCGACTATGACACGGAAAAAGCCGAGCAAGGCATCATTTATATTGATGAAATTGACAAGATCAGTCGTAAATCGGAAGGGGCATCCATCACTCGGGATGTTTCCGGTGAAGGGGTACAACAAGCCTTATTGAAATTAATTGAAGGCACGATTGCTTCTGTCCCCCCACAAGGCGGACGTAAGCACCCTCAACAAGAAATGTTGAAAGTGGATACCTCAAAAATTTTATTTATCTGTGGCGGGGCATTTGCCGGCTTGGATAAAATTATTTCCAAACGTACTCAAACAGCAACAAGTATCGGTTTTGATGCTAAAGTGGAAAAAGAAACGGAAGATCAATCTTTGTCCGAATTATTCCGTCAGGTAGAACCGGATGATTTAATGAAATTTGGGTTAATTCCTGAATTTATCGGACGTTTACCGATGATTGCGCCGTTAAGTGAATTGGATGAAGAGGCGTTGGTACAAATTCTTACCCAACCTAAAAATGCGTTAACAAAACAATATCAAGCCTTATTTGGATTAGAAAATGTGGAATTAGAATTCACACCGGAAGCCTTAAAAGCCATGGCTAAAAAAGCCCTTGAACGGAAAACCGGTGCGCGTGGCTTACGTTCTATCGTTGAGGCATTGCTACTTGATACCATGTATGATTTACCGTCCATTGAAAACTTGGAAAAAGTTGTGGTGGGAGAAGAAACAGTCATGGAAAACCACGCACCGAAGTTAGTTTATCGTTCTTAGTCTTTGCTTTATAAGAAAGTGCGGTTGATTTTCTGTATTTTTACGTTTCCTATTTTTCAATAGGAAATTAACAAAGAAAATGCTACAATCGCACGTTCTTAATTTTCCCCTTTTTAAACGGATTCAATTATGACAACTGAAATTGTTGATAAAAAGAAAAAAACAGAAGAGCCGGTGGAAGGTAAATCAAAGGGTCTAAATACATTACTTTGGATTTTAGTCGTGGTTTTCTTTGCGGCTGCCGCTATCGGTAATGTCTATTTCCAAAAAGTTTATTCAACACCGGTTCGTGTGATCGGCATGGCAGTGGCACTGGTGTTAGCCCTCATTTTTGCGGCCATCACCAATCAAGGTGTAAAAGCACGCAACTTCTTTAAAGAAGCAAGAAATGAAGCGCGTAAAGTGGTCTGGCCAAACCGTTCAGAAACCCGCCAAACCACACTAATCGTTATCGGTGTGACCATTATCGCTTCCTTGTTCTTTTGGGCGGCGGACTCTATTATTGTGTCAATTATTAACTTCTTAACCGATTTGAGATTCTAAAATGACGGAAGAAACAACAGTATCAAAAAAACGTTGGTATGTTCTGCAAGCGTTTTCCGGTTTTGAAAGCCGTGTTGCATTAACTTTGCGTGAATATATTAAACAACACCAAATGGAAGATCAGTTTGGTGAAGTCCTTGTGCCAACTGAAGAAGTGGTCGAAAATGTCGCAGGAAAACGCCGTAAAAGCGAGCGTAAATTCTTTCCGGGCTATGTGCTTGTTGAAATGGAAATGAACGATGATACATGGCATTTAGTGAAAAGTGTGCCACGCGTGATGGGCTTTATCGGTGGAACACCGGATAAACCGGCTCCTATTTCCAAACGTGAAGCGGATATTATCTTAAACCGCTTGGAACAAACGGCAGATAAACCTCGCCACCGTAATGAATATCACCCGGGTGAAGAAGTGCGTGTTACCGAAGGGCCATTTGCTGATTTCAATGGTACCGTAGAAGAAGTCGATTATGATAAAGGTCGATTGAAAGTATCCGTTTCTATCTTCGGTCGAGCCACGCCGGTTGAGTTGGAATTTGGTCAAGTGGAAAAGAGCGCATAATTAAAAAATTTATATTGAAATAGGGGAAGACAAAATCTTTCCCTATTTTTATATGTTTCTTTTAAACAAGAAAACAAACATTAATTAATAGATATTTTATGAGTAAATTTTTAATCGCAATCTTGTTTGGTTTATCCATCTTTTCTCTTTCTGCAAAGGATATTGATACTTTTATTACTGACAATTACCCTAATGTCAGTGAAATGGACAAAAGCTGTCGTTTTATGAGAACAGAGCGTTCAGATTTTGCTCCCTCCCTGTGTATTGAAGATGTTATCTCAAAAGATTTTCGCTCAAAAAATGATAATCTTTATATCATTGTATTAGGAGGGGAAAACAGTAGTGGATGCCATTTATGCCCTGGTCTAATTGATCTCTATGCTTACACTAAAGAGGGAAAATATATTGTCGAAAAAGGAATTGAGATCGGTAGCTGGGGTTCTCCCCCGAAACTTTGGTCATTTAGCAAATTGAAAAATGGTCAAGTTCTTATCTCGGTTGAGGATCTCTTTTTTCAGGGAGGAGAATTTTCTTGTAGTAAATATACTTTTACCGTATCCAATTCAAAATTTATTCGTAAAACAACAGAAGTCTGCTCCCCTACTTCTCCTTAATATTTTTTACAAGATTACTCTGTAGCAAAGTGAGAACCAAAGTATTTGAATGTAGTGAAAAATAAAATTTCTGTTTGAAATCTATACCTTTATTCTATATAATCCGCATCCTATTTATAAGCCGTTCATCGGCTTATATTTTTGTGTGGCACTTTTATGATAGGTGTCAAAATCATCGGGGAGCTATTTTATAGCGTGATTACCCAACTAGAGGAAAATTAAAATGGCAAAAAAAGTCCAAGCCTACGTTAAGTTGCAAGTTGCAGCGGGTATGGCAAACCCATCACCACCGGTTGGTCCTGCATTAGGTCAACAAGGTGTGAACATTATGGAATTCTGTAAAGCATTCAACGCTCGTACTGAGAGCTTAGAAAAAGGTTTACCAATTCCTGTTGTGATCACGGTTTATGCAGACCGTTCATTTACCTTCGTTACAAAAACCCCACCGGCAGCCGTATTATTGAAAAAAGCTGCAGGGATCAAGTCCGGTTCAGGTAAACCGAACAAAGATAAAGTAGGTAAAGTGACTTTAGATCAAATCCGTCAAATCGCTGAAACTAAAGCTGTTGATATGACCGGTGCGACTATTGAAACGAAAATGAAATCAATCGCTGGTACAGCTCGTTCTATGGGCTTAGTAGTGGAGGAATAATACGATGGCTAAATTGACTAAAAAAATGAAAGCAATCAAAGCTGGCGTAGATTCTACTAAAGCATATGAAATCAACGAAGCCATTGCATTGTTAAAACAATTCGCAACAGCTAAATTCGTTGAAAGCGTTGATGTCGCAGTAAACTTAGGTATCGATCCTCGTAAATCTGATCAAAACGTGCGTGGCGCAACCGTGTTACCACATGGTACTGGCCGTGAAGTTCGTGTTGCTGTGTTCACCCAAGGTGCTAACGCAGATGCGGCTAAAGAAGCAGGTGCTGATTTAGTGGGTATGGAAGATTTAGCAGAGCAAATCAAAAAAGGCGAAATGAATTTCGATGTGGTTATCGCTTCACCTGATGCAATGCGTGTTGTTGGTCAATTAGGTCAAGTATTAGGCCCTCGTGGTTTAATGCCAAACCCTAAAGTTGGTACCGTAACACCAAACGTTGCAGAAGCAGTGAAAAATGCTAAATCTGGTCAGATCCGTTATCGTAACGATAAAAACGGTATCATCCACACCACAATTGGTAAAGCAAACTTCTCTGAAGCGCAATTAAAAGAAAACCTTCAAGCATTATTGGCTGCTTTAGCGAAAGCAAAACCAAGCACAGCAAAAGGTATCTTTATCAAGAAAGTTAGCATTTCTACCACCATGGGTGCAGGTGTTGCAGTTGATCAAACCTCACTATAATGGTGATAAAAACCTTATGAAATTCATAAGTGACGAATAAAATATTGAGCTCTGTATATACAGGGCTCAAATTTTTTGAGCTTAAGTCTATTCCCCCCCTTTTTACCTAGAGCTTATTTATGACATATTCAATTGAAGACTTCATCCGATTAATCGCACAGCTTCGCCATCCTGAAAAAGGTTGCCCTTGGGATTTAAAACAAAATTATGAATCAATGATCCCTTGTCTTATCGAAGAAACCTATGAAGTGGTTGATGCCATTCAGAAAAAAGACATCCGCAATTTACGCGAAGAATTGGGCGATTTACTGCTCCAAGTGGTTTTCTTTAGTCAGCTCGCTTCAGAAGATCAGTATTTTAATTTTAATGATGTGTTAAATGACGTGGCCGAAAAAATTGTTCGCCGTCATCCACATGTTTTTGCAGATGCGACAGCCGGAAATGAAGAGGAAGCCCTTGCCCGCTGGAATAGCATTAAAGCCTTAGAAAAATCCAAAACACAAAATCAATCCATTTTAGATAAAATTCCCTCTGCTTTTCCTACACTAATGAGAGCGCAAAAATTGCAGAAACAATGTTCAAAAATAGGTTTTGACTGGACTGAAATTTCCCCTGTTTTTGAAAAAATTGAAGAAGAATTGCAAGAAGTAAAAGAGGAAGTGAATAAAAATCCACAAAATAGGGAAAGTCTTGAAGAAGAAATCGGCGATTTGTTCTTTGCCACCGTCAATTTATCCCGTCACTTAAAATGCAATGCTGAAGAAAGCTTACGCAAAGCAAATCATAAGTTTGAACAACGTTTCCGTAAGGTTGAACAAAAAGCCAAAGAAATGGGAAAAGAATTGACCGCACTTTCTTTAATCGAAATGGATGTGTTGTGGGATGAGGTAAAAAAAGAAGAGAAAATAGCGAGCTAATGCTCGCTATTTTTTATGGTTTAATAATCGCTTTGTGTATGATTTTCCTCACCAATAATCGCAATGCTGGCACTGGCACCAATTCGTGTTGCGCCGGCATCAATCATCGCTAAAGCAGTTTGGGTATCACGCACGCCACCGGAGGCTTTTACGCCGATATGTCCCACTGTTTTTTTCATGAGTGCCACATCTTCCACGGTTGCCCCACCTTTGCTAAATCCTGTAGAGGTTTTGACAAAGGCTACACCTAATTCTTTGCAGATTTCACAGGCTTTAACAATTTCATCTTTGGTGAGTAGGCAGGTTTCTAAAATGACTTTCAAAGGCACAGTATTACAAGCCTTCAATACTGCTTGGATATCTTCTTTTACCGCTTGCCATTGGTTCGATTTAATCCAGCCCACATTAATCACCATATCAATTTCGTTCGCCCCGGCTTTGATGGCTTCTTGGGTTTCAAAGGCTTTTACCGAGGTGAGATTAGCCCCAAGAGGAAAACCCACAACAGTACAAATTTTCACGGCCGTTCCTGCCAATTTTTCTTTTGCTAAAGGGATATAACCCGAGTTGATACACACAGAATAAAAACCATATTTTATGGCTTCATCACAAAGCGTTAAAATATCTTGCTCGTTTTTTTCAGCAGTCAATGCGGTGTGGTCGATATATTTTGCCAGCGTTTTACTGTCCATTTTCCTTCTCCTTATAATGAAAATTTTGCCGAGCTATGATAACAAAATATGCTGAAAATTGACCGCACTTTTATGATAAATTATCGCTATTCTTTTTTATCGAGCCGATTATGAAATTCACCGCCTTACTCAAAAATAGCGTTTCACTCCTATTTACCTTCATTATCGTCAGCCATCTTTTAGATGTTATCCGTCAACCTGAAATCCCGCCCGAAATCAATGCAACGGCACTCTATGATTTACAGGGCAATGGTTTTTTCCTCCCACAAATCCCCCAAGATAAACCCACATTGATTTATTTTTGGGGAACTTGGTGCGGGTATTGTCGATACACCTCACCTGCCATCAATGATCTGGCAAAAGAAGGGTACCCGGTGGTTTCGATAGCCTTACGTTCAGGAACGGAAAAAGAAGTTGGAGATTATTTAACCCAACACAATTATCGCTTCACCACAGTCAATGATCCCCAAGGGACTATCGCACAAAAATGGCAAGTGAATGTCACCCCTACGATCATCATTTTAAATAAAGGAAAAATGAGTCTTGCGACAACCGGGTGGACGAGCTATTGGGGGTTAAAAGTGCGGTTATTTTTCACTGAGTTTTTAAGTTAAGGGCCGTGTGGCTTTTACCTTATTCTGAAAATCCATTACAATGACAACATATTTATACATCTAAAAAAGGACAAGATTATGATTATAGTAACCGGTGGCGCCGGCATGATTGGCAGCAACATTGTCAAAGCATTAAATGAAATGGGACGTAAAGATATTTTAGTCGTCGATAATTTAAAAGATGGGACGAAATTTATTAATTTAGTGGATTTGGATATTGCCGATTATTGCGACAAAGAAGATTTTATCGCCTCTATTATTGCCGGTGATGATTTTGGTGAAATTGATGCAGTTTTCCATGAGGGCGCTTGTTCAGCCACCACAGAATGGGATGGCAAATATTTAATGCAAAACAATTATGAATATTCGAAAGAATTATTACATTATTGTGTCGATCGCCACATTCCGTTTTTTTATGCCTCCAGTGCCGCCACTTATGGCGGGCGTACCGAGAATTTTATTGAAAAACGAGAATTTGAAAGTCCGCTTAATGCCTACGGCTACTCAAAATTCTTATTTGATGAATATGTGAGAAAAGTCTTACCGACAGCAAACTCACCGATTTGTGGCTTCAAATATTTCAATGTGTATGGGCCAAGAGAGCAACATAAAGGCTCCATGGCCAGTGTGGCATTCCACCTCAATAATCAAATGTTGAAAGGGGAAAATCCAAAATTATTTGCCGGCTCAGAAACCTTCTTGCGTGATTTTGTTTATGTGGAAGATGTGGCAAAAGTCAATATTTGGGCATGGCAAAATGGCATTTCCGGTATTTACAATCTGGGGACAGGCCGTGCGGAATCCTTCCAAGCGGTTGCCCAAGCGGTGATCAAATTCCACGGTAAAGGACACATTGAAACCATTCCTTTCCCTGATCATCTCAAATCCCGCTATCAAACCTTTACTCAGGCGGATTTAACGGCATTACGCGCCGCCGGTTACAAAGGCGAATTTAAATCTGTTGCCGAAGGGACGGCTGAGTATATGGCATGGCTCAATAAAAAGTAATCGATGATGAGTTAAATATATTGGGATAGTTAGAAAACAAAGTGCGGTGAAATATGAATATTCTCGTTATCGGCCCCTCTTGGGTAGGCGACATGATGATGTCGCACAGTTTGTATCAACAACTCAAAATCCAATATCCTCAATGTAATATTGATGTAATGGCACCGAATTGGTGTAAACCGTTGCTCGCCCGTATGCCGGAGGTTCGAAATGCCCTTGAAATGCCTTTAGGGCACGGTGCATTGGCACTCGGTACACGTTATCGTTTAGGGAAAAGTCTCCGTCATCAATATGATATGGCCATTGTTTTACCCAACTCATTAAAATCTGCTTTTATTCCCTTTTTCGCCAACATTCCTTTACGACGTGGCTGGAAAGGGGAAAGCCGCTATCTTTTATTAAATGATTTGCGATCCAACAAAAAAGAGTACCCGATGATGGTGCAACGTTATGTTGCGCTCGCCTTTGAAAAAAATCGTGTTCCAAAAGCAGCAACGATTCCGGTATTAACGCCTTATTTAACCGTCAATCAAACACAGCAGGCAGAAACCTTAAAAACCTTTGAAAAACAGACCGCACTTTTAGCAGACCGCCCGATTATCGGCTTTTGCCCCGGGGCGGAATTTGGGCCTGCAAAACGTTGGCCTCATTATCATTATGCGAAACTGGCGGAAATGCTCATTGAGCGAGGTTATGCAATAGAAATTTTCGGTTCGCCGAAAGATGTGGAAGCCGGAGAAAGCATCCGCAACGCCTTACCGCAAGCACAGCAAGTGTTTTGTTTAAATTTAGCCGGGCAAACCAATCTCAATCAAGCGGTTGATCTCATTGCAAATTGTACGGCGGTGGTGAGCAATGACAGCGGTTTAATGCATATCGCCGCCGCAACCCAACGTCCACTCATTGCCCTTTACGGCCCAACCAGCCCAACTTATACCCCACCACTTTCCGATAAAGCGGTGATTATTCGGTTAATTGAGGGGGATTTAATCAAAGTGCGGAAAAGTAAAGACAGTGCAGAGGGATATCATCAAAGTTTGATCGATATTACACCTCAAAAGGTGATAGAAAAATTGGATGAATTATTAGCAAAATCATGAAAATTTGTTTAGTAAAAACCTCCTCAATGGGCGATGTTATCCACACCCTGCCGGCCTTAACAGACGCCCTTCAGGCTATACCAAACTTGCAAGTCGATTGGGTGGTAGAGGAAGCTTTTGCAGAAATTCCCCAATGGCACCCTGCAGTAAACCAAGTGATCCCTATTGCTCTTCGCCGTTGGCGAAAATCCCCTTTTTCAGCCAACACGAGGAAGGAATGGAAAACCTACCGCACGCGCCTTCAACAATCCCACTATGATGCCGTGATTGATGCTCAAGGATTATTAAAAAGTGCTTTTTTCGCTACCCGCCTGCCCCATGGCATGAAGCATGGCTATGATCGCCACAGTATCCGAGAGCCTATCGCCTCATTCTTCTATGATAAAAAATATGCCATTTCCTATCAGCAACATGCGGTGGAGCGTATTCGACAACTCTTTGCGCTCAGCCTAAATTATGCATTGCCGACTTCGCAAGGTGATTATGGTATCGCACAGCATTTTGCCTCCACCACACCCTCTCTCATAGAACCTTATGTGATTTTTTTTCATTCCACCACCCGAGAGGATAAACATTGGCCTGAACAGGAATGGCAAAATTTAATCGAAAAAATGACCGCACTTTCCCTGCAAATCCGTTTACCTTGGGGCAATGAAAGGGAACAAGCCCGAGCAGTGCGTTTAGCTCAAGGTAACACCAATGTAGTAGTGCTTCCCCGATTATCCTTAAGCGAACTTGCACAGCAAATTGCCACTTCGCAAGCCGTCGTTTCTGTTGATACGGGATTAGCGCATTTAACCGCCGCCTTAGATAAACCCAACATCACACTTTATGGTGCAACGGATCCTAAACTCATTGGCTGTTATGGTAAAAACCAACATTATCTCTCTGCGAATTCCATGAATAACATTTCTGCGCCGCAGGTTTTTGAACTTCTTAATACCTTAATGAGCTAAAACAAAACCGGAATATTCTTTTTAGTTATAAAATAGATTAAAAATTGCTTGATTACCACCGCTTGAACAGATAAACTCCAAAAGTTCAATTTTCCTCCCTGTTTTTTTATAAGGAATGTATTATGAAAAAAACACTTCTTGCATTAACCGTAGCAGCCTTCGCTGCAGGTTCAGCCCAAGCTTACCAATTCAACATTGAAGAAACCGGTACTGAAATAGATTTCAGCGGTTCACTTCGTTTGAAATGGGAAAGTACATCAAATAAAAAAAACTATGTAAATGGCGCAGAAACCAAAGAGCATATCAATCATGCTGTGGATAACAATGGTTCACGTTTTGGCTTCAAAGTAAAACAAAATCTTGGCGGTGATTTCTATGCGCTAGGTCGTGTTGAGTGGCGTTTCCGTGGTGAGGCTGCATCACAACATGATTTTGATCATATTTATACCCGTCAGCTTTACGCCGGTTTTGGTCATAAACGATTCGGTGAATTGGTTTACGGTAATATGACAACAATCACTGATGAAGTGAAACAAACCGATTTGCCGAACACCTATAGCTTATCCGATGGTTTATTAAATTCCGTAGCCCGCCGCGTACTTCAATATACCTATCGCGGTAACTATGGTGATAATAAAGTAAAATTTGGCGTGTACTACGGTGGTGCAAGTAAACGTGATAATACAAATTTAGACTTAAAAAATCACCGTAAAAATGTGTGGGGTACCGCATTTATTTTCAATCACAAAATTGATGATATCCAAAATTTCACTGTTGCAACCGGGTTTACTCGTGAAATTTCCGAAAATCAATCGATTGCACCATCATTCTCACAAAACGCCTATGCGCTAGGCTTAGCTTATAATTTTGCTCACACCACTTATGGTTTGGATATTGAGCAACAAGTAACCAAAAATAAAGGGGCAATTGGCAATAAACAAACTAAAAATGAAGTTCGTGCCGTTGTTCGTCAAGGGTTGAATGAAGATTGGAATGTTTATGCGATGTACGCTTATAAAACAGATAAGGAAGAACCAGCTTCCGGTTTAGAAACCAAGACGACAAAACGTCAATTTATGGTGGGAACCGAATATTATCTTTATCAGCAGGGTTCTCTGAAAGTAAAACCATTCTTAGAATGGCAAGCGACACGCACAAAATATGAAAATAGAAGTGTTGATCGTAGCCGTGATTTAAAAACAGTCATTGGTTTACGAGCATACTGGTAATCATTAAATTTATCTCTTAAAGCGAGTCAGAAATGGCTCGCTTTTTCTTTGGGATTGTAATTGTCTAAAATGCCCCCATAATAAAGCCCAAGCTAAAAGTGCGGTGGCGATTATTCATCAATCACTAAAGTGATTTATTCACGCCTTTGGTGCTGTTGGGCAGACCCCTGTTCAAAACACCTTATTTTTTGACCGCACTTTTTAGTTCACTAAAATTAAAGGAACAAACAATGAATGACACACAAGACAATGACAAACTTTACCGCTATCTTTTCCAAAATCGTGCCGTTCGTGGGGAATGGGTACGCCTAAATCAAAGCTTTGCCGATACTTTAAATACTCATCATTATCCAGAACCCATACAAAATTTGTTGGGTGAAATGATGGTCGCCACCACATTACTCACGGCAACATTAAAATTTGAAGGGAATATCACCGTACAAATTCAAGGTGACGGCCCCCTTCGATTGGCATTAGTCAATGGCAACGATCAGCAACAAATTCGTGCTTTAGCACGCGTGGAAGGGGAAATATCACCTGAAATGACCTTGCATGAGATGATCGGCAAAGGGGTATTAGTGATCACCATTGCTCCCAAAGAGGGTGAGCGTTATCAAGGGGTAATCGGATTAGATAAACCCACCATTACCGAATGTTTGGAAGATTATTTTGCCCGTTCTGAGCAACTTCAAACCCAGTTAATTATTCGCACAGGGGCGTATGCCGGCAAACCGGTGGCGGCAGGAATGTTATTGCAAATTATGCCGGATGGTGAAGGCTCGCCAGAGGATTTTGAACATCTCGCCACTTTAGCGGCAACAGCAAAAAACGAAGAACTCTTCGGCTTACCAGCAGAAGAAATGCTCTATCGTCTTTACCATGAAGAAACGGTGGAAGTATATGAACCACAAAACATTCAGTTTTTCTGTGGTTGCTCCGCTGAACGTTCAGGCGCTGCCCTCTTATTAATTCCTGAGGCAGAGATTGATGAAATTTTGGAAGAACACAAAGGCAGTATTGATATGCAATGCGAATGTTGTGGCACCCATTATTTCTTTAATAAAGAAGCCATTAATAAATTAAAAGCAAACGCACAGGCAGAATAGCAAAAATCCCCGTTTATGCGGGGATTTTTCTAAAGTGCGGTTAAATTCCGCTTTGTTTTATTCCGGCGTAATCCATTCCACCGTCCATCTGCCGGTTCCTTCCGGTATAAGGGTTTTCGCTAAATAAGGCAAAATGGCTTTCATTTGGTTTTCTAATGTCCAAGGCGGGTTAATCACAATCATACCGCTTGCGGTCATTCCTCTCTGCTCGCTATCCGGGCGAACAGCTAATTCGATTTTTAGAATTTTCCGAATACCGGTGGCTTCCAATCCTTTAAAAATCCGTTTCGTTTGTTGGCGTAGCACCACGGGATACCAAATGGCATAAGTCCCGGTGGCAAAACGTTTATAGCCCTCCTCAATAGCTTTAACCACTAAATCGTAATCTTCTTTAAGCTCATAAGGAGGATCAATTAGTACAAGCCCACGGCGTTCTTTCGGTGGCAGGGTGGCTTTAAGCTGTTGGAAACCGTTATCACGTTTTACGCTGATATTTTTAAATTCTTTAAAATTATTTCGTAATAATGGGAAATCGCTAGGGTGTAATTCAGTCAGCAACGCACGATCTTGTGGGCGTAATAATTGTGCGGCAATCATTGGCGAACCGGCGTAATAACGCAGGGCCTTTCCGCCATAATTGAGCCTTTTAATTAATTCCACATAACGGCCTACCGCTTCCGGTAAATCCGTTTGTTCCCACAAACGCCCAATGCCCTCTTTGTATTCCCCGGTTTTTTCCGCCTCATCCGAGGATAAACGATAACGCCCCACGCCCGAGTGCGTATCCAAATAATAAAACCCTTTTTCTTTCAGTTTCATGCTTTCCAAAATGAGCATAAGCACAAGATGTTTTAACACATCGGCATGATTGCCGGCATGAAAGGAATGGCGATAACTCAGCATAGTTGTCCTTTTTCGTTAAAAAGTGCGGTCAAAATTCACCGCATTTTAGATAAATAAACCTTGCACAGAGCGTACAAGGTTTATTGGTTTGCAACATCATCCCTGATGATTAGAATAATTCTTCCGGTTGTGCAACGGGGGTCGCATCTTGAATTTTGCCTGTACCGCCATTTAAGCGTTGTTGCAATTCAGGTGGAACATAATAACCACGCTCTTTCATTTCCGCCACATAGGTGCGTTTTGGTTCTGTACCGACAATAAAATATTCTTTACGCCCACCATATTCTGAAAGCAATCCCGAATTGCTATCAATGGTTTTCTCCATAATATTTGGCGGTAGCTCAAGATTTCGTTCAGGGATATCGGAAAGGGCAACTTTCATATAGGCAATCCAAGCCGGCATGGCCGTTTTCCCACCGGATTCGCCCCGCCCCAGTACCCGTTTATTATCATCAAAGCCTACATAGGTCGTGGTGACGAGATTCGCACCAAACCCGGCATACCAAGCCACTTTTGAACTATTTGTTGTACCGGTTTTACCGCCAATATCACTGCGGTATTTAATTTCTTTCGACATCCGCCAGCTAGTTCCTTTCCAGCCTAATCCTTGCTCACCATAAATAGCGGTATTTAAGGCACTACGAATTAAAAAGGCCAGTTCTCCACTGATTACCCGAGGGGCATATTGCACTTGGCTATTGCCCTCTTTGGCATCTGCCATAAGGTTTACCGAACCATCGTTTAACATACCGCTTTGGGCTTGTAGCTCCGGTAAATCAGGCACGTTTTCCGGTTGAACATCTTCTTCCGTATCCGTGTTAGTATTGCCTTTTGCCGCTTTTAAATCATCCGGTTTGGCCACTTCGGCAATGTTTTGGAAACCATCAATTTTGTCTTTGGTTTCACCGTAAATAACCGGAATATCATGACAGGTGATACAAGCAATTTTCGGGTTGGCAATAAATAAATCCTTACCATTATTGTCTTGAATTTTTTCAATAATATAAGGATCGATTAAAAATCCACCATTATCAAATACCGCATAAGCCCGAGCCATTTCAAGAGGAGTAAAAGAGGCTGCCCCCAAAGCTAACGCTTCGCTGGCAAAATATTGTTCCCGATTAAAACCAAAACGTTGTAAGAAATCAGCGGTAAACCCGATACCGGCAGTTTGTAAGGCTCGAATTGCAATCATATTTTTTGATTGACCTAACCCCACTCGTAAACGCATCGGGCCATCATAACGATCCGGTGAGTTTTTCGGGTTCCATACTTTTTGCCCCGGTTTGGAAATAGAAATCGGGCTGTCTTGCAAAACACTGGAAAGGGTTAACCCTTTTTCCAATGCGGCCGCATAAATAAAGGGTTTAAAAGACGATCCCACTTGTACCAATGATTGCGTTGCACGGTTAAATTTGCTTTGTTCAAAACTAAATCCACCCACTAACGCTTCAATAGCCCCATTATCGGAATTTAAAGAAACCAAAGCCGAATTGGCCGCCGGAATTTGTCCTAAAATCCATTCACCGTTATCACGTTGGCGAATCCAAATTTGATCGCCCACTTTAACCGGGGATTTTCCGGCCCAACGCATTGCATTAAATGAAAGGGTCATGGTTTGATGATTAGCCAACAATAATTCCGCCCCATTTTTACCCAATGCAGTCACTGCCGCAGGAATAAAAGGATCGGAATTGGGTAATTGTTTCAGAAAAGCAACAATGCGTTCAGCCTCCCATGCCGCTTCGCCTTTTTTCCACAAAGGCGCACCGCCACGCCAGCCATGACGCATATCATAGTTGATTAAATTTTGACGCACCGCTTTTTGGGCTTCCGCTTGATCTTTAGACAATACGGTGGTGAACACTTTATACCCTCGGGTATAAGCATTTTCTTCACCAAAACGTTTTACCATTTCTTGGCGTACCATTTCTGTTACATAATCTGCACGAAAATCAAATTTTGCCCCATGATAGCTTGCAGTGATCGGCTCTTTAACCGCCGCATCATATTTTTCTTTTGTGATGTATTTTTCATCAAGCATGCGTGCTAAAACAATATTTCGGCGTTCTTCCGCACGTTTTGGGGAATATAACGGGTTCATTGTGGAAGGCGCTTTAGGCAAGCCTGCAATCATTGCCATTTCGGACAATGTCAATTCCTCTAAGGATTTTCCAAAATAGGTTTGAGCTGCCGCCGCAATCCCATAAGAACGGTAACCTAAGAAAATTTTGTTTAAATAAAGTTCGAGAATTTCCTGTTTGTTTAAGGCATTTTCAATTTCGATAGCCAGCACCGCTTCCCGCGCTTTACGAATCAAGGTTTTTTCCGGTGTTAAGAAAAAATTACGCGCTAATTGCTGCGTGATCGTACTTGCCCCTTGGGAAGCGCCACCACTGCTTAATGCAACAAACAATGCACGGCCAATACCGATGGGATCAATCCCATGGTGGTCATAAAAACGGCTGTCCTCTGTGGCTAAAAACGCTTCAATTAAGCGAGGAGGAACGTTTTCTAATTTCACCGGAATACGGCGTTGTTCCCCCACCTCTCCGATTAATTTTCCATCGGCAGTGTAAATCTGCATCGGTTGTTGTAATTCCACCTCTTTCAACGTTTCCACTGATGGTAATTCGGATTTTAAGTGGAGATAAAATACGCCCCCTGCCACAAGACCTAAAATGCACAGGGTTAACAGGCTACTGAATATTAATTTTGCGATCCTCATCGTAAAATTCTCTCTTGATTGATGATAATAACTCAAACCACATTATGATTTGGCTGCTAAGTATAAAAGATTAACCGTCTAAATAATAGGAAAAGCATATGCCAATACTTCATAAAAAACAGCAAATTATACAAATTGGCGTTCATCAACAACAAAACCAATTTCAATTCGTTTGGTTAAATGGTACAAACCAAGTTCAATCTTTTCTACTTTCCGCAGATAAACCAAATATTGAAACGCGATTAATCGCCCGCCTAACCCAAGATTTTCCCCAAACCCGTTTTAAATTACGTTATATCGGCTGTCTTTTGCCTCATTTGATTTGGTCAAAAACCTTCGTTTTACCTCACAAATTAACCCCTCAAGAATGTGAACAACAATGCCGTTTTATATTACAAAAAGAATTGCCTATTCCCTTTGAAGAACTTTGGTTTGATTATCTCTCAACCCCGCTAAAACAAGGTTTTCAGTTAGAAATCTATGCGGTTCGCAGGCAGGTGGCTCAGCAAGCTCAAACCGCTTATACGGGTTTATCCCTAGATGTGTTGGATATTGCCTATCATGCTATTTTACGCACATTCCGTTTTCTTTTAGGGGAAGTGCAAAACGATGCCTTATATTTATACCAAGATCAATCCTATTGTTTAGCTCTCAGCCCCTCTTCCCAAGGCATTAAAACACGACAAACACAAGAAAATTTAACCGCACTTTACCACCAATTTTGCCAACACTTTGAGGTGGAAATCACCAGTGTTTATGTCTATCAAACCCCTGATATCGCACAACGGGATATCCCCCAAAGTTGGCAAAGGGTTACCACAACTTTTCCTTTCATCGCCTTAGGCAATGCACTATGGCAAAAGGATTTACAGCAAAACCCGATTGATTTTTCAACCCTATGCTTAAGTGAAAAGCACAATGAACAGCATTAATTTACTTCCTTGGCGGTTAACACAGTATCGGCAATTATTGCTGTTATTTTTGCTCAAACTCGTTGCCGTATTCAGCCTTGCTTTTTTGCTCTATGCGATATTGACTTGGTTTCAACACCAACAAAAAGCAGCACTCAATCAGAAAATACAAACCTTTGAGCAACAAAAAGCCCGTTTAATGAAAACCGTTCAACATGTCAGCCAAATGAAACAAAGCATGCAAGATTTAACCACATTACAAGCCATTAAACCCGATAGCGTTGCACAGGTTTTATCTTTATTACCTCAATTTCCTTTTCAACAAGGGGAGTTATCCACATTTCATCTTAATGACGAGGGAATACAGTTGAGCGGATTTTGTTTGTCACAGCAGGAATTTGAATCATTACACGAATTTCTCAGTTCATCTTTCAGCACGGTCAAATTAACGCAGTTTAAAACAGAGCAAGGACGTTTGCTTTTTCAGTTTGACCTTCCTTTAGAAAGCGAGAAATCACGATGAAATCAATTATTAAACAGCGTATCCCACTCGTGGAGAAATGGCTCACTCTGCCCCCAATTTATCACTGGGGATTTTTTATTTGCTGTTTAAGTGCGGTCAATTTTACAGTGGTTTTGGAAAGCTGGGATACCTATCAACAAGAGCTGACCTTAACACAAAATATCACCCAACAATCCGCAGAATTAACCCACCAAGAAAAATGGCTTACGACCTTAAAAAAACATTCTGAACAACGAGAGTTATCCCCTCAGCTAACAAAGCAAATTGTGGCATTAGATGAACACCTTCACCAATTATTAACGGGTAAAATCGAACTCATTGAATATCAATGGGATTTTTCCTCTCAACCAATTTTACAAGTGCAATTAATGGGGCAATTCCATGCTTTATCTCATTTTCTCAACGCAGTTTTAGAACAGCAATCCCTTTCTTTTGTGCAATTAGTGATAGAAAAAACAGAAAAAGGGAAGCTGCAAAGTCATCTTGTTTTACAACTGAAAAGGAAAGCATAAAGATGAAGATATCAGGTTATTTTTTAGGGCTATATTGCCTCTTGTTCTGTTTTAACGCACAAGCCACCGATCCCTTTGACTATCACCAACGTCAAACAGGAGAAAACCACCTCAGTATTCCCAAAATACAGAAAGAAAAATGTGTTTTTAAAGAGCCAGCCTTTGCCACGGAAACCGCTTTTATCCAGCTCAAATTAGTGGGGGTGGTGCTTTATAAAAATAGACCAGAAGCCCTGTTTTTAGATCCAAATCAACAATTGATCGTTGCCAAATCTGGTTATCGCTTGGGGCAAGAAGGCTATTTAATAAAACAGATTGGAAAAAATGGTGTGGAACTGTTGCATTCAAAAATAGGGCAATGTGAACAGACAGACCCCTTAGTATTGAGATTTTAGGAGGAGAAATGAAAAGAGGACTTAAAAAGTGCGGTGTCTTTTTGCTCAGTTTTTATTGTGCTGATTTGTTATCGGCGCAATTGAAAGAAAACCCAATATTTGATCTTCGATTAAAACAAGCGCCTCTCGTTTCAACCTTACAAGAACTGGCATTGATGCAAGAAACCAATTTAATTATTGATGATGAATTGGAGGGATCCCTTTCCTTACAACTCGACAATGTTGATTTTGACCTTGTGTTACGTTCTGTCGCCCAAATGAAAGGCCTTTCTTTACGGCAGGAAGAAGGCATTTATTATTTAGGGAAAAAAACATTATCCTCTGTGGCAATCTCATCGTTGCCTAGTGGGCAAGATATTTTAGAGCAACTCAAACCTCCGCCCCCCACGCTTGTGAGCAAAACCATTAAACTCCATTTTGCGAAAGCCTCAGAGGTAATGAAATCGCTCACAACAGGAACCGGTTCGTTGCTTTCTCCTGTAGGAAGCATTGCTTTTGATGAACGGAGTAACCGGTTGATTATTCAAGATGAAACCCAATCCGTCAAAAACCTTGTGAAACTCATTAAAGAACTGGATAAACCCATTGAACAAATTGCCATTGAAGCCCGAATTGTCACCATCACCGATGAAAGCCTTAAAGAATTAGGTGTACGTTGGGGGATTTTTTCACCAGCAGAAAATGCTCACCGAGTGAGTGGAAGCCTTGAGGCAAAGGGCTTTACAAATTTAACGGATAATTTGAATGTGAATTTTGCAACCAATATCACCCCGGCAGGCTCGCTCGCATTACAGGTTGCCAAAATTAATGGTCGGTTACTGGATTTAGAACTCACCGCCCTTGAGCGTGAAAACAATGTCGAAATTATTGCCAGCCCAAGGTTGCTGACAACCAATAAAAAAAGCGCCAGCATAAAACAAGGCACAGAAATTCCCTATGTAGTCACAAATGGAAAGAGTGAAACCCAATCTGTTGAATTTCGTGAAGCTGTGTTAGGGCTGGAGGTTACCCCCCATATTTCTAAAGACAATCATATTCTGCTGGATTTATTAGTCAGCCAAAATTCACCGGGAAGCCGTGTGTCCTACGGGAAACAAAATAATGAAGTGGTATCCATCGATAAACAAGAAATCAATACACAAGTTTTTGCCAAAGATGGAGAAACCATTGTATTAGGCGGGGTATTTCACGACACCATTGCCAAAGTGGTGGATAAAGTTCCCCTATTGGGAGATATCCCTTTGATAAAACGCTTATTTAGCAAAGAAAGCGAACGCCACCAAAAACGAGAGTTAGTCATTTTTGTGACACCTCATATTATCAAACCAAGGAAAACTGCTGACAATGCAAGCCAACATAGGGAAATAAAAGTAGGGGAAATAAAAGTAGGGAAATAAAAGTGCGGTTAAATTTCAGTGCGTTTTTTCAATTTAATTGTGTGTTATGTCAATCCACGTTAAAACAAGGGAGAAATGGGTTGTGTTCAAGGTGTCAAAAACAAATTCAACGCACGCCCTATTGTGGAGGCTGCGGTGCAGCATTGCAATATGCCGCCCATTATTGTGGAAATTGTCACCGCCATGCATATATTTGGGATCGAATGGTTATCATCGGTCGTTATCATGCTCCGCTTTCACAGCTCATTCATCGTTTTAAATTTCAAAAACAATTTTGGCTTGATCATACCTTAGCCCGCTTGTTATTACTGGCACTTTATGAAGCAAGGCGAATAAACGGATTAACTTTCCCTCAAGCGATCATTCCCATTCCACTTCATCATTTTCGACATTGGCAACGGGGTTATAATCAAGCAGATTTATTAGCGAAAATCCTCAGCCGGTGGCTTGAAATTCCTTGTTTATCCCATATTGTTAAGCGAACAAAGCATACGCCGACCCAACGGGGCTTAACCGCCACCGCTCGCCGTCAAAATTTAAAAAACGCCTTTAACATTGAATATGATGCCCCGTTTCCTTATCAACGGGTTGCCTTAGTTGATGATGTGATCACAACCGGCAGCACCGTCAATGAGGTAGCAAAATTACTACGTCAATTAGGCGTTCAGGAAATACAAGTATGGGGGCTGGCACGGGTTTAATCAGATTGAACAATAAGTGTAATTCTGATAAAAAAGTGGAAAAAAGAGCAGGCTAGGCGTATCATCTGACAAATTTTCTCAAGTATTAAGGAATTTTTATGGAACAAATTGCGATTTCCGAAGCTGCACAGGCACATTTTCGTAAATTATTAGCCACCCAAGAAGAAGGCACGAATATCCGTATTTTTGTGGTTAATCCCGGCACACCCAATGCCGAGTGTGGCGTATCTTATTGCCCGCCAAGTGCCGTGGAAGAAAGTGATATTGAAATGAAATACGACGGTTTTTCCGCCTTTATCGATGAAATCAGTCTACCTTTTTTAGAAGAGGCCGAAATTGATTATGTGACAGAAGAATTGGGCGCACAGCTCACCTTAAAAGCACCCAATGCCAAAATGCGTAAAGTGGCCGATGATGCACCGCTGATTGAACGGGTTGAGTATGTCATTCAAACTCAAATTAACCCACAGTTAGCCAGCCATGGTGGACGCATCACCCTGATTGAAATTACAGAAGACGGCTATGCCGTTTTACAATTTGGCGGTGGGTGCAATGGTTGCTCAATGGTCGATGTCACCTTGAAAGATGGCGTGGAAAAACAATTAATCAGCCTATTCCCGGATGAATTAAAAGGGGCGAAAGACATCACAGAACATCAACGTGGTGAACATTCTTATTATTAACCCTCTCGTCTTATGGGACATCGATTGATGTCCCTTTACTTCCCCCCAATACTTGAGCAATTTCCTCGCTATATTGTTTATTCTCTCATCTTTCACTGTGATCCCAATCACAAATTCATGAGAATTTTCTCTGATAAACTGAAATCTCAGCAAACTTGATTAAAAACTTGCTATACTTTTTCCGCTTTTATCTTTTTAGGAGGAAAACCATGAAAAAAACCTTAAAAATGACCGCACTTGCCACCCTTTCAGCAATGCTATTAGCCGGCTGTTCAAGCCAAATGAATTCGCAAGAACAAGCGAATATGCGATTAGAGCAACAAGCTGTATTAGGCTTAAATTGGATGCAAGATTCAGGTGAATACCAAGCTTTGGCTTATCAAGCTTACAATATGGCAAAAGTGGCTTTCGACCAAGCTAAAGTCCGTAAAGGAAAGAAAAAAGCCGTAGTGGTGGATTTAGATGAAACCATGTTAGACAACAGCCCTTACGCCGGCTGGCAAGTGAAAAATAACAAACCTTTCGATGGAAAAGACTGGACCCGTTGGGTTGAAGCCCGCCAATCTCGTGCTATTCCGGGGGCAGTAGAATTTAATAACTATGTCAATTCCCATAACGGAAAAATGTTCTATGTCAGCAATCGCAAAGACAGCTCAGAAAAAGCAGGAACCATTGATGATATGAAACGTCTTGGCTTTAAAGGCGTAGAGGAATCAGTCTTTTACTTGAAAAAAGAAAAATCGGCTAAAGCCGCACGTTTTGCTGAAATTGAAAAACAAGGTTACGAAATCGTGCTTTATATGGGCGATAACTTAGATGATTTTGGTGATGCGGTTTACGGTAAATTAAATGCTGAACGCCGTGATTTTGTTGCCAAAAATCAAGCCAAATTCGGTAAAACCTTTATTGTCCTACCCAATGCAAACTATGGCGGCTGGGAAGGCGGCTTGAAAAAAGATTACTTTAAAGGCGATACGCAAAGTAAAATTGACGCCCGTTTAGAAGCCATTCAAGCCTGGGATGGAAAATAATTCTTAATGAAATCAATCAAGCGTTGCCAAAAGCAACGCTTTTTTATGTTATTTTTGTTGAGATTGTTTTTCTTTCAAATTGGCAAAATCGGCCCCTTTTGCCATCATACGGAGTTGTAAAATCACCCGTTGTTTAAGTTGTTCACGCTCTTGTTTTGTCATATCCAACGCATTCGCACCGGCGGTAAAAACAATAGTAACAATGCCTTCGGCCTGCACATAAGCAATGTAGGGGGAATATTGATGTTTTTGTGTGATGTATTCGGCTAATTCATCAACAAAATGTTTGATTTCCCGTGCGGCGGCTGTGCGAAATGCCTGAGAAGTGCCAGAACTTTCCCGCAAAAGTAAGCGGAATACGTTCGTGCTGTTGGTGATAAATTCAAAAAACGTATCAACCGATACGCTAATCACACTCCCGCCGGCATCAATCCGCTTGCGGGCTTGGCGCATCAGTTGGCGTAAAATTAATCCCGCCTCATCCACCATTTCCAAGCCCAATTCATCCATATCACTAAAATGGCGATAAAAAGAAGTGGGTGCAATACCTGCTTCTCTTGCCACTTCCCGTAAACTCAGATTAGAAAAACTTTTTTCTGCGCTCAATTGGTTAAAGGCGGCATCGACCAAAGCTCTGCGTGTTTTTTCTTTCTGAATTGCACGAATACCGGCCATTATTTTTCTCCCGCAAGAATAGATTTCACTTCGCCACTCACAGCTTTTGCCACACGTTCATAACGACTACGCAATGGCGATCCCGGTCGATACACCAAAGCAATACTGCGAGCCGGTTCCGGTGAATGGCAAGGAAGGTATTTCACACCGGTGCGGGTGCCTTCATTTTTCACTGCTAATTCCGGCATAAAGGTGATCCCCGCATTGGCGGCAACCATATTGCGGAGTGTTTCAAGACTGGTTGCTTGAAAGTGCGAATTCTCCCTTGCGCCTGCGGCAAAACAATAATCCAACGCCTGATTACGCAAACAATGGCCATCATCTAACATGAGCATTTCCTGCCCCATCAATTGATTCATGGAAATGCTTTTTTCTTTTGCCCAAGGGTGATCTTCAGAAACCGCCAATAACATTCTTTCTTCAAAAATAGGCACTTCAATAAAGGCCTCAGTTTTTTGCTCACGAGCTAAAATGGCACAATCTAAACGGCCGGTTTCAAGTTGTTCCAACAGCTGTTGGGTTTGTGCTTCATAAAGGAAAATTTCTAAATCAGGGAAAGCCGCTTTTAGGGTTGGCACAATATAAGGAAGCAAATAAGGCCCAACCGTTGGGATTAAACCGATATGCAAAGGGCCGGTCATTTCTTTACCCTGATTACTTGCCATTTCTTTTAACAATTTCACTTCGCGTAAAACCGTACGGGCTTGTTCCACAAGCAACATACCGGATTGGGTAAATAACACTTTGCGACTGGTTCGCTCCAATAAAATAATCCCCAGTTCATCTTCCAGCTTACGAATTTGTCCACTCAATGTGGGTTGACTTACATTACAGGAATCTGCCGCACGGCGAAAATGCTTATGTTCAGATAATGCCACCAAGTATTCTAAATCACGAATATTCATTCCAATCTTCCCTCATAGAAAAAGTCAATAAAAAAAACAAAATTAATTGGTTGCAACTATATCATAAGTTTTACTATAATCCACGCCCGAATAAAATCTGTACACTAACAACTAAGGAGAAAATATGGCTCTCACTGATATGACCGGTAAAAAAGTACCGAATGTCACTTTCCATACCCGTCAAGGCGATGCTTGGGTTGATGTTACCACCAGCGAATTGTTTGATAACAAAACCGTTGTGGTCTTCTCACTTCCAGGCGCATTTACCCCAACTTGTTCATCAACCCACCTACCACGTTATAACGAGCTTGCTTGTGAATTTAAAGCGGCAGGTGTTGACGATATTATCTGTATTTCTGTTAACGATACTTTCGTTATGAATGCTTGGAAAGCAGATCAAGAATCTGAAAATATCACGGTTATTCCGGATGGTAACGGCGAATTTACTGAAGGCATGGGTATGCTTGTTGGTAAAGAAGATTTAGGTTTTGGCAAACGTTCTTGGCGTTATTCTATGCTCGTTAAAAATGGCGTTGTAGAAAAAATGTTCATTGAACCGGAAGAGCCGGGCGACCCATTCAAAGTATCTGATGCCGACACCATGATCAAATATTTAAAACCAAATTGGGAAGCCAAACCTTCTGTGAGTGTCTTCACTAAACCGGGCTGCCCATTCTGTGCAAAAGCAAAAGCATTATTAAAAGCGAAAGATTATACTTTTGAAGAAATCGTTTTAGGTCGTGATGCCAGCACCATTTCTGTGCGTGCGATCACCGGTAAAACCAGTGTGCCACAAGTCTTTATCGGTGGTCAGTACATTGGCGGAAGCGAAGATTTAGAAAAATATTTCGCTTAATAGGAATGTGATTAGCTGATTAATTTTATTTTGGAACATGAATAAAAAAGCCAAATGCCGTCAGGGATTTGGCTTTTTTGTTTCTACAATTTGCACCGGAAGAAAGCCCATAGGCTTTTAGAGAAACGCTCCTTATTAATGCTTATCCTTTCATTAACACAAGGATTTTATCGCCAAAGAAATAGAAAACCAATCCGAATACCAGTATGGCTAATCCGATAAGTTTCGTGATATTGACCTCCCGTACCGGCATACCGATTAATCCAAAGTGATCAATGACAGAGGCGGCAAGCAATTGCCCAATGACAATGAAAAACAGCATGGCGGTAATTCCCAATTTAGGGGCAAGGAGTATGGTAGTAAACACCGCTAATGCCCCCAATGCGCCGCCCAATAATTTCCACCAAGGTTGATGGGGAAGTGCCGTTAAACCTTGCCATAAATCCGCTTTAAATAAGGCAATAAAAAAGAGCAGAACCGTCCCGACTGCAAAGGAAATAAACGTGGCGATAACCGGCTCTCCGCCTACGGCTTTTGCAAGTTGAGTATTAATCGCCGATTGAGAGGCAAGTGCAACACCGGCGATAAAGGCAATGAAAATATAAATGAAAAACATACTCCCTCCGAACAAAGAAAATTATAAAATGTTTCCCCTCACCGTCAAATAAGAAAATTCCCCGAATATTGACCGCACTTTATTTTTCATACGGGAAGGTAACTCTCGTGCTATACTCACCGCTTATTATTTACACAGAGAAAAAATGATGATTAAAAAAGCAGGCTTAACAGGACTTCTGTTATTCGGTATGTTTTTTGGTGCCGGCAATCTGATTTTTCCACCGAGTTTAGGAGCATTATCCGGCGAACAATTTTGGCCGGCGATTTGGGGGTTTGTGTTGTCCGGTGTCGGCATTGCCGTACTCACGCTCATTATAGGTATGCTAAATCCCAAAGGTTATGTGGAAGAAATTTCGCAAAAAATTTCACCTTGGTTTGCCACACTTTATTTAGTGATGCTCTATCTTTCAATCGGGCCATTCTTTGCTATCCCCCGCACAGCAACAGTGGCCTATGAAGTGGGGGTTGCACCGATGTTATCGTCCAATATAGGGGCGATGGGATTAGGTCTGTTCACCCTATGTTATTTTCTTGCCGCTTATTTTATCGCACTCAATCCTTCTAAAATTTTAGATAGTATTGGTCGAATTCTCACCCCTATTTTTGCCTTATTAATTGTCATTCTGATGGGGCTTGGGGTGGCACAATATGGCGAAAATATCCCTCAATCCAGTGCCACAGACTATGCTCAAAATGCGTTTGGAACAGGTTTTATTGAAGGCTACAACACCTTAGATGCCTTGGCTGCGGTGGCATTTAGTTTGGTTGCCATTCAAACCCTAAAACAATTGGGATTTCGTTCGCGTAAAGAATATGTGTCAACCATTTGGTTAGTCGGTATTGTTGTGGCATTAGGTTTTAGCGTACTCTACATTGGATTGGCTTACCTTGGAAACCGTTTCCCCGTCCCTGCAGAGGTGATGAACGCCGATATCAACAAAGGGGTCTATATTTTATCCCAAGCTACGCAGGCTATTTTTGGTCAATCCGCTCAATGGTTTTTAGCGATCATGGTTGCTATGACCTGTTTCACCACCACCGCGGGATTAATTGTTTCTACTGCTGAATTTTTTGCCCTCCGTTTCCCTCGTTTTTCCTACAAACACTATGCCACGCTGTTCACTTTAATCGGATTAGCTATTGCGAATTTAGGGTTGAATACGATTATTCGCTTCTCACTTCCCGTATTGCTCATTCTTTACCCGATCACAATTACAATAGTCATGTTGGTGATAGTGAATAAAGGTTTTGCTTTATCAAAAGTGGGAATGCAATTGACTATCGTGCTGGTGACGTTTGTGTCATTCGCTGGGGTCGTGGGTGAGCAATGCCAAATTTTATTTATCACTGAATGGATAAATCGCCTACCCTTTGCCCACCTTTCTTTACCTTGGCTTATGCCAGCCTTGGTAGGACTAGCACTTGCGTTGATTTTGCCTCATCGTCAAAGGGATATATAGTGAATAAAAGTGCGGTCAATTTCAGGAGAGTTTTCGGTGTGATGTAGCAATGACACAAGTTGTTTTTTGCTCGCTTGTGGGGACATACTGAGTATGTCCCTTTGCCACCTATTGAAATCATTTGATTTTATGAGGATATTCCTATTGATTAGGCAAATTAAGCCGTCGGTATTTTTTGCATGGTTTGGATATATTCCACCATACTTTGCAATTCCTCATCATCGGCTATGCCACGGTTAAAAAACCAAGAGAAAAGTTGTAAATCCGTACAAGCAAGTAAACGAATAAACTGATCTTTTTGTGCCTCAGTAAGATTTTCAAAATGCTGTTTGTAAAACGGCATAATGATGTTATCCAATTCCAACATTCCCCGGCGACAATCCCATTCGATACGAAGTTTGTTATATTTTTCCATATAGCCCTCTGCAGATCAAAAGTGCGGTCAATTTTTCAAAAATTTTTTGAGGTTTTGTAACAGACACACAGTATGTCCCTGCGTTTTTCATGTTGTACATTAACGACATCGTGTTAAAAAAACACCCGAAAAACCAACCGCACTTTAAATTAACTATTCCGTTGCTTTCGGTTTGATGACGGCATAAATGACACCGGTAACCAACGCCCCCGCCGCAATCGCCGCTAAATAACGCAATGGTTCAGAAACAAACGGAATGACAAATAAGCCTCCGTGTGGCGCTTGCAAAGTGATATCTGAAGCCATGGATATCGCCCCCGCTGTTGCCCCACCAATCACAGAACTGACAATCACACGAAGAGGATCGGCCGCCACAAAAGGCAATGCCCCTTCAGAAATGAAACAAAGCCCTAATACAAAAGACGCTTTACCCGCATCCCGTTGGTTAGCAGTAAATTTATTGCGGGCAATCCAAGTGGCAATGGCCATACCGATTGGTGGCACCATACCTGCCGCCATTGCGGCTGCCATCGGCGTGTAAACTTGTGAAGCAATCATCCCCACGGAGAAAGTATAAGCGGCTTTATTGACCGGCCCACCCATATCAATACACATCATCGCACCAATTAGCGTTCCTAATACAATGGCATTCACCTCACCCATGGATTTTAACCATTCGCTCAACGCATTCATCACCTGTGAAACCGGGGGATTAATCACATAGATCATCGCCAAGCCCACAATCAATGCGCCTAAAAGCGGTAAAATTAAAATCGGTTTTAGGGAGGTTAAACTTGCCGGTAATTTAATAGCCGCGTTCAATCCTTTCACCACATAACCGGCAAGGAAGCCGGCAACAATACCGCCTAAAATCCCCGCTCCGGCAGTGGTGGCAAGCATGCCGCCAATTAAGCCCACAGCAAGCCCCGGGCGGTCAGCAATGGAAAATGCCACATAACCGGCAAACACCGCAATCATTAAATGGAAAGCTGCACCGCCGCCGATATCCATTAACGCTTTTGGCAAGCCATGGAAAAGGGTTTCATCTTTAAAGGCTTCAATTCCAAACATAAAGGAAATAGCGATAAGCAATCCCCCTGCCACCACCAAAGGTAACATATGGGATACACCGGTCATTAAGTGTTTGTAAATGCCTTTTTTCTCTGCCTTTTCCTCAGCGTTTGAGGATTTGCTGCTTCCCCCTTCAAATACTTTGGCTTCTTTAAAGGCTTTATCAAATTCTTGTGCCGTTTTCTTTAAGGCTAAACCGGTGGAAGTACGGTACATTGGTTTGCCTTTGAATTTATCCAATGGCACATCAATATCTGCCGCCACAAATACCAAATCAGCTGCTGCCACTTCTTCAGGGGTAATTTCGTTGCCAGCCCCGACCTGACCTCGGGTTTCCACTTTAACATTCCAACCCTGTTTTTTCGCATAAGCTTCAATCGCCTCTGCAGACATAAACGTATGCGCCACACCTGTTGGGCAAGCGGTCACCGCAACAATATTTTTCACATTGGAAACGCCGTCAAAACCGACCGCACTTTCCGGCATAACATAATCCACCGCATTCGCTTGTGCATTGGCAAGGGTCGCTTCCGGATTGTTCATCACCGTTTCTTCGCTCACCAAATAGACTTTTTTACCCACAAAAGCGGTATTGTTTGGTAATGATGATCCCACAACCAAAATCACTTCCGCTTCAGCAGCATTTTCAAGGAGCAGAACATTCGTTTTTTGTGCGGCGTTATGAAGCACTTCGCTTAATAAATAGGCTTTAGCTTTACCTACATGGGATGATGGGGTTAAAAATAACTTCATTTTATTATCCTTCAATCTCTGTCATCTTCACTTGGTTTAAAATTGGCTCAAGTAATGCGGGATCACTCACCCCAACATTACTTTGTGATACGGCAAACGCAGACACTGCACTGGCAAAAGCTAAGGTTTCTGATTTTGATAAGCCTTTTTCAATGCCATAAATTAGTCCGGCTACCATGGAATCGCCCGCCCCTACGGTGCTGACCACCTGTTCACATTTTGGCGGTTGGGCTTTGATCACCCCTTCATTGTTAATCCACAAAGATCCCTCTGCCCCCATGGAAATGATCACATTTTCAATCCCCTGTGCTTTTAACTGTTGTGCGGCATTGATAATCTCTTCTTGCGTATTCAGTGGATAGCCAATCCAAGCTTCTAATTCTCGATGATTCGGCTTCACCAACCAAGGGTGAGCGGTCAACCCCGCATTCAGTGCGGCATTGCTGGTATCTAATACCACTTTTATGCCTTCTTGGTGTAATTGGTTTAACCAGTCGGCAAACAATTGTGGCGTAACCCCGCGTGGTAAGCTGCCACACACGGCAACAATATCGTAATCCAAACAATAGGCTAGCGAATCTGCTGCAAATTGTTGCCAATCCTGTGGGGCAATGTCATAACCGAGAAAATTCAAATCCGTCACATCGGCTTCGGTTTCCGTAATTTTGACATTAATACGGGTTTTTCCGGCGACACGGTGGAATTTATCCTGCAAACCTTGTTTTTTGAACATTTGCTCAAAATCACCGGCGTTATCTTCCCCTAGAAATCCTCCCACAGCGACATCAACCCCCAAATCTTTCAGCACCTTTGCCACATTAATTCCTTTACCGGCAGGAAAAAGCCCGAGGGTTTCAACGGTATTGACCTCACCTAATTCGATGCGGGATAGGCGACCGACTAAATCATAGGCGGTGTTTAACGTAATGGTTGCGACCTTTGCCATGATTATTCCCCTTTTCCTTCACCCAGCCCGGATTCAATCGCCACACGGATACCTTCAATGGCTTCTTTTGCTTGTTCACCCGTTGCCACAAAACGTAGCCGAGCCCCTTTCACCACCCCAAGCGCGACAATTTTCATCAGGCTTTTTGCACTCACTAATTGGGAATCACGATCTAAATTTTGCACCGCCACCGATGCATTGTATTTTTTCACCTCGTTCACTAATACGGCACTTGGACGAGCATGTAAGCCGTGTTCGTTATTAATCACAAACACCGCTTCAATGGCATCGGAAGGTAAACCATTTTCTTCCGTCACCACCGGTGAATGAGTTGGTTCACCCATCACTTCTATCGTATCCGATTCTTTCGGCTGCACAGCAGAAACATCTTCGCCCAATCCTTCAGCAATGGCCTTAGCAAGCGCTTCTATCGCTTGTTTGGCATCTTCGCCCTCAGCCACAAAACGCAGGCGATGGCCTTGTGTCACCCCAAGGGCGACAATTTTCATCAAACTTTTTGCACTCACTGCCTCACTGCCACGGGTGAGGTTTTGGACGGTAATTTTTGCAGCAAACTTTTTCACCTCATTGACTAACACCGCACTCGGACGGGCGTGCAATCCATGTTCATTACGAATAGTAAACGTCCCCACCACGGTATTTGCCGCTTGCGTTGACTGAGTTTGATCAGAAACCGCCACTTCACCGCCTAAAAGTGCGGTCAAAATTTCCTGAGAATTTCCCTCTAATAAGGTCGTTTGTACATTTTCATCCAACAAACGGGTTAATACCGGATTGATTGCCTCATTGACACTAGAAACCGTGATCACGCCTTTCACCGGTTTACTATGATGGCTAAAAATGGTTTTTGCACGGCTAAATGCCAGGGCATTTTTCAGATTACCGGAAAGCGCATCGGTCACCCATAACCCTTTCCCCAATGGCAAAGCGGCATTGCCAATGACTTCAGAAACAAAGGCATTTTCCACTGCATTTTGTGCCTGCAATTGCCCGGCATTGATGGCGACTAAGGTGAGTAAACTTGAGGTATCAACATCTAAACGAATGTTTTCTTGAGGGAGTGTAAAATCTTCCGTTCTTTCGCCCATTAAAATCGCACGGAACTGTGCTACATCGGTTAATGTCGCTAATTTTGCTGCGGTTTCTTCCTCGCCAAGGACATGGGTTAATTGACGCAATAATGCCAAATGTTCATCGGAACGGGCAGCAATGCCAATCACCACATGGGCAATATTGCCCTCACCCCATTCAATCCCTTTTGGAAATTGGAATACCTGCACACCGGTTTTTTTCACCTTATCACGGGTTTCTAATGTGCCGTGGGGAATGGCAATACCATTTCCCAAAAAGGTGGAGGTTTGCTGTTCACGCGCCAACATCCCCTGCAAATAACCCGCTTCTACATTGCCGGCCTTTTCCAAGGCTCTCGCTGCCATTTCAATGGCTTGTTGTTTGGTTTGAGCATTAGCATTTAAATGAATGTTGCTTTCCGAAAGTTCTAACATTCTTACTCCTTAGTCTAAGATGAAAAAAGAAAACTGTTGATGAAATCACTCCATCAACAGTTTCGTTTAATGATTTAGCGAGAGGTACAAACTTTTAATAACTCATCACTTCCTTTGGCGATATATTCATCGTCATCAGTGCGTACTTTGCCTTCTTTCAGATCACGCATGGCATCATAAATCCCTTGGGTGAGGCTCGGTGAGTCTAATTTGCTCCAGCAACTTGAGCTTAAACGATTGAAGTTATTTTGCAGTGCTTCGGCGTGTAATACCCCACTGTAATAGGCATATACATCAGAATCATGCCCACCGGTATAAAGTTTGTCTTGAATTTGCTTAATCGGTACAAGAATACGTCCCAAGTACCAATCATTTGCGCCGCTGGCAAAATTATCCACATAGAAATTTTCATTCACACGGCCTTTATAAGTGGCGACCGTTGCCTCATAAGCGGCAGCATAAGATTTTTGATCAATCTTATCTTTATCCAAATTAATCACTTTTTTGTCATCGCCCATAAAAGGAATATAGGAGCTGACAGAAGAACAAGCGGTTAAAATAATAGAAAACAGTAATATTGAGATTTTTTTTAACATAATCATTCCTTTTATTAGGGTCCGAAATTAATCGCCGCCATTATACTGGCTATGGGCGATTACGCAAGAAAAGCCCCCGGCTATTCCGTTTCTTTGACAAGCGATACTAAAATTTGATCGATCTTGAAATTTTCCGTGTCAATCACTTCAAACTTATAGTGACCATAAATCACAAAATCGGTTTTTTTCGGGATTTTACGCAACATATACATCATAAAACCACTGATGGTTTCATAATTTTCCTCATCAGGGAAAGACTCAATATCCAACACACGCATTACATCTTCAAGAGGCGTTGCGCCGTCAATTAACCAAGAATGTTCATCACGGCTGACAATTTGTTCTTCTTCGCTCGACACCAGCTCACCCATCACAATACTCATCACATCATTGAGGGTAACAATGCCCACCACCAAAGCATATTCATTAACAATAATGGCAAAATCCTCACCGGTGGATTTAAAAAGTTCCAACACTTCATAAAGGGAGAGGGTATCCGGCACAAATAAGGCTTTGCGGAGTAATTTTGGATCGGTCAAAGACACATCGGCATTTTGCAAATACATTGTCAGCAAAGTATGGGATTCCACATAGCCTAAAATTTTATCCAACCCATTATCACAAATCACAATTTTGGAGTGGGAATCACGAGAGAGGGTATCCATCACTTCCTGACGGCTAAAAGTGCGGTCTAAATACACAATGTTTTCACGGGTTGTCATGGTGGAGGTCACCGTGCGTTCCTGCATATCAAAAATATTTTCAATGAGATAATGCTGTTGGGTTTTTAACACGCCTGCCTCCGCCCCCGCTTCGACCACTGCGACAATATCTTCCGGTGTCATATTGTCATCACGCAAGGTTGATACGCCAAAAAGCTTGAACAGTAGATTTGATAATCCGTCAAACACCCAAACGATAGGTTTGAGTAAAAAAATCAACACCTGCATAATGCCGACCGTACGCAATGCCACCGCTTCGGGATTAATCAATGCAAGGCGTTTTGGAATTAAATCCGCTAAAAGAATAAAAGAACAGGTTACCAATAAAAAAGCGATCCAAGATGAGGCAGAATCCACCCAAACCTCCGGGATACGGCCGGTTAAAAAATGCTGTAAATGAAGACTTAGGTTTGCCTCACCAATCATCCCGCCGAGTACGGCCACCATATTTAAACCAATTTGTACCACGGTGATAAAGCGCCCAGGCTGTTCTTGTAATTTCAACACCTGTGCCGCTTTATGGTTTCCCTCATTGGCCATATTTTGTAATTTGATACGGCGAGCGCCGGCAAGGGAAATTTCCGCAGAGGAAACAATAGCACTCACAATAATTAAAGCGATAATCACCAAGATCGCTGCAAATAAACTCATGATATTCCTATTAACGTTGATTAAATAAATTAAAGTGCGGTCAAAATTTCTTTTATTTTTCTAAAAAGCCACTTTGATCTTTAAATCTTGATCCTTAAATTTCGGTTCTTAAATTTTACCCTAAAATAAACGGACTTTTCATCGTATTCCTTATTTTTCTTCTTTTCATTCATCACACTTTCGATGCTTCAACCGCTAGATCTGAGCGTTTTAATATCATTTATTATTCAGATACCCCCAGCCATCACTGGTAGAACCAATGCAACATAGTAATTCTTCCAAAATCCGTTAGAATCAAAACGATGATCGAAAGTCGTGATATTTCTGATTGTAGCCTTCTTAGTTCGCAAGCACCTGCCCACATTGCCACTCTGAATCGTAGTGAAATAATCTTCAATCACCGTATTTCCAATCCATTCAACAAAGCTGAATGGGTTGGCTGATCGTCTTGGGCAAAAATATTTAACAATAATGATTACTACATTTTATTAAGGAGAACTTATGTCTAGTTGGTCGGACGGTTATGTTAGTAATATAAATTATACTTATGGTTATTATTCGGAGCTTAACCCCAATAATGCCGTTATTCCTTTTTTAATGGCTGGATTAGCCTTACCCGAATCGATCTTACAAGGTCAATATAATGCTTGTGAACTCGGCTTTGGCCAAGGGGTTTCATTAAATATTCATGCAACCGCCGGTTATGCCAAATGGTATGCCACCGATTTTAACCCTTCCCATACCAATTTTGCCCGCCACCTTTCTGATGCCGCCGGCAATAGCACAATGATTGCTGACCAAGGATTTAATGAATTTTGTCAACGTGATGATTTACCGGAATTTGATTTTATCGCCCTGCATGGGATTTGGTCTTGGATTTCCAATGAAAACCGTACCATTGTGGTGGATTTTATCCGCCGTAAATTAAAAGTCGGCGGCATCTTATATATTAGCTATAACACTTTGCCAGGCTGGTCTGCCGCCTCACCATTACGTCATCTTTTGGCAGAACATCATCAAGCGATGACATCCTCTTCAAATGAATATCTGCAAAATGTTCAGCAAAGTTTAGAATTTGTCGAGAAAATATTTCAGCAATGCGCAAGACTCACCCAAAATGCTCCCAATTTGATACCTCGAATTCAAGACTTGAAAGAGAAAAATTTAACTTATGTTGCCCATGAATATTTGAATCAAAACTGGCAACCCCAGTATTTTTCCGATATACAAAAGTGGCTAGAGCCAGCCAAACTCACCTTTGCTTGTTCCAGTTGTTATTTAGATGATTTCCCACAGACCGTCTATTCCCAAGAACAACGCCAATTAATCGAGGGTTTTACCGATCCGACCTTTACTCAAACGGTGAAAGATTTTATTTTGAACACCCAATTCCGTAAGGATTATTGGGTAAAAGGTGCGCGTCAATTAAATCATTATGAACAGGTGGAAACATGGAAAAAATTGCGGGTGTTACTCCATACCCCACGAGAAAAAATCGAAATGAAGGTTTCCCGCTACTTAACGGTGGGGTTAAACGCAAACTTATTTAATCCGGTATTAGATCTTTTGCAAGATAATAAAATCCATTCAGTTAAAGCAATCATTGAAAAATTAAAAAATCATCTCACTGAAACGGATATTTTTAGTGTGTTAGCGATACTTCAAGCGAAAATGCATTTAGTGATGGTGCAATCTGATGAAGCCATTGAGCAAGCCCGTCCACATTGCGAGGCATTTAACCGCTATATTTTACAACAATCCCGCTCTGCGCAATTTCCTGCCAGTTACCTTGCCAGCCCTATTACCGGCGGCGCATGCCATCTTGGCACCATCGAGAATTGGTTCTTACTTGCTCATTTAGAAGGCATTGCTAAAAATAAACATATTGATTTTGCTTGGGATTTATTAAAAGCCAATGGGTTAAATATGGTAAAAGACGGTAAGACCCTTCATGATGATAAGAAAGGTAAACTAAGAATGGAGGAATGTTACTACGAGTTTATGGAAAACCAAATGCCTTATCTCAAACGCATGGGGATTATTTAATTCAACAAAAAATAAGGGAAATCAATTTCCCTTATTTTTTACTTCAATGAAAATGAAAATTTAATTTTCGCTATCAAACCAACCACGAACGAATTGAATGGAAAGAAATAATGTTATTAGTAAGAACGCATAAAACACCCAAGATAAAATTGGGTGGCTTGGGGTGACATCGCCGCTGATTTCTTTCACCGAAACCGCATTACGAAACTCATCAAACATGGTTAAACGCCAACCATAGTATTTGATTTGTACCAGTTTATTTTCATTTCCCATGGCTTGAGCTTCAGCCTGTAAATTGGCTGAACCGAATTTAAAATAGAAAGGAAAACCCCAACGGGTGTCTTCGTTACGGTAAACCATAATTTTCCCTTCATCATTTTGTGTATTAATGTAATACACATCACGCGTTGGGCCATCTGCCGGATTGGATTTGGTGATTGGGCCGTCTTTATCAACACGTTTGACTTCTACGCCGGTGACACGGGTGACATCGTAGTGGGGGAAAACATAGTTCACCACAGAAAACATAAAACCGTGGAAAGCAAACACCACTAAAAATAGAAAATATTTAAAAAATTTACGCATTAGGTTTACCTCTTGAATATTGGGTATTTATTGTACATTAATTTTAAATAAACGCTCAAAATTTTGTGTGGTGATTTGGGCAAAGGCTTCCATTGATAACCCTTTTAACGCTGCTACATATTCACACACTTCCCTTGTATAGGCCGGTTGATTTTCCTTACCCCGATAAGGCACCGGTGCGAGATAAGGCGAATCTGTTTCCACCAATAAACGATCGACCGGGACATAACGAATGGCTTCACGAATAGCTTCGGCATTTTTAAAGGTAATGATGCCGGAACAAGAAATATAAAAATCTAAATCTAACGCTTTTTTGGCGAAATCCAAGGTTTCGGTAAAACAATGAATCACCCCGCCACATTTTTCTGCTTGATGCTCACGCAACATAGAAATCGTATCATCGCCGGCGGAGCGGGTATGGATAATCACCGGTTTATTGAGCTGGTTTGCAATGTTGATTTGACTGGCAAAGATGGCTTGCTGTTCTGTTTTATTCTCAGCACTGTAATAGTAATCCAAACCAATTTCACCAATGGCGATGACTTTTTTATCTTTCGCCAAATGTCGCAAACGTTCTGCATCATAGGGTTCTTCTTCAAAATCCAAGGGATGCACACCGCAGGCCAATGAGATGTTGTCAAACCCTTTTAATTCTTCATAGGCCTTTTCAAATCGGCTCAATGTTACCCCAATGGCGAGCAGATGTTTCACCTCCCGTGCGTAGGCTTTTTCCACCACATCTGCGATGTTTTTGTGTAAATTATCATAATCCAATGCATCTAAATGGCAGTGGGAATCAACGATAAACATAGCTTATTCTTTCCTTATTTTTCAAATACTTCTGTGATAAGTTTGGTCAAACCGTCTAACAGGATTAATTCCACATTCACACCATTAATTGAGTGTAAATCTGACCGCACTTTTTGCATGATTTGAATGGCTTGTAGCAATCCTAGAGCCGTTTGCTCATCACTAAATTGTTCCACACCACGCACTAAATCCGTCACTTGACGATGAGCGCTAATGTGAAGTTTATGTTTTAGGCTATCGGCAAGAAATGCTAAAATCCAATCAAGTTGGCGAAGATAATGCACTTTATCAAACAAAGGGAGCAGTTCCAAAGGGGAGCGGCGGCGATAAAAACGCCAAAATTGGCGAAGAAAATCTTTCCGCTGTTCAATTAACCCTTGTTGTAATATCTCTAAAGCAAACAATGGACGACCGAACCCCATTGAAAGTGCGGTAACAATTTCCTGTTTTTCTGCTTCACATTGCGTTTGTAACCAAGCCTGTGCCATTTCCGTTGGGGGGGCTGACAAATTCCACACCTGACAACGGCTGTAAATTGTCGCTAACAAACTTGCAGCGCTGTCTGCTTGCAATAAAAAATAGGTTTTTGGACGAGGCTCTTCCAAGGTTTTAAGCAGTGCATTGGCCGCCGCTTCCGTTAAGCGTTCAGCGCCTTTCACATAAACCACTTTATTGCCATTTTGCTGGGCATGCTGTGCCACAATCTCATTAATTTCACGCACTTGATCCACCCCGATATCTTTGCCTTCTATGGGGCTTAATTCATGGTAGTCCGGGTGGCTGTGCGCCTGCATTAAATGGCAAGCATGGCACTGCCCACAGGGTGCGGTATCTTGCGGGGTAAGGCACATAATACGGCGAGAAAGTGCTTCAAAGAGGTGTTCTACACCTAATCCAACATCCGATTTTATAAGCACGGCATGATGTCCCAAACCTTCTGAAAAGGTTTGGGCTATTTGGGTATAAGTGGGGGTGAGCCAAGGATAAAGTGCGGTCATTTTTCGATATGTTTCCACCAATTTTTAACCGCACTTTCAATATCTGCCCGCACCTGTTCAATGGATTGTTCTGCGTTAATAATCACCGCTTTTGGGCTGTCTTTAACTAACTCAAGATAACGGGCTCGGGTGCGGTAGAAAAAATCAAGATCCATTTGTTCAATACGATCTAACTCGCCCCGCCCACGGGCACGGGCTAATCCTACTTTCGGATCAATATCTAAATAAAGGGTGAGATCCGGCTCAAAATTCCCTAAAACCATTTCTTTTAAGGTTTTCATAAAATGCGGATCGAGCTGACGCCCCCCACCTTGATAAGCCTGTGATGACATATCATGGCGGTCGCCCACCACCCATTTTCCTTGGCTAAGTGCCGGTTTAATCACATTTTCTACCAATTGGACACGAGCGGCATAAAGCATTAGTAATTCCGCTTTATCGGTTACCTGTTCTTCTTTTTCGTGTTTAATAAGCTGACGTAATTTTTCCGCCAAAGGCGTTCCCCCCGGTTCTCGGGTAAACACGACATCATCGATTCCCAATTCATTTAATATCTTCACCACCGATTGATGAGCGGTGCTTTTTCCTGCCCCTTCTAACCCTTCAATAACAATAAATTTTCCCATCATATTATTTCCCATTCTTTTGGCTACGATACCAACGCAGATAGTCTTGCACCGCTTTATTATGTTCGTTTAAGTTGCGTGTAAATTTATGCCCGCCACTTCCGTCTGCCACAAAGTAGTAAAAATCGGTTTTTTCAGGATGCGCCACTGCCTGCAAAGCACTTTCACTCACCATGGCAATAGGCGTTGGGGGTAATCCGTCAATAATATAGGTATTATAAGGGGTAGGTGTTTCCAAATCTTTTTTACGGATATTTCCCTGATAATTTTCACCCATACCGTAAATGACAGTAGGATCGGTTTGTAATTTCATTTTTGCATTGAGGCGATTAATAAACACTGAAGCCACCTTAGCCCTTTCTGCCGCAATGCCTGTTTCTTTTTCTACTATGGAAGCCAGCACTAACATCTCGTGAGGGTTTGCTAACGGAAGGTTCTCATCACGTTCATTCCATGCTTTATCTAAGGCTTTTTTCAACCGTTCGGCAGCCCGTTGAAGCAAGGCTAAATCGGTTGAATTAGGTGCATAATTATAGGTATCCGGATATAGCCAACCATCAAGATTTTTATATTCACCAATACTTTTTGGGATACTCGGGATATCGAGTAACTTGAAAATTTCTTGATCGCTTTTGTCTTTTAAGGTTTGGATTAAGTGCGGTGCATTTTCGAGGTTTTTTCGCCACTCTTTGAAAGTTTTTCCCTCAATAAACTGCACGTTAAATTGAACCTCTTTTCCCGAATTAAGCAATGTTAAGAGATCGCCTACGGTATGAATTCCATTTAGCGAATAGACCCCTGCTTTAATTTTGTTCAGCGCCGGTTTTAATTTTAATAAATAGGGAAGAAGCTGTGCATTTTCGATCAATTTTTCTTGTTCAAAAAGTGCGGCCAATTTTTTACCTGTTGTACCACGTTCAACAAACAGAAGCTGATCAGGCTGTGTATTGATGCTTTCTTGCTGAAAAGCCTTGAGTTTTTGATAACCAAAAAAGCCGCCTCCTATAGCAATCAGCAGAAGAAGAAATAGGCTAACTAAACATTTTTTCATCATGGTACTCAACAAAATAAAAACAACAAAAGGGGCAAAACGCCCCTCTCACACAAAATATGAATTTATTGATTAAAATACTGAATATCCGCTGTCTTACGCAATGCTTTTACCCAATCTTTGGTGGCATCTTGTAACTGGCTATTCACAATTTTTTCATAGGCTTTTTGGCGATAGGCATCTTCTGTGCGATCCCCATCACGGGTTCCCGTTACCTCTAAAATATGCCAACCAAACTCTGATTTAAACGGCGCAGAAATTACGCCCGGCTTAGTGGTTTGTACCACTTTAGCGAAAGGCCCCACATAGGCTTCAGGGAAAGCATAGCCTAAGCTTCCGCCATTGGCACCGGATAAATAATCTTTAGAATATTTTAATGCCGCATCCGCAAAAGTTGTTTTACCGGAAAGAATATCGGCACGAATTTGATTAAGCTCTGCTTTTGCTTGCGCATCGTTTAAAAGAGGGGTGAGCTTTAACAGAATATGGCGAACTTCATATTCTTTGCCGGTCACTTTTTTCTCTGTACCACTCGCTTTTGCTTCATTCAGCATTTTTTCCCCAAGGGCATCCACTTCTTCACGAGTTACTTGAATACTGTTACTAATGGCATGATTACGCACCCCGGACATCATCATTTGATTAGCAATTTGCTGACGAAATGCCTTCAGTGAAATCCCTTGATAATCCAATGCATCTAAAAACTGACCGTAGGTCAAACCATTTCTTGCGGCAATATCCTCTACGATTCGATCAATCTCACGAGGATTCACTTTCACACCGGATTCTTTAATGGCTTTTTGTACTAAAATATCATCAATCACTTTATCTAAAGCGGTTTGATAATTACCTTTTTTACCCATCACTGAACGCACTTGACTTTCTAATATCGGCATACCATCGACAGTTGCAACAACTCGTTCTGCGGCCTGAATAGAAGAAAATGCGAATACACCTAATAGCGTAATAAAAAGCGATTTTAGTCCTAATTTTTTCATCTTTATCGTTCTTTAATAAGTCAATAACTTTCGTTAGAGTATCAATTTTAAACAAGGTTCACAATAGCTTAGGATTATTTTGATAATAATGCCACTTCATCGCACCCATCATATTTTTGAGTGCGAACTTGAATTTTTTCTTCACGGCTGGTGGGGACATTTTTCCCTACATAATCTGCCCGAATAGGAAGCTCACGATGTCCACGATCGACAAAGATGACTAATTCAATTTTTGCCGCACGACCAAAATCCGTCAGTGCATCCATCGCGGCACGAATGGTTCGTCCGGTAAATAAAACATCATCAATTAAAATCACTTCTTTATCTTTAATATTGAGATATTGTGATGCACCACGATACACCGGCATTGAATTTTCGAGTTCTATATGCTCTAAATCATCACGATAAAAGGTGATATCCAACTCCATAGAAGGAACGTCCACATCAATCAAATCCCTAATTTTTCGTTTGATTAATGTCGCAATTTCCGCACCACGGCGTTTAATACCAACAATCACAACGTTGTCTAAACTCGCATGCTTTTCAATAATTTCATGGGAAATACGAGAAATAGTGCGATGAAACTGATTTTCATCAATAATGATCTTTTCCATAATTCATCCAAATAAACGCTGAAACAGCCGGTAAAATACCACAAAAAACAAGGAAATTTAATTGCTTTTGATAAATGACAACCCACAAACAAAAAGTGCGGTTAAATTTAACCGCACTTTTTATTATCTTTTTGATTTCACAAGTTTTTCTGTTAATTCGTAGGCTCGAAGTTTTGCCAATTCTTTGGAAAGTTTTGCCACCAGTAGCTCATGATCAACATCAGCAACCTGTGCCACAATATTTTCCTCAGCTTTGCGTTTTGCTTCACGAATACGATCCGCATCTAACTCACTACCACGAATTGCTACATCAGCAAGCACAGTCACAACCTTCGGCTGAACTTCTAAAAAGCCACCCGATACATAGATGACTTCTTCTTTATCATCTTCAAGGGTAAATTTCACAATTCCCGGTTTAATCGCCGTTAGCAACGGTGTATGATTAGGTAAAATACCGAGTTCACCCTCCACCCCTGTTGCTTGAATTTGCTTAACAGCCCCTTCAAAGATTTTTTGCTCTGCGCTCACTATTGTTAGGTTAAATGTCGCCATTTTTGTTCTCCTTCAAATGACTTGAAGTGATTACATATTTTTGGCTTTTTCGAGCACTTCTTCGATTGAACCCACCATATAGAACGCTTGTTCTGGGATATGGTCGTATTCACCCTCTAAGATACCTTTGAAACCACGAATGGTGTCTTTTAATGACACATATTTACCTGGTGAACCTGTAAAGACTTCTGCCACGAAGAACGGTTGTGATAAGAAACGTTCAATTTTACGGGCACGCGCCACCACAAGTTTATCTTCTTCCGATAATTCATCCATACCAAGAATGGCGATGATATCTTTCAATTCTTTATAGCGCTGTAAGATACCTTGTACACCACGCGCCACATCATAATGCTCTTGACCAACAACAAGTGGGTCTAATTGGCGTGATGTGGAATCTAACGGGTCAACCGCCGGATAAATACCTAAAGAGGCAATTTGACGACTTAATACCACTGTTGAGTCTAAGTGTGCGAAAGTTGTTGCCGGAGAAGGGTCCGTTAAGTCATCCGCAGGCACATAAACGGCTTGTACAGAAGTGATAGAGCCGGTTTTGGTCGAGGTAATACGTTCTTGTAAAACACCCATTTCTTCTGCAAGGGTCGGTTGGTAACCTACCGCTGATGGCATACGGCCTAAAAGTGCTGACACTTCCGTACCTGCAAGGGTATAACGATAAATATTATCCACGAAGAATAAAACATCACGACCTTCATCACGGAATTTTTCCGCCATGGTTAAACCGGTTAATGCCACACGCAGACGGTTACCCGGTGGCTCATTCATCTGACCGTAAACTAACGATACTTTGTCTAATACGTTAGATTCTGTCATTTCGTGATAGAAATCGTTACCTTCACGAGTACGCTCACCCACACCGGCGAATACGGAATAACCGGAGTGCTCAATCGCAATATTACGGATCAATTCCATCATATTAACGGTTTTACCTACACCCGCACCACCGAAAAGACCAACTTTCCCCCCTTTTGCAAAAGGACAAATTAAGTCGATAACTTTAATACCGGTTTCAAGTAATTCCGTACTGTTTGATTGTTCTTCGTAACTTGGCGCTGCACGGTGAATAGACCAATTTTCTTCTGCACCGATTTCGCCACGCTCATCAATAGGTTCACCTAACACATTCATAATACGGCCGAGGGTTTTCGTTCCCACCGGTACCTGAATTGGGTTTCCGGTATTTTCTACTTTTAAACCACGTTTCAAGCCGTCAGATGTACCTAATGCGATACAGCGAACCACACCGCCACCTAATTGTTGTTGAACTTCAAGGGTTAAACCGGATTCAACTTTTAATGCATCGTAAACTTTTGGTACTGCATCTTGTGGGAATTCAACGTCAATCACCGCACCGATGATTTGTACAATTTTTCCTGCTGACATTACCTTTCCTCTTTCCTTAAATCGCAGCCGCACCGGCAACGATTTCATTTAATTCATTTGTAATACTTGCTTGACGGGCTTTGTTATAAACTAATTGCAAGTCATTGATTAAATTTCCTGCGTTATCAGTTGCCGCTTTCATTGCTACCATTCGGGCAGCCTGCTCGGAAGCAAGGTTATCCACCACAGATTGATATACTTGTGATTCCAAATAACGTGTGAGCAAACTGTCTAATAAAACCTTTGGCTCAGGCTCGTAAAGATAATCCCAAGTATTTTGCTTTTGTTCTAAATTATCGGTTTCTAATGCCGGTAATGGAATCAATTGTTGGTAAACGGGTAATTGTGCCATGGTATTGATGAATTTATTGTAGGCGATATAAACCGCATCAACTTCACCACTTTTATACACATCAAACATACCGTTTGCCACACCAATTAGATCTTCCATTGCCGGATTATCACCCAAACCGGAAAGCTGTCCACGCACAGATAACCCCAATGAACGGAAGAAGTTAATTCCTTTTGAGCCGATTAATCCTAACTCTACGGTAACCCCTTTATCCTTCCATTTTTTGATTTCTGTCATGACGGTTTTAAATAAATTAATATTTAAACCACCACACATTCCACGGTCTGTCGAAACAACTAAAATCCCAACCTTTTTTACTTCTCGTTGAACTAAAAATGGGTGTTTATAACCGATATTGGCTTTAGAGACGTGGCTGATAACATTTCGTATTGTTTCAGAATACGGACGAGAAGCCGCCATACGATCTTGCGTTTTACGCATTTTCGAGGTGGCTACCATTTCCATTGCCTTAGTAATTTTCTGTGTACTCTGTACACTGGCAATTTTGGTTTTTATCTCTTTTGCACCTGCCATCTTCTTTCTCCGTTATCTTACCAAGCACTATTGGCTTTAAAATTATCCAAAATCGTTTTCAATGTGTCTTTTATCTCATCATTGTAATTACCGGTTTTGGTTAATTCTGCCATAAAGTCGCCATGGTTACGGTGAGCATAGTCTAAAAGTGCGGTCTCAAAACTTGCAATTTTTTGCAATTCTACGTCTTCTAAATAGCCAAACTCAACAGCGAAAAGCAACACAGATTGCTCTGCAACACTCAGCGGTGCATATTGTTTTTGTTTCAATAATTCAGTCACTTTTTCACCGTGAGAAAGCTGTTTACGGGTTGCATCATCAAGATCAGAGGCAAATTGCGCAAACGCTGCTAATTCACGATATTGTGCTAATGCGGTACGAATCCCACCGGCGAGTTTTTTCACTACTTTAGTTTGTGCCGCACCCCCTACACGAGAAACCGAAATACCTGGGTTTACCGCAGGACGAATACCTGAGTTAAACAAGTTAGATTCTAAGAAAATCTGACCATCGGTAATGGAAATCACGTTGGTTGGTACGAAAGCAGAAACGTCACCTGCTTGGGTTTCGATAATAGGAAGGGCAGTTAAAGAACCGGTTTTTCCTTTTACTTCACCATTAGTGAATTTTTCTACATATTCTTCGTTAACCCGTGCTGCACGCTCAAGTAAACGTGAGTGTAAATAGAAAACATCGCCAGGGTAAGCTTCACGACCCGGTGGACGGCGTAATAATAATGAAATTTGACGGTAAGCTACCGCTTGTTTTGATAAATCATCATAAACAATTAACGCATCTTCACCACGATCACGGAAATATTCACCCATTGCACAACCGGCATAAGGGGCAAGATATTGTAATGCGGCAGATTCAGAGGCTGATGCAGCAACCACAATGGTATTTGCCAAAGCACCATGTTCTTCTAATTTACGCACAACGTTTGCAATAGTTGATGCTTTTTGACCAATGGCAACATAGATACATTTAATTCCTGAATCACGTTGGTTAATGATCGCATCAATCGCTAATGCAGTTTTACCGGTTTGGCGGTCTCCGATGATCAATTCACGCTGACCTCGGCCGATCGGCACCATAGAGTCCACCGCTTTATAACCGGTTTGTACCGGTTGATCCACCGATTTACGTTCGATAACACCCGGTGCGATCACTTCAACCGGTGAAAAGCCATCATTTTCGATTTCACCTTTACCGTCAATCGGTTGACCAAGAGTATTGACCACACGACCTAATAAACCACGGCCTACCGGTACTTCTAGAATACGTCCGGTACATTGAACTTCCATGCCTTCCGCTAAATCAGCATAAGGCCCCATGACTACCGCACCTACCGAGTCACGCTCAAGGTTAAGTGCCATAGCATAGCGATTTCCAGGTAATGCTATCATTTCCCCTTGCATTACATCGCTCAAACCGTGAATACGAATAATACCGTCACTTACGGAAACAATTGTCCCAGTGTTGCGGGCTTCACTTACCACATCAAACTGCGCAATTCGTTTTTTAATCAATTCACTAATTTCAGTTGAATTTAGTTGCATCTTTTATTCCTCTTATCATTGCAACTCATTTGCAAGACGGTCGAGCTGTCCACGGCTACTTCCATCAATTACAAAATCTTCTGTACGGATAATAACACCGGCAATGAGTGAATCATCCACGTTGCAATTTACTTTCACTTTGCGAGCTAATCTTTTTTCCATTGCCGCAGCAATTTTTTCAATTTGAGTTGCATTCAATGGTTGTGCAGAAGTGACTTGTACCTCTGCAATGGCTTGATGTTCTTCCACATAACGGGTAAATTCGGAAAATACCGCAGGAATAGCACTCAAACGCTTATTTTCAGCCATTAACCGAATAAGATTTTGCCCATATTGATCGAGCTGTTCACCACAAATTGAAATAACCGTATCCGCAACTTTTTGAGAAGAAAGCGAACTTACAAGAAAGGCTTCCATTTGTTCGTTTTCCACAAGTGCGGTCAAAAATTTCAACATTTCTGTCCATTTTTCTACCGCACTTTTATCGTTTGCGGATTGCTCCACGGCAAAATCAAATGCTGCTTTTGCATAAGGGCGAGCTATCGTAGTTAATTCTGACATAAGCTAAAGCCTCTTATAGTTCTGCAACTAATTTATCAATAATGTCATTGTTTGCCGCTTCATCAATCGTGCGACCCACAATTTTCTCAGCACCGGCAATTGCTAATGAAGCCACTTTAAGACGTAATTCCTCTTGAACACGTTTACGTTCAGCTTCGACTTCTGCATAACCTTGTTCAATAATTTTCGCTTTAAGCTCTTCTGCTTCGGTTTTGACTTCGTCAAGCACTTCATTACGTCGCTTGTTTGCAGCATCGATAATTTCTTGAGCTTGAATTCTCGCTTTTGAAATTTCTTCTTCTGCAAGTAACTTAGTATCTGCTTGCTCTTTTTTGGCAGCTTCTGCAGATGCTAAGGCATTGGCAATTTGGCTTTGACGTGTTTCAATTGCTTTAATAATTGGTGGCCACACAAATTTCATACAGAACCATACGAACAGTGCGAATGAAACGAGTTGACCAATTAATGTTGCATTTAAATTCACAACGTCCTCCTTAAAATGCTTGTTTTACGTTGATAAGCAAATAAGGGATTATTGTAATAAACCGATAAATGGATTCGCAAAGATGAATAGTAAGGAAATACCAACTGCAATCATCGCAATCGCATCTAAAAGGCCGGCTACGATAAACATTTTCGTTTGTAGGCTTGATGCAAGTTCAGGCTGACGTGCTGAAGATTCTAAGAATTTGCCCCCTAAGATAGCAAAACCAATTGCCGTACCTAATGCAGCAAATGCAAGAAGAATCGATGCGCCGATGATTGTCGCTGTAATTACAGTTTCCATAATGTTCTCCAATAGAAGTTAAGTTTTAGCCCTAGAGCTGGTTAATAAAAAAATGATTAATGATCGGCTTTATTGTAAGCAATACTTAAATAAACAACCGTTAACATCATAAAAATAAATGCTTGTAAGGTAATCACCAAAATATGGAAAATTGCCCAAGCAAGATGTAAAGGAACACCCAACGCAGCGATAGCCATATTGGCCGAATACATCACAGCGATAAGGATAAAGATCAATTCACCCGCATACATATTACCAAATAGACGGAATGCAAGAGAAATCGGCTTAGCCAGTAAAGTCACCGTTTCCAAAATGAAGTTAACAGGAATGAATGCCCAGTGATTAAATGGATGAAGGGTATATTCTTTGACTAATCCTTTGAAACCTTTGGATTTTACTGTATAGAAAAGAATTAAGAAGAAAACACAAATAGACATACCCAATGTTGCACTGATATCGGCGGTCGGTACGGCACGAAGATAATGAATACCAAATAAACCTGCCAATTGAGGTAAGAAATCTACGGGAATTAAGTCAATGGCGTTCATAATAAATACCCAGCAGAAAATCGTTAATGCAAGAGGGGCAACCACATCACGCGGACCATGGAAATTTTCTTTTACAATACCATTAATCCATTCCACCACAATTTCTACCATACATTGCATTTTTCCGGGTACTCCCGTTGTGGCTTTTTTTGCAACACGCGAGAAAACAAAAAGAAAAATGATTGCCGCTAAAATTGAAAAGAACAAGGTATCTAGATGGATATGCCAAAACCCCTCTCCTGTTTTAAGGAAAGCGAGATGGTGACTAATATATTCCGATGTAGTTTGTCCAGACATAACGAACCCTTAGAATGTAGTAAAAATCAAACTCGGCGAAGCAAAAATGGAATTAAATTATTCAACATTAACGCTATAAAAAAGCCACTAAAGAAAATGACGAAGTTTGTTACCAAAAGCCATTTAAAGGATAGGATAATGAGCGCAATGGTTAATACAAACTTGATAGCTTCCCCTCTATAAAAAGTGCTTAATTTTGTCGATAGTTGTTGTTTTCGGTAAAAAACCATATAGACGAAAGCACTGAAAGGAAGTAATGCCGAAAGAAAGCCAAATAAAAAATCAATCCCATTTCTCATTTGCCAAAAAGCAAAAAAACAAGCGAGTAGTAACATGATGACTAATTCAATTTGAATAGCTTTTCTATACTGAATTTTCGCTTGTTGGATAATTCTCGACATTATTTTCAATAACCTTAAACCTTGGCAATTATACTCTTGATAAAATCATATTCAACTTAAAAACGGACAAAAAAATGTTAACTAAATCACAGTTTTAAAAAATTTAACAAAAATGTAAGGATTTATTGCAAGATGATTAAATGTCGCTCACCCACTAATTCTGGCACTTGTAATGGTATGATTTGTTTTATTGTATATTTATTATCCAACTGTTGAACTTCTTCCGAGTGATAAATACCTTTTAACGCATAAAAATACCCACTTTCTTTAGGAAGATGATGACACCAATCCGTCATATCTTTCAGTGAAGCAAAAGCCCGGCTTAATACTCCGTCAAATTTTTCAGCAGGTTGATATTCTTCCACCCGGCTTAGTATAGGGGTGATATTGTTTAGCCCTAATTCACGCATAGCATTACGAACAAAACTTATACGTTTACCTAGGCTATCGAGTAATACAAAGTGTTTATTTGGGTTTGCAATCGCTAAAGGTAAACCGGGTAAACCGGGGCCTGTCCCCACATCAATAAAATATTCCCCTTGTAAATAAGGGCTTACCACAAGACTATCTAAAATATGTTTTACCAACATTTCTTGTGGATCGCGTACCGAAGTTAAATTATAGGCTTTATTCCATTTATTTAATAAATTGACAAGGTCGATCAACTGCTGTTTTTGTTGATCATTTAATTGGATATTTGCCTGTGTCAGTAATCGGTCTAATTTTGCTTTCATTGATCGTCTATACTTTGTAAAAATGCCGTTCATTCTACTTGAAAGTGCGGTCGTTATTCTATGGATTTTTCGATTTTTGCTGCAAAATCCCGCCTAAATTGGTTTCCAACCAATCCACTAACTCAAACATTTTATTTGATGCTTGTATGCCAAATGGCGTTAATGTGTAATCCACATGAGGCGGGACGGTATTATAAGATTTTCTTATTAACATACCATCTGCTTCCAGTTCTTGTAATGTTTTGGTCAACATACGCTCGCTTACGCCATCGATCATACGACGTAATTCACTAAAACGTTTCGTACCTGAATGTAAACTGATTAATACTAATACGCCCCAACGGCTGGTCAAATGTTGCAAAATTTGACGAGAAGGGCATGCTGAAGCCAAAACATTTCCACGTTCAAAAAAATTTTCCATTTTTATTTCCTTTAAAATCATTAAGTTACTATTTTTCAATTAAATCTTTAACACTTACTTTTATGTAAGTACTTCTCAAAAGTAAGAATTGAAATTATTATAGTCGCCATCAATTAATAGGGTCAACTATTTCAACATAGAGAGGAAAATGAAATGACAAACAAAACAATCGCTATCACAGGTGCAACAGGTCAATTCGGTGCCATCGCATTAGATTTATTAAAAGCAAAAAATGCCAATGTTATCGCTTTGGTACGAAACCCCGCAAAAATTTCAGATGTGGAAGCCAGAAAATTTGATTATTCAAAAACAGAAGGACAAGTTGAGGCATTAAAAGGCGTAGAAACTTTAATTTTAGTACCAAGCAATGAACTTGGACAACGCTTTATTCAACATAACAATGTAATTCAATCCGCCAAAAAAGCAGGTGTAAAACACTTTGTTTTAGTCAGTTTTATTAATATCGACAAAGCAAACAATATTCGCTCATTATCGCCTGAATATGTAGAAACTGAAGCCGCATTAAAAGCTTCAGGTATGGCTTACACTATTTTACGCAATGGTTGGTACACCGAAAACTATACAGGATCAATTCCGGCAGCATTAGCGAATAATGCTTTCTATGGTTCAGCAAAAAATGGCAAAATTTCATCCGCACTTCGTGCTGAATTAGCGGAAGCAGCGGTGAATGTAGCATTAGGTGAGGGTCACGAAAATAAAACTTACGAATTAGCCGGTTCAACCAGCTGGACATTATCAGATCTTGCCGCAGAAATAAGCAAACAAACCGGCAAAGACATTTCTTATGCCGATCTTACTGCTGAAGATTATGCCGCAGCACTGGTGCAAGCAGGTTTGGATTCAGACTTTGCCGGATTAATTGCTCAATGGGATGTAGATGCTTCAAACGGCGCATTATTTTCCGAAGATAAAACCCTTGAGAAATTGCTCGGTCGCCCAACAGCAGGTTTAGATGTAGCCGTAAAACAAGCTTTGTCGGCTGCTGCTAATGGATAATTGGTTTACCTATAAACCATCCATTTATACCTCTACTAACGATAAACTCACTTTTTATCCTTATTTTTGAAAAAGTGAGCTTATCAAAATTTTATAAAATCCCGAAATATCGGGATTTTTTTATTGTATTTTCTGGTATTCATTTCCTTTCTCACATCAAAATCATTTTACTTAGTTTATAGATTGACACTTTATATAAAAATATAAATAATAATTATTATCATTTTTATTTTTTCTATAAAACTTTCTTTAACTAAGGAGCCTTAAAATGAAAAACATCAAATTACTTCCTATCACTACTGCAATAATGGGGGCGTTATATGTAGGAAATGCCTCAGCAGAAAAGAGTGATATGGCAACACTTGATACCGTTGTTGTGACAAGCAATCAAGGTTTAAAAGTACAAAGTCATGTTGTGACAACCAAATTGAAAGATGAAAGTACTGAAACTGATTTGCGAGGATTGTTCAAATATGAACCTTCCATCAGTTTAGGTGCAGGTAATGGGACTTCTCAGTACCTTTATATTCGCGGTATGGGGCAAAATTCTATTGATGTCAAAATTGATAATGCTTATTCAGACAGTCAAATTCATTATCATCAAGGACGTCATATGCTTGATCCGGCATTGGTGAAAATTGTTTCGGTACAAAAAGGTGCCGGGAGTGCTTCTGCCGGTATCGGGCAAACAAACGGGGCTATCATTGCAAAAACCTTAGATGCGTTAGATTTGTTAAAAGACAGCAATAAAAATATTGGTGCAAAAATTGGTGGAGGTGTCAGCTCAAACCATGCTCATAACTACAATGCCACGGTATTTGGTAAAGGTGAAATCTTCGATGCGCTTATTTCGGCTAACCGTGTAAAGGAGAGTGATTACAAAGGAGGTAAAGGCTATTATGATGAACTCAATAAAACCGATCGCGTATTAAACAGTGGATTAGATAAAATCAGCTATCTCGCCAAATTAGGCGTAACCCTTGGTGACCACCGATTTGTATTAAGCCACTTGAAAGAACAACATGAAGGAATTCGTTTAGTTCGTGAAGAATTTGGGATGTTTGGCGATCGTCAAGCCCCTGCCAGACGTAAAATGTCCGTAACTAACACTAATTTGGAATGGACAGGTAAAAACTTAGGATTTGCTCAAGAAGCAAGCGCAAATGTTTATCGTTTGGTTCATGGCCGTTGGTCTGCAGACGATAAAGGCAATGGTTATGCCGGTGGCAATAAAAATACCGGCTCAACGAAAACAAAAGTAGTCACTCACGGTGCAAATATTAATTTCGATTCTTCTCTCCACAAAAATATCTTGCTCAAATACGGTATCAATTATCGTCATCAAGAAGTAAAACCTCATACCAAATTCAGCCCTCAAATCGTTAACCAAGAAAAAACCGACACCGGCCTTTACCTTGAAGCCATTACCACACCTATTGATAGCGTTATTTTAACCACAGGTTTGCGTTACGATCATTTCAATTTTAAAGCAATGGATGGTAAAAAACGCAATGATGGTGCATTCAACCCAAGTGTAGGAATTATTTACGAACCCATTGAACACCTCAGTTTAAGTGCAAGCCATAATTATGCTACCCGTAGTCCGCGTATGTACGATGCCATTATGTCCCATGGCGCCCGTAGTATTGTGACTATTGCTAATAATACAAAAGCCGAACAGGCTCGTAATACTGAAATTGGCTTCAATTATAATGATGGTATGTTTAGTTTTGACGGAAGTTACTTCTGGCAAGATATTAAAGATGCGCTAGGCACTACAAATGGGCGTGATAACCATGGAAACGAAGCACAAGAAATTGTTAATGCAGGTAAAATTAAAAACCGGGGTTATGAATTAAATGCCGGATATCATAACAATGGCTTTACCGCCCGTATTGGTGTGGCACACAGTAAACCACGTTTCTATTCTCAAACAAGATGGGGAAAAAATCGTCAAGGGAAAATTCAGGAAATAAGCTTATTAAGTGGTAATCCGGAATATGCTTCTGCAATAGGGAGAACTTGGACAGCCTCTTTAAGCTATCGCTTTGAACAACCTAATTTAGAAATTGGGGTACATCACCGCATTGTAGAAAAGGTTAAAGCCTCTGATAACTACTTTATTACAGGCGGTACGCTCAAAACCGGTTCAGAAAAAGGCAAAGATGGTTATAACATCACTGATATCACCCTAAACTGGAAGCCATTTAATAACGATCAAATGAATGTGAATTTTGCGATTGATAATGTGGCAAATAAATACTATAAACCTCATGGTCAACGCAGTGATTTGCCGGGCCGTGGACGTGAATATCGCCTAGGGGTCAATTACGCCTTCTAACCTCTTTGAACGATTAACCATACTTTGTAATAAAAAATGCCTTTACTTATTAAAAGTTAAGGCATTTTTATTAAATCAAAATAAAATCTTAAGCTTTATAACATCTCATCTGTAAAAAACTTTTTCAAATTTGACCGCACTTGATGATTTTATTCTCCCCGTTTCAACATACCTTGCTTTTTCAAATTCACTAAAATGATTGAAATAGCGGCAGGCGTGATGCCGGAAATACGGCTTGCTTGTCCGATAGAAACAGGGCGATGTTGCTCTAACTTCGAGCGGACTTCATTAGACAACCCTGAAACTTTAGCATAATCAAATTGGGGTGGAATGGCGGTATTTTCATGGCGTTTTTGTCTTTCGATTTCTTCTTCTTGATGCTCAATATAGCCTTGATATTTAATGGCAATTTCCACTTGTTCGACCGCCTCTTTATCTTCCATTGCCGGCTGATAAGGGGTAAGTGAGGTTAAAATCTCATAATTCATTTCCGGACGGCGTAATAAATCCTCGCCATTGGCTTCACGCACCAATGGGCTACCCAGCACTTTATTCGCTTCTTCTAAATATTCCGAACGAGGGTGTAGCCAAATACTGCGTAAACGTTGACGTTCACGTTCAATATTTTCCATTTTTTGATTAAAACGGGCCCAACGTGCTTCATCAATAAGTCCAAACTCATGGGCAATTGGGGTTAAGCGAATATCGGCATTATCTTCACGCAATAGCAGACGATATTCCGCACGGGAAGTAAACACCCGGTAAGGCTCTTTTGTTCCCAATGTACAGAGATCATCGACCAATACGCCCATATAGGCTTGGTCACGACGTGGATACCATAAATCTTTTTCTTGAACATAAAGTCCGGCATTAATCCCTGCAAGCAACCCTTGTCCAGCGGCTTCTTCATAACCGGTTGTGCCGTTAATTTGACCGGCAAAGAACAATCCTGAAATGGCTTTCGTTTCTAAGGTAGGTTTAAGATCACGGGGATCAAAATAATCATATTCAATCGCATAACCCGGTTTGATAATTCGAGCATTTTCTAACCCTTTCATGGAATTGACGATCTTCATTTGTACATCAAAAGGAAGACTGGTTGAGATCCCATTTGGATACACTTCATTACTGGTTAATCCTTCCGGTTCAAGATAAATTTGGTGGGAATTGCGATCGGCAAAACGCATGACTTTATCTTCAATAGAGGGGCAATAACGAGGGCCTATTCCTTCGATCACACCGGTATACATTGGGCTTCGATCCAAATTATTACGGATCACTTCGTGAGTTTGATCATTCGTATGGGTGATATAACAAGGAATTTGTCGTGGGTGATCGGAGGGGGATCCCATAAATGAAAATACCGGTAACACGGCATCACCATGTTGTTTTGCTAAAATATCAAAGTTAATGGTTCGGGCATCAATGCGTGGCGGTGTACCTGTTTTAAGGCGATCCACCCGTAAATTGAGATCACGCAAACGTTCTGCTAATGTTGTTGAAGCGGGATCACCGGCACGGCCTCCTTCATAGTTTTCCAATCCAATATGAATTTTACCGGCTAAGAATGTCCCGGCTGTGAGAATAACGGCTTTTGCACGAAATGTTAAACCCATTTTGGTGACGACACCATTCACTCTATCTTGTTCGATTAAAATATCCGTGGCTTCTTGCTGGAAAATATCAAGATTGGGTTGATTTTCAAGCGCAATACGCACTGCTTGGCGATATAGCACACGATCTGCTTGCGCACGAGTAGCGCGTACAGCAGGGCCTTTACTGCTATTTAAGGTACGAAATTGAATTCCCGCTTTATCGGCCGCATGAGCCATTAAACCGCCCATGGCATCCACTTCTTTAACCAAATGCCCTTTACCGATCCCACCAATAGCAGGATTACAAGACATTTGCCCTAATGTATCTACATTGTGAGTTAATAAAAGGGTTTTTAACCCCATACGGGCGGGGGCTAAGGCTGCTTCTGTTCCGGCATGGCCACCACCAATGACGATCACATCATAAGTTTCAGTATAAAACATCGTTTTCTCTAATCTATTCGGCGCTAAAAATGGAAGCTATTTTACAGAAATTCGATTTTGCTTAAAAGGGAGAATTCGATCTCAAATAGATAGGATAAAGATCTCAAAACCTAAGTTAATAAAGATAAGATCTTTATATATAGAAAAGATCTTATTATTGTTATTACTAGGATCCTTAAAATCTGTGAATAAGATCTTTTTTCTTTTATAAATGAATAAGTTAGATCTGATCGTAAAATGTGAATCTATCATAAAAACAGAGAGGATTACCTGTGGATAAAAAACTTAATTATCCACAGATTAGAAAGAATGAAATGTTGTTCAGTGATAAAAAACAGTTTTCTGACAGATTTTTATTAAGTTATCCACAGGAATAAAAAGGTGATTAAAAAAATCATCCTTATTATTGAGAAAAATTATGTAATGGATTGAATAAAGAGAGGGAGCCATTGTTCACTATGGCTTTCAGGATCTTCAACATGGAGTACATCAATTTTTAATGTTTCACAAAGTTTAACTGCACCTTTTTGCTCTAAGATATTTTCGATATGATTTGTGGCATAACAAAAGGTGTCATAGTCTGAATTACCTAAACCAACAATGGCAAAACGTAAATGCGAAAGATCAAGATGGGATTGTGCTATTTGATCAAAAAGTGGTCGTAAATTATACGGAATTTCACCTGCTCCGTGTGTGGAGGTAACAATTAACCATAAGGGTTCACCAATCACATCATCATAACTGGCGCCGTGAAAAAGTGCGGTTGAAAATCCTTGTGTTTTTAATATTGTTTCCAAATGTTCGGCAACATATTCTGCACTGCCTAAAGTACTGCCTGAAAGAAGACAAATATTCATAACCTATACCTAAATAAAAGAAAAAGGCTTAGAAAACTAAGCCTTTAATGGGATTATACATTATCAAATTTACCAAGTAATGAACGAATATGCTCTTGCCAGTTACGGTGCTCATTTTTTAATTGTTCATTTTCACTTTGCAATGCTTCAACTGTTTGTTGAGATTGATTGTTTTGCTCTTTTAATTCTTCTACTTCAAGTTGAAGTAATTGAATGGTTTCTACCGCTTGTTTAATTTTATCTTCAAGCTGGTTTAAGATTTCTAATGACATACTGACTTCCTTTAAATAACCTTTGAAACGGCTTTATTGTACCTGCTTCATTTTTCTTTTGAAAGCCTTCGGTAAAAATTTATTATGTAAACGTTTGCATAGTGTTAGAATAGTGCGATTTTTTGCTTGGAATGACGGAGATAAAAATGAATCGTGCATTGGCTATTGAATTTTCCCGTGTAACAGAAGCGGCGGCATTGGCGGCTTATACTTGGCTTGGACGGGGCGATAAAAATGCAGCAGATGAGGCGGCTGTGAAAGCTATGCGTTATATGCTAAACCTTATTCATATGGATGGTGAAATTGTTATTGGAGAAGGGGAAATCGATAAAGCGCCAATGCTTTATATTGGTGAAAAGGTCGGTTCTGGCAATGGTGAACTTGTCTCCATTGCGGTTGATCCTATTGATGGAACCCGTATGACGGCAATGGGACAATCCAATGCGATTTCTGTCTTAGCGGCAGGTGGAAAAAGAACGTTTTTAAAAGCGCCGGATATGTACATGGAAAAAATCGTGGTGGGGCCGGAAGTGAAAGGTATGATTGATTTATCATTACCCCTTGAACAAAATCTTCGCCGTACTGCTTCCCGTTTAGGAAAATCCTTGTCAGATTTAACGGTGATGGTATTGGCAAAACCCCGTCATGAAGCCGTCATTAAACAAATGCATGATTTGGGCATTCGGGTGATGGCGATTCCCGATGGCGATGTAGCTGCTTCCGTTTTATGTTGTCTGCCTGATGCCGAAGTGGATATGGTTTATGGCATTGGTGGTGCACCTGAAGGGGTGGCTGCAGCGGCAGCTATTCGAGCATTAGGCGGTGATATGCAAGCACGTTTAATCCCTCGTCACGAAGTGAAAGGAGAGAGCGAAGAAAATCGAAAAATAGCAGAGGAAGAAATTCGCCGCTGTGAAGAACTCGGTGTAAAAGTGAATGAAGTATTGAAATTAGAAGAGTTAGTGCGGGATGATAATCTCGTTTTTGCGGCAACAGGCATCACTCATGGAGAACTCTTAAAAGGAATTTCGCGTAAAGGTAATCTTGCCAGCACGGAAACCATTTTGATCCGAGGTAAATCACGCACTATTCGTAAAATTCAGTCTGTTCATTATTTAGATCGTAAAGATTCAGAAATCTATAAAATTTTACATATTTAATTGCAATAAAAGTGCGGTCGAAATTTTCGATGAATTTTGATCGCACTTCCCTTTTTTCTCTCAGGGTGAAATTCGCCAACCCGTCTATTTTTTGCTATAATCCCGCCTAATTTTTCATTTACAAAACAGAGATTAATTATGTCAGAAACGACCACGACCGATAACTATGGTGCATCCAGCATTAAAGTATTAAAAGGGCTTGATGCCGTTCGTAAACGCCCGGGGATGTATATTGGTGATACCGATGATGACACCGGTTTGCATCATATGGTGTTTGAAGTGGTGGATAACGCCATTGATGAAGCCTTAGCAGGCTACTGCTCTGATATTATTGTGACAATTCATGATGATAATTCCGTTTCCGTACAAGATGACGGACGGGGTATCCCTGTGGATATTCACCCGGAAGAAGGGGTTTCTGCGGCAGAAGTCATTATGACCGTGTTGCATGCCGGCGGTAAATTTGACGATAACTCTTATAAAGTATCCGGTGGTTTACACGGTGTGGGGGTTTCTGTTGTTAATGCTTTATCGGATAAATTACAGCTTACTATCCGCCGTCAAGGTCATGTTCATGAACAGTTTTATCATTTAGGTGAGCCACAAGCACCATTAACAATCATTGGTGAAACTGAAACAAGTGGTACAACGGTGCGTTTTTGGCCTAGTCCGGATATTTTTGCGATCACCACCTTTGATTACAAAATTCTGGCAAAACGCTTGCGTGAACTTTCATTTTTAAATTCAGGGGTTTCCATTCGTTTAGTGGATAAACGTGATGGAACGGAAGATCATTTCCACTATGAAGGCGGAATTCAGGCTTTCGTAGAATATTTAAATAAAAATAAAAACCCAATTCACCCAAAACCTTTCTATTTAACCGCAGAAAAAAACGGCATTGGAGTGGAAGTGGCGTTGCAATGGAATGATGGGGTAAATGAAAACGTCTATTGTTTTACCAATAATATTCCACAACGTGATGGCGGCACACACTTAGCCGGTTTCCGTGGTGCATTAACCCGTAGCCTAAATAGCTATATGGAAAATGAAGGCTTGTTGAAAAAAGAAAAAGTGTCCACTTCCGGTGATGATGCACGGGAAGGTTTAGTGGCCATTATTTCTGTGAAAGTGCCTGATCCGAAATTTTCTTCACAAACCAAAGATAAATTGGTGTCTTCCGAAGTGAAAAGTGCGGTGGAATCGGCAATGAATGAGAAAATGCAGGAATATTTATTGGAAAATCCTGCCGATGCGAAAATCATTGTGAACCAAATTATTATGGCAGCACGCGCCCGTGAAGCGGCGCGTAAAGCCCGTGAAATGACACGCCGTAAAGGGGCATTAGATATTGCAGGGCTTCCGGGAAAACTGGCAGATTGTCAAGAAAAAGACCCTGCACTTTCCGAACTCTATTTAGTGGAGGGGGATTCTGCAGGCGGGTCTGCAAAAGTTGGTCGTGATCGCAAAACACAAGCTATTTTGCCGCTCAAAGGGAAAATTCTAAACGTTGAAAAAGCCCGTTTCGATAAAATGCTTTCTTCTCAAGAAGTGGGTACATTGATTACCGCATTGGGTTGTGGTATTGGGCGTGATGAATATAACCCGGATAAATTACGCTATCACCACATTATCATTATGACTGATGCGGATGTGGATGGATCACATATTCGCACCCTTTTACTCACCTTTTTCTATCGCCAAATGCCGGAGCTTATCGAGCGGGGATATGTGTATATCGCCCAACCACCGCTTTATAAAGTGAAAAAAGGCAAACAAGAGCGTTATATTAAAGATGCGGAGGAAATGGAACAATATGAATTAACCCTTGCGCTTGATGGTGCTGCTTTGCATATCAGTGAAAATGCACCGGCAATGAATGCCCTTGCATTTGAAAAATTGGTGGCAGAATACAATGGTGTACAAAAATTGATTGGGCGTTTAAGCCGTCATTATCCAACACCGTTATTGCAAGGATTGATTTATCAACCACCACTTTCTGTTGAAATGATGCGTGAAGAAAGTGCGGTTGAAAATTGGGCTAAATCCTTTGTTCAATTGCTTGAGGAAAAAGAAACAGAAGCACATCAATATACACTGCGTACTCAATTTAATGCTGAACGTCAGGTTTATGAGGCAATCATTACTGTTCGTAAACACGGTATCGACAATGATTACTTTATTAACTTTGATTTTGTCAGTGGTAATGAATATGCAAAAATCGTTTCGCTCAATACACAATTAAATGGGCTATTAGAAGAAGGGGCTTATGTTGCCCGTGGTGAAAAAATCCAACCGGTACGCACCTTTGAACAAGCTGTAGAATGGTTAGTCAAAGAATCACGCAAAGGTTTGGAAGTGCAACGTTATAAAGGATTGGGTGAAATGAATGCGGATCAACTTTGGGAAACCACCATGGATCCAAATGCCCGTCGTATGTTGAAAGTATCTATTAAAGATGCCGTTGCAGCAGATCAACTTTTCACCACGTTAATGGGTGATGAAGTTGAACCTCGCCGTGAATTTATCGAATTAAATGCCTTAAGAGCAAACCTCGATATTTAGTAAAAAACACGAGGAAAAATGACCGCACTTTAACGGTATTTTTCTAGATTAAAAAAACCGCACATTTTTCCATGTGCGGTTTTTCATTATAAAAGGGTTTCAATTACCACTGATACATATAACCGGCGCCAACCATATTATAGCCTCGGGTATCTAGCCCCACACTGGTTTTGATAATATGTTTTCCGTTATCTGAAATTCGAGAATAACCGACAGAAATGGCATTCTCATCACGGTAATTTGCTACACCAACCCCAACACCGCTTGCTCCATTTCGGGTAACTTGTGGAATATTTGCCATCGCACCGGCTTGGGCAATACCGCCTCTTAATTTTTTATCTACGCTGTTAATTTTGTTATTAAGCGATTTCTGAGCATCTCTTAATTGGCTTACATTCACTGCATCTGTTGGTTCAACCCCTGGTGCAACATGAGTTATTCTCTTATTACCTGCATTAATTCCGTCTTTAGAAACACTCACATCACCTGCTTTAAATGTATTGGCATTCACCACATCAAAAGTTGGTGTGTCTGTTGTGGAATAGGTAATGGTTTTACCACTTTGTTTGACGACCATATTTTTACCGGCCTTATAAGTTACCGTATTGCCGGCTTGTACTTTTTCAGTTGTGACATTGATCGCTTTTCCTCCGTCTTCGCTGCCTGTGGTGAGGTTAAAGCTACTTTTATTAATAGCATTTGCTACATCGGTAACCGTCGCTAAATTACCATTTGTCGAATCAGGCACGGCAATACCATTATTATTCACAGAAATATCCCCGGTATTGACTGGTGGAGGAGTAGGGATATTTTTAATATCTTCCGTTAATTTGCTGGCAATAAGATAAAGCTGTGAACCATTAATGGCATCCGTTGAGGTTGGCGAAATATCCCCGGCTGAAACATTTTTAATTTGACGTGTTTCACCCAGTTTTGAATTGCCTACCGATACTGTCCCCACAGATGTCGCACCGGCGAAACCACCGTAGGTAACATTATTGATTGTCGCTTGCGAAGTATCTTTGGCATTTTCGGTGGTGGATTTATCGCCTAATGCTACGGAGCGTTCGTGATCGGCAAAGGCTTCTTTACCCATTGCGATAGCATTTTCTTTGGTTGCTTGGGCATCCGTTCCTAAGGCAATGGAGTGATCGCCGACTGCATTCCATACATTGTGTTCAGCACGGTGGACTTGTTTACCACCGTTTGTTGTATACCAAGCTTTAGTTTTAGTGGTATTACTTCCGATAGAAATTGCATTTAAACCGCTTGCAGATGCACCATTACCCATTGCAATGGAATTATCACCCGCAGCAGAAGATGAAGGGCCTGCTGCCGTAGAATAATTTCCTAATGCTTCTGCCCAACTACCTAATGCTGATGCGGCTTGACCGAAGGAATAAGTGTGCGTTCCTACTGCTGTACCGGCATAACCTAAGGTTTTAGAATCATCACCTAAAGTGGTTGCTCGGTCGTTTAAAGCATAGGCTTTGGTACCTAACGCCGTTGATCCCCAACCAATTGCACGAGATTCATCACCAATAGCAATGGTTGATGTCGCTTCATCTGACAAGCCAATAAGATCTGCCGTCATCCCAATTGGTGAATTTTGTTTCCGTAAAGTTTCTGCGGTGGTTCTTATACTATTTTTAACATTTGGATCGATATTAGCCGCACCATCAGTATTTGTTATATCTAATGTTCTTGCATCATTACCAATGGCAATCGATTTCACACCACTTGCTTGTGCTTTATTCCCCATTGCAATGGCACCATTGCCGATAGTACTACTTTCCAGCCCTATTGCAATTGCCCCACCACTGCTAGGATTTCCATAGTAAGCACCGGCTAAAGATTTAGCATTCCCCCCTAAAGCGATATTTCCATCACCTTCTGCATTGGCACGGGAACCTATAGCATAACTTAACCATCCATTAGCCACCGCTTCATGTCCGTAAGCAATGCTTTGCGAGCCTTTTACCGTTGCTTTATAGCCTTCTGCAATACTATATACGCCACTATATCTTCCTTTTCTACTATTGGAAGCAGAAGCATAGGCATCATTTTTATCAACAGAAGCTTCCGGACCAATAGCAATAGAATGGGTTGCTGTTTGGGCAATTGATGGACCTGTTGTATTGGTAGTATTGATTTCTGCGTAATTATGAAGAGGTGCTGAAAACACATTCGCACTAACAAGCAGTGCAATAGGTGATAAATAAAATACCTTTTTCATTATGACTCCGTTTATAAATATAATTTTACAAATTTTATGGTCTGAAATTTATGCAATCAAAATGATTTACAAATATTTACAAGAGATTATTTCTAGGCTTGAGTTTACAGGGGGGATCATCAAATTCATTTATAAGAATTTAAAACCCAATAGACAAATTTGCTATAATTTACCCATTTCAATTATTTTTCCAAAAGTAGCCTAATGGATATACTCATTGTTGTTATTGTGCTAGGTACTCTCGCCATTTTTACTGTCATTCCTTTCATCCGTTTTCTACAAACCAGAAATAATAGAGAATTTGAAGGGGAAAAACTCATTCCCTTTAGCTGTGGGAAAGTGTTTAGTGCGGCACGTTATTATTTTAATTCCAAAGGGATTTTTATTTTCCATGGGGGAACATTAGCTCATCATTATCAATTTGAGGATTTGATGAGCTTGGAAAAAATGAGTGTAACAGTGAATAACCGAAAATACTGGTTTATGCGTATTCACACCCCAAATGGGCTGCGCCACTATCAATTTATTCCGAAAGATACGATTTTTAATGACAATTTCACCCAGTTTTACTGCTTCTTAAAAGTGAACTATCCAACTAAAGTGAAAGGAAAATGGCATAGATGGTTTGCGGGAATTTGAAAACAAAAGGAAAATTGACCGCACTTTTGAACATATTGATATCAAAAGAAAAGTGGGCAAATCGCCCACTTATTTTTTACTTCGACAAATCAATCTGATACACCGCAAAGCCCACTTCGTCGGTGCCAACTTGTTTGGTCGGATACTGTGATTTTTCTTTGATAAATTGTGTTGCCTGCTCTGTTGGCGAGGTTTCAAAGCGAATGTCTAATTTATCGTTGCCTGTGATAGGGATAAAACGCCAGTTTTTATCCGCACTTGGATTCACCGCGCCCTCTTTTTTACTGGTGCCTTTGATGTAGTCTGCCAGAATTTGGCGGTTTTCATCCGGTGAGGCATAGACAATATGTTGATCGCCGGTGCCGGGGAATTTATTGCTGTAAGCACGGTAATTGTTGGTGGCAATTAAAAACTCTGCTTTTGGATCAACCGGTTTGCCTTGATAAGTCAGGTTTATCACACGGTGTGAGTTTGGATTAATGAGTTTACATTCGCCATCATAACGGGCAGGTTTAGTGATGTCGAATTCATAATTAACCCCATCAATCACATCAAAGTTATAAGTACGGAAGCCTTCCCAATTAATCAATGATTGCGGTTTATCGCTGGTTGGGTCGATTTGGTTAAACATGCCGGCACTACATTCAAGCCATTCTTTGAGCTGTTCGCCTGTGACTTTCACTACCACAAGGGTATTAGGGTAAAGGTAGAGATCCGCTGCATTACGGAAAGTCAGCTCACCTTTATTCACTTCTGTATAACCGGTCGGATCGTTTTTACGTCCACCTGCTTTAAATGGCGCACCGGCACTTAAAATCGGCAAGCCTGCCATTGCAGCCACATTGGGTGCGACTTTTTCCACATAGGCTTTTTGGGCTTGATTTACAATTTGAATGGTGGGGTCATCTTGCACCAACGCCAAATAGCTATACATATTGTCGGTGGCTTTCCCAATAGGTTTCGACACAAATTTACGGGTTGCTTCGTGAACCGGTTGTAAAAGTGCGGTCAATTCCGGGTCATTTTTAGCAAGGGCTTTTTTATTTTCAGCATCAAAAATAGGGCGAAGTGCTGCACGCCCTTCTGTCACAATCCATTTGCCGTTATGCTCGGTTAAGCCTAAATCCACGACACTGATATTATTCGCCCAATACCCCGCCATACTTTCAGGCACACCTTTTACTGTACCTTTTACAATATCCGCATTTGGTGATTTGGCGAACTCTTTGTTCGGGAATAGGCGGTGTGAATGGCCAAAAATCACTGCATCAATATGTGGTACATCTGCCAGATAGAATGCGGAATTTTCTGCCCCCTCTTTATAGGGTTCGTCCGATGGACCTGTGTGTGCCAAGGCAATTATAATATCCGCCCCTTTTTGTTTCATTTCAGGCACATATTTTTGTGCGGTTTTAACAATATCGCGGGCTTCCACTTTGCCTTGTAAATTGGCTTTATCCCACACCATAATCTGCGGCGGTACAAAACCGATATAACCAATTTTTAACTGATGGGTTTTACCTTGATTATCCACCACCGCTTTTTCTTGAATTATATAAGGGGTGAAATAAGGCTCATCGCTACCTACTTTAACCACATTGGCATTGATAATCGGGAATGTCGCCTGTTTCATTGAATCCGCTAGATAGTCCAAACCATAGTTAAATTCGTGGTTACCAAGTGTCCCCACATCATAGTGCATGGCATTCAAACAGGCTATAGCAGGGTTTGGTCTACCTTCTTTATAACCTTGTGCAGCTTGGTAATCGGCAATAGGGTTACCTTGAATTAAATCACCATTATCCACTAATACGCTATTTTTTACCTCAGTGCGGGCCTGACGAATTAAACTGGCCGCACGGGTAAAACCGAATTTATCGGTTGGGGCATCTTTATAGTAATCAAAATCCGTTAAAAAACTGTGAATATCTGTGGTGGCTACTATGCGTAAATCAATATCGGGTTTGCCTTTTGCCATGGTAAAACGGCTAGCACCTAATGCAAGAATACTGGTTGCACCGATTTGGATAAAATGTCGTCTATTCATCATAAAAAATGTCCTCATTAGAGAGATAAAAATTCATGCTATTTTACATTTTTTTAAAGAAAGTGAGGTCTGTTTTGGCAATATTTTGAAAAGAAAGGCGGTATTAAACCGCCTGGAAAATGGGGTATTACCCTAATAACCGCTGTAATAATCCGCTATAGATATTCACACCTGTTATCAATTGATTTTCATCGAAATCAAATTCGGCTTCATGATGACCGGCAGTGCGATCCGCACCAAGAATAAAATAAATGGCTTTTCCCCCGTGATCTTGCACACGTCTGCCTAACACGGTGGCATCTTCACTGGCATTGAAGGCATAATCATCAACATGGTGAATTTGAGGTTGTTGCAAAGCAATTTCTTCTACTAATTGCACCAATTCCTCGTCATTGTTCATATCAACCGCTTCGCCCACGATTTCTGTTTCATATCCTACATTGAAGCTGATAGAAATTCCTTTGGCAATTTGCATCACTTGCTCGGTCATATAATCATTAATTTTTTTATTTTCGCCACGGACTTCAAGCTGTAATTCCGCTTCTGTTGCGATCACATTACGACCTTCTCCCGCTTTTAATACCCCCACATTGATACGGCTCATTCCTTCACCATGACGGGCAATGCCATGGAGTTGAGTCACAGCATGCGCTGCAGCAAGCAGTGCATTACAGCCTAAATGAGGGGCAGCGCCGGCGTGTGCCGGTTTGCCATGAAAGCGAATATCAATTTTGCTTGTAGAAAGAAAATTTCTCGGGTTGGCTATCACTGTGCCGGAATTGGCACAAAAACTGATGTGCGAACTGGCAAAATAATCCGCATCATCAATCACACCACTGGCGGCAATTGCAGCGGCACCACGGGTTCCTTCCTCTGCTGGTTGGAAAACAATTTTTACTTTACCGGTAAGTTTATCCCGGTTTTGTGCAATCCATAATGCTGTTCCCAGCCCTATGGTAATGTGTCCATCATGTCCGCAAGAATGCATAAAGCCCTCATTGATAGAAGCAAAACCTTCTTTATTCGGAATATGATTTGGATCCTTTGTTTCTGTAACATTCACGCAGTCAATATCAAAACGTAACGCCACAGTTTTACCCGGTTTACCGGAGTCAAATAAGGCAACACAGCCGGTATAGCCCGCCATTTTATCAAGCCATTTTTCATTCATCCCATAGGCTTTTGCTTTCACCAAGCCATTATCTACCACCGCTTGTTTACGACCACGGACGAAATCAGGATTAATAATTTGTTCACCCATTAAAATTTCAAAGCAACCAAGGCTCTCTAAATAATCGGCAATACGCGCTGTTGTCCAAAATTCGCTCCAACCGGTTTCAGGAAATCGATGAAATTCACGGCGCCAATGGATGAGTTGAGATAAATCGAGGTTCATTTTTTTCTCCTTAAAAACGCATGAAAAAAACACCGCACTTTGTAGTTGTACGGTGTTTTTCAAAGGTTTATAACATAAATAATGCCAAGAATAAGACAGCAAGCACCATGCCAGGCGCCGTGCGTTTTACCATTTCAACCGGACTTACCATCGCAAGGCCTGCACAAACAATGGTTACACCGGCAATCGGGGAAGCTGTCCGACCCAATGCACCGGCAATGGCCGCAGCCATACCCAAGTTGACATGGGTGTATCCCAGATCAACGGCATGTGGGGTGACAGCACTATTAAAGGCAATGGCGGCAGCATCACCGGAACCTGTGATTAATCCCATTAAAAACGGCCCGATAGTCGCCCCCCAACGCACAAATTCGTTGGATTCTTTTAAGAACGCAATTGCCGAATCCACAGCACCGGTTGATTTTAATCCTGCGACAAACACGCTTGCGGCAATAATAATACCGAGTACGTTTGCATAAGAATTCCCCATTCCATTAAAAAACTCTTCGGTGATTTTCACCGGTGAAATTCGGGTAACGATAATGCCGTAAATGGCACCAATCAGCATAGCTTGCGGAACCCCCATTTTTGTCCATTCAAGCCCCGGCGTTTGTTGTAAGGATGTGCCGCCAATTACTAAAATAATCAATGGTAATAATGGGGCAATAGCATAGAGAACATTAACACCTTGTACTGTTTTGGTGTCGGTTTCTTTTTGTTCGGCAAGATAAGCTTTACGGTGTTCTTCACCATAATCTTTGAAAACGAGGGCTAAAATGGTTAAAACAACCGCACCAATCGCACCTGCAATCATATTGTAAGGAGCATGGGAAAGGTTGACTTGGGTGATGGTTAAACCGGACATTTCGCTGATCATCGCAGAATGGGAAGAACCCGGACTCATCATTGAACCAAAGGTACCGGCTAGAATCGCGGCACCTGCAGTGGCTGGGCGAACCCCTGAACTTTTTAACACAGGGATTAATGTTGCCCCTACTGCTGCTGCGCAACCGGCCGCAGAAGGAATCGCAATATTAATAAAAAAGGTAATAATGGTGGCGATAGGAATTAAGAAAAATTTTAGTCCACTTAATGGCTTGGTGAGTAAATGTACCAAATGTGTATCACATTGTGTGTATTTCATTACATAGGCGAAGCCCATACTGGAACAGATCGCCATAATTAATCCACCGGATGTCATACTTTTTGCAAAAGCATCAAGTGCACCCATTGGATTTAATGTAGCAATTGACATTAATAAACCGACACCGATTAATACGGTTCTTGTTTCCGCTTTTTTGATTAAAAAATAAATGGTGGCGAAAATACCAATAATTGCCACTAGAGGTTTAAATATTTCCATACGATGTTCCTTTTAGGTTAATAAGAAAAAGTTTGATTTACAGCAAAGGTATCACATTGCATTCCTTCACTGAAACGTAAAATAGGATTTTCCCCCAGCACTGTCGCCTGTTTTCCTTGAATATGCAATGCTGAACCTTCAGGTAAGGCGTAGACAAGTGCGGTTGGATTAACAAGTAAAAATTCAGCCAACCGTTCTTCACGGCTTTCACCATTGTGACCTTGAATTTTGCCGGAAATAAAGTGAGGATTAATTTGATGAGGAAATAATTGCAGTGCAGAAAAAGAAGGGGGATAAGTGATTGGCATATCGTTGGTCGTCATAATAGAATTTCCTGCCACATTTGCCCCTGCACTCCAACCAAAATAGGGCGTTCCGGCATTCACTTTTTCCCTAATCGCTTCAATCAAATGATATTCATAAAGCTGTTTCAATAAACAAAAGGTATTGCCACCGCCAATTGCAATCACATCGGCTTGTTCGATAATATCACGATGTTGTTTACCACGGTGGACAGAAATAATTTCCATCTCTACATCTGATAATGCTTCTTGCACCGTTTTTTCATATTCATCAAAAGTTCGGCGAACACCTGCATAAGGAACAAAAGCTATTTTTTTACCCCGGTAATCCGCTAAAAATTGTTGTAACCAAGGCACTGCGTGTTCTAAATACTTTGTTTCTTTATATTTTGAACTGCTAAGCAGTAACATTGCTTTCATTTTCTTACTCCTTTTATTTAAAAATACGGTCATTATGCATGGAAAAAATAGGATAGATATAATCTTCTAAATAAAAATTATCATTACTTGATAAAAGTCAAAAAATAGACAATAACAGGATAAAATGATTGTTGATTAACCTTCAACCTGTGTAACACTTAATGGAAGAATTCGTGTCAATTATCTCATTTGGGGTGTTTACTCATAACCTACGGGATTTTACAGAATGGAAAGGCTAGAAAGAGGAATTAATGTTTTTAAAAAAGTCGTATTGGAGTGGGCTGAAATTGGTTGAATCTAATGAATATAAGCGCTAATTTTTTTGTCCTCTACTTTTATAAAGGTAACTCTGTCGTTGATTTTACAGTTTTTAATGTGACTTCTGATTTTAGTGTTTTAATTCCTAATCGAGAATTAAGATAAGTTGTTTTAATGTAGTTAAATTCTTCAAGATCTGAAACGCAAAGTTTGAGTAAAAAATCATAGCTACCTGCCATAAAATGACATTCTAGGATTTGTGGGATTAATTTAACTTCAAAAATAAATCGTTCTTTGAGTTCAAGGTCTTCTTCAAAAAAAGAGCCTTGAGCATAAATAATGAGGTTACAATTGATTTTCTTTGGATCAAGTAGTGCAACATAGCGATCGATCACGCCACTTTCTTCTAACTGATTTACCCGATGTAAACAGGCTGAATTAGATAAATTAATTTCACTCGCAAGTTCATTATTTTTCAATCGACCATTGCGTTGTAATGCTTTTAAAATGCGTGTGTCAATATTATCAAAACATTTCTTGCGCATAAAAAAATCCTTTTTTAATGCTTTAGTTATCGCAATTATAAAAGATACCGCCTAGGAAAACTGTGATCTAGACGGTATTTTTTTAATTTAATTGTCGCTATACACTATATAACGATACCTGTACAACGAGTAAAATTGAGCCTATTAGGAGTAAACAGCCTATCATTGGCATAACAAATTTTACCCATTTATCAAATGGAATATGTAACATTTGAAGGGTCACTAACACCAATCCTGTTGGCGCTAAGAAAAGCATAGCATACTGACCCCAGTTATAAGCAGAAACGACAATATCACGAGGAATTCCCACCGCATCGGCAAGTGGTGCCATAATTGGCATTGAAAGCACTGCTAATCCGGAAGAAGAGGGAACAATTAATCCAAGGAAAATAAACACAACAAGCTGACCAAGGATAAATATGCTGCCTGGCATACCACTGACTAAATGAGACATGTAATCCAAAATGGTATCGGAGATCATACCTTGCTCAAGCACTAAGTTTACTCCTCGTGCAAGACCAATGATTAAGGATACACCGACTAATTCAGAAGCACCTTCTGTAAAAGATTCCACAATTTCTTTTTCGGATAATTTACTGATGAACATAATGATAATGGTGATAGCAAGGAAGGATGCCGCCATTTCCGGAAACCACCAGCCGCCAGCCATTACGCCCCAGATCATAATTGGGAAAGCAATACAGAACAGCACTAATATTAATTTACGACGTAATGAAAACTCAATCGTTGCATTAGGATCAAAATTTTTCATATAGCGTTGGCGAAACTCTTCACGGCCGTCGTAAGTATAAGAAAAACTTGGATCTGCTTTGATTTTTTTACAATACCAATAAAGGTAGGTAATCACGCAAATGGCACCTAATACCAAACCTAATGCACGAAAACCGATACCTTCAGTAAATTGGATACCGGCAGCATTAGAGGCTATCACAACAGAAAAAGGATTGACTGTTGAAAATGCGGTTCCCATTGAGGAAGCAAGGAAAATAGCCCCAACACAAACAATTGCATCATATCCTAATGCGAGAAAGACGGGTACAAGAATAGGATAAAATGCAACGGCTTCTTCTTCAATTCCACAGGTTGTTCCACCCAGTACCATTAGGACGGACACACTAAATACAATAAAAAATTCATTACCTTTAGTTCGTTTTGCCAATGCCATTAACCCAGCATTAAAAGACCCCGTACGATTAATGACGCCAATCATTCCGCCAAGTACGAAAATGAAAACCATCACATCAGCGGCTTCAATTGTTCCCACAACCATACTTTTCGTAATATCACCAATTCCCTTATGATGTTGCGCGACCCGTTGATAGGTACCCGGTATAGCAATGGGTTTTTTTATCACCCCTTCCGTGAAATTAGAAAGTTGAATTTTGATATTGAGATTATCAAGAGATTCTTTTGTTGCAGGATAAATTTTATCAGCAGTGCCATAACTTTTTACGACGAAGACGTTATCCGTAGCGTTGTAAGTCAGTTTAGAATATGAACCGGATGGGATGATCCAAGTTAATCCGACAGCGAGAATTAAGATAGCAAATAAAATTGTAAATGCTGATGGGAAAGTAAACGTTTTTTTCTTTTTGTCCGCTTCCATGGCGCACTCCTTATTTGAGCGTTTATGGCGGTTGATCCAAAATCTCGCTAAAATCAACCGCACTTTTTAGCCATTTCAATGTAAGGGGATCGTCATTGCATACGCCTTACATTCAAAAAGACCGATAATTAATCATAGTAAGAAATACCTTCAGCTTTTTGGGTAATTCGTGTCCCCGCTTTACCTTTTACAATGTCCACAATATCAGACAACGAGCCGATAACGGCATCTTTGCCGGTTTGTTTTACAAAGTTAATCGCAGCTTGAACTTTTGGCCCCATAGACCCGGCAGCAAACCCAAGTTTTGCCATATCATCCGGTGAGGCATGGGATATTGCTTTTTGTGTTGGTTTACCCCAATCCATAAAAGTGGCAGAAACATCAGTCGCAATGATAAACAGATCCGCATCAAGGTTTTCGGCTAATAATGCAGAACAGAGATCTTTATCTATCACCGCTTCTACACCGTGTAAGTGATGTTGTTCATCATAGTAGGTAGGTATTCCTCCACCACCGGCACAAATCACAATACTTCCTTTTTCCAACAACCATTTAACCGGACGAATTTCAAAAATACGTTTTGGTAATGGGCTTGGCACGACTCGGCGATATTTATCACCATCTTGTGCGATAGACCAGTTTTTTTCCTTCGCCAAACGTTCGGCTTCTTCTTTGGTATAAACCGGGCCAATAGGTTTGGTTGGATTTTTAAATGCCGGATCGTTAATATCGACTTCTACTTGGGATAATAAGGTTGCAAATGGGACTTCAAAGGGAACGAGATTACCCAGTTCTTGTTGGATCATATACCCTATCATTCCCACCGACTCAGCACCAAGTACATCCAAAGGATAAGTGGGAACATCGGTATAAGCCGCCCCCTGCAATGCGAGCAAACCAACTTGTGGACCATTACCATGTGCAATCACTAATTCATTATTTGGCCAAATTTTTGCAATTTGCTCGCAAGCAATGCGAACATTTTGACGTTGATTTTCTGCGGTTAAAGGTTCACCCCTTCTCAATAACGCATTACCGCCTAACGCAATAACTATTCTCATCATTGCCTCCTAAATTAAGCTGGAATAAAGCACGGCTTTAATGGTGTGCATACGGTTTTCCGCTTGCTCAAAGGCAACGTTCATTGGCGATTCGAAAACCTCCTCCGTGACTTCAATACCATTAGCCAGTTCAGGGTATTTTTCAGCAATTTGGCGGCCAACTTTCGTTTCACTGTTATGGAATGCCGGTAAACAGTGCATAAATTTAACGCGTGGATTACCTGTACGTTTCATCAATTCAGATGTGACTTGATACGGTAATAATAATTTAATGCGTTCTCCCCAGCTTTCTAAAGGCTCTCCCATAGAAACCCAAACATCAGTATGTACAAAATCGACACCTTTTACTGCTTTATCAATATCATCTGTAACGGTAATACGCGCACCACTTTGTTTTGCAAAATTTTCACACATATCAACCAATGCCGCTTCCGGTAATAACGCTTTCGGGCCACAAATACGCACATCCATACCTAATTTTGCACCAATCAATAACAAGGAATTTCCCATATTATTGCGAGCATCACCAATATAGACATAGCTAATTTGATTTAGGGGCTTGTCGCAATTTTCAATCATCGTAAGCACATCGGCTAACATTTGAGTTGGATGAAATTCATCGGTTAAACCATTAAATACCGGCACACCGGCATATTTTGCCAGTTCATCAACAACACTTTGTTTGAACCCTCGATATTCAATCGCATCATACATTCTGCCTAATACACGGGCGGTATCTTTCATGCTTTCTTTGTGGCCAATTTGGGAAGAATTTGGATCGATATAAGTGACTTGAGCGCCTTGATCGTAAGCGGCGACTTCAAAGGCACAGCGTGTTCGAGTGGACGTTTTTTCAAAGATGAGGGCGATATTTTTCCCTTTTAATTTTTGCTGCTCCGTGCCGGCGTATTTTGCTCGTTTTAAATCTCGAGATAAATCAAGTAAATAGTTAATTTCACGCTCTGTGTGATTAACAAGACTTAATAGATGTCTGTTTTTAATATTGAAAGCCATAATAATCTCCTTATTCTTTGTCATTGATTAATTGGTTAACATCCATTATTCGAAATACGGCTTATTATTCGAATGGTGTTATTTTAAAAGTACAAAAAGGAAATTTGGTTTCGTATTTTTATGCTGAGCGTAAAGATTTCGAATTTTATTTTAAAACTCAATAAAAACTCAGCATAAAATTTTTAAATTGAAGTGTTTGTGCGATGACATATAAAAAAGCCACCTATTTGAACATTCAAATGGGTGGCTTTTTACTGTATATCAAACTACTTTTTCATCCATTTATCATAGATTTTTTGATATTCGCCTTTTTCTTTAATGGCTTTTAAACCTTGATTTAAGCGTTCTTGTAAGGCCTTGTTGGATTTGTTTAAGGCAATTCCCACGCCACGGCCAAAATATTTTTCATTTGTCACTTTCTCGCCAATAAATTCGATATTGGGTTCTTTAGTCATCATATCCGCAAGCAGTGCTGTATCGCTCAATACAATATCGATCCGTCCGTTTTGCAGATCCAAAATCGCATCTTGTAAATTGACATAAGATTTTGGCGAATATTGAGGGGTTTCAGCCACAGTGTATTGTTGGAAAGTCGAACCGTTTTGCACACCGATATTTTTTGCAGTGGCTAAATTTCCTTTACCTTTCAATGCCACATAGCTTGCAGAGCTATCATAATAAGGATCAGTGAATAAAATTTGTTTTTCACGGGATGGCGTAATATCAATGGCTGACATTGCCGCATCGAAGCGTTTTGCTTTTAGGCTGGGAATTAATGCATCAAAGGGTTGGGTTTTAAAATGGCAGGTGGCTTGAATTTCCTTACAAATGGCTTGTGCAATATCAATATCAAACCCGATCAATTCACCTTTTTCCGTAGTGACTTCAAAAGGCGGGTAATTCGGCTCTGTGCCGAACGTTAGTTCCTCCGCATTACCAGTTGCACTCACCGCTGCGATAAAAATACCAAGTAAAAAGGGTTTCTTCATTATTGTCTCCTTGTGTTTGCTTTTAATTATCTGCATACATATTAATTAAATGTGAATATATATGCAATCATAATTCATAATCTTTGCTTTAGTTCTGCTCATTATGGCATAAAAATTCTGTGATCCCTGTCCCAATTTTGAAATTTGACGATTGTTTTTACATTTTTACTGAAAAGATAAATCATCAGAGATTTTTCGTATAGCAAAGCCTTTTATGATTTATCACCCAATAAAAAACCGCACCTTAAAAAGTGCGGTTGATTATTTCATTATTCTTCTTTTGGTAGTCTGATAAGGGCAAATAAGAAACCGCCCCAGATTACGCCAAGGGCGATGATCATCATAATAATTGCACTTGTGCTCATTTTATTCTCCTTTTATTCCAGTGTTAATTTTGTTTCGCTTTTCCATTTCAAGCGGGAAAGGATAAAGGCAACGACAAGCAAGCTAATTGCCATTCCCCAACCAAAAATATTCACAAACCAACTTGGGTAGCCTTCGTAGCCTTCAGAGAAGACTTTGGCTCCTTCACTAAATAGCATAAAGGCGAGGATACCGGTGGTGAGTACAATACATAAACGCCAGAAAAAGCCCACTTTAAAAGAAGAGGTTTCGTTTAAGTGATCGCCCAATAATCCTAGTTTTTCATTAGCAACAATGGCAACAAGAGAAACAAACGCCACGGCAACGATACCGAAATAGTTGACGAATTTATCGAAAACATCCAGCATTGGTAAGCCGGTTGTGGTACCGAATAAAATAACGGAAACAAACATCATTGGTACGCCTACGATAAAGGTGACTTTCGCACGGCGAATGCGAAGTTTGTCTTGAATAGCTGAGATAATCACTTCAATAACGGAGATAAATGAAGTGAGTGCGGCAAAAGTGAGTGAACCGAAGAACAGTACGCCAAGCACTTCACCAAAAGGGGCTTTGTTGATGATGGTTGGGAAAGCAAAGAAAGCCAAACCAATCCCGCCTTTTGCCACTTCGCTCACCTCTTGTCCTTGTGCTGTTGCAATGAAACCTAATGCGGCAAATACCCCAATACCGGCGAGCACTTCAAAACTACTGTTGGCAAATCCTACGACCAAACCGCTACCGGTCAGATCGGATTCTTTTTTCAGATAGGATGCATAGGTCACCATAATCCCGAAACAGATAGAAAGTGAGAAGAAAATCTGACCATAAGCGGCAATCCACACACTTGGGTTAGAAAGTTTTGACCAATCCGGTGTGAACAGGGCATTTAATCCTTTTTCTGCACCCGGTAGGAAAAGGGAATAAACCACAAGGGCGACAAACATCACTACAAGAACAGGCATAAGGATGGATGAAGATTTTGCAATCCCTTTTTGAATTCCCATAGAAAGTACGCCTAAGGCAATCACCCATACGGCAATTAATGGGCCGGTGACCATCCCAACAAATTCAAAACTCACCCCATGGGTAATATCGCCCATTTTTAGAAATTCACCGATGAAAAAATCAATGGGTTTATCGCCCCAGGCTCCGTTGATAGAAAAATAGGTATAGCTTGCAGCCCAACCTAATACCACAGCGTAATATAAGCCGATAATGACGTTGACCATTACCTGCCACCAGCCAAAGACTTCAAAGTGTGGGCTGAAACGGCGATAGGATAAAGGTGCGCCACCACGGTGACGATGCCCGATGGCATAGTCTAAAAATAATAGAGGGATCCCTGCGGTTAATAGTGCGATAAGGTAGGGAATAATAAATGCACCCCCGCCATTTTCGTAGGTGGTATAAGGAAAACGCCAGATATTGCCTAACCCAACGGCCGAGCCAATCGCGGCGAGAATAAATGCTTTGCGACCGGAGAAGGTCTCACGCTTTGGAGCGGATTGTGTCATAGATAGTTCCTGTCAAAAAATAAAAAAAGAGTTCAACTATAATGAAATCTTTAATCTAGTCAATAAAATTGACGGAAGTATGACCATTTTTAGGGAATTTTTTTCTAAAAAATAAGTCTATAAAAAGGTTTAACTCACAAAAGGAACAATTTATGGATTTTAATCAAATTTTAAATCAAGTCGTCAATATCGCTAAAAACTCAGCGAGCAATTTGCAAACGGGTAATCCAACCTTGGATAACATCACCAAAGTGGGGGGCGGTGCTGCAATCACCGGGATTTTATCGATGATTTTAGGGCGTTCAGGGGGCGCAAGTTTGGCGAAATTAGGATCACTGGCTGTGTTGGGAAATCTTGCCTATCAGGCATACCAAAATTATCAAAAATCCCAACAGGCACAACCGGTGATGTCTGCCAATGAGTTTGATGTGTTAAATTCGACTTCTCAGCAAGAAGCGAGTGCGTTAATTTTGCGCACGATGATTGCAGCCGCAGCGGCAGATGGTGAAATTACAGAAGAAGAAAAACAAACCATTGCCAATGAAATTGGCGATAATGGAGAATTAGCACAATGGATTGAACAAGAAATGGCAAATCCGATAAGCATTGCGGAAATTGCCCGTCAAGTAGGGAATGATACGGCATTGGCTGCAAATGTTTATCTTGCTGCCCGTTTAGTGAGCAAAGAATTATCCCGCAAAGAAATTGTTTTTCTGGCGAACTTAGCAGAAGCGCTAGGCTTAGATGAGGCGCTGGTGGAACAATTGGAAAAACAAGCCGGTTTTTAAATGTGAAAGGGGATGAAAAATCCCCTTATTTTTGACCGCACTTTTATAGGGCTTTTTCCATTATACCTTTAACCAAAAGGTGACGGGGCCGTCATTAGTGAGGCTGACTTGCATATCCGCAGCAAAACGTCCGTTTTCTACTGGAATTTTTTCAGCACATTTTTGCGAGAAATACTCGTAAAGTTCGTTCGCCAAGGCAGGATCAGCTCCTTTAGAAAAACTGGGGCGTAAGCCTTTTTGCGTATCTGCCGCTAAGGTAAATTGGGATACCACCAACAATGCTCCCCCCGCCTGCTGAACATTCAAATTCATTTTGTCGTTTTCATCGCTAAAAATGCGGTAATTTAACACTTTTTCGGCAAGTTTATCCGCTTTCGCTCGGTCATCATCTTTTTCCACGCCGAGCAATACTAATAATCCTTTGCCGATTTGCCCGATGGTTTCACCGTTTACCTCCACACGAGCCTGTGTCACACGTTGTATTAATGCAATCATGGTATTTCCTTCATTTATTTGATTTTTTCACCGCACTTTTGTTGTTTGGTTTCTTCTAATACGGCAGCAAGTTGTGCCCCAATTAATACCACTGTCCAGCTTAGTTGGATCCAGAGCAACATTATCGGCAGGGTTGCCATTGCCCCGTAAATTAATTGATAAGAGGGAAAGGTCACGATATACCAAGTAAAGGCTTGTTTTCCCAAAGTGAAAAATACCGCAGCAATGAGTGCACCGGCGGCAGAATGTTTGATACTAACTTTCTTATTGGGTACGACCATATAAAGCACGGTGAAAATAAACCAAGTAGAAAGAAAAGGCACAAAACTGAGCAGTTTTAACCCGAATGAGAGATGTTCTGAGGTTTCAAACACCGTTTTTACATAGGCACTGGCGGCAATGCTTGTACCGATAAGCAAAGGCCCTAAAGTTAAAATTAACCAATAAATCGCAAAGGAAGTAAAAATCGGGCGTGAACTGCTATCTTGCCAAATGCCGTTTAAGGTGCGATCAATGGAATTGATCAACATTAATGCTATGGCAATTAAACTCACAATACCCACCGCACTCATTTGCTTAGAATTATTCACAAACTCATCAATATATTGCCCTACCACATCACCGGCAGAAGGGGCGAAATTGGTGAAAATAAATTCTTTTAATGCCCCGGTAACCTCGTTAAATACAGGAAAGGCGGAAAAAATAGAAAAAATCACCATAATTAACGGCACAATGGCCAACATTGTGCTGTAAGTGAGCGAGCCTGCCGCCTGCGTTAATTTATTTTCATTAAAGCGCCGCCAAAATTGTTTAAGGAAAGTGAAATCTGTCATAACCACGCTCCACAACAATGTTTAAATTTTTTAGCAGAACCACAAACACAAGGCTGTTTCATTGTCGGTAAAGGTACGGTGGGATCAATAAAATACCAACGCCCACCAATATTGACAAAAATAGACCGCTCTTGGTGGGATTGTTCTTCCGTTTCGCCTTGAAAAAGGGCATTAAACTCCACCGCACAGTGGCTTTTGGTGAGGGTTTCTGTTTTCAGAATTTGTAAGCCAAGCCATTGTGTAGTATCTGCCCAATTTTGTAAGGCTTGAACATTTAAGAGGGATTGTTGATTGGGCACGGTAGTTTCCACAATATAGGGAATGTTTTTCAATACATAGGCACAGTAACGTGACCGCATCAGTTGTTCTGCGGTTTCCGGTAAGGCTTGTTGATGATGAAATACACCACAACAATCCACATAATTTTTGTCAGATTGACAGGGGCAAAGTGCGGTCGTTTTATCGGTCATTTTGGGGTGCCTTTATTTTACTTAATTGTGAGTTTAATGAACGTTTAAATGCTAGAGCTAATTGTTCAATGGCTAACGCTTGTTCTAATTCTTCCCTTGTCGGTTTGCCGGATAATAACTGATTTAAATGGCGAATGGTGAGATGCGGATAAGGCCTGTGTTGTAATATTAATTCATCACCTTGTGTGATTTCCCCTTCTTCGATGACCCGTACATACCAACCGCTCCAGCCTGAATGATAAATTGTTTTTTGAGTTTCGGGGTTGTGGGTGTTTTTTGATAAACGTTCGCAAGGTTTGCGTGGTTGGGATACTTCCAACAGGGTTGAGCCGATTTTAAAGCGATCTCCCACACAAACGGAATCTTCATCAAATCCGGATACGACAAAGTTTTCACCGTATATTGCGGTGCCTTGATAAGAAAAATCTTCACCTAATAAATCATTTAAGGCTGAAAATGACGTTTCAGACATAAAAAATAAGGCTTTATCCACACCGCCATGGTGCTTTTTTAATCCCACATCGTTACCGTATGCACCAAGTTTATGGATTTTGACTGAAGGCACCGGCTGTTTGCGGATGGCACTTTCGTAGGTAGAGCCGTCGGCAAAGGTTAGCGAAGCCACTTCCCCGATTTTGATCACCAAAATTTCGGCTTTTGACATTTCCTTTCCCCTTTTTATAAAAACGCACAAAATTATACCGTAAAATCACTTAAATTTTGACCGCACTTTGTTTTTTCCTTATTATCTTGTTCAATCAATACACAATAAAAAGGAACATTTATGCAATATGATCTCGCCCGAACAGAGCAGGGAAAAACACTGGGTATTACGGCAAAAATGGCAAACCGACACGGATTAATTGCTGGTGCGACAGGGACGGGAAAAACCGTCACTCTACGCAAAATTGCGGAGGCATTCAGTGATGATGGTGTGCCGGTTTTTTTAGTGGATGTCAAAGGTGATCTTTCAGGTTTGGTTAAAGCGGGGCAATTGAGCGGTAAAATTGCCGAACGTATTGAGCAATTCGGTTTAGGTGGAGAACATTATCTAAACGGTTATCCCGTTTCCTTTTGGGATGTGTTTGGCGAAACCGGGATTCCGCTACGCACTACCATTTCTGAAATGGGGCCGTTGTTGCTTTCCCGTCTGTTAAACCTCAATGCCACGCAAGAGGGGTTGCTCAACTTAGTGTTTAGAGTAGCCGATGATAAAGGTCTTTTGCTTATTGATTTAAAAGATCTTCGTGCAATGCTGAAATATGTGGCGGAAAATGCCAAAACTTTCCAAGTGGAATACGGCAATGTTTCTGCGGCGAGCGTGGGGGCTATTCAGCGTGCTTTGCTCACCCTTGAAAATGAGGGGGCAAGCAACTTATTCGGCGAACCGGCGCTCAATCTTGAAGATTGGCTACAAACTCGTGATGGGCGTGGGGTTATCAATGTTCTTAATTCCGAAAAACTGATTAATTCACCAAGAATGTATAGTGCGTTCTTACTCTGGTTGATGTCTGAATTATTTGAACAATTGCCGGAAGTGGGGGATCCCGATAAACCGAAATTTGTCATGTTTTTTGACGAGGCACATTTATTATTTGACGGTGCGCCGGCAGTATTGGTGGAAAAAGTGGAACAGGTGGTTCGCTTAATTCGCTCCAAAGGGGTGGGGATTTATTTTGTCACCCAAAACCCGCTAGATTTGCCGGATACGGTTTTAGGGCAATTAGGGAACCGTGTGCAACATGCCTTACGCGCCTTTACTCCACGAGATCAAAAAGCCGTAAAATCTGCTGCTGAAACCTTCCGTGCCAATCCTTCAGTGAATGTGGTGGAAACGATTTCAACCCTTGGTGTGGGGCAAGCATTGATTTCTTTCTTAGATGAAAAAGGAATGCCAACCCCTGTTGAAATAGCTTATATTTACCCACCGAAAAGCCAACTTTCACCCCTTTCTGCCGAAGAACGTTATGCATGGGTGAAAGATGATGAGCTTTATTCTTTCTATAAAGATTATGTGGATAATGAATCAGCCTTTGAAGTATTAAATGCACAAGCCGACCTTGCGGCGGTTCAACAAAAACAAGCGGAACAAGCACAACAGGAAGAAGAAAATGGCATTTTAGGCAGCCTCAGCCGTATGATTTTCGGCACTCAAAAACGAGGTGATAAACTCAGCCCAACGGAGCAAATGGTTAACAGTGTGGCGAAATCCGTAGGGCGTAATATTCGTAATCAGGTTACGAAACAAATTATGCGTGGTATTTTGGGTGCATTGAAAAAATAATAAACCAAAGTGCGGTCATTTTTACCGCCAAATTTAAATAAGGAGACAGTTATGTCAGACGTATTTCATTTAAACCTCACCAAAGCCCAATTAAAAGGGGCAACTATTGCGATTGTCCCGGGTGATCCGGCACGCAGCGAACGTATTGCCAAACACCTTGATAACCCTGAATTTCTCACCAGCACCCGAGAGTTTACCTCTTGGTTGGGTTATCTCAACGGTCAGCCGGTGGTGGTTTGTTCGACAGGGATTGGTGGGCCTTCTGTTTCCATTTGTGTGGAAGAATTAGCCCAACTTGGCGTGCGTACATTTATTCGTATTGGCACAACGGGTGCAATTCAACCGCATATTAATGTGGGCGATATTCTTGTTACCACCGGTGCGGTTCGCTTAGATGGCGCAAGCCGCCATTTTGCCCCATTGGAATATCCGGCAGTAGCTGATTTTGAATGTACCACCGCACTGGTTAATGCGGCGAAAGAAAAAGGGGCTGAACCGTTTGTGGGGATCACTGCTTCCTCCGATACTTTCTATCCGGGCCAAGAGCGTTATGACACTTACAGCGGAAAAGTCTACCGTGATTACCAAGGATTACTCAAACAATGGCAAGATCTCAATGTAATGAATTTCGAGATGGAATCCGCTACATTATTTACCATGTGTAATGCCTTAGGATTACGCGCCGGTATGGTTTCAGGGGTGATTGTCAACCGCACACAACAAGAAATCCCAAATGAAGCTACTATAAAAGCCAGTGAAGAAAAAGCCATTTCCGTGGTCGTGGAAGGGGTGAGAAAATTATTAGCTTAGTTGAATAAAAAAGGCGTTTTGGAATTTCAAAACGCCTTTATTTTTAACCGCACTTTTAACTATTGGCTCTCGCAAAAGCGGCGGCCTCATTGATTAATTCATCGCTTGGGCGTTGGTGGGTGTAGAGTTCAAATTGTTCCACTGCTTGTAAAACAATCACTTCTGCGCCGGAAATAATTTGTTTTCCTTGGCTTTCTGCATAGCGGATAAATGGGGTTTCTGCAGGGATCGCTACCACATCAAAGGCGACATTTGCCGCATCAATCATCGATTTCGGAAAGGCGAGATCGGCTTCTTCTTTTCCCCCTTTCATACCAATTGGGGTGACATTGACTAAAATCTCAGCCTGCTGATTTTCCAAGCTATTGATATAGTCATAGCCATAAAGTGCGGCCAAATATTGGCCTGTTTTTTCATTTCTAGCATACACTTTCAAATTAGGAAAACCGCTATTTTTAAAGGCAGCGACAACGGCTTTTGCCATTCCGCCACTCCCCTGCACGATGACCTGTGCATTTTTATCTAATTGATATTTCTCAATTAATTTTACAATGGCAATGTAATCAGTGTTATAAGCACGCAAAAAACCATTGTCATTGACAATGGTATTGACCGATTCAATGGCTTGGGCAGATGGGTGAATTTCATCTAAAAACGGCATACAGCTTTCTTTGAAGGGCATGGATACCGCACAACCCCGAATCCCTAAGGCACGCACGCCTTTCACGGCGTGTTCGATATCCTGTGTAGTAAAAGCCTTATAAATGAAGTTTAATCCCTGTTTTTCATACAAATAATTGTGAAATTTTGTACCAAAATTTCCCGGTCTGCCGGAAAGGGACATACAAAGTTGAGTGTCTTTATTGATCATTTTTACCTCAAATATTCAAATTCATTCCATCATCAATAAAATATTGGTTCATTTCAAAGGCCGGTTTGGCGGCTTTGTCTTGGCCGACAATTCGAGCAGGGACGCCGGCTGCGGTGGCATATTCCGGTATGGGTTGAAGCACCACAGAATTTGCGCCGATTTTGGCATATTTCCCCACTTCAATATTGCCAAGGATTTTTGCTCCGGCACCAATCATCACACCTTCTCGCACTTTCGGGTGGCGATCACCGGATTCTTTGCCTGTGCCGCCTAAGGTGACACCTTGTAAAATGGAGACATCGTTTTCAATTACCGAGGTTTCTCCCACTACGATACCGGTGGCGTGGTCGAACATAATGCCATGCCCAATTTGGGCGGCCGGGTGGATATCCACATCAAAGGCTACGGAAATTTGGTTTTGTAAATAGAGGGCAAGGGCTTTTCTATCTTGTCGCCACAAATAATGTGTAATTCGGTAGCTTTGAATGGCGTGAAAGCCTTTTAAATAAAGTAATGGGGTAGACCACAATTCCACTGCCGGATCCCGTTGGCGTACGGCTTTTATATCACGAGCAGCATAATCAATAATCGCCGGTTCGGCGAAATAAGCTTCTTCAATAATTTCACGCAAAGAAATGGCCGGCATAATGGGATTGGCTAATTTATTGGCAAGCAAATAACTTAACGCACTGCCCAGATTTTGGTGCTTTAATATCGTGGAATGAAAAAAGCTTGCAAGCATGGGTTCGTGCTCTGCCAATGTTTTCGCCTCTTGGCGAATATGTTGCCATACTTCTAATGTCATTTTTCCTCCTTATTCACCTTTCCGTTCACGCCCAAGTAAACTGCGAACCACATCTTGTGCATTTTTTCCGCAAAAGAGAATTTGATAAATTTGTTCTGTAATCGGCATTTCCACGCCTTGGCGTTGAGCGAGGAGATAAGCCTCTTTTGTGTTATAAAACCCCTCTACCACTTGACCGATATTTTCCATTGCGGCTTGTGCTGTTAAACCTTCACCCAACATCAGCCCAAAACGGCGGTTGCGTGATTGGTTGTCGGTACAGGTTAAGACAAGATCCCCTAAACCGGACATCCCCATAAAGGTGTTGGGATTTGCCCCTAAGGAAGCCCCTAATCGGCTCATTTCTGCAATGCCTCGGGTAATCAATGCGGTGCGTGCATTGGCACCAAATCCCATACCATCGGAAATACCCGCCCCAATTGCAATCACATTTTTAATTGCCCCGCCAAGTTGCACCCCAATCATATCTGTATTCACATACACCCGAAAATGCTTGCTGCAATGAATACGGGCCTGAAATTCAAGGGCAAATGGTTCATTGTGAGAGGCAAGCGTGATGGCGGTGGGTAAACCTTGCGCCAGTTCTTTGGCAAAGGTGGGGCCGGAAAGAACAGCAAGGGGATAATTTGTTCCCAGTTGTTCTTCCGCAACGGTTTGTAAAAGTCGTCCGGTGTTTCTTTCTAAGCCTTTGGTTGCCCAAATAAGACGATGATGAGGTTGTAAGTGCGGTCGAATTTTGCTGAGAATTTCGTTAAATGCATGGCTTGGCACGACGATTAAAATATCTTGCGAGTGGCGAAGTGCTTGCGCTAAATCTTCTTCTAGATGTAATTTTTCAGGAAAAATAATATCAGGCAAAAAGCGGCGGTTCTGCCGTTCTGATCGCATTTGCTTGATATGTTCAGAATGATGCCCCCAAAGATAGGTTGGGGAGCCGTTTCGTGAGAACGAAATTGCCAACGCGGTACCATAGGAACCGGCACCAAGAACAGTAATCGGTGATTGAGGTTGCATCATTTCCCCCAAAAATAAAGGGCAAATCCAAAGCTTGCCCTTGTATCAAGAATTAATGTTGAGTTTCTTTCGCTTCTTCAGCTTGGGCATTTTCTGCTTCTTGCTGACGGTTCATATATTCAATGAATAAAGCATCAAAGTTTACCGGCGAAAGATTTAATGCTGGGAATGTGCCACGGTTCACTAAGCTTGCCACTAATTCACGGGCATAAGGGAATAGCATATTCGGACATTGTGAGGTTAAACAATGTGCCATTTGCACATCTTCTAAACCGCTAATGGTGAACACACCCGCTTGTTTCACTTCACAGAGAAAAGCAAGATCGCCGGAATCTTCCATGGTGGTTTCCACGGTGATATTTAAGGTGACTTCATATAAATCATCACCTAATTGCACGGTTTCTGTGCTTAAATCGAAACCTAATTTTGGTTTCCATTCTTGTTGAAAAATATGAGGAAGATTCGGGGCTTCAAAAGAAACATCTTTCACATAAATACGTTGAATTTGTAATACGGCTTGCGACTCTTCTGCCGCTACTTCAGGTTGTTGATTTTGTTCAGACATAATGTTGTTCCTTATTTGTGTTTTTTAACGATAGGTAAATTTGCGCCCATCCAAGCGGAAATCCCTTCTTTTAAGATATAAACTTTGGTAAACCCTTGTTTCACCAGTAATGCGGCGGAAGCCGGTGCCGATATGCCGTTAAGATCTATTAAAACTAAAGGTTTTTCTTTGTGTTGTTCAATTTTACCGAGGTTGGCATTTTTGATATCGCTCGGTAGTAAATGGATACTATTGATAATATGACCGCGTTGATAGTCATCCAAAGTACGAAGATCGATGACGACAGCCTCTTCATTGTTGATTAAACGAATCACCTCAGGGTGTGCGATCACCTTAAATTTTTCTGTTGCAGATTTGAAAAAGGTGTAAATCACAGCAGCGAAAATGGCAAACCAAGAAACGGTTAATAGGGTATGTTTTTGTGCAAATTGAATTGCATCTGGCAGAAATTCTTGCATTGTTATCTCAAATTAATATTTAGTTAAATTTAGGCTGAAAGAGGGCTTAAGTATAACCGTAGTTTGGTTTTCTTTCAAAAAAATTCTTGTTTTACAAAGGGAAGTGGGAAAAAACAGAAGATTGACAGCAAGTGTCAATCTTTTTGTGAATTAATATGCACTTAGAATTTGATGAATGTGTGTGATGGCTTTGTCCAATGCTTCCTTTGAGATAATAAGCGGTGGCAATAAGCGTAAGGTATTTCCTCGTGCAGAGAGGGCGAGAATCCCTTGTTTGTGGAGTTTGTCCAATACATCCGCCACAGGAATACAGTCTGTTAATTGTATGCCAATCATCAAACCTTTGCCGGAAATGCGTTTTACCACAGAAAGTGCGGTCAATTTTTTTGCTAATTTTTTTAACATCCATTCTCCTTTGGCTTGCACTTCTTCGAGCAATAGCGGTGTTATATGATTGAGAACTTGGTTTGCCGCCACCATCGCAATGGGGTTGCCGCCAAAGGTGGAGCCGTGTGAACCCGGTTGAAATGCTTGGCCCAGTTGTTTCTTACCAATGACTGCACCACAAGGTAAACCATTTGCCAACCCTTTTGCGAGGGTTATGATGTCCGGTTGAATGCCATAATGTTGATGGGCGAATAATTTTCCTGTTCTCCCCATACCGGTTTGCACTTCATCTACAATCAGTAACACGCCTTGGGTTTGGCATTGTTTTTCTAAAGCGATTAACCATTCGCTATCGGCAACCGTTACCCCGCCTTCACCTTGGATGATTTCCACGAAGACGGCGGCATAATCCGAAGTGATGGAAGATAATGCGGAAATCTCATTGTAATGAATAAAATCAACGTCGTTTAATAATGCACCTAACCCGCTTTTAATGGCCTCATTACCTGTGATAGAGAGCGCTCCCAGGGTTCGCCCGTGAAAAGACTGATGAAATGCCATGAGTTTCTGTTTCCCCGTATATTTTCGGGCTAATTTGATTGCGGCTTCATTGGCTTCTGTCCCGGAATTACAAAAAAAGACTAATTGGTCTTTGCCTTGTACCAGTTTTGCTGCCACCTGCTCTTGGAGTGAACTGTGATATAAATTGGAGGCGTGCCATAGGCGGTGTAATTGTTGGGCGACTGCCTGATTAAGAGTTTCTAGGTTGTAGCCAAGATTGCACACACCAATCCCACTGGTTAAATCTAAATAGCGTTTTCCGTGATTATCTGTGAGATGTACTCCCTCTCCATGAATAATTTCAAAGGGGAAACGCTTGTAAGTGTTAAATAATAAACTCATTTAATCTTCCTTAAAAATACTGCCTTCATTAAAGGTATTTGAACAAATTGTTACATGGGATACGCCCTTTTCGAGGGCATAAAAAGCGGCGTTAATTTTAGGCTTCATCCCACAACCAATCACATTTTTGGCTTGTAATTGCCGGGCGGTTGTTGGGGTTATGGTTGAAATTAACTGTCCTTCTTTTAATACCCCGGGAACATCGGTGACTAAATAAAGGGCTTCAGCCTGCAACAATGCGGCAATTTCAGCCGCAGCATGATCGCCATTAATATTTAATCTTTCACCTTGTTGATTTTGTGCCAAGGGGGCAACGACACCCACATAGTTTTGTAATAAGGTTTCAAAAAGTGCGGTGTGAATATGGGTTATTTTTCCAACCGAACCCAATGCGATAGGATCAATTTCCTCCCCTTGAATAGAGGCATTCGTCATCGTATTTAACCCCATTGCCGGGATCTGATGGGAAGCAAGCTGCTGTAAAATTTGTGGTTGAATTAAGCCTAATAACACCATTTGGGTGATTTCTAATGTAGCCGCATCGGTGAGGCGGATACCGTCTTTTTTCATCACAGGTAATTGCAATTTTTCACAATATTCTGAGATTTTATTGCCACCACCGTGGACTAAAAGAATGGCTTTCCCTGCTGCCCGCCACTGTTTGAGCTGTTGATAAAATGTCGGAGTTAGTTCCGCTCCGGCATTGCCCCCTATTTTGATGACGATAAGATTTTTCATTTTTTCCTCCATCACTAGGTGGCATAAGAAGCGTTGATATTGACGTATTCATAAGTTAAATCGCAGCCCCAAGCCTGCCCATGTGCTTTTCCAATATGTAAAAAAACATCAATCACAATGACCGCACTTTTTAGGATTTCGCTCATCGCATCCGTTGAGAAATGAGCTGCTTGTCCTTTTTCGACAATAGGTGTTTGATTGATATTCACATCAATCAGTGTGGGGTCAATATGGATTTGGCTTGCACCCAGTGAGCTGAGAATTCTCCCCCAATTAGGGTCGGCACCAAAAACAGCACTTTTCACAAGGCTTGAACCCACAATGGCTTTTGCTGCCAATCGGGCCTCTTGAACATTTTTTGCCCCATGAACATTTACTTCGATCAATTTGCTTGCCCCTTCACCGTCTTGTGCGATCATTTTCGCTAATTCGGTGAGCATAAATTGATAAGCCTGTTTAATCACTGGGTAATCGGTGCTTTGTTCGTTAATTGGTTGATGACTGGCCAGACCGTTTGCCATTAATAACACCATATCATTGGTGGAGGTATCGCCATCAACGGTGATTTGATTGAAGGTTTGTTCCGTTAACTCACTCAAAAGCGATTGCAAGGTTTTTGCTTCAATAGCACAGTCTGTCACCACAAAGGCTAACATAGTCGCCATATTGGGATGGATCATTCCGGAGCCTTTTGCAAAACCGGTGATGGTGCAGGGTTTCCCCTCAATCTCAATGTGCAAGCAACATGTTTTGGTTTGGGTATCGGTGGTTAAAATGGCTTGCGTGATCAAATCATTTTGGTTTTTTTCCAATTTGGCGATGCCTTGTTGCATTTTATCCATGGGTAATGGGGTGCCAATTAACCCGGTGGAAGCCACACCCACAAGTTCGGGAGAAATACCCAATTTTTCAGCCACCCATTGTTGTTCCAAATACACATCTTTAACCCCTTGTTCACCCGTACAAGCATTGGCAAACCCACTATTTATCACAACAGCCTGTAATTGCTGTGTTTTTTTCACTAATTGTTTGGTGAGCAAGGTGGGGGCTGCACAAATTTTATTGGTGGTATAAACCCCCGCTGCATTGGCTGCTACATCAGACAGCACCCAGCCTAAATCCAATTTTCGATAACGTAATCCGGCGTGCACGGCATCGCTGTGATAGCCTTTTGGCCAGCAAAAGGGTTGTTCTTTCCATTTTGTTGTTTTGTTCATGCTTTCCTCCATTAAGGGTACAGGGGAAACCGGGGTAAACCCGTTGTTTCCTCAAATCCAAAATATAAATTAAAGTTTTGTACCGCTTGTCCTGCCGCACCTTTCATTAAGTTGTCGATCACAGAAACGATGGTGACAATTTGTGTGGTAGGGTTCCATATCACACCGATATCGCAGAAATTGGAGCCGACCACTTCTTTAATGGTTGGCAGGTGTGCGCCACGAAAACGCACAAAGGGCTTTTTTGCATAACATTGTGTAAAAATGTTTTCGATGATTGACTGTGTAACCGGTTGACTGAGTTTTGCATAAGTATTCACCATAATGCCTCGGGTAATGGGCAATAAAGTAGTCGAAAATTGAATGTGTTGTAGGTGGCTGTCCCAATCTTTTAATTGTTGGGTGATTTCGGGAATATGTTGATGTTGATTTAAACGATAAACCCATAAATTTTCGTTGATAAAGGGAAAATGTGTTGTTGCTGTTGGCGCTTTTCCGGCACCGGATACACCGGATTTTGCATCGGTGATAATGGATCCCGGTTCAATCATTCCGGCTCTTGCCAAGGGCGCTAAACCTAATAAGGTGGCCGTGGCATAACAGCCGGGGTTAGCAATATAAGGCGTATAGCTTGAGGTAAATTCGGGCAATGCGTAAGTGATTTTATGAGGTGGTGGTAATTGCCGACCTTTTTGCTGATACCAATTTTCATAGTGCTTTTCGTTTCTCAAACGGAAATCACCGGATAAATCAATAACTGGAAAGTGCGAATCAATAAAAGGGCCTATTAGTTTTCCGCTTACCCCGGCAGGGGTTGCACAAAATAAACAATCCACTTCTTGTTGGATATTGTTGGCATTAAAGGGTTTTACCCTGAGCGGATTTTTACCAAAGGCAGGAAGATCACTTAATATCAGCTTTTCTTGCTCTCTACCATAAAGTTCAACAGAGGATATTTGGGGATGCTGCATCAATAATGTATAAAGCACGCTGCCGCTATAACCCGTTATGCCAATTATTCCTACTTTCATACTTTTGCCCACATTGAATTATTATTTATTTACAATGAATAAATATTCAAAATTAAGAGTGATGTCAACCTAAGGGGAACAAAACAGGCTCTGGTCGAACCAATTGCATAGAAAAACAGGTGAAAAACCCACCGCACTTTTGGGGTCCTTTAAAATAACTCGTTTAAAGAGAAAGGGGCGCGGCTTATTTGAGGGGAAAATAATTTTATGATCAGGATCATAAATCTCGCTTTTTATGATTTCCTTTTAGAGAATTTAGTTGGAGGAAAAAGGGGTTATATTTATACTATGGGAAGTATCTTAATCAGAGGATTAAATGCGTTTTTGATATTGTCGATGTCTGTATGTTGAAAAAAGCACAATTGATAGTGAATAAAAATTCAATGATAGCGGGATGATTAGTCTACTGATAAGAGTTTTAGGATTTTAGTTTTTAGTGATTAATGGAGGAAAAATCGTATGATTTGGGCTCAACTTTTGGTTGTGTTGCTCTTTATTTACCTTGGAGCAAGATTAGGTGGGATTGGTATCGGTTTTATGGGCGGTATGGGGGTGGTTGCGCTCTCTTTACTTGGTTTAAAACCGGGAGCCATTCCTTTTGATGTGATTTCTGTGATTATGTCTGTGATTATGGCAATTGCTGCGATGCAAGTTGCCGGTGGAATGGATTTTTTAGTCAAAGTGGCAGAAAGAATTCTTCGTAAAAATCCAAAACACATCACTTTCCTTGCACCAACGGTCACTTATTTTATGACAGTGCTTGCAGGAACAGGACATACAGCATTTTCAACCTTACCGGTTATTGCTGAAGTGGCGAAAGAACAAGGCATTCGTCCATCTCGTCCTCTCTCTATTGCGGTGATCGCCTCACAAATTGCGATTACGGCCTCACCCATTTCTGCGGCGGTTGTGTTTCTTTCCACCTCTTTAGAGCAAAAATTTGGTTTAAGTTATTTACAATTATTGGGCATTTGGATTCCAACCACCTATGCTGCTTGTATGATTACTGCGCTTATCTGTAACTTCTTAGGTAAAGACTTAAAAGATGATCCTATTTATCAAGAACGCTTAGCAAAAGGCTTAATTACCATGCGTGGTGAATTACAAATTGAAATTAAACCTTACGCAAAACGATCCGTAGGGATTTTTCTTTTCGCCATTCTTGTGGTGATGCTTTATGCCACTGCAATCAGTAAAACGGTTGGGTTGATTGAAAATCCAATTCTTTCCCGTGATAACGCAATCATTTCTTTTATGTTAGCCACAGCCGCCATTATTACAATGGCATGTAAAGTGGATACCGCACATATCACCAATGCCGCCACCTTTAAATCAGGTATGTCTGCGGTGATTTGTGTATTGGGTGTCGCTTGGTTGGGGAATACTTTTGTTGAAGGCCACATCGATCAAATTAAAGAAGTCTCTGCTGAGTTCTTACAACAATATCCTTGGAGTTTGGCGGTTATCCTCTTCTTTGCAAGTACATTGCTCTACTCACAAGCGGCAACAGCGAAAGCCTTATACCCGACGGCATTATTGTTAGGGGTTTCTCCGGAAGCGGCGATTGCAGCATTTGCGGCAGTTTCAGCCTTGTTCATCCTCCCAACCTATCCGACATTAATTGCGGCAGTGGAAATGGATGACACCGGATCAACCCGCATTGGTAAATATGTCTTTAACCACCCATTCTTAATTCCGGGTGTGATTGCTATCGTATTATCAGTGACATTCGGTTTTTTAGTGGCAGGTTGGGTTTTATAACCTCTTTTATTTAATACATAAAACCATCTCTTTGGAGATGGTTTTTTTGCTGAACTAAAGCCTAAAATCTCACTCTAACAGACAACTTGTTTTATGAAGGAGAACGCATGAAATTTTTAAAAATCCTTTTTGTTGCCCTAATCAGTTATATCCCGACAGCATGGTCTGCGGTGGATTACAATATCAAATACAGCTCTAATTATTTAATGCCTGCCTATGTGCATTTTAAAGCGGACGGGACTCAATATTCGGTGAATGCTAAAATTAACATTCCCCTTTATAACATTGTTTTTTTATCTCGAGGCTCACAAACACCTAGCCAGTTTAAAATGGTGAATTATCAGGATGTGCGAAATGGCAAACCTTATGCGCTGTCAAAAATCTCTCCTACAAGCATTGAATACGGTAAAGTGAAAAGTGGGTTAAAAACGGAAGCACTTAACTTACCGACTTTTGATTTATTCACCATGGCATTTCAGTTGAGTTACTACGATAAATTACCCACCAGCTTTCAAATTACCAATGGTAAAAAACTCTATCCGATGGAAAATGTGAAGGTAAATAAACGTGAGAAACAAATTGAATACAATAAACAAAAGGTCACAGAAATCACCTATACCTTCAAAACGGGTAACAAAGATATTATGGTGAAAAAATTCACAGGCGAACAATTCCCTCGCTATATCAAATATTCCCGAGATGGGGATGACTATGAATTGGAATTTAGTGAATTTGTAAAATAAAAACAAAGCAAAAAATAACCGCACTTTACGTTTCTAAAGTGCGGTTATTTTTTTATGTGATTTTTAGCGTAAGAAATAACGATAAGATTTACTTTCGGTGACATCCTCATAAACATAGTTGAGTTTTTCAAGTGCTTGCTCAAATTCGGCTTGTGTGGTTTCACCCAATTGAAAAGCGGCGAGAATATTACCATAGTCTGCACCATGGGCCCGGTAATGGAACAGGGAAATATTCCAGCGATTTTGTAAGGTTTCTAAGAATTTTAGTAACGCGCCTTTTTGTTCCGGAAACTCAAAAGTATATAAACGTTCACTCGGGTTGGCAGCGCGGCCTCCCATTAGATAACGCACATGGGTTTTAGCAATGTCATCATCGGACATATCTTCCACATCGAAACCGTTTTGGGTGAGATCTCTGATGATGTCTGATTTTTCCGCTTCATCTAAGGTGCGTACCCCCACAAAAATGCAGGCACGTTTGTCATCGGCATAGCGATAGCTAAATTCTGTGACGGCACGGTTGCCTAGCACTTGAACGAATTTTAAGAAACTTCCCGGTTGTTCCGGCATGGTAACCGCAAGCAAGGCTTCACGATTTTCACCAATTTCGCAACGTTCGGAAACATAGCGGAGTGTGTGGAAATTCAGGTTTGCGCCGGATAAAATCGCCGCCATATTTTTATTTTCGATATGATGTTTTTTTACATATTTTTTCAAACCCGCTAAGCCTAATGCACCGGAGGGTTCGGAGACGGCACGCACATTTTCAAATAAATCTTTCATGGCGGCGCACACTTCGTCACTTTCGACAAGTACCATATCATCAAGATATTGGTGGCATAATCGGAAAGTTTCATCGCCAATTCGTTTCACCGCCACGCCATCTGCAAATAACCCGACATGGGCGAGATCGGTGGGTTCACCCTTTTCAAGCGCAGCATTTAAACAGGCGGAATCTTTGGATTCTACGCCGATCACTTTGATATCCGGCATAAATTGTTTTAGCAAAATTGCTACACCGGCCGCTAAGCCACCACCGCCGACTTGTACGAAGACATAATCTAAATCCGCCACTTGCTGTAACATTTCCATCGCCAATGTGCCTTGTCCGGCAATCACGAGGGGATGGTCAAAAGGCGGAATGAAAGTCATATTTTTTTCTTTGGAAAGAGCAATTGCTTTGGCTTTCGCTTCATCAAAATTGGCACCGTGCAGTAACACTTCGCCACCAAAACCACGCACTGCATCCACTTTAATGCTTGGTGTATTTTGTGGCATCACAATTAAGGCTTTCAAACCAAGCTCTTTGGCGGATAGGGCAACACCTTGAGCATGGTTTCCCGCTGATGCGGCGATGACACCTGCGGCTTTTTGTTCGGGGGAAAGACTGGAGATCATGGCATAAGCACCACGCAGTTTAAAGCTGTTCACCGGTTGGCGATCTTCCCGTTTAATCCAAATATTATTGTGTAGGCGTTCGGATAATTTTCCCATTTTTTGTAGCGGTGTAACGGTTGCCGCTTCGTAAACGCGTGAGCCTAGTTTAACAATCGCATTAATGTAATCACTTTGGCTTGGTTGTGGGTTAGTGAGTAGGTTTTTCATAATCTTATTTTGCTGACTTCGTATTTCCCCCTCTCTTATAAAAGAGGGGGATAGGGGGAGATGTTGTTGGTTATTTTAAAAGGGTTTTATCCCGCACCGCACCTTTATCGGCAGAGGTAGCGAAATGCCCGAACACTTTTAAGGCAAAAGAGACTTCACGTTGGCGATTTGCTGGTATCCAGCCTTTTTTATCTTGTTCTGCACGACGGGTGGCGAGTTCTTCATCGCTAATTTGAAGATTAATTGCACGATTTGGAATATCAATGTTGATGATATCGCCATCACGCACTAAACCGATTGCACCGCCTGATGCTGCTTCCGGTGAAGCATGGCCGATTGAAAGCCCTGATGTGCCACCGGAAAAACGTCCGTCAGTTAATAAGGCACATTTTTTGCCTAATCCCATGGATTTTAAATAGCTGGTCGGATACAACATTTCTTGCATACCCGGGCCGCCTTTCGGGCCTTCGTAGCGGATCACTACCACATTGCCTTCTTTTACTTTTCCGCCCAAAATCCCGGCAACGGCATCTTCTTGGCTCTCAAATACGATAGCCGAACCACTGAATTTCCAAATGGATTCATCCACGCCGGCAGTTTTTACAATACAACCGTCTTCTGCAAGATTACCAAATAGTACCGCCAAGCCTCCCTCTTGTGAGATAGCATGCGCTTTATCACGAATACAGCCGTTTTCACGATCATTATCCACTGTATCCCAACGACAATCTTGTGAGAAGGCTTCCGTAGTACGAATACCCGCAGGCCCCGCACGGAAGAATTTGTGTAACTCTTCGTCTTGGTTACGAATAATATCGTATTGATCAAGCTGCTCGCCCATCGTCATTCCCAATACGGTGTGGGTATTTTTATGGATTAATCCCGCACGGTCGAGTTCGCCCAGTAAACCCATGATGCCCCCGGCTCGGTGAACATCTTCCATGTGGTATTTATTAGTGTTCGGTGCGATTTTACTTAAGCAAGGCACGACACGGGATAGGCGATCAATATCTGCCATTTTGAAATCGACGCCGGCTTCTTGTGCAGCGGCTAATAAGTGTAACACCGTATTGCTTGAACCGCCCATGGCAATATCTAAACTCATGGCGTTTTCGAAGGCTTCAAAAGTACCGATTGAACGTGGCAATACGCTTTCATCGTCTTGTTCATAGTAACGTTTGCATAATTCCACGATTTGGCGACCGGCTTTTAAGAAGAGTTCTTTGCGGTCGGCGTGAGTGGCAAGCATCGAACCATTGCCCGGTAAACTTAACCCAAGTGCTTCTGTTAAGCAGTTCATTGAGTTTGCTGTGAACATACCGGAACAAGATCCGCAAGTTGGGCAGGCGCTACGCTCAATGATATCAATGCGTTCATCAGACACTTTTGGATCGGCTGCTTCGATCATGGCATCCACTAAGTCTAAACGAATGAGTTGATCGGAAAGCTTGGTTTTACCCGCTTCCATCGGGCCGCCTGAAACAAAAATCGCAGGAATATTTAAACGCATTGCCGCCATTAACATCCCCGGGGTAATTTTATCGCAGTTGGAGATACAGACCATGGCATCGGCACAATGGGCATTCACCATATATTCCACAGAGTCAGCAATGAGATCACGAGAAGGCAGGGAATACAACATACCGCCATGACCCATGGCGATACCGTCATCCACTGCAATGGTGTTAAATTCTTTTGCCACACCGCCTGCTTTTTCAATTTCTTTTGCAACAAGTTGACCTAAATCTTTTAAATGCACATGCCCCGGTACAAATTGCGTGAAGGAATTGACCACTGCAATAATAGGTTTTCCGAAGTCATTTTCTTTCATTCCTGTGGCACGCCATAAGGCTCGTGCCCCTGCCATATTACGACCCTGTGTACTGGTCGCTGAACGTAGTTTTGGCATAATTTCTCCAAGTTTTAAAGTTATATTAGACCTTTTAAAAAATCGAATTTGAAATCAGATGTTATTATAGGGTTGAAACAATTGGACTCAACAATCATATTTCTATCTATTTTCATCATATCTATTAATAACTCTCTTTTATAAGATGGCATTCGAGGATCGAAACTTATTTCTTCTATAAAATAAGGGGAGGAAATATCAATAAACTCCACTGTTTTAAGCTCATTATTTTTGTTGTGTTTTATAGGAATACTCTTTGCTTCGGCAGATTTACTCCACTCTTCAAAAGAAGAAAATTGATCTGCATAACTTATACCAACATCTAACTCTCCTCTTATTTCTTTTTCATGTTGGAAAGATATATCTTTGATAAAGAAATTTAATAGCTCTATATCTTCATCAAGTGTCTTTCTAAAATTAATTTGATCTTTAAAGTTTGTAATTATCTTCACATATTCTTGCTTATATATTTTATCTATCTTGTGAATGTATTCTCTTAAATCTAGATATTTAGCTTTTTTAATGTGTCCACATAGAACAACTAATTTTTCATCTTTTCTCTCCCATTGAGTATCAATAGAAAATTTTTCACCAAACTTTGTCAGTTCACTACTCAATTTCTTAATGCTGGTTCTAACTTTTATAAACTCTTGATTTACTGAATATAATGACCACATGGCTACGGAATCCTTTGTTTCAGACCAGCAAGTCATATATTTATTTTGTCTAAGGTTTTGTAAAAGATTTAGTGCCTCATTATTTTTTTCAAAATGTCCTAAAAAGAATAAGTAACTAAAAAAATGCTCGATTCCATCATTTTTATCTTTTTGGATTGAAAATAGAGAAAGTTTAAGTTTTTTATTTACGTATAAATCATAAAACTCATAAATAGACATAATTCTATATATAGGAAAGTCTTCATCATCGTCTTTAATAATCATTTTTGAGCCTCATCACATCCGGCAACTTCACCAATTGATTCACCAATAAATTCAAAGTGCGGTCAGATTTCACGGTAATTTTTAACTGCACTTTGCTTTCAATTAATACCATTTGCACGGCAGTGACAGTGAAACCACGGTGGCGGACGACACGCAGAATTCGTTCCAATACTTCCGGTCGGTGGTGGGCGGTTAATTCAACTTGATATTCATTCATCTTACATTTCCTCCACCATATCTGCATTACAAGCCCCCGGCGGCACTAACGGCCAAACACAATCATCAGGCGGAATACAGACTTGTAATAAATAGGCGGTGTCGCTTTCGAGTAATCTTGTGAGAGCCGCATCTACTTCATCCGCTTGTTCAATGCGTTCAGCGGGGATATCAAACGCATTGGTGAGCATCACAAAATCAGGGTTGTCTTCTAAAATTGTTTCCGAGCGGCGTTTGTTCCAAAACAAATCCTGCCATTGGCGAACCATACCTAAACGTTGATTATCCAATAGTAGAATTTTTACCGGTAAATTGTCCCGTTTAATACTACCCAGTTCTTGAATGTTCATCATAAAAGAGCCATCCCCGGTGACTAAAATGACTTCATCTTGCGGACGGGCTTTTTTTGCACCAATGGCTGCAGGTAAACCAAATCCCATGGTGCCGAAGCCGGCGGAGGTAATATAATTTTCAGGTGCAAAGTGCTGCATATGTTGTGCCGACCACATTTGGTGTTGTCCTACATCGGTACAAACAACAGCGTTTTGTGGTTTACGTTTGGATAGGGTGTGCAGTAATGCCCAAGGATCAATCGGGCGACGGCCGGCATTATCCACATATGTGAAATCTAATTTTGCTTTGAGTTCTCGAACGTGCTTACGCCAAGGTTCGATATCGAGCGGTTGTTTTAACGCATTTAAGGCTTGAATTAAATCCCCTTGTAAGGCGACATCCGCATGGCGGAGTTTATGGATTTCCGCACCATCAATATCGCAATGAATGACTTTAGCATGAGGGGCAAAGGTATCAAGTTTTCCTGTTACACGATCATCAAAACGTGCGCCACACACAAGTAATAAATCACATTCTTGCACCGCAAAATTGGCGGCTTTCGTGCCGTGCATGCCGATCATTCCCATATACAGATCGAGGTTTGGGTGAATTGTGCCCAATCCTTTCAAGGTGGAAACCGATGGCATATTGGTTTGGGCTAAAAATTCACGCAATGCCGGTACGGCTTTTGCCATGCCAACACCGCCCCCTACATATAGAACAGGTTTTTTAGCAGAAGATAGAAGCGATGTTGCTTGCGCCAAATTCTCATTGGAAAGTGCGGTCGGTTTTGTCGGTGTTTTGGCATAAGCTTTGATATGGGCCGGCACTTCACCTACTTGAATATCTCGTGGTATATCAATCAATACCGGGCCGGGGCGGCCACGCTGTGCAATGTCAAATGCTTGTGCGAAAACATCGGCCAATTCATCAATGCTTTGCACAATAAAACTGTGTTTTGTACAGCCAAGAGAAAGACCAAGGACATCCGCCTCTTGGAAGGCATCTGTACCAATGAGTGGTGAGGCCACTTGACCGGTAATGGCGATCACGGGAATAGAGTCCATCATTGCATCGCCAAGGCCGGTAATTAAATTGGTTGCACCAGGACCTGAGGTGGCAATACATACGCCCACTTTACCCGTAGAGCGTGCATAGCCAATAGCTGCCATTGCAGCACCTTGCTCATTGCGGCAAAGAAGGTGGTCTAGGCCTGCATCATAAAGTGCATCATAGGTGGGCATGATTGCCCCACCGGGATAACCGAAAAGTGTGGTGACATGGTGCGCTTTCAAGCACGCCATGATGAGTTGTGCACCTGTCATGGTGTTTACATCCTATATTTATTGTTGTTTTTTTGACAAGGTTTTCATTGTAGCGAAATTTTGTCGCATTGGTAGAGTAGAGAGGAGAAAAAAATAAAAAAAGCACGACAAATTGCGCTGTCGTACTTGATATGATTAAAACAGCGTGGTTTTTGACCGCACTTATTTTCTCAATTTGACTAATTCAACGGCATGATCCGCACCTTTGGTTAAAATCAAATTGGCTCGTTCTCGGGTTGGTAGGATGTTCTCCCGTAAATTTAAGCCGTTAATCTTTTCCCAGATATGGGTTGCCGTATTAATCGCATCTTGCTCCGAAAGTTCGGCATAGTGTTTAAAGTAGGAATGAGGATCTTTAAAAGCACTTTGGCGAAATTTTAAGAAACGTTTGATATACCATTCTTTTAATAATGCTTCTTTCGCATCGACATAGATAGAAAAATCCACAAAGTCAGATACGAAAGTTTGAGAGGTTTTATTTCCCCCTGTTTGTAGAACATTTAATCCTTCTAAAATTAAGATATCCGGTTGATTGACGATGTCGAATTGATTGGGAATGATATCGTAAGTTAAATGGGAATAAATGGGGGATTGGACATTTTCATGTCCGGATTTCACTTCGGCAAGAAAGCGAATTAATTTTGCCGTGTCATAGGAAACCGGAAAGCCTTTTTTTTGCAATAAATTATCTTGTTTGAGTTTTTCAAGAGGATAGAGAAAACCGTCTGTGGTGATGAGATCGACTTTTCTTTCTTTCGGCCAGTGAGAAAGCAGGGATTGTAGAATTCTTGCAGAGGTGCTTTTTCCAACTGCCACACTACCTGCGATACCGATAATATAAGGGACTTTAGGATTCTGCCCGCCAAGAAAACGGTTTAATACTGTTTGGCGGCGAAGATTTTCGTCAATGTAGTAATTAATTAAACGGGTAAGGGGTAAATAAATGGTACTGACTTCTTCAAGAGAAAGGTCTTCATTAAATCCCAGTAAGGGTTTGAGGTCTTGTTCGGTTAATTTTAAAGGAACCGATTTTCGTAAATTAGCCCATTGTGCTCGATTGAAGTGTAGAAACGGCGTCAGTTGATTAGAAATTTCCACGATTTGATGCAATATAAAAGTATAAAAATACTCAAAAATATACCTTATAACGTATCATTATGCATTGTTTTTCTTAAGATTGATGAAAATAAAGACAAAAAACGGGGCTTTTGCTTGCAAAGTAGACGAATAAGTAAAAAAATAAATTTTTTTAGAAAAAAGACTTGTCAGGCAAACTTTTTTCCATATAATACGCCTCACTTGCTTACGATACGCCGACTTAGCTCAGTAGGTAGAGCAACTGACTTGTAATCAGTAGGTCATCAGTTCGATTCCGATAGTCGGCACCATCCTTTCGTGAATAAGTATTCATTTAGTGTGGAGGGGTTCCCGAGCGGCCAAAGGGGGCAGACTGTAAATCTGTTGGCTCAGCCTTCGAAGGTTCGAATCCTTCTCCCTCCACCATCTTTTAGATGAATCTGATGGGACAGACGAATTTAGGACTTGCGGGCATCGTATAATGGCTATTACCTTAGCCTTCCAAGCTAATGATGCGGGTTCGATTCCCGCTGCCCGCTCCAAACGCTGATATAGCTCAGTTGGTAGAGCGCACCCTTGGTAAGGGTGAGGTCGGCGGTTCAAATCCGCCTATCAGCACCAGCCTTAAATTTCTCTTCCTTTTATTTAAATTAGTAAACAATTTTATTGGTTAATGTGGTTTATTTACCCATCGATAACCGTGTCTATTTAGAGGGACTCTTTAAATGTCTAAAGAAAAATTTGAACGTACAAAACCGCACGTAAACGTGGGTACAATCGGCCACGTTGACCACGGTAAAACAACTTTAACAGCAGCAATCACCACCGTATTAGCAAAACACTACGGTGGTTCAGCGCGTGCATTTGACCAAATCGATAATGCACCTGAAGAAAAAGCACGTGGTATCACCATCAACACTTCACACGTTGAATATGATACCCCAACTCGTCACTATGCACACGTTGACTGTCCGGGACACGCCGACTATGTTAAAAACATGATTACCGGTGCGGCACAAATGGATGGCGCTATCTTAGTTGTAGCGGCAACTGACGGTCCTATGCCACAAACTCGTGAGCACATCTTATTAGGTCGCCAAGTAGGTGTTCCTTACATCATCGTATTCTTAAACAAATGCGATATGGTAGATGACGAAGAGTTATTAGAATTAGTTGAAATGGAAGTTCGTGAGCTTCTTTCTCAATATGACTTCCCGGGTGATGATACGCCAATCGTGCGTGGTTCTGCATTAAAAGCTTTAGAAGGCGATGCAGCATGGGAGGAAAAAATCCTTGAGTTAGCTAACCACTTAGATACTTACATTCCGGAGCCTGAGCGTGCAATTG
>NZ_MLHH01000011.1 GCF_002000125.1 Rodentibacter heidelbergensis
GTATAGCTTATTATGCATTTTCTTATATTTATGATAATAAATTATTTAGATATTTTATATTAGTGATTTTGTCTACAGCTTTTCATAAAATTGCAGTTATACTTCTTCCAGTATATTTTCTTGTTAAGAAAAATTATAGTGTGTTATTCTTATTAACTATAGTTTTTTTATCGTTGGCAATTTCATACTTTGACTTCATAGGGATTGCTATAAAGTATTTATTTGATAGGTTTCCTGATATAGGAGCAATCAGAAGAGTTTATCATTACTATTTTAATGCTCATGATCCAAATTTAAAAATATCTTTCATAGCTTATTTTCAAAGAGTTATTGTATTAGTAGTGTTACTTTTGTTTTATAAAAAGCTAGATCCTATTTGTGCAAATATATTAATATTATACATTTGTTCTTATTTTATTTTTTCAAATGTTGGTGTCATGGCGAGTAGGGTATCAGGTATGTTTTTGGTATCGTATGTAATGTTTTTCCCAAAACTAATATATAATTTTAAGATAAGAAATAATTCTATTATTGTTTTATTGTATGTTGTTATTTTCTCATTTTCTATGGTTGTAAAGGATGTTCAAAAGAGACATCCAATATATGATAGATTTACTTATTTACCATATCAGGTTTATCCTTTTTTTAATTGACTTATGGATTTCTATTATGATTAGAGTTATTTTTATTAGTAATTTAAGGATGCTTTTTTTGTTTCTATTAATAAATAGAGTATCTGATCGTGATTTATTTTTTTTATCTGATAAAAATATTAAACTCGAAAAAAATAGATTTTATACATTATCTACTCCAAAGAGTATTCTAGAGCTTGTACTAAAGAAAATAATATCTAAGTTTTCTATGCTATACATATTATATAAAAATAAGTTAAATAAGGAAGAAGTTATTTGTTATGGTGCTGATCATATTCTAGGATCCGCTTTTTTTCTAAAACGCTACAAATTCTATCTTATTGAAGATGGTACTGAAAATTATCAGCTTAAGAATTATGAAAGAAGTTGGAAAAATAAATTATGTTCATTGCCAAAATTTGGAATGCATAAAAACGTAGTTAAAATTTATTTAACTAAAAAAGAAAATGTTCCAGATTGTATTAAGGATAAAGTAGAGTTTATTAACATAAAAGAATTATGGAATAAAAAAACAGAAGATGAGAAAAATAAAATTTTTCATCTATTGAATGTAGATAAGTATAAACTGAATCAGTTGAATGGTAAGTCAACAGTATTGTTTACTCAACCTTTATCTGAAGATAATATATTAAGTGAAAGTGAAAAAATATCTTTATATAAAGATATTATCTCTAAGTATGAACCATCGAAATTAGTTATTAAGCCGCATCCTAGAGAAAAAACAGACTATTCAAAATACTTCCCTGAGATTACAGTATTTAATGAAACTTATCCTTCTGAAATATTAGATGTGCTTGGGGTAAATTTTGATAAAGCGGTAACACTTTTTTCTACTGCAGTCTTTTCTTATTCTAAAGAAAATGTTGATTTTTACGGAACTAAAATTCATCCTAAGCTATTAGCAAGATTTGGGAACATAGAGTATGAATAAAATATTACTATCAAAAATTATATTGTTATTATTTGATTTTATTATATTTAATGTTTCGTTCTTATTATCATTATGTATATTATCTTTTTTCTATAATGGGTATGAGCAATATTTGCCATCTTATGAAATATATGAAAGAATGTATATTCATGTTTTTTTAGGATTCCTTTGTATTGGATGGTTTGCGATAAGATTAAGACATTATACTTATAGAAAACCATTTTGGTTTGAATTAAAAGAAATTCTCAGAACACTTGCTATTTTTGCTATTTTTGAATTAGCAATTATCGGATTTTCTAAATTGTATTTTTCTCGTTATCTATGGTTAATAACTTGGAGTGTAACACTTTTCCTTTTTCCTTTTTCTCATGTTTTTATTAAAAAATTTCTTATTAAGATAGGGTGGTTTGTTCGAAATACTATCATAGTAGGAGCAAATAATAATGCATTTGATACTTATCTAGCCTTAAAAGATGAATCTTATCTAGGATTGGATATTTCTCATTTTATTTCAATTACTTGTATAAGTGATGATGTAAAAAAGCTTAATATTCCAATTTTCTCAGGAGAAAAAATATTTGAGGAATCTATAATTTCAAAAAATGATCAGTTTATTATTTCATTAGAAGATAATGAAGAAATAGAGAGAAATGATTGGATTCGTTATTTTTCTACAAATGGGTATAGATCGGTTTCAGTAATACCTACATTAAGAGGATTACCTTTATATAGTACTGATATGTCTTTTATGTTTAGTTATGAAATAATGTTATTACGAATGAATAATAACTTGGCTAAGTTATCTTCTCGTATTTTAAAGAGAACAATGGATATTTTGGGATCTTTAGCTATTATTATTTTTCTTTCTCCTGTTCTTATTTATCTCTATTATGCAGTTAAAAAAGATGGAGGCAACGCTATCTATGGGCACCCAAGAATCGGTCAAAATGGTAAAGTATTTAAATGTTTAAAATTTAGATCAATGGTGGTTAATTCCAAAGAAGTCTTAGAACATTTATTAGCGACAGATCCTGAAGCAAAAGCAGAATGGGATAGGGACTTCAAGCTCAAAAATGATCCACGTATTACAAGAATTGGGGCTTTCATTCGTAAAACCAGTTTGGATGAATTACCACAACTATTTAATGTGTTAAAGGGAGAAATGAGTTTAGTTGGTCCTCGCCCAATTATCAAAGATGAATTAGATCGCTACGAAGAAGATGTTGACTACTACTTGATGGCAAAACCAGGGATGACAGGTTTATGGCAAGTAAGTGGACGAAATGATGTCGACTATGAAACTCGGGTTTATTTTGATTCTTGGTATGTAAAAAATTGGTCTCTTTGGAATGATATTGCAATTTTGTTTAAAACGGTGAATGTTGTGCTGAAAAGGGATGGGGCTTACTAACGATAGATGAAAAAAATCTTAATCACAGGCGGAGCAGGCTTTATCGGCTCTGCAGTTATTCGTCATATTATTGGAAATACGCAAGATAGTGTAATCAACGTAGATAAATTGACTTATGCGGGCAATTTAGAATCACTTGATTCGGTGGAAAATAATCCACGTTATGCTTTTGAGCAAGTCGATATTTGCGATGCAAAAGCGCTTGCCCGAGTATTTGAACAACATGAGCCTGATGCAGTTATGCACTTGGCAGCAGAAAGTCATGTTGACCGTTCTATTGATGGCCCGGCTGCCTTTATCGAAACCAATATTGTCGGCACTTATACTTTGTTGGAAGCCGCTCGTGCTTATTGGAATGGTTTAAGCAATGAGAAAAAATCTGTATTTCGTTTTCTTTATGTTTCCACTGATGAGGTTTATGGTGATTTAGCAAATAAAGAAACACTATTTACTGAAAATTCTCCTTATAAACCAAGCAGCCCTTATTCTGCATCAAAAGCAGCAAGCGATCATTTAGTTAGTGCATGGTATAGAACTTACGGTTTGCCTGTTGTTATCACACATAGTTCTAATAATTACGGACCATATCAATATCCTGAAAAACTCATTCCGCTAATGATATTAAACGCCTTGGAGGGAAAGGCTCTTCCTGTGTATGGTAATGGTCTGCAAATTAGAGATTGGTTGTTTGTAGAGGATAATGTTAAGGCACTTTATAAAACTATGACGCAAGGAAAAATTGGTGAAATTTATAATGTTGGCGGACATAATGAGAAAACGAATATTGAGGTAGTTCATGCTATTTGTACTTTGTTGGAGGAATTAGCACCAAACAAACCGAAAACTGTGAACAAATACGAAGACTTAATTACTTATGTAAAAGATCGCCCGGGACACGATGTGCGTTATGCCATTGATGCTACAAAAATTGGTCGTGAATTGGGATGGAAACCACAAGAAACTTTTGAATCAGGATTAAGGAAAACACTAGAATGGTATATGCAACAATTTCAATTAGGGAAATACCACAATAGAAAATAGCTAGGTGTTTAGCTGATAAAATAAATACATTTAAGATTATCTTCCCGCATAAAAACTGGTATAGTTCGCTAACCGGTTTTTTTATTTTATAAAGGGAGGTAAAAATGGAGATTATTCTTTCTCATCGTCCGGCATCGGAGAGTTGGGGGAAAGGGGCGATACTCAGTTTTAATGGTGAAGAAGCGATTATTCACTTAAAAAATCATGAAAAAAATGACCGCACTTTGGTACAACGTGCTGCACGCAAGTTGCGAGGGCAGGGGATCAAAGAGGTGGAATTAGTCGGTGAGGAATGGAATTTAGATTTTTGTTGGGCCTTTTATCAAGGGTTTTATACGGCAAAACAGGATTATGCCATTGAGTTTCCGCATTTGGAGCATGATTTACAAGATGAATTATTAGCCCGTATTGAATGTAGTGATTTTGTTCGAGAAGTAATTAATGAACCGGCACAAACACTTACGCCAATGAAATTGGCAGAACGGGCAGCCGCTTTTATTACTGCTCAAGCAGAGCATTATTCCGAGAAAAGTGCGGTCAATTTTCAGATTATTTCTGGGAAAGCATTGGAAGCTCAAGGTTATCAAGGCATTTGGACAGTGGGCAAAGGTTCGGCGAATGTTCCTGCTATGTTGCAGTTAGATTTTAATCCGACACAAGATCCGAATGCCCCGGTGCTGGCTTGCTTGGTGGGTAAAGGCATCACTTTTGATAGTGGTGGATATAGTATTAAACCCAGTGAGGGGATGAGCACGATGCGTACGGATATGGGCGGTGCAGCGTTATTAACAGGCGCTTTAGGCTTGGCGATTGCACGTGGATTAACGCAACGAGTGAAGCTCTATTTATGCTGTGCTGAAAACTTAGTGAGTAGTAATGCTTTCAAATTAGGCGATATCATTACCTATAAAAACGGCGTGACCGCAGAGATTTTAAATACCGATGCTGAAGGGCGTTTAGTGCTGGCAGATGGGTTAATTGAAGCGGATAATCAACACCCAGAGTTGATAATTGATTGTGCCACATTAACCGGTGCGGCGAAGGTGGCGGTAGGCAATGATTACCACTCGGTACTAACGATGGATGATGAACTTGCCAAAGCGCTTTTCCAATCGGCCAAGGTTGAAAATGAAGCCTTTTGGCGTTTGCCTTTTGAGGCGTTCCATCGCTCACAAATTAGCTCTTCTTTTGCGGATATTGCCAATATTGGGACAGTGCCGGTGGGGGCGGGGGCAAGTACGGCTACCGCATTTCTTTCCTATTTTGTGAAAAATTACCAACAAAATTGGTTACACATTGATTGTTCCGCCACTTATCGTAAATCGGCCAGTGATTTATGGGCCGTGGGGGCAACAGGTATTGGCGTGCAAACATTAGCAAATTTATTATTGTCAAAATCAGAACAGTGAGGATGAATATGACAGAAAGAACACTTTCAATTATTAAACCCGATGCGGTGAAACGTCATCTTATCGGGGCGATTTTGGCTCGCTTTGAGCAAAAAGGTTTTAAAATTGCTGCCACCAAAATGGTGCATTTAACAAGAGAACAAGCTGAAGGGTTTTATGCCGAACATCAAGGCAAAGCATTTTTTGAACCATTAGTGGCGTATATGATATCAGCACCGGTGGTGGTTTCCGTATTAGAAAAAGACAATGCCATAAAAGACTACCGCACATTGATTGGTGCGACCAATCCAGAAAATGCGGCAGAAGGCACGATTCGCAAGGATTTTGCGTTAAGCCAAACTGAAAATTCTGTACATGGTTCGGATAGCGTAGAAAGTGCGAATCGAGAAATCGCTTATTTTTTTGCAGATGCGGAAATTTGTGAATATTAATTTCATTGAAAAAATAAGTGAAGTGCTTATAATAAAAGCACCTAGATGCCCGTCTAGGTGCTTTAAGGTAAATGATCTGCTATAAACCAGTAGTACTACCGACTAGTAGTAAACAGAGCAGAACAATAATACTCAATCGCAAATAGCGTTTCATATTATCTCCTTGATGAGATGAATCACAAGGTCTGCAACAAGCCCACTAGCTGCTACTGGTGGGCCTGTTAGCAGACCCACCTAGTTTAAGTTTTCACCTAAACCGCAAACATTCTACCAATCTTTCTTTTTAGATACTATATTTATTTACAGTGTCTAATTTTTAGATAAAAAAATAGCGAGTGTAAAAACTCGCTATTTCTCTTTTTGGTTTTCTTATAAACCGATTACCGCAAATAATACCCAAATGGTATAAATAGTTGCTAAACCATAGAAGATAAAGCCACCTGCCGGCACATGGATTTTAAGATCGTGCATTCCATGGTGAATTCGGTGTAAACCGCACCACATCGGGAAAATAGTGAGCACGAGAATCACCAATTTACCGATCCAAGAATAGGCAAAAGTGACTAAGTTTGCCGGATCGATTAAACCAAAGGGGAGTAATAACCCTAAAATTAAAATCACCACAGGAAAGAAAATGGCACTTACAGTCCCCCCTGCACCGAAAAGTAACCACACCGGTGGTTCGCCAGAGCGTTTTGGATTTTTATCAACCATTTTTTCTCTCCCTTAGAGATAAACTAAAATTAATGCAACCACACTGATAAGCGCAGTGACAGCCCAAAGTGCATTTCTGATGACATGATGTGGTAAACGTTCATTTTTAACAATGATGTTTATCACTTTTGGTGTCATCAAGAAATAGGTGGCGGTATGGTAAAGCGTGGCGACCAGTGTCAGAATATTTAAGATCACCACAATTGGGTTTCTTAAAAATTCAATAAAACTCAAAATACCGTGTCCTGGAATCGGATGACTGGCGAGGCAGAGTACGCCATAAAGCAGAACAATACAGAACCACACGGCAAAAATTGAGGTAGCTTCACGCAGCATATAGGCTTTGTAAAAGTCTAATTTTTGCCACCAAGTAGCCGTCATTGGGCGAATATATTTTTTGCGTTTACTTACAGTTACTGACATTTTTCCCCCTTAGCCTTTTGGTTTTAGCATCGAGATAACATAATCTTTGGCACTTTCCACTTTACCTTGGTTAATTGCAGAAGCCGGGTCCACATGTTTTGGACAGACTTCAGAACAATAACCCACGAAAGTGCAGCTCCACACCCCATTTTTACCGTTTAACAATGGCATACGTTGTGCTTTTCCGTGGTCACGGTTATCAAGATTATAACGATGTGCCATGGTAATGGCGGCAGGCCCTAAGAATTCTGGATTTAAACCAAATTGCGGGCAAGCGGCATAACATAACCCACAGTTGATACACATAGAGAAAGTACGGTATTTTTCAAGCTGTGCCGGTGTTTGTTTTGTACGGCTTTTCGCCAATTCTGCCGAAGGATGAGGTTTGCCATCTAATGGTGGTGCTTCATTACCGATAATATAAGGTTTGATCGCTTCCAAACTTTCAATAAAGTGGCTTAAATCCACCACCAAATCCCGTTCAATTGGGAAGTTGGATAATGGTTCAATACGCATATGGCCACTGTAATCACGCAAGAAAGTTTTACAAGCCAGTTTTGGTTTGTTGTTAACCATCATTCCGCAAGAACCACAGATCGCCATACGGCAAGACCAACGATAGGAAAGGGAAGGTTCAAGTTTATCTTTAATATAACCTAACGCATCAAGTAAAGAGGTTTGGTTGTCATAAGGCACTTGATAAGTGCTTAAGTGTGGTGCTTGGTCGCTTTCAGGATTGTAGCGCAAGATTTCCACATTCATTACTGGTGAATTAGCCATTTGCTTGCTCCTTAGCTTTCGCAGCCGCTTCTTGAGCTTCTGCTTCCGCACCGTAAACACGTTTTGCAGGTTGAGATTTGGTGATTTTTACCGGGCTGTATTCAATGCGTGGTGCACCATTCTCATTGTAGAAAGCAAGGGTGTGTTTTAAATAATTCACATCATCACGTTCGGTGTAATCCAAGCGTTGATGTGCCCCACGAGATTCTTTACGTTCAATCGCAGAATTTGCAATAGATTGTGCTACATCAAGGATATAACCCAATTCAACGGTGTAAAGGACATCGGTATTGAACACACTGGAATTGTCTGCAACACGAATACGTTTATAACGTTCTTTTAATTCGGCAATTTTATCTACGGCTTTTTGCATACTTGCTTGGTCACGGTAGATACCACAGCCTTCTTCCATCACTGTACCCATTTCGTCACGGATTTCAGACCAAGATTCGTTGCCTTCTTGTTTGCAAAGGGCATCTAAACGAGCAACCACATCTTTCGCTTGAGCATCGACCGCACTTTGATTTGCCGGTTGGGCTTCAACGGCACGTTGTACGGCATATTCACCAGCCACACGACCAAGAACCAAAAGCTCGGCAAGGGAGTTAGAACCTAAACGATTTGCGCCATGTAAGCCTGAAGAGGCACATTCACCCACAGCAAATAAGCCTTTAATACGGGTTTCACTGTTGAAATCCACCTCGATACCGCCCATGGTATAGTGAACAACAGGACGAACCGGAATGGGTTCATTCACCGGGTTTACCCCTTCGTATGCATTGGATAATTCGCAAATAAATGGAAGACGTTCAAGCAAATATTTTTCACCAAGGTGACGTAAGTCAAGATGAACTACATCCACACCTTTGGCGGTTTTTAACGTATTACCTTTTTTCCATTCTTGCCAGAACGCTTGAGAAACCTTATCACGAGGCCCCAATTCCATGTATTTATTTTCCGGTTTACCGATTGGAGTTTCTGGTCCTAAACCATAATCTTGAAGATAACGATAGCCGTCTTTGTTGACTAAAATACCGCCTTCACCACGGCATCCTTCCGTCATCAAAATACCGGTATTCGGTAAGCCGGTTGGATGATATTGTACAAACTCCATATCACGCAGTGGTACACCGTGACGATAGGCCATTGATAAACCATCACCGGTCACAATGCCGCCATTAGTGTTGAATTTAAAGGCACGACAACCACCGCCGGTGGCAATCACAACAGCATTGGCGTTAATTTGAACCAATGTGCCTTCCATCATATTCATGGCAACCATACCACGAGCATGCCCATCATCCACTAAAATATCTAAGACAAAATGTTCATCGAAGCGTTGAATTTGAGGGAATTGTATTGAAGTTTGGAAAAGGGTATGTAACAAGTGGAAACCGGTTTTATCGGCAGCGAACCAAGTACGCTCTATTTTCATTCCACCAAAGCGGCGGACATTCACATCACCATCGGCTTTACGGCTCCATGGACAACCCCAACGTTCTAACTGGGTCATTTCTACCGGAGAATGCTCAACGAAGTATTCCACCACATCTTGTTCGCATAGCCAGTCACCGCCGGCTACGGTATCTTGGAAGTGCTTATCATAAGAATCTTCTTCTTTGATCACCGCTGCTGCACCGCCTTCTGCCGCCACAGTATGGCTACGCATCGGGTACACTTTTGAAACTAATGCAATTTTTAAGTTAGGATTTGCTTCTGCTGCTGCAATTGCTGCCCGTAAACCGCCACCACCTGCACCAACAATCGCAATATCGACATTAACTGTTTGCACGATATCCTCCAATCAATTTAATAAAAAAGAAAACACCCAAAAGGGATTAACGCATTGTGCCACTTTTTTATCAATTAATAACCTTTTTTTCTGTGGAATTTCAGAGAAATTACTCATTTTGTGATCTACCTCAAAAAAGTTAATTTTTCTAAGGAAATCAAATGAGAAGGTTTTTTATTTGGAGAGGGCTATTCCTAAAAAACAGCAAAGTTGAGTTGATGAATTGTCTCGTTTAAAATGAGCAAACTCACCGAATTGAAAATTAAAAAACAGAGAAAAAAATGACCGCACTTTCCCTTGAATCCACTCAATGGCAACCTTCCGCCTCCATGGAGAATTTATTGGCACGAGCCAAAATCATGGCAGATATTCGCCGCTTTTTTACTGATCGGGGGTTGCTTGAGGTGGAAACGCCCGTGCTGAGTGAATTTGGGGTGACTGATCTTCATCTTTCGACCTTTAACACCGAATTTACCGCCCCTTTTGATGAATTATCAAAAACACTTTGGCTTTCCACCAGTCCTGAATACCACATGAAGCGTTTATTGGCGGCAGGCAGTGGGCCGATTTTCCAAATCAGCAAAGTTTTTCGGAACGAAGAAGCCGGTAATCGCCATAATCCGGAATTTACCATGTTGGAATGGTATCGACCGCATTTTGATATGTATCGTTTGATTAATGAAGTGGATGACTTACTTCAACAAATTCTTGATTGTAAACCGGCAGAGAGTATGAGTTATCAGTTTGCTTTTCAGGAATATGTGGGGCTTGATCCCCTTTCTGCCACGCGTAAAGAATTAGTTGAAGCGGCCCGTCAACACCACTTTATGGCAGAGGAAGATGAAGAGCGTGATACCTTGTTGCAGTTTTTATTTAGCGAGGTGGTCGAGCCTCAAATTGGACAAGATGCCCCGGTTGCGATTTATCATTTTCCTTCCTCACAGGCAGCGTTGGCACAACTAAGTATGGAAGATCAGCGAGTGGCTGAACGCTTTGAGTTTTACTACAAAGGCTTAGAGTTAGCGAACGGTTTCCATGAGTTAACCGATGCAAACGAACAACGCCGCCGCTTTGAGCAAGATAACCGTCAGCGTGAAAAACTCGGTTTGCCAACGAGAGCAATTGATGAACGTTTTCTCAGTGCCTTGCAAGCAGGTATACCCAATACATCGGGCGTGGCCTTGGGTGTTGATCGCCTGATTATGATTGCTTTAAAGGCTTCTAGCATCAAAGAGGTGATTTCTTTTTCCATTGAAAATGCCTAATTTTTCCCTAAAGTGCGGTGAGAAAATGATGTTTTTTTAACCGCACTTTGATCTAGATAAAACATCAATGATTTGCCTTTTATAAAATAGTTATCTTGATCACATTTCTTAAAAAATACCTTTGAGTTTTATTCAATAAACGCCTATTATTCGCTCCAAATTTGCCAGGTATCTTCCTGAAAAATTGAGACTATTTTTTTACTTGTTTGTTTTAAGGTATTTATTATGAAAAAAATCAAATGGAACAAATTTGATGCATCATGGATGTTAAATTTATTTGGAACAGCTGTGGGGGCAGGGGTACTTTTTCTGCCAATCAATGCGGGAATGGGTGGCTTTTGGCCGTTAGTGATCATGGCTATTTTGGTGGGGCCGATGACCTATTTTGCCCATCGGGGATTGGCCTATTTTGTCCTTTCTTCTAAAAATCCGGGAAGTGATATTACTGAAGTTGTGGAAGAGCATTTTGGTAAAACAGCCGGCAAATTAATCACTCTCCTTTATTTTTTCGCTATTTTCCCTATTTTGTTAATTTACGGTAACGGTATCACCAACACCGTGGATTCTTTCATTGTCAATCAATTAGGCATGGCATCGCCTAATCGTGCATTGCTTTCTTTTGTCTTAATTGCGATCTTAATTTCAGTGATGCTTTTTAATGAAAAAGTGATGCTGAAAATTACAGAATTGTTGGTTTATCCTCTTGTGCTTATTTTATTCGCACTATCCATTTATCTCATTCCTGAATGGAACGGGGCAATGTTGCGTGAAATGCCAACGGTAGGCGGTTTTGTTACCACGCTATGGGTAACTATTCCGGTTTTAGTGTTCTCTTTCAACCACTCTCCGGCCATTTCTTCCTTTGCTTGTTCACAATATCGTGAATATAAAGAGTTTGACCGTGCAGAACGTCACATTGAACACACTGAAAAAGGCACTTCTACCATTTTACTTTTCTTTGTGATGTTCTTCGTGTTTAGCTGTGTTTTAACCTTAACGCCGGAAGAATTACTGGCTGCAAAAGAACAGAACATCAGTATTTTGTCTTTCTTAGCCAATAAATTTGATAATCCTTACATTTCTTATTTTGGCCCATTAGTGGCATTCTTAGCGATCACCAGTTCTTTCTTCGGTCACTATCTTGGTGCTCGTGAAGGTTTGGAAGGCTTATACCTCAAAATGAAAGGGGAAGCGGTGAATCGTAAAAAATTAAATTATGCGACCGCACTTTTCTTTTTACTCACCTTATGGGGTGTGGCGATTATCAACCCAAGCATCCTCGGTTTAATTGAGTCCCTCGGTGGCCCGATTATTGCCATGATCTTATTTATTATGCCAATGTATGCTATTCGCAAAGTACCGGCAATGAAACGTTATCAAGGTCGTTTTAGTAATGTCTTTGTCACTGTAATGGGATTAATTGCTATCTCTGCTGTGGTCTATGGATTGTTATAATCTGCTGTTTTATTTCGCTTATTAGTAGGAAATTTATGATTAGCGTATTTGATATGTTTAAAGTGGGAATTGGGCCTTCCAGTTCCCACACTGTTGGCCCAATGAAAGCGGGTAAACAATTTGTTGATGATTTAATTGAACGAGGGCAATTTGAACAAACCACTGAAATTCAAGTGGATGTGTATGGCTCTCTTTCCATGACCGGGCGTGGGCATAGCACCGACATTGCGATCATTATGGGACTTGCCGGTTATCTCCCTCATGATGTGGATATTGATCTTATTCCACATTTTATCGACAACGTGAAAAAAACTGCCCAATTGTCTATTGCTCAGGGCAAAAAGACCGTGAAATTTGATTTTGACAACAACCTCATTTTTCACTGCACGTTTTTGAAATTGCACGAAAACGGGATGACGATCACCGCACTGGATGCGGCAGGTCAAGTACTTTACCGTCAAACTTATTATTCGATCGGTGGTGGCTTTATTGTGGATGAAGCTCATTTCGGACAAGAGGAAAAAAGTGCGATCAATGTGCCTTATCCGTATAAAAATGCAGAAGATATTTTAAAACATTGCAGTGAGAATGGCTTAATGTTCTCAACGGTAATGCTTGAAAATGAAATTGCCCTGCACGGAAAAGAAGCGGTGAGCGCCCATTTAGACAATGTGTGGAAAACCATGCAGGCCTGTATCGATCACGGATTGCATACCGAAGGGGTTTTACCGGGGCCTTTACGCGTACCTCGCCGTGCCGCTTCTTTATATCGTATGTTAGAAGCCAACACGAATTTATCCAACGATCCAATGCGTGTGATTGACTGGGTCAATATGTTTGCTTTGGCGGTAAACGAGGAAAATGCGGCAGGCGGTCGGGTGGTGACTGCGCCGACAAACGGCGCTTGTGGTATTATTCCGGCTGTATTGGCTTACTATGATAAATTTATTTCACCGTTAACCTCAGAAACCGTTGAACGTTATTTATTAGCGGCAGGTATGATAGGCTCGCTGTATAAAATGAATGCGTCCATTTCCGGTGCTGAAGTCGGTTGCCAAGGTGAAGTGGGGGTGGCTTGTTCAATGGCCGCCGCCGGATTAACGGAAATCCTTGGTGGAAATCCAATGCAAGTGTGCATCGCGGCGGAAATTGCCATGGAGCATAATTTAGGCTTAACCTGTGATCCGGTGGGAGGACAAGTTCAAGTGCCTTGTATTGAACGTAACGCCATCGCTTCGGTAAAAGCCATTAATGCGGCCCGTATGGCATTACGCCGTACAACAAACCCTCGGGTTTCCCTTGATAAAGTGATTGAAACCATGTACGAAACCGGCAAAGATATGAATGCCAAATACCGTGAAACCTCACAAGGCGGGCTAGCGGTGAAAATTGTTTGTTAATCATTGAAAATGGGGAGAGAAAATCTCCCCATTTTTTGACCGCACTTTTTCCCCTTCTTCTTTTCCCTTTATCTCATCTTCACATTGAAGGCAAACGGTTGCTTTGTTAGAATAGCCCGATTTTGATGCAATACACAAATAAGGAGAGCCGCATGGCGTTTAATCTTAAAAATAGACATCTGTTGAGCTTAGTGAACCATACTGAGCGTGAAATTCGATTTTTGTTAGATTTAGCGAGAGATTTAAAAAGAGCAAAATATGCCGGTACAGAACAGCCTCGCTTAATCGGAAAAAATATCGCCCTTATTTTTGAGAAAACGTCAACCCGAACCCGATGTGCTTTTGAAGTAGCGGCTTATGATCAAGGCGCACATGTCACTTATATTGATCCGGTTTCTTCTCAAATCGGTCATAAAGAATCCATGAAAGATACTGCTCGTGTATTAGGGAGAATGTATGACGCCATTGAATATCGTGGCTTTAAACAATCGGTCGTCAATGAGCTGGCACAATATGCCGGTGTACCGGTATTTAACGGTTTAACCGATGAGTTTCACCCGACCCAAATGCTCGCCGATGTCCTCACGATGATAGAAAACTGCGAGAAACCACTCAGCCAAATCAGCTATGTGTATATTGGCGATGCTCGTAATAATATGGGGAATTCGTTATTATTAATTGGGGCGAAATTGGGAATGGATGTGCGAATTTGTGCACCGAAAGCCTTATTACCGGAAGAGGGGCTGGTGAAAATGTGCCAAGAATTTGCCGCACAATCCGGTGCGAGAATTACCGTAACCGAAGAGATTGATTTGGCGGTCAAAGGGGTAGATTTTGTGCATACGGATGTATGGGTTTCTATGGGTGAACCCCTTGAAACCTGGGGAGAACGTATCGAAATGCTGATGCCTTATCAAGTAACAGCGGAGTTAATGAAACGCACGGGTAACCCAAAAGTGAAATTTATGCATTGCTTACCGGCATTCCATAATAGCGAAACCAAAGTCGGGCAAGAAATCGCAGCAAAATATCCACAATTGGCAAATGGCATTGAAGTGACGGAGGAAGTCTTTGAATCGCCGGCTAATGTGGCTTTTGAACAAGCGGAAAACAGAATGCACACCATTAAAGCCGTAATGGTAGCCAGTCTGGCATAATGCGTTATAGCATCGTTAATATGAACGGTGCTATTTTTTTATCAATGAATTGAAAGGAAAGAAAATGAGAATTGTCGTGGCACTAGGGGGAAACGCCCTATTAAAAAGAGGGGAGCCGATGACGGCTCAAAATCAGTCTGCCAATATTCGCATTGCGGCAGAACAATTGGCAAAAATTAAACAAGAAAATGAACTTGTGATTTCCCATGGCAATGGGCCACAGGTTGGATTGCTGGCATTACAACACGCGGCTTATTACGCACAAGATCCTAAAATTGAACCCTATCCGTTAGATGTATTGGTGTCACAAACTGTGGGAATGATCGGCTATATGTTGCAACAAGAATTAACCAATTTATTGCCACAAACCCCAACCATTACGGTATTAAACCAAGTGGTTGTAGATCCTAATGATCCGGCATTTGAAAAACCAAGTAAACCCATCGGACAAGTTTATACCAAAGAAGAGGCGGAAAAATTAGCGGCTGAAAAAGGTTGGACAGTGATGGCTGATGGACAATATTATCGCCGTGCAGTGCCAAGCCCTTTACCACAATCTGTGACAGGCATGGGTTCTGTGAAAGCCTTATTAGCCAATCGCAATATTGTTATTTGTGGCGGTGGTGGCGGCATACCAAGCTATTATAATGAACAAGGTGAATTACAGGGCGTTGAAGCGGTGGTGGATAAAGATTTATGCACCGCCCTCATTTCCCAAGAATTAGAGGCTGATTTATTTATCATCGCCACCGATGTTTCAGCCGCTTGCGTGAACTTCAATAAACCGGATCAAAAACAAATAGCCAAAACCAACCCACAGGCGTTAGAAAATCTTGCAGCTGAATTCGCCGCAGGCTCTATGGGGCCGAAAGTGAAAGCCGTGATCAACTTTGTCAACGCCACCGGCAAAGATGCCGTTATCGGCTCACTCAACGACATTGAACGCATTGTCAAAGGCGAAGCCGGCACAAGGGTAACCAATAGCGTTGAAGGTATTGTGTTCGGGGGCTAGATAACCACAATCTTTGTAAACGCTCTTTGAGTTATACATCAAAAAAGAAACTACGTTACTCAGTTTACAGTGGAATTAAATAGCTTAGAGATACTAGGTCGCAAACAAACCTATTCTCTCGGATTTTATATAGCAATCTATATTGATAGCTATTATAGTCTAGATGATATAGAGATAAATTTCATTGATTGCTTATTTTAACCTAGTATAATTTCTCCACTAACATAGTGACTAAACAGTATTTATTACCCAGTTTAGTTAAAAGGGGAGTTTTTATGTCAAAGAAGCTTTATTTTCTTGATTTATTTGCTGGGGCGGGAGGGTTGTCAGAAGGTTTTATTCAAGCTGGTTTTGAGCCTGTAGCTCATATAGAGTCGGATAAAGCAGCCTGCTTTACCCTTCGTACGAGAATGGCGTATCATTGGTTGAAATCTAATAATAAGGAAAATATTTATGTAGAGTACCTGAAAGGGAAAATCAGCAGAAATGATTTATATAAATTGGTTCCTGATCGAATTATGAATTCGATAGTTAATAAGGAAATTTCTGAAGAATCTCTGACAGAGCTATTTGAAGTTATTGATAACTTACTTGCAAATAATAAGTTAGATCTTATAGTTGGAGGGCCTCCCTGCCAAGCATATTCTTTAGTGGGACGAGCATGTGATATAAATAGTATGCTAGGAGATAAAAGAAACTATCTTTATATTTTCTATGTTGAGTTTCTTAAACGTTATAAACCAAAATTTTTTATATTTGAGAATGTAACAGGTCTATTATCAGCAAAAGATCAAAATGGTCGTTTATATCTTGATGAAATGTGTCAATTATTTAGAGAAATAGGATATGTGATCGAATATCGTGTGCTTAATGCTAGAGATTATGGCGTATTACAGTCAAGAAGAAGAGTTATTTTAGTTGGTAGCAGAAATAAAAAAATTGATTTTTACCCCGAACCAGTTTTGTGGAATCCGGAAGTTTCGGTTTGTGAAGTATTTAGTGATCTCCCTCCTCTTCATGCTGGAGAAGGGGACAGTAGAGGATGTAGTACATTAGACTATAAAGGAACATGGTTGTATGAATCGGGCATTAAAGATGATCGATTTCCTATAACGTGGCATACGGCACGTAATCACAATGAGAGAGATTTGGAAATTTATAGAAGAGTAGTTGAGCTTTGGATGAAAGAAAAAAAACGACTAGAATATGACGATCTTCCTGAATACTTAAAAACTCATAATAATCGAAATTCATTTGTTGATAGATTTAAAGTCGTGGCAGCAGAACTACCTGCTGCCCATACAGTATTGGCTCATTTATCAAAAGACGGTCACTATTATATTCATCCTGATATAAGACAGAATCGCTCCTTAACTCCTAGGGAGGCCGCTAGATTACAAACCTTTCCAGATGACTATTATTTTGAGGGAGTAACAGAAAAACCAAGTCGAGCAGCAGCTTTTCGGCAAATAGGTAATGCTGTTCCTGTACTATTGGCGAGAAAGATTGCTGAAAAACTTAAGGAAAAATGGATATGAGTGATAATGGAGTGTATAAAATAAGACCTGCGGGTCGCCACTTACTAACAATAGGTCGAGATCTTATACAAGACAATTATGCTGCAGTTGTGGAGCTTGTTAAAAATGCTTATGATGCAGATTCTCCCGATGTGGAAATAAGTTTCACAGCTGAAGATAATCCTAAAGGATATACTATCACGATAAAAGATCATGGCCATGGCATGTCACAGGATACAGTGATTAATAAATGGATGGTTCCGTCTACTAAGGATAAGCTTGAACGTAAAATAAGCCCGTCTGGGCGAACTATGCAAGGGCGAAAGGGGATTGGGCGTTATGCTGCCTCCGTGCTGGGAACTGACCTCTTATTAGAAACAGTTGATAATTTCGGAGAAAAAACAACTGTTTTTGTTGAGTGGGATACCTTTGAGCATTCAGAATATTTGGATGATGTTGAAATTCTGGTAGAAACTCAGCCGTCAGCGGAATGTTCAGGAACAATATTAACTATAAAAGGAAACCAGTCAAATTATGAAGAATGGAACAAGAAACAGTTTGATAAGCTCAGATTTGAGCTGAAAAAATTAATTTCTCCGACACCTACAGAAAGTATCCTCAATGAGGAATATAAAAAATTTGAAATTCGATTGGCTATATCCGGTTTTTCCGATATTTCCGATGTCAATGAATTAATTGAGCCTTATCCTATTTTTGAACTCTTTGATTATAAAATTACAGGAAAAATTACGTCTGATGGTCAGGGAAAGCTTATGTATTCTCTCCAAAAAGCAAGAAATACTATCAAAGAGGAAATCATTATAGACCTAGAACAGGAAACTGGCTGTGGTGATTTAACTTTCGATATACGTGTTTATGATCGTGAATCGGAATCAATTGATGCTTTAATTCAAAAAGGATTGAAAGATGAATTTGGTAACTATGTAAGTAAACTTCAAGCTCGCCAATTACTCAATGATTCCAATGGTATTGGTGTTTATCGTAATGGTTTCCGAATCCGCCCTCTTGGAGATCCTGCGTTTGACTGGCTCAGATTGAATGAACAGCGTGTCCAGAATCCATCACAGCGTATCGGTAGCAATCAGGTTATCGGTTATGTACTCATTCAGTCTGAGGAACAGTCTGGCTTAATTGAGAAAAGCGCCCGAGATGGTTTACGTGAGAATCAGGCTTATGAACATTTGAAGGAAATTACGAAAAAAGTTATTGGAAAATTAGAAGAACGTCGATTTAGCTACAGAAGAAGAGCAGGTTTGAGTAAACCTGCACTTAAAGTAGAAAGAGAGTTGGAAAAACTTTTTTCTATGGATAGCCTGAAAAAAGAAATACGGAAAAAACTGATTAATCAAGGCATGAAAGATCAGGCAGCTGACGAAGTCATTGCGTTAATCTCCAGAGAAGAAAAAAGCAAGGAGAAAACTGTTGCAGAAATACGTCAAGCGGTTGCAACTTATCAGGGGCAGGCTACATTAGGTAAAATTATCACGGTTGTTATGCATGAAGGTCGAAGACCTCTAAACTACTTTCGTAATGAGGTACCTCGTATTAGCAGATTTCAGAAAAAATTGCTAGAAACAGGAGATAAAAAGAATATTGATGAAATAGTTGCTATTGCCAAAGGTGTTGAATCAAATGCAGCTACGTTTTCTGATCTGTTTAAAAGATTGGACCCTTTAGCTTCAGGCAGAAGAGCTTCTCCTAACGAATTAAGAATAAAACAGGAAATTCAAAGATGTTTTGAGGTGTTTCGCCAAGATACAGAAGATAGCTTGATTCAAGTTGAAATAAGAGGTGATGATGATTTGACTTTTTTAACTTGGCAGCAGGATATCCAAGCTATTTTCACTAATCTGATTGATAACAGTGTGTTCTGGCTAAAAGAAAAATCTTCAATGAATCCTCGGAAAATTACAGTAGATATAGAATCGGAAAATAATAAACTTATCTATATTGATTTTCGTGATACCGGACCCGGAATTGAACCGGCTCTGCTTGAAGATGGAGTAATTTTTGAGCCGCAATTCAGTACAAAACCAGCGGGAACCGGTATAGGTCTAGCTATTGCCGGAGAAGCGGCTGAGCGTAATGGTCTGAAACTCACAGCATTGCAGTCAGATACTGGGGCATATTTCAGATTACAGATAAAGGATATAAATAATGAGTGATATGAAATTACTTTTAGTTGAAGATCATAAACAAGATCAAGATCTTTGCCAGGATGCAGTACGTGATTTTAATGATGATAATGATGTCAAGGTTGATCTGAAAATTTGCGGAAGTCTTATAGAAGCTGAAGAAAAGTTGAAAAGCTCAGATTTTGATGGTGCGATCATTGATATGAAACTAACTGATACTGGAGGAGCTGAAGGAAATGAGGTTATTAAGAGAATCAAAGAAAATTTTAATCGCATTCCTGTTGTGATTATGACTGGTACTCCAAATGTTGCTGAACGGAACGATTTTCCGTTAATTGGAGTATACGAAAAGGGAGGGGATGTTACATATTCTGATATCATAAAAAAATTCGGACACATCTACAGTACTGGACTAACCAAGATTATGGGCGGAAGAGGAATAATCGAAAGAAAGCTTACAACTATATTCACCCATATCTTGACTCAAAGTTTTCCTGATGGAAATGATAGTGAGAAGAAAAGTTGGATTAAATATGCAGAATCTGATCCCACTAGAACAGAAAAAGCATTATTAAGATATACTCTAAATCATCTCCTGTATCATTTAGATAATGACGTTAGTTCATGCTATCCTGAGGAAATGTATATATCTCCTCCAGTAAATGATCGAATTAATACTGGTTGTATCCTTAAGGATAAGATATCGGAGCAGTATTACATCGTAATGAATCCTGTTTGTGATCTGGCTGAACGGAGTAATGGCGGTTGTAATACAGATCGTGCTCTTTTAGTTGAAATACAGTCTATAGAAGAAATTTTACCTAAAGGAATTACTGAAAAGCAATTGAAAAATGAATTGGAAAAGATTTATAGAAATAAGAAATCATTGTATTATCATTGGCTACCTGAAACTAGCCTTTCTTCCCCTTACATCGGTGGTGTAATTAATTTTAGGAGAGTTTCTACACATACTAAAGAACAGATTAATGATTCATTTGAGAAATTAGTGATACAAGTTGCGGCTCCATTTTTAAAGGATATAGTTTCAAGATTTTCATCATACTACGCAAGACAGGGGCAGCCTGATATTGATATAGAACTTTTAAAATAAGAAGTTTCTTCCAAAATAATTTTCATTTAATCTACTAACTTGAATGTGGAAATAGAGAGAGGTATTGCTTTTATTTTAATAGTTGGATCGACAAATTCTAACAATTTCTTATTTACCGTAGGAAATGAGAATTTAGAAAAAGTAATTCAATAATTAAAATTAATGCTGATACACAAAGACAAATTATTGCTAGAGAAAGACAAAATTACTCATAGCTTGGAAGGTGATCTTGAGTTACTCGGAAAATTAAAAAATTAAAAAATTAAAAAATTAAAAAATTAAAAAATTAAAAAATTAAAAAATTAAAAAATTAAAAAATTAAAACGGGGATAAAACATCCCCGTTTTTGACCGCTCTTTTTAGAAGTTTTTCTCAATGGAAACAAAAATTTCCCCACTTTTGCGTGAATAAAATTCGGGAATATTGCTGTCAATTTTACGGTAACGATAATTCAATTTTGGAATAAATCCCTGCCATTGTAGTTTGTAATGCCAGAGAGAGGCATTGAAACTATATTCTTTATCCTGTCGTTTTTTAGTGGGGAAATAGAAATTTTCTGCCCGAAAATCACGTTTCACATAGCGTCCGCTTAAACGCATAGCAAAATCCTTGATTTGCCATATTGTGCCGATATTGATCCCTCTACGAAGTGAAGATTCCGCTTTATCTTTACTTTGATCAATGCTCCCTTCAATGCCGCCAAAGATGATCCAATTCGGCTTGGCTTGATAGCTGAATGAAAGGGTTGCTCCATTAATATAACCATTATGTCGGCGTGCCACGTTGGCTTCTGCATAGCGTTTTTGTGTATGGGAAAGTGAACCGGAAATAGACCAAAGCGTGGTCAATTCTTGGTGAAAAGTGGCAGTTACCCCAGTATTTTTACTATAACGTGGCGAACCTAACCAATTTTGCTCAAAAAAGGGCATTAATCCGAAAGATTGCAATGCGGAACGATAGCGATAACCTAGCGCCGCATATAAGGATTTTTCACTATAATCCTGATTATCCCAATAATGCACACCGTTGAAATAGCTGTTGAAAGCCACAAAATGATTACCTGCGAGATTCACTTCACGATTTAGCCCAATGCTATAACAGAAACCGTGCGCTTTTTGTGGTAACGATTCCTCGTCTTTTTTGAAACGAAGTCCGCCAAGTATAATCTCTTGTTGAGAGGAGGCGTTATTCACATTATCTGTTTGTGTGTATTGCAATTCGGTGTCTACCTGCCAGTTTTGGCGTTTTTCCATTTCTTGTAAATAACGTTGGGCTAGGCTTTTCATTGGTGGGGATAAATCAGGCATTGTTCGCTCAATTTCCGTTTTGGCTTGGCGATATTGCTTATTTTCAAATAGCATCACCCCCAAATCGAAACGTGGATAAGCCAGTGTGGGATTTTCATTCACGATCTGTTGATAAAGGGAAATGGCATCACTATATTGACGTTCAGCCCGCAACATTGCCCCTTTAGCGTAGCGGTAAAGGATGACATCATAATGGGCTTGTTCTTGATAGAGCGGTAATAATTGTTTTAATAATCCCCATTGTTGATTTACCACACCATAGTTAATCAATTTCTCCAGTTTGGTTTGCATTGAATCTTTTTCATTTAATGCGATTTGGGGCGTGGAAAGTGCGGTTGATTTTTTCGGTGTTTTTAGCTCGGGTTCTTCGGATTTTGGCACATTTGTTTCTTCAAAGAAGATAGATTTGGGCAAATGGACGGTTTCAGCCTGAGCTAGAAAGGGAACAAGCGGTAGAAAATAAGCAAATTTTTTCATAATAAATAGTAGGGACACACTGCGTGTGTCCGTTATAAAATCAAATTATTTCAATATGTTATAAGCGGACACACGCAGTGTGTCCCTACAGATCAAAAAATTAAGTTTGTGTAAACTGCGACATCGCAAAAGAATACCGTTTAAATTGCTTTAAACGGTATTTTGTTAAAGGTTAAAGATTATTATCGAATATCTCCACGAACACCTCCAAAGCCAAGCTGTGTTCCCCGGATCAAATTACCCTGTTCATCTTTCTGATTGTATTCCCTTGCCGTGCCACCATTGACACGCATTGTGTTATCTAATTGCTTATACATATAGGCGTTGCCCGCAATTTCTTCGGCATCTGGACCATAGAAGACTAAATCATATTCCCCTCTTGTACCATCCGCCATTGAGGCACTTGAGGCAACCCCATAATTCGGACCTGCCCCATGATTTGTTTTACCGATACGCCCTTCATCCAAATTGATGTCACCAATCCCACTGAAACCTGACAATTTACCTGAACCTGTTCGATTAGCAAAATCCACGTTATAGGTTAAATCACCGCTATGAATGATGGCTGCGGGGTTGGATGTAAAGGCTTTACCTTTATAGGTGGCATTTCCTTCGCTTGGTAGTGCCGTTGTTTTTTCACCAGAAAATCCGCGTTCCTCAATACGAAAATTATTAGGGGCATTCAAAGAATCAGAGAAAAATCGCATATCCCGACCATAAACAACAGAATAATTTTGCTTGTAAATTGTGGCATAACCGCCTGAAACTGTCCCTTGCCCATCTTCAGCGTAAATCACAACGTAAGGAGCAGAATTTAGACCATTTGGCAAATCATCAATCTGGGTATTAGCATATCCGCCAATTGTTGAACCGTCACCTTGTTGATTTCCAACAACTTCTTTTATCAGCTCATTAAATTCATTAATTTTTTGTTCTTGCTTAGTGGCATTAGCTAAAGCAGTTGCTAAATTGGTTTGAGCTTGCTCAAGCGTTGCTTTGGCATCATTGAGTTCTTTTTGCACCGCTTGTTTGGCTTGGTCTTCACTGGTGGCTTTAGCGGTTTCGGCTTCTAAACGTTTGGTCGCTTCTGCCACGTCCTTTTTCGCCTGTTCAAGCGTTGCTTTAGCATCACTGAGTTCTTGTTGCACCGCTTGTTTTGCTTGGGCTTCGCTGTTGGCTTTAGCGGTTTCGGCTTCTAAACGTTTGGTGGCATCTGCCACTTTTTGTTCAGCTTGAGCAAGTTGCGTTTTAGCATTATTGAGTTCTTGTTGTACCGCTTGTTTTGCTTGGGCTTCTCTGTTGGCTTTAGCGGTTTCGGCTTCTAAACGTTTGGTGGTATCTGCCACTTTTTGTTCAGCTTGAGCAAGTTGCGTTTTAGCGTTATTGAGTTCTTGTTGTACCGCTTGTTTTGCTTGGGCTTCTCTGTTGGCTTTAGCGGTTTCGGCTTCTAAACGTTTGGTGGCATCTGCCACTTTTTGTTCAGCTTGCTCAAGTTGAGATTTGATTTTATTCAATTCTATTTGTTGATTGGCTTGCTCTTGTGTGGTTTGATTATTATGAATCTCGTTATTTGGTGTTGAAGAAGTGCTATTACTATTACCACCCCCACCACCGCTTCCACATCCGGTTAGGGCCAATAAAAGTGCGGCTGCGATTGATACATTTTTTAGTTTCATTTTGGATTCCTTAAATATAATAATGTGATAAAAAACCAAAAGAATTATAATTTCGCACTAATTTGTGTACAATTAACCACTAATTACAGTAGGTTACCGTATTAAGGTAGCTTTTTATGATGAGAGTAAATTATGAAAATTAATGAAAAAATTCGTCAATTGCGTGAACAACATCAATTATCTCAAGAAAATATGGCGGATAAATTGGGTATGTCAGTAACAGGCTATGCCAAAATTGAGCGGGGAGAAGTGCGTTCAACCTTGCAACGTTTAGAACAGATTTCAGAAGTGTTTGAAATGGATATTTGTGAGTTATTTGCTTTTGGAGAAAATGAGAAAATTTATTTTAATAATTCAGTTGTTGAATCGACAAATTCTAACAATTTCTTATTTGCCGTAGGGAATGAGAATTTAGAAAAAGCCATTCAACAATTGCAATTAATGCTGACACACAAAGACGAATTATTACTACAAAAAGACAAAATTATTCACGGTTTGGAACGTGAGCTTGAGTTGCTCAGAAAATTACAAAATTAAGAAATGGAAACGGGGATAAAACATCCCCGTTTTTGACCGCTCTTTATTTCCCTTTCACATCAATAATCACGATTTCCGATTGTGATCCCAAACGCATTGGGATGCCCCAAAATCCGTAGCCTGATGTCACCATAAAATAGGGGTTGCCGATTTTTTCTAAGCCGTAATCAATGCGGTAGGTGAGGGTGGTGATAAGATTTGCCGGAAAAATTTGCCCTTTGTGAGTATGGCCGGAAACCTGTAAATCAAAAGGCAAGGTGGAATGGATTTCCACTTCGGAAGGGCGGTGATCGAGGACGATAATCGGTAAATCCGCTTGGGCTTGCTTTAATAAGGTTGCCGTGCTTGGACGGTTTTTTTCGAGATCGTCATTTCGCCCGATTAAAACGATCTCGTCATTAATGGTTGCCACTTGATCCTTTAATAGAATGATACCGGCTTGGCGGATTTCTTCGGTGATTTCTTCTTGATGTCCAAAGAAATCGTGGTTGCCTAGGGTGGCATAAACCCCTAATGGCGCACGAAGTTTGGCCAAATGAGGGCGCATATTTTCCGCTAAATAGGCGGTAACATTATCATCCATAATATCGCCGGGCAGTAAGATGATATCGACTTTTTGTTCGTCCATGATTTGTGCCAGTTTATCTAGGGCTTTTCCACCAAATAATGATCCGAGATGTAAATCACTTGCCACGCCAATTTTCAAGGGTTTCATTGGTTTATCTAATGTGATGTCATAATGCACAAGGCGTGGAACATAGGCGTTATAAACGCTTAATCCGAGTAATCCTGCCAAGGCAAAAGGATAGGCAAGGCGTAAAGTGCGGTCAATTTTGGTAATGATTTTTGTTTTTCTGAAAAGAAAATGAATGCTCGCTATACCGAGGCTGATAAAAGCGGAAAAAAGTAATAAGGCGAGGATAAAGGCAATAGCTCGTGCCGCCATAAAGAGTTGCAGAATTTGCCCAATCAAAATGGCATTGGGGATGCCAAAAGTAATGAAGGCGAGATATTTTTTGCCTTTGGGGGAAAGTTTCCCGGCAAAAAGCCAATGTAAGGTGCGGTTAAAAATGGCGATAAAGAGCTGTAAGCTGATAATGGCTACGGCAAAAATAATATAGTAACGGAATTCCATAAAGTTCGCTGCTTTCCTCAGTCGTTTTAAAAGGGCGAATGATAAATTTCTCTGTTTCCAAAGGCAAATTTTTTCGCTAGAATGCGCCTAATTTTTTGACTTAAAAGGATAATATTATGTTTGGAAAAGGCGGTTTAGGCGGCTTGATGAAACAAGCACAACAAATGCAAGAAAAAATGCAGAAAATGCAGGAAGAAATCGCACAACTTGAAGTGACCGGTGAATCTGGGGCGGGATTGGTGAAAATCACCATTAATGGCGCACACAATTGTCGCCGTATTGATATCGATCCTTCTTTAATGGAAGACGATAAAGAAATGTTAGAAGATTTAATCGCCGCAGCATTCAACGATGCGGTACGCCGTGCGGAAGAATTGCAAAAAGAAAAAATGGCTTCGGTCACAGCCGGTATGCCATTACCGCCGGGAATGAAATTTCCTTTTTAATGATTGGGTGCGTGAAGCGGATTTCACGCACGCTTTCCACTTTCCCTTTCATTTATCATTATGCAAAGTAGTCCACTTTTAGAACATCTCATTGAAAATCTTCGTTGTTTACCGGGTGTGGGGCCAAAATCAGCACAGCGTATGGCCTATCACCTTTTGCAACGTAATCGTAGTGGTGGGATGAATTTGGCTCGGGCGCTTACTGAGGCAATGTCTAAAATCGGGCATTGTTCCCATTGCCGTGATTTCACGGAAGAAGAGGTGTGTAATATTTGTAATAATCCTCGCCGTCAAAATTCCGGTTTACTTTGTGTGGTGGAAATGCCGGCGGATATTCAGGCCATTGAGCAAACCGGGCAATTTTCCGGTCGATATTTTGTGTTAATGGGGCATTTATCGCCACTCGATGGCATTGGGCCTCGTGAAATCGGGTTGGATTTATTGCAAAAACGGTTGATCGAGGAATCTTTTCACGAAGTGATCCTCGCCACCAATCCGACTGTTGAGGGAGAGGCGACAGCAAATTATATTGCGGAAATTTGCCGTCAACACAATATTAAAGTGAGCCGCATTGCCCATGGTATTCCGGTGGGCGGCGAGCTTGAAACCGTTGATGGCACAACCCTTACTCATTCTTTCCTTGGTCGCCGTCAAATCGATTAATCTTTTCTTATGCGTTTATTTATCGCCGAAAAACCCAGTTTAGCGCGTGCTATTGCCGATGTGTTGCCTAAACCACATCAACGTGGTGACGGCTTTATTAAATGTGGCGATAAGGATGTGGTGACTTGGTGTGTGGGGCATTTGCTGGAGCAAGCCGAACCCGATGTTTATGATCCCAAATTTAAACAATGGCGATTAGAACATTTACCTATCATTCCCGAAAAATGGCAACTTTTGCCCCGTAAAGAGGCGAAAAAGCAGCTGGCGGTGGTGGAAAAACTTATTCATCAGGCAGATGAATTAGTCAATGCGGGTGACCCGGATCGAGAAGGGCAGCTTTTGGTGGATGAGGTGTTTAGCTATGCCAAGCTGAGTGCAGAAAAGCGTGATAAGATCCAACGCTGTTTAATCAGTGATCTTAATCCCAGTGCGGTGGAAAAAGCCGTTAACAAATTACAGCCGAACCGTAATTTTATTCCGCTTTCCACTTCAGCCTTGGCAAGGGCTCGTGCCGATTGGCTTTATGGCATTAATATGACAAGGGCTTACACCATTCGTGGGCGACAGGCCGGTTATAATGGCGTGCTTTCTGTGGGGAGGGTACAAACCCCGGTGTTGGGTTTGATTGTACGCCGAGATTTAGACATCGAGCATTTTCAGCCGAAAGATTTCTATGAAGTGCTGGCATGGATCAATCCTGAAGGGCAAGTCGAAAAAACAACAGAAAAATCGACCGCACTTTTCAGTGCCTTATGGCAACCGAGCAAGGCGTGTGAAAATTATCAAGATGAAGACGGGCGGGTGCTCTCCAAAGCCTTAGCGGAAAATGTGGTAAAACGTATTAAGTCACAGCCGGCGGAAGTGACGGATTATAAAGATGTGAGAGAGAAAGAAACCGCTCCTCTGCCTTACTCATTATCTGCCTTACAAATTGATGCGGCAAAACGCTTTGGTCTGTCAGCACAAGCAGTATTGGACATTTGTCAGCGACTCTATGAAACCCACCGCTTAATCACTTATCCCCGCTCTGATAATCGTTATTTGCCGGAGGAGCATTTTGCCGAACGTCAGCAAGTCTTAAAGGCCATTGCTGTTCACAGTGAAACCTATCAAACCTTGCCAAGCGTGGTGGATACAAACCAAAAAAATCGTTGTTGGAATGATAAAAAAGTGGAGGCTCACCATGCCATCATTCCAACGGTGAAAAATCGTGCAGTAAATTTAACCCAAGAAGAACGCCATATTTATGATCTTATTGCCCGCCAATATTTGATGCAATTTTGCCCTGATGCAGAATATCGTAAAAGCAAGATCACTCTGAATATTGCGGGAGGAACTTTTATCGCACAGGCTCGCAATTTGCAGGTTGCGGGCTGGAAAGCGCTGCTTGGTAAAGAAGACGATACGGAAAATCCAGAACCCTTGTTGCCAATTGTGAAGAAAGGGCAGATTTTGTATTGTGAACGTGGGGAAATGATCAGCAAAAAAACACAACCGCCCAAACCTTTCACGGATGCCACCTTGCTTTCTGCGATGACAGGGATTGCCCGCTTTGTGCAAGATAAAGAATTGAAAAAAATTCTGCGGGAAACTGATGGATTAGGCACAGAAGCTACCCGAGCCGGTATTATTGAATTGCTTTTTAAACGGGGATTTTTAACGAAAAAAGGGCGTAATATTCATAGCACAGAAACCGGGAGAATTTTGATTCAGGCCTTACCGGATATTGCCACCCAACCGGATATGACAGCCCATTGGGAAGCCCAGCTCACGGATATTAGCCAAAAGCAAGCTACTTACCAACAATTTATGCATGGCGTGAATCAAATGCTGCCGGATTTAGTGCGTTTTGTTGATTTTAATGCTTTAAGGCAATTAAGCAGAGTGAGCCAAACGGTACAGAAAACAGAAAAAACACAAAAAAGTGCGGTCAAAAAATCGAAAACCGTTCATCGTGAAAAAGCAATTGATTAAAGTTGATACAATTAAATAATAAAAAAGAAAAAAAACTTGCGAAGAGGACAAAATCTTTATATTATTCGCCCCAGTTTTTTTGCGTAATACGCAATCTAGAGTAGAAAAAATGTATCAAGTTCTTTTATTTATTTATGTTGTTGTAGCTATTGCGTTGATCGGCTTTATCCTTGTTCAACAAGGCAAAGGCGCAAGTGCAGGTGCTTCTTTCGGTGGCGGTGCATCAGGCACAATGTTTGGTTCTGCCGGTGCAGGTAACTTTTTAACACGCACCAGTGCGATTTTAGCAACCATATTTTTTGTTATCGCACTTGTGTTAGGTAACCTAAACTCTCATCGTGGTAATGTTGAAAAAGGTACTTTTGATGATTTATCCCAAGCAGCCGAACAACTTCAACAACAGCAACAGGTTGCACCTGCAGTAGATAATAAGAATAGTGATATCCCACAATAAATTAAAATAGACAAATTTAACGCTCTGGTGGTGGAATTGGTAGACACGCTATCTTGAGGGGGTAGTGACCACAGGTCGTGCGAGTTCAAGTCTCGCCCAGAGCACCAAATGACAAAACCCAATGCTTTGCATTGGGTTTTTGCTTTTCTAAAAAATACCTTATTTTTCAATAGATTACAGACCTATAAACTACTTCTATTTTTCTTTTAACTGTATTAAAATACAGTTGTTTTCTGTAAGAGTGATCAGTATTTATGATCTGAAATGATCTGCTTTACAATCTTTTTGCACCAAAAATTGCACCAAAAATAGAAGACTAAGCATGGCAACTTTTATCAAAAGAAATAATAAATGGCGTGCACAAGTGCGTAAGAAAGGCATAAGTAAATCTGCTGAATTTGTATGATCATTAACATGTGACCAAAAATAGACTTTGCTTACCCAGTGTATCAAACTCTTAAATCAAATTTAAGTTATTGATTTTAAATAAATTTTCTAGAATTCCCAGTGTGTCTACTATTTTTCTAGTATATATACACTTTTTTATTTTTTAGGTGGTGGAAAGACTTAGGCTGATCTATAGGAAGCTTTTCTAAATCCGTATTGCTTTTTGCTTTTGTGTAAATATAATGTATTTATTCTTTAACCGATAAAGGGTAGCTATGTTTTCTATTGATGGCTTTGAGTGGGATAAGCACAAAGCAGAGATTAACGAGAAAAAGCATGGAATTAATTTCACTGAAGCGGTCAGCATTTTTTATGATGACGATGCATTATTAATTCCAGACCCAGATCACTCATTCTTAGAAGAGCGCTTTTTATTATTAGGGTGTAGTGAAAAAAGTAATGTGCTTGTAGTGGTGCATTGTGAACGAGATAACAATATCCGAATTATCTCAGCAAGAAAAGCAACCAAACGAGAAATTAACCAATACAGGGGGAAATGATGAGAGAAGAATATGACTTCAGCAAGGGAGTGAAAAATCCTTATGCCAATAATCTAAAATCTAAAAAAGTGGTTACCATTCGCATTGAAGACGAAACCATAGATTATTTCAAAGGCTTGGCAGAAGAAATGAAATTACCCTATCAAACATTGATTAACCTTTATTTAAAAGATTGTGTTGAACAAGGGCGTAAATTAAAAATGACTTGGTAGAGAAGGGATTGAAAAGGCTTAGTGCAGTGCATTAAGCCTTTTTGATTGGAGGTTTGTCGGCAGTACGCAAACGAAGGATAGGCTCTTGCTGATTTTACCAGCACTGTAAAAAGGGAAAATTTAAGCTGCTAAATTGAGCTGATCACTATTGGTTGCCTCTCGCTTTATGGCCCTAATAATTATTTAAAGAATAGCTATTTTTGTGAGTGACTTTTGATTTTAGTATATTTTTGTAATTTCTTTTTTGTTTTTACTTTTCTAAAAGTTTTATTTTCAATGGGGTAGAATATTAAAAACGTTCTATTTACTGTACCAAAATCCAATGATGATATAGGCAAATAATCAGTATTTATCATCTGAAATAAGCTGTTTTACATCTTTTGCACCAAAAATTGTACCAAAACAGAAGACTAAATATAGCAACGCTAACTTTTTAGTATCGAATTGTTTTTATGATTATCAAATATTAATTCGATTTATTGGGTATTGATAAGGGAGTATAGAGAAAATGCGGCCAAATTTGACCGCACTTTAGAAGAGGGGTTAGCTAAACATTGCTGAGATAGATTCTTCGTTGCTAATGCGGCGAATTGCCTCAGCGAGCATAGAAGAGAGGGTGAGAACACGGACTTTTCCAAGGGCTTTCATTTCAGAAGAAAGTGGAATGGTGTCAGTTACAACGATTTCATCAATGGCATCGCTGGCTAGGTTTTTCGCTGCTGCACCGGAAAAGACGGCATGGGTCGCATAAGCAAAAACCCGTTTTGCACCACGCTCTTTTAAGGCTTCTGCCGCTTTGCATAAAGTACCGCCGGTGTCGATCATATCATCGACAAGAATACAATCACGTCCTGCCACATCCCCAATAATATGCATCACTTGTGCCACGTTGGCGCGTGGACGGCGTTTATCGATAATTGCCATATCCGTGTCGTTTAATAGTTTGGCAACAGCACGGGCTCGAACGACACCACCGATATCCGGAGAAACGACAATTGGGTTTTCAAGATCGGCTTTTTTCAAAATATCGTGAATGAGTACCGGAGAACCAAACACGTTATCCACCGGAACATCAAAGAAACCTTGGATTTGTTCTGCGTGTAAATCGCAGGTGAGGACACGGTCGATTCCCACGGTGGAAAGCATATCCGCCACCACTTTAGCGGTGATAGGTACACGGGCTGAGCGGACACGACGATCTTGACGTGCATAACCGAAATAAGGAATCACCGCAGTGATACGGCCAGCGGAAGCACGGCGTAATGCATCCACCATCACGATTAATTCCATTAGATTATCGTTGGTTGGGGCACAGGTTGACTGGATGATAAAGACATCCGCTCCCCGTACGTTTTCGTTGATTTGAACTTGAATTTCGCCATCGCTGAAACGACCAACAGTCGCATCGCCAAGAGAAATATATAAACGTTCTGAAATACGTTTTGCAAGTTCAGGTGTGGCATTACCCGCGAAGAGTTTAATGTCTGGCATTTTGTTATAACCTCAGGTTAAATTGTCGATGAGTTAGGGAGATTGTGGCGTTTCAACAGTTGATGTAACGGCGAAACATTGAGTCCTTTCGCAACAAAACCGAATAATTCTTTTGGTTTTTGTTGAAAGCATGCTTGGGCGTCTGCCTCGTTATTAAACTCAGCGAATACGCAAGCACCGGTTCCGGTTAATCTTGCCGGCGCATATTGTAGCAACCAGTTCAGGGCTTTTTCAACGTCTGAATAGTGATTTAACACAATTTTTTGGCAATCGTTTTCGTAAGGCAAAGAAAGTAGCACATCTAAGGGTCTTTTAGGGGTGTGACGGGGGAGATCCGGATCACTGAAAATCACTGCGGTGGAAATCGCACTTTCCGGTTTTAACACGACAAACCATTTTTCCGGTGGATGGCAGTAAGTGATTTTTTCGCCTACGCCCTCAGCAAAAGCTGCATGGCCGTGGATGAAAATAGGTACATCGGCTCCTAGTTCCAATCCTGTTTCTGCGAGTTCATCAAGGGATAAATTCGCTCCCCAAAGCGCATTTAAGGCAAGGAGTGTGGTGGCCGCATTGGAAGACCCGCCTCCGACACCGCCTCCCATAGGAAGGATTTTCTCTAAATGAATGGTTGCCCCTTGGGTGATACGGGCTTTTTCCTGCAAACGTTTTGCCGCTCGGTAAATTAAATTATCTTCGGTTTTTAAATGAGGAATTTCCGGTGTGATAAGGATATCGCTACTTTGTTCACAAACTTCAATATTGAGCCAATCGCCAAAATCAAGAAATTGAAAGAGGGTTTGTAATTCGTGGTAGCCGTTGGGCAATTTTCCGTTGATATAAAGGAATAAATTGAGTTTTGCAGGGCTTGGAAAACGCCGAGGTTTTCCAAGTAAATCGGGTGAAGAAAGTGCGGTCGAAAATTGATGCGTTTTCATTAAAACATCCACTCATCCACACGGATTTTTAGGGTCTGGGCGGTATTTTGGTTTTTCAGTAAGATATTTTCCGGCATGGCATTTTCTGTGTGGTAAGTTAAATAATCCGCTGTCCAAGTAGATCCCTCAAGAGGATAACTGAAAGTGCCGAGCAAATGATTCATTCCCACTTTATAATCAGAATTGACGGCAGGTTGTCCTTTCAGCCAATAAGCGAGATGTTCTAAGGGGATATCCATACCGATCATTTCTTGCAGTAATAATTTGGCATTGCGTGCCGACTGTCGATTGCCATTATTGTCTGAAATCGTCATTCCCTGTGGTTGCATTTCAATCAATAAAGTGGATTTACTGATAAGTGAATAGAGTTTAAGGGTATAGGATTGTGGATGTTGATATTGCCATTCAAAACGGCTGGAAAAACGTTCTGTCGGGCTAATGTAACCGATTTGCCCTTTGGCACGATATTGCCGGATTTTTTCGATTTTTTGTAAGTGCTGTTGCCAAGCGGCATCGGTTTTATCAAGATATTGCACATTGGTTGGACGCTCTGCATCTAAGGTACAGGCACTCAGGATTGTTGCAATAAAAAGTGCGGTTAAAAATTTTAATGATTTCATGCATTATACTCAGTTGAAAATTGCCGCTATTTTAAGAGGTTAAATATACTTAGTAAAGCTCGTTTTATTGGGGATTATAGGCATTTTTAGCCTCGCTCACCGCTTTGGTTCTACGACGATTGAGTTCGTCTCGAATACCTTCTTTTTCAAAACCATCTGCAATCACTTGCTGTACGTCCACGTTTTTTGCAGCTTTTAGTAGAGCATGAATATAATCCCATTGTGGATATTCCCGCATTTCAAAACCGGTTCGTCCTCGTGTATCGGCAAGGCACAGGAAAAGAAATTCTTGGAATCGTTGCGGTTTTCGCCACACATCAAAACGATTAAACAGTTTCATCACCGTTTCAGGGCGAAGCTCAAAGGCTTTGTGAATATGAGTATGATATTCACAACTCAGCTCAGCCAGTTCTTGGTAATAACTTGGCACTTTTAACCGTTTAGAGAGGGTTCGGGTCGGTTTAATGCCCGCTTGCTCATGCCCATAATGATGAGGCAGGATTTCTTTCGGCGTGAGGGCTTTACCAAGATCATGACAAATTGCCGCAAAACGCACCGCACTTTTGTTGAGCTGACTTTGGTTTTCTGTGAGTTTCGCCGCTTGCTGTAACACTAACATCGTATGCACAAAGCTATCAATTTCCGGGTGATGTTGTGGGGGATTTGGCACGCCATACAGGGCATCAAGTTCCGGGAAAAGGATGCTTAAGGCACCAATTTGACGTAATACCTCAAAATAAATTTCAGGGTGTTTTTCATTGAGTGCTTTTTCTGTTTCAAGCCACACCCGTTCTGCGGTTAAATGTGAGAGTTCACCACTTTGTACCAGATTTTCCATTAATTGAAGGGTTTCCGGTGCGATGTGAAAGCCTAAATGATGAAAACGGGCAGCAAAGCGGGCCAGCCGTAGAACCCGCAAGGGATCTTCTGCAAAGGCTGGGGAAATATGGCGTAAAATTCGTTTATCTAAATCCTGTTTGCCTTGATAGGGATCATAAAGATTACCTTGTTTATCTTGCGCCATGGCATTGATGGTGAGATCTCGGCGGATAAGATCTTGTTCTAGTGTGATATGTTCTGAAAAATCGCAGAGAAATCCTGTATAACCCTTGCCGGATTTTCGTTCTGTTCTCGCTAAAGCATATTCTTCTTTGGTTTTGGGATTGAGAAAAACAGGAAAATCTTTACCTACCTGTTGATAGCCTTGTGCTAATAATTGTTCCGGTGTCGCCCCAACGATCACCCAATCCCGATCTTTAACCGGCAAACCGAGGAGCTGATCCCGAACGGCTCCCCCCACTAAATAGATTTCCATGGATTTTCCTTAAAAAAGAACACCGAACGGATGCTCGGTGTTACTGATTATGCCCAGCCATTACGACGTTTACGTCTTGGTAAAATATGCGGAATGATTAAACCAAGTAATAAACCTACGCCTAGTACAGAACCGCCATAAATAAACCATTGAATAGCAATTTCACGCTTGCCTACATCAAGCATGGCTTCCAAATCCCGATTTTTGTTTTTGACGATCTCTAACTCACGTTTAAGCTGAGAATTTTGTTCTAATAATTCGCTACTTTGCTGTTCCGATTGTTTGGTACGGCGTTGCATTTCCACCGTCCGTTGTTGCCAGTCGCTGTCTAAATGATTGAGTTTTAAGGTTAATTCTTGAATTTGGGCTTTTAACTTTGGATTTTCGAGTTTACTGCTTGGCGTGTTACTCAGTTCGGACGTTAAAATCCAAGCTTCACGGTTTTTGCTGTCACGAATAAGGCTGTATTTACCTTGTCGATCCAACACGTTAACCTGCTCTCCTGATTGAATGGCCCCTGCAATTTTAAATTGATCACCCGCACCACGGCGAAGATAAGTATTTAGATTTTCTGTCACATATTGGGTTTCTGCATAAGCAGAATTGATGGCTGAACCGAGTAAAATCGCTGAGAGTATTGTAGAGATTTTTTTCATCATTATCCTTTAAAATTATGTTAAGTCACATTAATACAGACTTTTATTGAGAAAGAAAGTGCGGTCAAATTTAACCGCACTTTTTTAATCAGTTATTTAATTAGTGAAAAATCGCCCGTAAGAGATAAAAAATGACGATAGAGAAGAACGCACCGGCTGGTAGGGTGACAATCCAAGAGCTGATAATATTGCGGATGACCGTTAAGTTTAATGCTGCAATACCACGGGCAAAGCCAATCCCTAAAATTGCTCCCACAAGGGTTTGTGTGGTCGAGATTGGTAAACCGGTACCGGAGGCTAATACTACAGTCATTGCTGTGGCAAATTGAGCAGCAAAGCCACGGCTTGGTGTTAAATCGGTAATACCTGAGCCGACGGTTGCCATCACTTTTTTTCCCATAGTAAGCAGTCCTACGGCAATACCTAATGCACCTAATGGTAAAATCCACCAAGCTAACGTGCTTTCTGCAACAATCTTGCCGCCTTCATCAACAATGGAAACGACGGCTGAAAGTGGGCCAATCGCATTCGCTACATCATTAGAACCATGAGCGAACGCCATGGCACAGGCCGTTAAAAGCATTAAAATACTGAATACTTTTTCCACTGCACCAAATGTACCTTTTGTAGCGGATTGAGCGAAAGTTTTACTGCGGAAGTAAAAGTGAAAGAAAACCATTCCGATAAGGCTGATTGCTAATGAAATAGATAAAGTCTCTGTTCCTGAAAGGTGTAAGCCAACATGTTTCAAGCCTTTTTTCATGGTGACGATACAAAGCACAAAAATAGTGATCCCCATGTAGTACGGACCGTATTTTTGTGAATTTTTAAGGGGTTGATCAGTGTCAAAGATGAGTTTTTGTGTGCTGGCAAAAATAGCGTAAGCCAAAATTCCGGCAATCACCGGGGTGACAAACCAGCTTCCCACAATGCTACCGATGGTTGACCAATCTACCGAGCCCGGGCCGATGGTGACACAAGCAAAGCCGACAATTGCCCCAATGATGGTGTGTGTACCGGAAACCGGCCAACCCATTTTCGTGGCGATAAAGAGCCAAACGCCGGAAGCAAAAAGGGCAGCAATCATGCCAAGAGCGAGAATTTCCGGATTATCAATAAATTGCATGGGATCGATAACGCCACTTTTGATGGTTTTTGTCACTTCCCCCCCGGCAAGATAAGCACCGGCAGATTCAAAAATTAATGCGATAATAATCGCCTGTTTTACGGTAATAGTACCAGAACCCACAGAGGTTCCCATTGAATTTGATACATCATTCGCACCAATACCAAAGGCCATAAAAAAACCAAATACGGCGGTGATAATCACCAACCATGTACCATATTGATTAATTATTTCCATCGTTTTTTTCCTCTGTCTATTCGTGTTATGAACGTGCTAGCATTAATTCAATGCGTGAACCGACACGCTGTGCTTGGTCTGCTAGGACCCCCACCCATTCGATGATTTTATATAAGAACATCACATCAATCGGGTTATAACGACTTTCAATAGTGTAGAGCATTTTACGCAACTTAATTTGCATTTGATCCGTATCGTCTTCAATACTGTCTAATTCTTGAATCATGTTATTCACTAACTGTAACTCACGGCCTTTAAAACCGGTTTCCAAGAGTTTATCCATTTCCGCAATGACTAAATGTGCTTGATGAATGGAATCTAAACTGCGGCGAACATAGCTTAAAAAATCTTCCTGCATTTCTTCAGGGATTCCAAACTGACGGCCAATCATACGACCGGCAATATCTTTGGCGAAGTTGGCAAGTTTGTCTTGCTGTGTCACCAATTCTAATAAATCGGTGCGATCGATAGGTAAGAATAAACCTCGTGGCAATTTCAAACGAATTTCACGTTTAAGACTATCTGCTTCACGTTCGCGTTGGGAAATCTCTAAACGCACATTTTCTGCACTTTCCCAGTCCTTTGAGAAGGTCTTTTCAAAAAAAGGAATTAAAAGATCACAACATTCAGTGACTTTGTCGGAATGTTTTTGCAAAGGTTTTAACGGTGAGTGGGCAAATAATCCAAGAATATTATTCATTGCCATAGCTCATTTACTCCATAACAGTGGGGTTGAAATTCGTGCGAATATTACCCGATTTTTATTCGAAAGAATAGAATTGATTTTAGCGATCATGCTCATCGGATATGACAAATTTATTCTAATGTCGCCAAAATAATTTGTTCCGGATCGATATGCAACCAAACCTGTTGAGTGATTTGCCATTGGTTGGGGGATGTCAGGCTGGCACAAAATTCGATGTTGCTCTCCTTAAAACCTAAAATGGCCTCTTCTTCATTGATGGATTTAATATTGACGGGAAACTGATTGGTCTGACCTTCCAAGGGTTGAGGAGTGATTTTCACCCAAGGGGCTTTAATCATCAGCATCACTTCTTTTTCTGTCATTAATTTCAAACGTGAGGCACTTTTGGGGGTAATAGAAACCTGCAAGGGGGCTTTCAATCCTTCGATGTTGACATCGACAATACAGCGGGAATTGACCATTCGCTGGTATGCCACTTTGCCGAAGAATTGATTGCGTGCGCTCGTTTGTAAAGAAAAGCGCGCGGTGGCGGCAAGTAGGCTGTCGAGAGGGATAGTTTCATTTTGTAAAATATTGAAGGCATGATCTTGGGTTTTCTCTAAGAGATCATAAAGTTGGAGCAAGCGTTTGGCATAATTGGTTAAAACTGTCCCGCCTCCATTTTTTCCACCGGTATTGCGTTCTAACAAAGGGGAGGGGCTGAGTTTGTTCATGGCTTCGAGATGATCCCAAGCACTTTTGTAGCTGACTTTAGCATTTTTTGCTGCTTGGTTAATGGAACCGCATTGCTCGATTTCTTTGAGCAGCCGAACCCGTTTCGGATCAATAAAAAGCATTTGTTGAAGTTTTATGGTGAGTAAAATTTCAGTATTTTTCACAGACATTCTGACAACCCCTTAAGAGTAATATGGCATTAGCTATTTTATGATAAAAACCTATTTTTCCGTATCGCTATTTTTTTATTTCGATATATAATAAAATAAATAACGAGTTTCGATAAGCTAAGGAGAAAAAAATGAAAAAATTAACCTCAATTTCAACCGCACTTTTGGTGATAGGTTTTGGTATTTCCTTGGCGTCTTCAGCGAAAGTTACCGTGTTTGCAGCTGCCTCAATGACCGATGCGTTACAGAAGATCGCCACAGACTATGCCAAACAAAACCCTAAAAATGAGGTGGTGTTTTCTTTTGCTTCCTCTTCAACCTTGGCAAAACAAGTGGAGGAGGGGGCACCGGCGGATATTTTCGTTTCAGCCAGCAATAAGTGGATGAAATATCTTTCGGAGAAAAATTTTACGCTAAAAGAAACGGAAAAAACCTTAGCGGGAAATGAATTGGTGTTGATTGCCCCGCTGAAAAGTGCGGTCGATTCTGTGGAGATTTCCAAAGGTGAATGGTTGGGTGCCTTAAAAGATAATTATTTATCCGTTGGCGATCCGGCTCATGTGCCGGCAGGGCAATATGCAGAAGAAGCCTTAACTAAACTGAATTTGTGGGATAAAGTCAAAGATCGTTTAGCCAGAGCCAAAGATGTGCGTGGCGCATTGGCCTTGGTGGAACGGGCGGAAACCCCTTATGGAATTGTGTATGGCACCGATGCCAAAGTGAGCCAAAAGGTGAAAACGGTGGGGGTATTTCCTGTGGGGAGCTATAAACCGGTCATGTACCCTATGGCAATTTTAAAAGATCACGATAATGCGGATTCCCGTGATTTTTTCAACTATCTTAATTCTGAGCGGGCCAAACAAGTGCTTGAAGGTTACGGGTTTTCCGTGAAATAAATGGCATGAAAGAAAGGGCAAGTGTTTGCCCTTTTGTTAAGATTCTCTCTTTCAGCAAAATATCATGTAAGTAAGGAAATGTAATTTGCTCACACAGTTTCTTTCTCTATTTCATCTCAGCCCCTTAGAAACCGATGCTATTCGCCTGAGTTTGACGGTGGCTTTTCATGCTATGCTTTGGAGTTTGCCGTTGGCTATCTTTGTGGCTTGGCTTTTGGCTCGTAAACATTTTTATGGTAAGTCCTTGGTAAGTGGCCTAATTCATTTGCCTTTGGTGTTACCGCCTGTGGTCATTGGCTATTTATTACTGGTCGCAATGGGGCGAAATGGATTTATTGGGCAATATTTATATCAATGGTTTGGTCTCTCTTTTGGGTTTAGTTGGAAAGGGGCGGTATTGGCCTCGGCCGTGGTGGCTTTTCCTTTAGTGGTTAGGGCGATTCGTCTTTCCCTTGAAAGTATTGATATTCGTCTTGAACAGGCGGCTCAAACTTTGGGGGCCTCTCCGTGGCGTGTCTTTTTTACTATCACTTTGCCTCTTTCACTACCGGGCGTTTTAGCCGGGGTAATACTGGGCTTTGCCCGTTCATTAGGGGAATTTGGTGCGACCATTACGTTTGTTTCCAATATTGCCGGTGAAACCCAAACCATTCCCTTGGCGATGTACTCGTTTATTCAAACACCGGGGGCGGAAGCTCAAACGGCCCGTTTGTGTTTTTTTGCGGTTATCCTTTCATTTATCGCCTTACTTGCCTCGGAATGGCTGAGTAAACGTATGCAGAAACAATTAGGGCAAGGCAATGTTACAAATTAATATCAAAAAACAACTAGGAAAATTGGCCTTGGAAGCAAATTTACAGCTTCCCGTTCAAGGGGTCACCGCTATTTTCGGCTTATCCGGTGCAGGCAAAACCGCATTGATTAATTTAGTCAGTGGACTTACCCAACCTGATGAGGGCTTTATCCGATTAAATGACCGCACGTTGGTTGATAGCAAAACCCAGCAAAATATCCCCGTTCATTTGCGTAAAATCGGTTATGTGTTTCAAGATGCCCGCCTATTTCCTCATTACACAGTGAAAGGTAACTTATGTTATGGAGCGAAAAATGTTTCAAAAGCGGCCTTTGAAGATATTGTGGCATTACTTGGTATCGGCCATTTATTGAAACGTTATCCTTTCACTCTTTCAGGGGGAGAAAAGCAACGTGTTGCCATTGGGCGTGCGTTACTCACCGATCCGGACATGTTATTGATGGATGAACCCCTTTCCGCTTTAGATTTACCTCGTAAACGGGAATTAATGCATTATTTGGAACGACTTTCTCAAGAAATTAATATTCCTATTTTGTATGTCACACACAGTCTTGAGGAATTATTGCGATTGGCCGACAGAGTGGTACTAATGGAAAACGGAAAAGTCAAAGCCTATGATGCTGTCGAGCGGATTTGGAACACCGAGGTTTTTGCCCCTTGGAAAGGGGATAATGAACAGAGTAGTGTTTTCGCCTTACCCGTGCATTTACATCATCCTTCTTACAAAATGACCGCACTTTCCTTGGGAAACCAATTACTTTGGGTTCATCAAGTGAAGGCGAAAGCCGGTGAACCTGTGCGTATTTGTATTTATAGTTCTGATGTTTCAATTGCTTTGCAGAAACCCCAACAAACCAGTATTCGTAATCTTTTACAGGGTCAAATTGTACAAATTGACACACAGGATACCCGTGTTGATATTGCCGTGTTAGTGGAGGGACATCAACTTTGGGCAAGCATCAGCAAATGGGCGCAAAATGAATTAGGCTTGAGTGTTGGGCTGAATGTTTATGTGCAAATAAAAGCGGTATCTGTTGTTTAATATGATATTCCATAAAAGTATAAGCTATAACTAAAAACGATTAGATCTTTTATAAAGAAGGTTATTTAATAACCAGCATGTCAATCTCTAAAGGAATATAAATATGTTATTTTTTACTTTAGCGCTATTTGTGCTGATTTGTATACTCTTAGGTTATCTTTATAAAAAAACACAAAAATTAGGACAAACGGTTTTTATTGGTTTAGTGCTGGGCTTAGGTGTTGGGGCATTGCTCCAAAATTTGTCGGATGAGGAAACTCTTAAAACCGCATTAGACTGGATTAATCTGGTTGGTGGTGGCTATGTTCGTTTATTACAAATGATCGTGATGCCATTAGTTTTCGTTTCAATTTTATCGGCGATAACTCGATTAAATGAGGCGCGATCTTTAGGTAAAATCAGCCTCAGCGTGCTTTCTGTCTTGCTTGTCACCACCGCCATTGCCGCCTTTATCGGCATTATTATGGTGCAGGTATTCGGCTTAACGGCAGAAGGCTTGATTGCCGGAGAACGTGAACTTGCTGCGCAAACCCGAGTATTAGGCCGTGCGGATCAAATTAACGCATTAAGTGTGCCGGCAATGTTGCTTTCTTTCATTCCTAAAAATCCTTTCGCTGAATTAACAGGAGCAAATCCAACCTCCATTATTAGTGTGGTGATTTTTTCTGCATTTCTAGGGGTAGCGGCATTGAGTTTGCGTAAAGAAAATCAGGAATTGGGCGATCGTATTACACAGGGTGTGGAAACACTGAATAAACTAGTGGCACGCTTAGTCCGCTTTGTCATTCGTTTAACCCCTTATGGTGTTTTTGCCTTAATGATAAAAATGGCGGCAACCTCCAAATGGGTGGATATTCTCAATTTAGGGAGTTTCATTGTTGCTTCTTATTTGGCGATTTTCTTGATGTTTATGGTGCATGGCTTATTACTTTTGTTATCAGGTATCTGCCCAATTCAATATTACAAAAAAGTGATGCCTACGCTCGCCTTTGCCTTTAGCTCTCGCTCAAGTGCAGCCACCATTCCATTAAATATCGAAACGCAAACGGACAAATTGGGTAATCATCCGGCGATTGCGAATTTCTCCGCCACCTTTGGGGCAACTATTGGGCAAAATGGTTGTGCGGGGATTTATCCTGCGATGTTAGCGGTCATGATTGCCCCTACGGTTGGGATCGATCCTTTTAGTGTGAGTTATATTGCAACACTGGTTTTTGTGGTGGCGATTTCTTCTTTCGGTATTGCCGGTGTCGGTGGTGGGGCAACCTTTGCGGCGATTGTGGTACTTTCAACCTTAGGCTTACCACTAGAATTAGTCGGTCTATTGATTTCAATCGAACCCCTTATTGATATGGGACGTACTGCCTTAAATGTCAACGGCGCAATGACAGCCGGAACATTAAGCAGTAAATGGTTGAAATTAAAAGAATAAATAATTTTTAATCTGGTGTAGGGACACACTGCGTGTGTCCGAATTTTAGCATAGTGAAATGATTTGATTTTATAGCGGACACACGCAGTGTGTCCCTACATTTCATTGATATTTCTATTTTGTGGTTTTACATTCCGTTTAAATCATCAAGTGCGGTCAAAAATGACCGTATTTTTCTCAGCCAAATGAAAAGCCCGCTAAATGCGGGCTTTGATGTTGATGTATTTATTTATCGGATTTCCCGAGATTATCAAAGAATTTCTTCACCCCATCTAAAAAGCCGGAGGATTTCGGACTGTGTTTGCTTAATCCTTTTCCTTGCAGACTTTCTTCAAGTTCTTTGAGTAATTCTTTTTGTTTACTGTTTAAATTCACCGGGGTTTCCACCACAATGCGACAAATTAAATCACCGGCATAGCCACGGGCGTTCACCCCTTTTCCTCTCATGCGGAATAATTTCCCTGTTTGGGTTTCAGCAGGAATTTTGAGTTTTACCCGACCGTCTAAAGTAGGTACTTCAATTTCCCCCCCTAATGCCGCCGTGGCAAAACTAATCGGGACTTCACAATAGAGGTTGTTGCCATCACGCTCAAAGATATGATGCTCTTTGACATGGATAACCACATAGAGATCACCTGCCGGTGCACCATTTTCGCCTGCTGCGCCTTTGCCGGCTAAGCGAAGTTGGTTACCGGTATCAACCCCTGCCGGAATTTTAACGGAAAGGTTTTCTTTTTTGTGAACCCGCCCCTCGCCATGGCAAACATGACAAGGTTTCTCAATTTTCTTACCGGAACCGTGACAGGTTGGACAAAGGGTTTCGGATACAAAGAAACCTTGTTGACGACGAACACGCCCTGCACCATGACAGGTTGGACAGGTTTCCACTTTTGAACCTTTTTCAGCGCCTGTGCCGTCACAGCTATCACAATGGGCAAGGGTATTAATTTGAATATCTTTGGTGGTGCCTTTTACCGCTTCTTCTAAGCTGATTTCAAGATCGTAACGCAAATCTTCACCACGCACGACACGTTGGCGACTACGGCTGCCACCACCAAAAATATCACCAAACATATCGCCAAAAATATCACCAAAATCCGCACCACCGAAACCGCCGCCAAATCCACCACCGCCGAAACCACCTTGCTCAAAGGCAGCATGGCCATATTGATCGTAGGCTGCACGTTTTTCTTTATCGCTGAGAATTTCGTAAGCTTCTTGAATGGTTTTAAATTTTTCTTCTTTTTCCTTATCGCCCTGAGTTCGGTCAGGGTGATATTTCATCGCCAGCTTTTTATAAGCCCGCTTAATTTCTTTTTCATCTGCACCTTTTGAGATGCCGAGAAGTTCGTAGTAGTCTTGTTTTGCCATTAGGTTTTTCCATTTAGCTTTTTATTTTTTAAGGTTGATTTCTCTATTTTAGATTTCGCCTAAAGCGACCTTCTATCAGGTTTCGCCTGAAGGCGACCTACTTTTACTGCGTTACACTTGCACTTTGTGCCGTTGGCAGAGCCAACGTTCAAAATCTTGCAGATTTTGTCTTTGCTTGTGCAAAGCAAAGTAGGCAAAAGAAACACACCCTGGATAAATCGCTTTTCTGCCCTTTTTTACCATTTTCTTAACGGAAAATTTGTAAACTCGCCTTCGGCTCAAACAGTACAAATTTTCCTAAAAATGGTAAGTCGGGCAGGCAATTTATACGGGGACCCCATTTTATTTTTTCTCCGAGTTCCCCCTCTTTTATAAAGAGGGGGGTAGGGGGAGATTTAAAATACAGTGAAAATCAACCACACTTTTTTATAAAGTAAATACACGAAAAGGGCGTTTTGCAACGCCCTTGTTAGTATTAACAAATGGATTATTTGTTATCTTTCACTTCTTCAAACTCAGCATCAACAACGTCATCATTTGGTTTACTGTTGCTTTGAGCTTGTTCGCCTTGTGGTTGGGCGGTTTGTGCGAGTTTCTGAGCCGCTTCGGCAAGAGCTTGGATTTTCGCTTCAATCACCGCTTTATCTTCACCTTTTGCTGCCGTTTCTAAGTCACTTAAAGCACTTTCAATTACGCTACGATCTGCTGCAGGCACTTTATCACCGGCTTCTTCCAATTGTTTGCGGGTGCTATGTACTAAGTGATCCGCTTGGTTGCGTGCTTGAACTAATTCTTCAAATTTACGATCGGATTCCGCATTGGCTTCCGCATCACGCACCATTTGTTGAATTTCTTCATCAGTTAAACCGGAAGAGGCTTTAATAGTGATTTGTTGTTCTTTACCGGTGCCTTTATCTTTCGCTGAAACGTGAATGATACCGTCTGCGTCAATATCAAAGGTCACTTCAATTTGTGGCATACCACGAGGAGCTGGGTTAATGCCTTCAAGGTTAAATTGACCTAAGGATTTATTGGCTGAGGCTTGTTTACGTTCACCTTGTAACACATGAATGGTTACTGCACTTTGGTTATCTTCCGCTGTTGAGAACACTTGCGATTTTTTCGTTGGAATCGTGGTGTTTTTCTCAATTAAGGTGGTCATCACGCCGCCCATGGTTTCGATACCCAATGATAATGGGGTCACGTCTAACAATAATACATCTTTCACATCACCGGCTAATACACCGCCTTGTACGGCTGCACCGATTGCCACTGCTTCATCCGGGTTAACATCTTTACGAGGTGCTTTGCCGAAGAATTTTTCCACTTCTTGTTGTACAAGTGGCATACGGGTTTGACCGCCCACTAAAATCACATCGTCAATTTCAGAAGCGCTAAGACCGGCGTCTTTTAACGCAATGCGAATTGGCTCAAGTGATTTCGCTACTAAGTCTTCCACTAAGGATTCTAATTTCGCACGGGTTAATTTAATGTTTAAATGTTTCGGTCCGGTAGCATCTGCTGTGATGTAAGGAAGATTAACATCCGTTTGTTGCGCAGAAGAAAGTTCGATTTTCGCTTTTTCTGCCGCTTCTTTTAAACGTTGCATTGCCAGTGGATCATTGCGTAAATCAACACCTTGCTCTTTTTTGAACTCATCTACTAAGTAGTTGATGACACGTGTATCAAAGTCTTCACCCCCTAAGTGGGTATCACCGTTTGTCGCTAATACTTCAAAGGTTTTTTCACCACCGACTTCATCAATTTCGATAATGGATAAGTCGAACGTACCGCCCCCTAAGTCATACACAGCGATAGTTTTGTTGCCTTGACCTTTATCTAAGCCATAGGCTAATGCTGCAGCCGTTGGTTCGTTAATAATACGTTTAACTTCTAAACCTGCAATACGACCGGCATCTTTGGTTGCCTGACGTTGTGCATCGTTAAAGTACGCCGGTACAGTAATAACCGCTTCGGTGACCGGCTCGCCTAAGAAATCTTCGGCGGTTTTCTTCATTTTTTTCAACACTTCGGCAGAGATTTGTGGTGGTGCAAGTTTATCGCCTTTCACATTGACCCAGGCATCGCCATTGTCTGCACGAGTGATTTCAAATGGCATAATGTCAATATCACGTTTGACTTCATCATCTTCAAAACGACGACCGATTAAACGTTTGATTGCAAATAAGGTATTTTTTGGGTTGGTCACTGCTTGGCGTTTTGCCGGTTGACCCACTAATGTTTCGTTGTCATTGGTGTAAGCAATAATTGACGGTGTGGTGCGATCGCCTTCTGCATTTTCAATGACGCGTGGTTTATCACCATCCATCACGGCTACACAAGAGTTAGTCGTACCTAAGTCAATACCAATAATTTTTCCCATTTTTTTCTCCTAAGTAAATTTTTAAATTGAGTGTAATTCATTACGAATTGTAAGATGTGGATACTTCTTCGCATTTCAAGAGAAAAGTAAAAATTTTTTATTTTCCTCTAAAAAGTGCGGTGGTTTCCGTCCTTGTTTTGCAAGATAAGTGCAAAGGATCAAACTTCAAGGGGGAGAAGCACGTTTTTTTATAAACTACTGGAGAAAAAAGAAAAGTGCGGTAGAATTGGTACGTTTTTTGTGTTGATTATCAAAAGGATAAGGAATGAAAAAATCAAAAATTGCGATTGGAATGATGGCTGTGCTGGGGGCGGCTTGGCTAGGCGGCACTTGGTTTACCGGTCAAAAAGCAGAAGCAGAATATCTACGCCAAATTGAGCAGGCCAATCAACGGTTTCAAACCTTGGGGTTGTCTGATGCCTTAAAGATTGAGTTTAAAAATAAGCAATTTGAACGGGGCTTTTTCAGCGCTCAAGTGAAAGATGAAGTGGTGATTTCTTTGCCGAACGAAGAAAAACAATGGTCAATCCCTTTTTCAACAACCTTTTATTATGGGCCACTTCCCGTAAATCAATTGGCAAAGTTTAACCTGATGCCGGCAATGTTTTCGTTAGAGGGGAGCATTGACAAAAATGAAACGACACAGCTTTTGTTTGATCTGGTTAAATCGGATAAACCTATTCAATATCAAGCCTCAACAAGCTATGGTTTAGCCACAAAAGGGGAATTAAAGCTCCTCGAGGGGGAATTTATTGATCCTAAATCAGAACAAAATAAATTGTTTTGGTCGGATGTGGTGATGGGTTTTGATGTGAATCAAGATCTTTCGGGCAGGTACGATACCTCAATTGGCAATGTGTTATTTGAAACCAAAAACCTGAATGATGATGGGGCTAACCTTCAATCCGCAACATATCAGTGGAAAGGGATTACCTTGAATACCACTTTTGCACCAACAAAATGGGGCTATCTCTACACAGGAAAAGGCACATCTTCCATTGACAGTACGGAAATGACCTATTTGGATCAGCAAGGCAAGGCGATGTCTTTTGTGGAAAAAGGCGTAAAAGGTAGCTCTGAAGTCACCTTAGATGGTGATTTTTTAAGTCTTAAAGGCACAAATGATATCGAAACATTACTTGTTGATAATAAAGACTTGGGGAAAATCGCCTACAATTTTGAATTCAATCACCTTGAAGCGAATGCGATGAATGGCTTGTTGGAAGCGCTTGTGAAAGCCTTTAAAGAGGGAAAGATGGGCGATACGCTGGAAGCCAATCAATGGGTTGAAAAGTGGCTTGAACAATATGGGATGACGATTTTTAACAATCAACCACAGGTTAAACTTAATCCTCTCTCTATTTCCGATAATCAAGGAAAAGTCGCGTTAGAAATGAATATTGCGTTAGCCAAAAATCCTAAGTTTGACTTCATGCGTGGTAATTTGTATCAACAATTTACTGATTTTGCGGTGAATATTCATCTCGATAAGGCAACGGCTGAAAATCTTATGATGAAACTCGCCCCGGAAGAAGATAACGCGCATATTAAGGCTAAAATTGAGGAAATGGCGGTAGAAGGCGCGAATAACGGTATCGTTGTTAATAGTGAAAAATCTGTCACAATGAAACTCGTGCTTGAAAAGGGTGAATTGAAATTAAATGATCAAGTTGTGCCGGAAGAACAAGTGCAAGGTGTGATTTTTATGTTGCTAATGGGGGCGATGATGCCACGTTAATGCTACTTAACGGCAGGCTTTGAAAGAAAAGGAGATAAAGTTTATTTATCTCCTTTTGCTTTTAAAGTGCGGTCAAAAAAGATAAGGTTTTTGAACTTTGGCTCATCAGCTCGTGAGCGGTGAACAAACCGGTAAGCGAATTGGTGAATAATCGTTGTTTAATCTAACCGTTCTTTCAAATAACCTTCATAATCAGGAATTTCAATCTCAATATTTTGTTCAACAAGCGGAGAGGTAAGCAAAAAATCTGCAGAAGCTTGATTGATGGCAACAGGAATATTCCATACTGTTGCAATTCGCATTAAGGCTTTCACGTCAGGATCGTGGGGAGCGGCATTCATCGGGTCCCAAAAGAAAATCAGCATATCAATTTTCTTTTCTGCAATCAGTCCGCCAAGTTGTTGATCGCCCCCCATTGGGCCGCTTAATAACGGTTGAATGGTTAAACCGGTTTCCCGTGCTAATAAGTGTCCTGTCGTACCGGTGGCGTAAAGTGCATGTGAGGCGAGGGCAGATTGGTGTTTTTTCACCCATTGAATAAGTCCTTGTTTGCAACTGTCATGTGCCACGAGTGCAATACGTTTATGTTGAGAAAGTGGGCGGGTGGTTGATTTCATCGTAATTTCCTTTATGTTTCAATATGAAAAAACTTTAGACCAAAGTAGGTATTGATGCAAGGTTTTGATTATTGTTTTAATTGCTTTTTTAAATTTTCTATAAGAAATGATACAGGGCAGATTTCTTTATGAAAGAAAGCTCCCATTTTTTGGCGAAAATTTACTATCTTTATTTCAAAAAATCTTCTAAAATTTACAAGATTTGTTAAATGTTTGTGAACCTAAACGGACATTTTTAATATGCGGTTTGGCGTTAAGCCGAACTAACTTTCACTTAATTAACAGATAAGGAAAACCTATGTCTGAGATTTTAAAAAATGACATTGATCCAATCGAAACACAAGATTGGTTACAATCATTAGATTCTTTAATTCGTGAAGAAGGCGTTGAGCGTGCGCAATACATCATTGAGCAAGTCATCGGTCAAGCCCGCACCAATGGCGTTTCATTGCCGACAGGTGTGACCACTGATTATGTCAATACGATTCCTGTTTCAGAACAACCAGCTTATCCGGGTAACCGTGAAATTGAACGTCGTATTCGTTCTGCGGTACGTTGGAATGCCATTGCAATGGTTTTGCGTAGTCAGAAAAAAGATCTCGACTTAGGCGGTCATATTTCGACTTTCCAATCTGCTGCGACTATGTATGAAGTGTGCTACAACCACTTCTTTAAAGCCGCAACAGAGAAAAATGGCGGTGATTTAATCTTCTTCCAAGGCCATGCCGCACCGGGAATGTATGCCCGTGCTTTCTTAGAAGGTCGTATTACGGAAGAACAAATGGACAATTTCCGTCAAGAAGCCTTTGTTGACGGCTTATCTTCATACCCTCACCCGAAATTAATGCCTGAATTCTGGCAATTTTCAACGGTTTCTATGGGATTAGGCCCGGTCAATGCGATTTATCAAGCCCGTTTCTTAAAATACCTAGACAATCGTGGTTTAAAAGATACGAAAGGTCAAAAAGTCTATGCCTTCTTAGGTGATGGTGAAATGGATGAAATTGAGTCTAAAGGGGCATTAACCTTTGCCGCCCGTGAAGGCTTAGATAACTTAATTTTCACCGTAAGCTGTAATTTACAACGCTTAGACGGCCCGGTAAACGGTAACGGTAAAATCGTTCAAGAATTGGAAGGTTTATTCACCGGTGCCGGTTGGGAAGTGATCAAAGTTTTATGGGGCAGCAACTGGGATAGACTTTTTGAAAAAGATACCTCCGGTAAATTAACCCAATTAATGATGGAAGTGGTTGATGGTGATTACTTAACCTTCAAATCCAAAGATGGCGCTTATGTTCGTGAGCATTTCTTTGGCCGTTATCCGGAAACCGCTGCACTAGTTGCGGATATGACAGATGATGAAATCTGGGCGTTACGTCGTGGTGCACATGATTCTGAAAAACTTTATGCCGCTTATGCAAAAGCACAAAATGCGACAAAACCGGTTGTCATTTTAGCGCAACAAGTAAAAGGCTATAAAATTCCTGAAGCGGAAAGTAAAAATACTGCTCACCAATCGAAAAAAATGTCCTATGAGAGCCTTAAAGGTTTCCGTGATTACTTCCAATTACCACTGACTGATGAGCAAGTGGAAAAATTGGAATACATCAAATTCCCGGAAGGTTCTGAAGAATACAATTATTTACATGGCCAACGTAAAGCGTTAGACGGTTATGTGCCTGCACGCAAACCGAAATTTGATGTGGAATATCCGGTACCGGCATTAGATGAGTTTAAAGCATTATTAGATGCCCAGCCTCGTGGTATTTCTACGACAATGGCGTTTTCTCGTGTATTAAATACCCTATTAAAAGATAAAAATATCGGTAAAACCATTGTACCAATTATCGCTGATGAAGCCCGTACTTTTGGTATGGAAGGTTTATTCCGTCAAATCGGTATTTACAATCCACATGGTCAAAACTATGTGCCTTCCGATCGTGACTTAGTGGCATACTATCGTGAAGCGAAAGATGGCCAGGTGTTACAAGAAGGGATCAACGAATTAGGGGCAACGGCTTCTTGGGTAGCGGCAGCAACCTCATATTCTGTGAGCAACCGTCCAATGATCCCATTCTTCATTTATTACTCCATGTTCGGTTTCCAACGTGTGGGCGATATGATGTGGTTAGCCGGCGACCAATTGGCTCGTGGTTTTATGATCGGTGGAACATCCGGTCGTACAACCTTAAACGGTGAAGGTTTACAACATGAAGACGGACACAGTCATATTCAAGCGGGCGTTATCCCTAACTGTATCACCTATGATCCGTCTTTTGCCTTTGAAGTGGCGGTCATCGTTCAAGATGGTATCCGCCGTATGTACGGTGAAAAACAAGAAGATGTCTTCTATTACATCACTACATTAAATGAAGTGACAGAGCAACCGGCAATGCCTGCTGGGGCAGAAGAAGGTATCCGTAAAGGTTTATATAAATTTGAAACGGTAGAAGGCAAAGGTAAAGGCCATGTTCAGCTTTTAGGTTCAGGGGCCATTATGCGCCATGTTCGTGAAGCGGCACAAATTCTTGCTAAAGACTATGGTGTGACTTCTGATGTCTTCTCTGCACCGTCATTTAACGAGTTAGCCCGTGATGGTCACGATGTAGCCCGTTGGAACTTATTCCATCCAACCGAAACACAACGTGTGCCTTATGTTGCACAGGTTCTTGCGGATTTACCAACGGTTGCTTCAACAGATTATATTAAGGCTTATGCAGATCAAATCCGTGCATTTGTACCAACCAAACATTATCACGTCTTGGGGACAGATGGCTTTGGTCGTTCTGACAGCCGTGCTAACTTGCGTGAACATTTTGAAGTTGATGAGCGTTATATCGTTGTTGCCGCACTTTCCCAATTAGAAAAAGAAGGGACAGTAACGAACCAAGTGGTTGCAGAGGCGATTGCGAAATTCGGTTTGAATGTTGAGCGTATCAATCCGCTTTATGCGTAATTGATGAAAACGGCGGTCAAAATGACCTTCAATTTGACCGCACTTTACAAAGGAACAAAATATGTCAAAACAAATTCAAATTCCTGATATTGGTAGTGATGAAGTTACCGTAACGGAAGTGATGGTAAAAGTGGGCGATACCATTGAAGTGGATCAAAGCATTATTAATGTCGAGGGTGATAAGGCGTCAATGGAAGTGCCTGCGCCGGAAGCGGGTGTCGTTAAAGAAGTGTTAGTGAAAGTGGGCGATAAAGTCACCACCGGTACCCCGATGCTTGTGTTAGATGCCGCCGCTGAAGCTCCAACATCAGCGCCGGCACAAGAGGTAAAACCCGTTGAAGCACCAACCATATCTGCAGCAAGTGTTGTAGAGGTGAATGTACCGGACATTGGTTCTGATGAAGTCAATGTGACAGAAATTATGGTGAAAGTCGGTGATGCGGTTGAAGTGGATCAATCCATCATCAACGTAGAGGGCGATAAAGCTTCTATGGAAGTGCCGGCCCCGATTGCCGGTGTGGTAAAAGAGATTTTAATCAATGTCGGTGATAAAGTTTCTACCGGTAAATTGATTATGAAATTTGAAGTGGCAGGCAGTGCGCCGACAGCTTCAGCACCAACTCAAGAAACGACTGCTCCGGTGGCAACTGCATCTGCGATTAAAGATGTGAATGTGCCGGATATCGGCGGTGATGAAGTCAATGTCACCGAAATTATGGTAGCCGTTGGAGATAGCGTTTCTGAAGAGCAATCTCTGATTACCGTTGAAGGTGATAAAGCCTCTATGGAAGTACCTGCGCCATTTGCAGGGGTTGTCAAAGAGATTTTAGTGAAATCGGGCGATAAAGTGTCAACCGGTTCATTAATTATGCGTTTTGAAGTGGTCGGTAGCACCCCTGTCGCTGCACCGGCCCAACCTAGCGCACCTTCACAACCGGTTGTTGCAGCAACAGCTGAACCTGCACCCGCTGCACAAAGCGGCAATGTATCAGGTTTAAGCCAAGAACAAGTGGTAGCAAGCGCCGGTTATGCGCATGCAACGCCTGTGATTCGCCGTTTAGCCCGTGAGTTTGGTATTAATTTAGATAAGGTTAAAGGCACTGGACGTAAAGGTCGCATCGTTAAAGAAGATATTGAAGCCTACGTGAAAACAGCGGTGAAAGCCTACGAAAGCGGGGCAACTTCACCAGCGGCAGGCAATGGTGTGGCAAATGGTGCAGGTCTTGGCTTATTACCATGGCCGAAAGTGGATTTCAGCAAATTTGGTGAAATTGAGGAAGTGGAATTAAGCCGTATCAATAAGATTTCAGGCGCAAATTTACACCGCAACTGGGTGATGATTCCACATGTTACTCACTTTGATAAAGCGGATATCACCGATTTAGAAGCCTTCCGTAAAGAACAAAATGCCTTGGCGGAAAAACAAAAATTGGGTGTGAAAATTACCCCGGTTGTGTTTATTATGAAAGCGGTGGCGAAAGCTTTGGAAGCCTATCCACGTTTTAACAGTTCAATTACAGAAGATGCACAACGCCTGATCTTGAAAAAATACATCAATATCGGTGTGGCGGTGGATACACCAAACGGTTTAGTCGTACCGGTGTTCAAAAATGTGAACAAAAAAGGGATTATCGAACTTTCTCGTGAATTAATGGAAGTGTCGAAAAAAGCCCGTGAAGGTAAACTTTCTGCATCGGATATGCAAGGGGGTTGTTTCACAATTTCAAGCCTTGGTGGTATCGGTACAACGCATTTTGCACCAATTGTCAATGCACCGGAAGTGGCGATTTTAGGGGTGTCTAAATCCTCTATGGAACCGGTATGGAATGGCAAAGAATTCGCGCCTCGCTTAATTCTTCCAATGTCATTATCATTCGATCACCGTGTGATCGATGGTGCTGACGGTGCCCGTTTCATCAGCTACATCGGTTCTGTATTAGCGGATTTACGTCGCTTGATTATGTAATCAACACGCCTCTCGAGTTTGAGGGGCGTTTTTTTAACGATGCTTGATTGCTCAAAAGAGCGGTCAAAAATTTCAACGTTTTTACGAGGTAAAAATGAGTAAAGAAATTAAAACCCAAGTCGTTGTACTTGGTGCAGGCCCGGCAGGGTACTCCGCGGCATTCCGTTGTGCGGATTTAGGATTAGAAACCGTGCTTGTTGAGCGTTATTCAACCCTTGGTGGTGTTTGCTTAAACGTAGGCTGTATTCCTTCAAAAGCCTTATTGCATGTGGCAAAAGTCATTGAAGAAGCCAAACATGCTGAAAAAAATGGGATCTATTTTAGTGAGCCAAAAATTGATTTAGACCAAGTTCGTGCCGGTAAAGATGCAGTGGTCGCAAAATTAACGGGCGGTCTTGCAGGGATGGCAAAACAGCGTAAAGTAACCGTTGTTGAAGGTTTAGCGACATTTGCTGATCCCAACACATTGGTGGCTCGTGATCGTGATGGTAATCCAACCACCATTAAATTTGACAATGCTATTATTGCGGCAGGTTCTCGTCCAATTGAATTGCCTTTCATTCCACACGAAGATCCGCGTATTTGGAATTCAACAGATGCCCTTAAATTAAAAGAAGTACCGAAAAAATTACTCATCATGGGTGGTGGCATTATCGGTTTAGAAATGGGAACAGTTTATCACGCACTGGGTTCTGAGATTGAAGTGGTGGAAATGTTCGACCAAGTGATTCCGGCTGCGGATAAAGATGTGGTGGCAATCTATACCAAACAAATCGAGAAAAAATTTAAACTGATGTTAGAAACCAAGGTCACCGCCGTTGAAGCAAAAGATGACGGTATCTATGTTTCAATGGAAGGAAAAGCTTGTAACGATACGAAACGTTATGATGCTGTATTAGTGGCGATTGGTCGTGTGCCGAACGGTAAATTAATTGATGCGGGTAAAGCAGGTGTTGAAGTAGATGACCGTGGATTTATTCATGTGGATAAACAGATGCGTACCAATGTACCGCATATTTTTGCTATCGGTGATATTGTTGGTCAGCCAATGCTTGCGCATAAAGGGGTGCATGAAGGTCATGTTGCCGCTGAAGTGATTGCAGGACAAAAACATTATTTTGATCCGAAAGTGATCCCATCGATCGCTTATACCGAACCTGAAGTGGCATGGGTGGGTAAAACGGAAAAAGAATGTAAACAAGAAGGCTTAAATTACGAAGTAGCGAAATTCCCTTGGGCTGCTTCCGGCCGTGCCATTGCCTCTGAATGTTCAGAAGGGATGACAAAACTTATCTTTGACAAAGAGACACATCGTCTATTAGGTGGTGCGATTGTCGGCTCAAATGGTGGCGAATTGCTCGGTGAAATTGGTTTAGCCATTGAAATGGGTTGTGATGCGGAAGATATTGCCTTAACTATTCACGCTCACCCAACTTTACATGAGTCCGTTGGTTTAGCCGCTGAAGTATTTGAAGGTTCCATTACCGACCTTCCAAATGCCAAAGCGAAGAAAAAATAATTCATTCATGTGATAAAAAGGCAATCCTAATCGATTGCCTTTTTTTGTGGAATATTTCACAAAAATGCATAAAAATTCAATTTTAACTGGCTATTTAAGCTTATATTTGATAGTCTTTGCGAGATTTTATTTTTATGTTTTTTAATTATTTTAAATTTTTTAGTATGTTAAAACGAATTTTCATCATTTTAGGGCTGGCAACACTGGCCAGTGCTTGTTCAAGTGGCTCACATTCATCCCAGTACAGTAAAATTTCAGAAAGTGATGATGCGCAGCTGACCGGATTAATCCGTCATTTAGAGAAAGCCGATCGTGGTGTTCATCACACTTTAAGAACAAATCGTCCACGTTCCGGTTTGATTGGTGATAAAGCCCTTGCCGGGGTCTATAACGAATGGGCGGGCACCCGCTATCGAATGGGGGGAACAACCAAACGTGGAATTGATTGTTCGGCATTTATGCAAACCGCATTTTTATCCGCCTATGGTATTGAATTACCTCGTTCAACGGCTGAACAACGCCATTTAGGACGTAAGATCAGCAAACATGAATTGCAAAAAGGCGATCTTGTTTTTTTCCGTGGTAATAATCACGTTGGCGTTTATATTGGTAATAACCAGTTTATGCATGCCAGTTCCAGCCAAGGGGTGACGATCAGCTCTTTAGATGAAAATTACTGGGCAAGAACCTATACCCAATCTCGCCGTATCATGTAAGTGCGGTCATTTTTAGAAAGGTATTGAAGCTGAATTGGAGATTTTCCAATTCAGCTTTTTTGTGAAAATATTTTTCTTAAGGCAGGGAGAGGGTACGATCAGTAATTTCCATTTTCTATAATATTTTATGATAGAATGATAGCCTAATAATTGATTTCATCTCACTTTAATTAAACTGATTTATGAACACACAACTCGAGCTTATCAAATCCTCCATTAAATCCATTCCTAATTATCCAAAAGAAGGCATTATTTTCCGTGATATTACTGCCTTATTAGAAGTGCCGGAAGCGTTCAAAGCCAGCATTGATTTAATCGTTGCGCAGTATCGTGACAAAAACATTACCAAAGTGTTGGGTACCGAATCCCGTGGGTTTATTTTTGGTGCGCCGGTTGCCCTTGCATTGGGGTTACCTTTTGAATTAGTCCGCAAACCGAAAAAACTCCCTCGTGAAACCATTTCACAATCTTATCAATTGGAATATGGTGAAGACACTCTGGAAATTCACGTTGATGCGATTTCAGCAGAGGATAATGTCCTCATCATTGACGATTTACTCGCCACTGGAGGAACTGTTGAAGCCACTGTTAAATTGGTGGAACGACTTGGCGGTAAAGTCGAACATGCGGCGTTTGTGATTAATTTACCGGAACTCGGTGGAGAAAAACGCTTGAATGATTTAGGGGTCAGCTGCTATACCCTAGTGAATTTTGACGGTCATTAATTGCATTATTTATGAGCTATCAAGTTTTAGCCCGAAAGTGGCGTCCGCAAACCTTTGAAGATGTGGTGGGACAAAGCCATATTCTCACCGCACTTTCTAATGGGTTAAAAGAACAGCGACTTCATCACGCCTATCTCTTTTCCGGAACGCGTGGCGTAGGGAAAACCTCTATTGCCCGCCTATTTGCCAAAGGATTAAATTGTATTAAAAATGGCATTACGGCTCACCCTTGTGGTGAATGTGAAAATTGTAAAGCCATTGAACAAGGCTCATTTATTGATTTAATTGAAATTGATGCTGCTTCTCGAACGAAGGTAGAAGATACCCGAGAATTACTGGATAACGTGCAATACAAACCGGTGGTAGGGCGCTTTAAAGTGTATTTGATTGATGAAGTGCATATGCTTTCACGTCATTCTTTCAATGCTTTGTTGAAAACCTTAGAAGAACCCCCGGAATATGTGAAATTTTTACTGGCAACAACAGATCCGCAAAAATTGCCGGTAACCATTTTATCCCGTTGTATGCAATTTCATCTTAAAGCCTTAGATGAAACGCAAATTTCGCAACATCTTGCCCATATTTTAAGTCAAGAAGCGATCCCCTTTGAACCATTGGCTTTAGATAAATTAGCCAAAGCGGCGCAGGGGAGTCTCCGAGATAGCCTGAGTCTTACGGATCAAGCCATAGCAATGGGTGATCGCCATGTTACGGTTAATGTGGTTAACATGATGTTAGGGCTGTTAGATGAAAGCCAAGCCATTGATATTATTTATGCGCTACACCAAGGTAACGGTGAAGCATTAATGAAAAGTATTCAAGAAGTGGCAGAAAAGGCAGGCGATTGGGACAGCTTGTTGGCAGAGGTCGCAGAAAAGTTACATCAAATTGCCTTAATGCAATTGCTACCACAACATTCAGCCCATGAAAATGAGCATCTTGCTTTTCTCGCTAAACATATTGCACCGGAAGATGTACAGTTTTTCTATCAGATTGTTGTTTCCGGTCGAAAGGAATTGAGTATCGCCCCCAACTATCGTGTTGGAACGGAAATGACATTATTACGGGCGTTAGCATTCCACCCAAAGTTCCTCGCGGCGACACCTAAGCCTCATGTATCTGAGGTCAACCCTGCTTTAGCGGAAAAAAGTGCGGTTGAAAATCAGGGAAATTATATTGATGTACCGGTGTTGTCGCAGAATATTAAAGGGTGTTATGGGGCATCGGCTCCCTCTTCAACCTCAACACTCAATCTTGCCAGCCTTGCGGCATTAGATGCACTAAATCAACTTAATCAAATTGAAGACAGTGAACGGCAATCTCATCAAAAAGAAATGAATGATGTGGTGAATGAAACCCTGCATCATATTCAAACCCTTGATGAGCAAAAAACAGAAAGAAAAATGACCGCACTTCCTGTGCGGGAAATGACACCACCTAAGAAGACGGCAGAGAAACCAAAAGCGCAGTCAAGGGGTTCTCATCTCCCCCAAAATATTCAAACCATGAAAAATGCCATGGAGGATACGGAGGAGCTGGAGCAAGAAGAACAAGACATGCAGGATGCCCAAAGCTATCGTTGGGAGTGGCGTAATCCTGAGCTTGCTAAAGAAGTGGAGGCCATTCGCCCCTCTGATATTAAGCAAGCCATTTTGAAGGATATGACGCCGGAGTTACGTTTACGCATTATTAGCATTACACAAGAGCGAGATGAATGGACGGATATGATTGAGCGTTCCGGTGTTACCGGTTTTGCCAAAGAATTGGCATTAAATTGTTTTTTACGCCATAAAACCGAAGAGAATATTCAGCTTGGCCTTCATTCGGAAAAAGCCCATTTACGCCAAGCCCGAAATATTGAGGTTTTAACGGAAGCACTTCGCCAACTTTATGGATCTCAGCTGAATGTTGATATTCAATTGGATGATCGTGATGTTGTGACGCCAATGGATCATCGCAAACAGGTGTATCAAGATCTTTGCGAGCAAGCCCGTGATGAACTTCAACAAGATAAAAAACTCCACCTCCTACAAAAAGAGTTTGATGCCCAGTTGGATATTGAAAGTATCCGACCAGTTTAAATTTAATCTCACCTCATTCCTTCCTTTGGCGATAAAAATCTCCCGCTAAATCTTTCATCATCAAGGCTTAGCGGGAGAGAAAAGTGCGGTCAAAAATCGCTTTAAATTTTATTGTTCGGGCAGTGATCCGGAATTCCAACTCTGCGCTTCATCCGGGCGTTTTATTTGTAATAAGAAACGCTGATTAGCCGGTGCTTGTGGTTGAACAACCGTACTTGATGGGGTAGAGAATGAAATCCCTCCTTTTAACAGCTGTTGCACACTTCCTGTATTAAATTTAGCGCCTTTCCAACCCAGTGTGAAGTCATAGCCGGAAGCCACCCAAAACTCGCTGTTTTTACGCACCAAGTGTTGATATTTAGGCATAATAGCAATGTGAATTAATACCCGATCACCAAGGCTATTGAGATCAAATTTACGAATTGTTCCCACTTCAACGCCACGATAAAGCACAGGGGAGCCTTCAGTTAAGTTCATCGCATCATTGGTTTCAAGAATAAACGGTGTACCTTGGCTGTATTTATTTCGACTTTCAGTGGTTTTGGCAAGATTAAATTGCGTTTTGCTTTTCCCATTTCCTACTTCGATATCAATATAGGGCTGTAAAAGGCTATCGAGATTTTCAATCGCACCGGCAGAAATTTGTGGCGAAATCACTTTAAAGGTAGAACCTTCTTTCGCAACAATGCCCATATAGTTAGGATTGATAAGAGCTTTGGCGGTAATTTTGCGTGATTTTGCTTCTAATGCCACACTTTCTACCTCACCGATAGATAGGCCCAGATAACGTAAGCTCATACCTTTGCTGAGGTTGGTGGCATCATCGGTCACCAAGGTAATGACATTCCCTGCCGATTTTGCTCTCAGTTCATTGGCATACAAGGTGGTATTTTTTCCTGAACCTGTGTTATCAAAGCTAATAGCGCCTTTTAATGAACGGGCAATCGGTGTGGCCTGAATGCTGATACCTTTTGGCGTAATATCAACTTGTGCCGCACTTTCTACCCAGAAGACACTTTTATCGGTTAGCAAATGTTTGTGAGGCGGATAAATATAAACATCCACATTAAAGTGATTGGCATGAGGCTGAATATTGGTGATTTTCCCCACTTCGTATTGGTGATAAAGTACAATAGAGCCTTTATCTATACTCGGGAGTGTCGGGGTTTTTAAGGTAATGCTTGGTTCAACCAAATTGCCAGTAATCCCGTATTCGGCATTTTGAACATCTTTATAAAGCGGATAGTGGCTCAGTGCCTCACCTAATCCTTTTTTCGCAATAATACGAATACCGCCTTGTAGCCATTTTTCAGGATGGGCTGCACCAAATCGCACACCATCAGCACTAATATTCACATCAAAATTGGAGGCAGCGACAAAAAGGGTATTAGGATTAATTAAATTACGATAGGCAGAGGCAATAGCCACTTCGTATTCCACGCCATCAATCCCAATTTTTTGGTTGATGATTTCACCGATTGCAATATTGTTATAGTAAATGGATTGACCTTCTGATACCCCATAGCTTTCAGGTGCGGTTAGCTTAATCACTAGGGTATTGGGGGTTTTTAAGAGTAATTCATTTTCTTTAATCACATCAAATTGTAATCGTTCTTCTCCATCCCCTGGGATGATTTCAAAGTAATCCCCACTGAAAAAGCGTTTTGGATCGGTTAAATCCCCCAAAGTCGGTTTTTTATTGCGAAGTACAATGCGGGTATTGGTTTTTAATAAATTGGCTTGATTAGGATCGATAAGTAACGTGCCTTGCAAGATGTTCTCGTTATTTTCAACGCTACTGAGCGCAGAAAGGACACCGATTTTGTCATCTTGGTAATAGACATCATTTCGTCCTTCTTCTAAACCGGCCACCGTTGGGATGGTAATATCCACGTTAATGCCCCGTTTTGCCGCTTGGAGATTGGTGTAGAGAGTATAAGTGGTATTTTCTGTGGCTTCAGGGCTGTTTGCCGGAGAATCAAAAGAAACCGCCCCTTGAACGATGGAATTGACGCTTTCCATATTAAAGTTCAAGCCTGCCGGTGTGATGTTGGCGGAGATACCACTAATGTTCCAAAAGCGTGAGTCCTTTTTGACAAAACGGGCATACTCTTTATCAATCACCACATCAATTTCAACTTTATTATCCTTATTAAAACGGTAATCATAAATTTTCCCGACCGGCAATTTTTTGAAATAAACCGCCGCCCCAATGGAGATCGAGCCAAGATCATCGGAAACTAAATGAATGAGTAAATCGCCGGGAGTGACTTGAGCGATTGGCCCTTTTTCTTGGGCGATAAATTCATCTTGGCTATCGCCATCGCCCGGTTGGAGGGTAATGTAGTTGCCTGATACCAAGGAATCTAAGCCGGAAATCCCCGCAAGAGAAACACTGGGCTGCACGACCCAAAATTTGGTATTTTCACGCAGCACGCCGGTGGCTTCAGGATAAATATTGGCGATCACTTCAACTTTTTGCATATTGTCGGCAAAGTTCACCTTTTTCACCACCCCGATTTGTAAGCCTTGATAGCGAATAGGCGTTTTGTCGGCGACTAAGCCCGCACCGTTTGTAAAAGTAATTTTAATACTTTTACCTTGTTCTTCAACGATCTGAAAAAACAAAATTGCACCAATACACAGGGCAATAAAGGGTAATAACCAAAAAGGCGAAACTTTTCGGTTTTTGCGTAACACTGCTTGAACCGCTTTATACTGTGAAGCAATACTTGGCGGATGGTTTGTTGAATGTTCGTTATTTTGTTGTTTTTCGCTCATAAATTTTCCAAATAAGTCGGCTATCAAATTGTGAAGTTGACATCATGGTGAGAAAAACGGCAGCACCAAAATAAAAGGCTGCCGGTCCCACGGTGAAATTAATAATTTGTCCTCGTGTAACCAATGACATCATTAATGCAAGAACAAATAAATCCAGCATTGACCAACGGCCTACGAAATGAACAATATGTAAAAGACGCATTTGCCATTTTATCGAATGTTGCCATTTGAAATGAACACTAGCGAGTAAATACAGCATAATGAAAATTTTGCTTATGGGCACAAAAATACTCGCAAAGAACACAACAAAGGCAACAAAATAACTTTTCATGTTGATAAATGATATCACACCGGACATTAAGGTATCTTCTGATAATGCACCGGTTAAATAGACACCGGATATAGGCAGTAAATTTGCCGGAAAGAGCATAATAATACCGGCAATAAGCAGCGCCCATGTTCGTTGCAATTTAATGCTTTCAGAAATATCTAAGCGTGAATCACAGCGAGGGCAGTTTGAATGGCCGTGACTGTGCTTGATCTCTGAATGAGGGAAGGAATAATTGCAGGCGGTGCAGAGTTCGATGTCATCATCCATTTCTCGGGGTTGGTTGTGTTCAGGATAGAATTCATCCCATAACTCATTGACATTAATTTTAATGAACAAAAGGGTCGTTAAAAGTGCGGTAAAGATAAAGGCAAATAAATAAGCGTTAATTTCTAAAGCGGCATATTCTCGCACCTTAAACATGGAAACCCCAAGGGCTACGAGATAAACATCAAACATCACCCAAGGCTTAATGTAACCAAGAAAGAGTAAAACATTGCGTGGGCGGATACCCAGTAATTTGGAAAACCACAACATGAGTACCAAAATTGCAAAAGAAATCGGCATCAATATGGCACAAATAAACACTAAAAAAGCGGTGTATTGATAGCCGGCGGTGGCCATTTTCCAAATGCCTTCCCACACGGAAGCATCAACCTTAACACCGAGTAAATCAAGGCTTAAGAGAGGAAAGCCCAATGCAAAAGGCATTAAGATGAGAAGAGAAAGGGCGATCATCGCACAGCGATGCAGCGACCAACGCTGGGTTGTGGCTAAAACATGATGACAACGAGGGCATTGTGCCTGCTCATCCTTGGGCAAGGGATAGGCTATCGAGACGACTTCATCGCATTCGCCACAGCGGGCGATTTTATAGCGGATATCGGTGATTTTAGGCGTCGTCATAATGATGTTGTCATAAAGTGCGGTCAAAAAAATTGGCGTATTTTAGCCTGATTTCTTCTATTTTGTGAAGTTAATGTGAGACAGTGGGGAGATTTTTCGCCAAAACTATGGATTTTATTAATGTTTCTTATGAATTTATTAAAATTGACATCATAGATAAACTTATTTTATTGTAACAGCGTTATACATTCTGATAGGAAAAGTCACATGAGCTATGCAAAAGAAATCAATAATTTGAACCAAACTATTGCGGATTTTAATAAAAAAATAAATATTTCCTTTGAGTTTTTCCCGCCTAAAAATGAAAAAATGGAAAATATGTTATGGGAGTCTATTCACCGCTTAAAAGTCTTAGAGCCTAAATTTGTTTCTGTGACTTATGGCGCTAATTCCGGTGAGCGGGATCGCACTCACAGTATTGTGAAAGCCATTAAACAGGAAACCGGATTAGAAGCAGCACCTCACCTAACGGGGATTGATGCTTCACCTGAAGAATTAAAGCAAATTGCGAAAGATTATTGGGATAGCGGTATTCGCCATATTGTCGCATTGCGAGGCGATGAGCCAAAAGGTTATGAAAAGAAACCTTTTTATGCGGCAGATCTTGTAGCATTATTGCGATCTGTTGCAGATTTTGATATTTCCGTTGCGGCTTACCCTGAAGTGCATCCTGAAGCGAAATCGGCACAAGCGGATTTAATCAACTTAAAACGTAAAATTGATGCCGGTGCAAACCATGTGATTACCCAATTTTTCTTTGATATTGAAAGTTACCTGCGTTTCCGTGATCGTTGTGCCTCTATCGGCATTGATACAGAAATTGTGCCGGGAATTTTGCCGGTAACCAATTTTAAACAGCTTCAAAAAATGGCTTCTTTCACCAATGTGAAAATTCCTACTTGGCTTGCCAAAGCCTACGAGGGATTGGATAATGACCCGACAACCCGTAATCTTGTGGCGGCAAGTGTTGCCATGGATATGGTGAAAATTTTATCCAGTGAAGGGGTGAACGATTTCCATTTCTACACCCTTAATCGTAGCGAGCTTACCTATGCTATTTGCCATATGTTAGGCATTCGCCCGAAAGTGTAAATAAAAGACTGAGCAGATAGAGATAGTACTATAATTCGTAAAAATTTATACTGAATTGTGTATAAATAACGTTTATAATCAAGCCCTTTGATAATCAAGGGGCTACGGAGAAAATATATGGTCGATGAAACTAAAAAGTCTATATTACAGCGTCGTTTTAAGGACTATCACTATTTGCATCGCTATTTTGTGGGTGACGGTATTGATATTGGTGGAGGAAAAGATTCACTTGCTCAGTTCCTTGGATATATACCCTTTATGAGAAGTGTTAGAACTTGGGATATTCAAGATGGTGACGGGCAATATTTGGCATCAATTCCGGATAATAGCTACGATTTTGTTTATTCTTCACATTGTTTAGAACACTTGCATGACCCTTATGTTGGATTAGAAAATTGGTTACGTGTATTAAAATCCGGTGGATATTTAGTTGTGACTATTCCTGATGAAGATTTGTATGAAGGTGGAATTTGGCCTTCAATTAAAAATTTAGATCACAAAAGTAGTTTCACTATTTATAAACATAAATCGACAATGCCAAAATCAGTAAATGTTCTGGATTTATTAATTGCATTTGCAGATAAGGCAAGCATTGAACGGGTAATGCAAATACGTGATTTTTACATTGAAGGACTTGCTCCAGAAATCGATCAAACGTTAGGTAATGCAGAATGTGCAATTGAGTTTGTACTTAGAAAGTTTTAAAAAAGATAGGCGGTGGTGGTAGAAATCACCGCCCAAGTGATGTTTATTGTTCTATATTTTTATCTACTATCTCGTCCAATACATTTTCTTTTGCTACTCTTAGATATTGAATCATAGACCAAACCGTTAAAATGGCAGCAACGTAAAGTAAAACGATCGCTAATATTTCCATATAAACATTATAACGCCACAGTAACCCGCCTAATGCCAGCATTTGTGAGGTGGTTTTCACTTTTCCCAGCCAAGATACCGCCACTTTATTGCGTTCTCCCAGTTCAGCCATCCATTCACGCAAAGCAGAAATAATAATTTCACGGGAAATCATAATAATAGCCGGAATGGTGATCCAAAAGGTATGCTGATATTCAACGATAAGTACGAGTGCGGCAACCACCATCACTTTATCAGCCACAGGATCGAGAAATGCACCAAAACGGGTAGTTTGTTTCCATTTGCGGGCAAGATAGCCATCAAGCCAATCGGTGACACCGGCAATGAAAAAAATGAGGGTGGTAATAAAAGGGGCTGATTCAATAGGCAGATAAAAGGTAATCACAAAAAATGGAATGAGGATTACGCGAAAAATCGTGAGAAAAGTCGGAATGTTAAATCTCATGGAAAATTAACCGCACTTTGGTTATAAATGCCTTTATTCTAAAGGATCTCTCGTGATAAAAAAAGCCACATCAAGGGGCTTTATTGTAAAGATTTAATAAAGATTTACCTCTATTGAACGGTGATTTTCATTTATTTTTAATATGATTTTATTTCAACCTGATTTCTCTATTTAATCAGCCAATCTCAGTATAAAAGTGAATGTTGGGAATGATATCCTCACATTGATATATTATTTTTTGAAGGTAATATTACCAAGTGTTGTATCATTCATTTAATTTTGTCGAAGTAAGGGTAGCAGTTATGGCTAAAAATCATTCATTATCCACCACGCTTATTCATGCCGGACGTAATAAACGGTTTGCCCAAGGTGCAGTCAATCCGGTTATCCAACGAGCATCTTCACTGGTTTTTGACACCATTGCAGAAAAAAAACACTGCACGAAAAATCGTTATAAAGGCGAATTGTTTTATGGGCGTCGGGGGACGCTAACGCATTTTGCCTTGCAAGATCTGATGTGCGAAATGGAAGGTGGTGCAGGTTGCTATCTTTATCCTTGCGGTGCGGCGGCGGTAACCAATGCGATTTTGTCTTTTGTGAAAAGCGGTGATCATATTCTAATGAGTGGTGCGGCTTATGAACCGACACAAGATTTCTGCAATATTGTTTTGAAAAAGATGCAGGTTGATACCACCTATTATGATCCTTTAATGGGGGAGAGCATTGCACAACTCATCCAACCCAATACCACCGTACTTTTTTTAGAGGCACCGAGTTCGCTCACCATGGAAGTGCCGGATATTCCGGCCATTGTAAAGGCAGCACGCGCAGTTAACCCTGATATTGTGATTATGATTGATAATACTTGGGGTGCGGGGGTGCTGTTTAAAGCGTTGGAATACGGTATTGATATTTCTATTCAGGCAGGCACGAAATATTTAGTGGGACATTCGGATGTGATGATTGGCACAGCGGTGGCCAATGCTCGCACATGGGATCATCTGCGTGAACATTCCTATTTGATGGGGCAAATGGTCGATGCCGATTCCGCTTATACCACAGCAAGAGGTATTCGCACGTTAATGGTGCGTTTAAAACAGCATCATGAAAGTAGCCTTAAAATCGCCAAATGGTTGAGTGAACAGCCCCAAGTGAAAGCGGTTTATCATCCGGCGTTGCCAAGTTGTCCGGGGCATGAATTTTTCCAACGTGATTTTCAAGGAGCAAGTGGATTATTTTCCTTTGAATTAATTCAACGTTTAACCGATGAACAAGTGGCGCAATTTATGGATCATTTCAAGCTCTTTACCATGGCTTATTCATGGGGGGGCTTTGAATCTTTAATTTTATGCAATCAACCGGAAGAAATAGCTAAAATTCGCCCGAATATTACAAGAAAGCTTGCGGGATCACTTATTCGGGTACATATCGGTTTTGAAGATCCCGATGAATTAATTGAGGATTTGAAAGCAGGATTTGAACGTATTGCATAATAAATTGATTGGTGATTGATATAAAAAGGGCTTGGTAACAAGCCCTTATTTACTCATTTCTTCAGTTGATTTATCATACCTGCCGTTTTTAATAGAAAAAGAGATAACAATGAAACATATTCATATTTTAGGTATTTGTGGCACATTTATGGGGGGCGTTGCGATGCTCGCAAAGCAAATGGGATATAAAGTAACGGGATCAGATACCAATGTTTACCCCCCGATGAGCATCTTTTTACAAGAACAAAATATTGACATTATTCCTCATTACAATGTGGATCAACTTCAACCGGCACCGGATATGGTGATTATTGGCAATGCACTCAAACGTGGTAACCCTTGCGTAGAATATATATTAGAAAACCGTTTACCCTACACATCAGGCCCACAATGGTTACATGATCATTTATTAAGAAATCGTTGGGTTTTAGCGGTTTCAGGAACGCACGGTAAAACCACTACAACCGGAATGCTAACTTGGATTTTAGAACAAAATGGCTTGAAACCGGGTTTTTTAATTGGCGGTATTGCCGGTAATTTTGGCACGTCCGCCCGCTTGGGGGAAAGCCCGTTTTTTGTCATTGAAGCGGATGAATATGATACGGCGTTTTTCGATAAACGTTCTAAGTTTGTCCATTACAATCCTAAAACCTTAATTATCAATAATATCAGTTTTGATCATGCGGATATTTTTGATGATCTGAAAGCCATTCAACGCCAGTTTCATCATATGATTCGTACCATTCCGGCAAGTGGGCGTATTCTTTCTTTTGCTAATGAACAAAGCGTAAAAGATACCTTAGCCATGGGCTGTTGGTCTGAGCAACAATTTATCGGAGAAGATAAAGAATGGTTTGCAGAGCGTATCACAACAGATGCCTCTCATTTTGCGGTATTCCATCATGGTGAAAAAGTCGCTGAAGTAAAATGGAATGTGGTGGGCGTGCATAATATGCATAATGCCTTAATGGCAATTGCCAGCGCTTACCATGCAGGAGTTTCTGTGGAAAAAGCCTGTGAAGCGTTAGGTACTTTTATTAACGCTAAACGCCGTTTAGAAGTGAAAGGTGAGGTAAACGGAATCACCGTTTATGATGATTTTGCCCATCATCCTGAAGCGATTTTAGCCACCTTAACTGCATTGCGTGATAAAGTCGGCGGTGGCGTTCGAATTCTTGCGGTATTAGAACCCCGCTCAAATACTATGAAAATGGGCGTACACAAAGATGAAATTGCCCCTGCATTGGGCAGAGCGGATGTGGTCTTTATGTTACAACCCGACAACCTCTCTTGGGATGTGGCTGATATTGCCTCACAATGCGTTCAACCGGCCTATTGGACGGCCAATCTTGATAAATTAGTGGAAATGATTGTGGCAGAAGCTCAGCCTACCGATCATATTCTAGTGATGTCAAATGGAAGCTTTGGTGGTATTCACCAAAAGATTTTAGATAAACTAAAATAATTTTTTGTAAAGTGCGGTGAGAAAATAAAGTGTTTTTTGACCGCACTTTTTGTTTTTATTTTTTGATTAAAAAGGAGAAAAAATGGCTGATCCGCATATTCAATCCCCAATGGATACTTGGGATAAGATCACGGTGGTGATTTATCGCACAGGGTTTGTTGTCGCTGCCTTTGGTGTTTTACTGTTGAGCTGGTTTCCTGATGAGGCTAAAGTGGCTATTTTGATTGCCGCAACCTGTTGTGCTTCCTCTTTGCATATTTACCTTAAACACTTTCGTTTAACCTTTCAATTTGCCACTTGGATTGGCTTACTTTGTTATATTTTAGGTTGGCATGAACTGGCATTAGGCGGAGCATTGGTCACATTAGGTGGACTTTGTTTTAAAGAATATTTTTGTTTTCGAGTACCTTTATTGAATTTACAGCCGATTTTTGTGGCAATACTCTGGTTTGTTTGGGTTTTTGAAGGAGGAATTTTCACCCGGATCTTATCCATTATTGTTGGTGTGTTGCTGTTATTACTGGCTATCCAAAAATGGCGAATGCCATTGCATTTTGATATTGGGGATAAAACAAAGTATCAAATCTAGAAAGGAAAGAGCGATCAATTGATCGCTCTTTTTGTTGGATTTAGTGAAGGTAGGTCACGAAGGCCAAGAACACTTTTAATAATGAGGCATTAATTAAATCAATAAAGAATGCGCCCACCATTGGTACGATTAAGAACGCTTTGTGAGAAGCACCAAAACGGCTGGTAATGGCCTGCATGTTAGCAACTGCTGTTGGGGTTGCCCCTAAACCAAAACCACAGTGTCCGGCACTGAGTACGATAGCATCGTAATCTTTACCCATAAAACGATAAGTGACATAAATAGCGAAGAATGCCATAAAGGCGACTTGGATGGCGAGAATGATTAATACATCGCCTGCAAGACCGGCTAATTCCCAAAGTTTTAATGACATTAAGGCAATGGCTAAGAAAATCGATAAGCCCACACTACCTAATACGTCAATGGCAGAATCAGCCACTTTAAATTTGAAAATATGTGCTAAGGCATTACGGATAATCACACCGGTGAACAAACACCAAACGAACGTTGGGAGTTGTAATGCTGTGCCTTTTGTTACGCTATCTAAATATTTACCGATCAATAAACAGAAAGACATCATCGCAATGGTTTCAATGATAGAGCGTGCATTGACTTTACGTTGATAGGTTGGGTGTTCAAAGGCTTCTTGCACATCATCCACCTCATCATTTTCCGGGTTTTCCCCTTGTTTTTGACGATTTAGTAAAAAACGCGCTACCGGACCACCAATGATGCCACCAAAGACTAAACCGAACGTGGCACAGGCCATGGCGATTTCTGTTGCCGCCGGTAAGTTAAATTCTTTGATGAAGGTTTCAGCCCAAGCCGCTCCCGTACCATGACCACCGGTTAAGGTCACGGAGCCGGCTAATAATCCATAAGCAGGGTCAATGCCTAAAATTTGGCTACCGGCAACACCGATAACATTTTGGAAAAAAATTAATGTTGCAGCTACAAAGAGGAAAACGATAAGAGGTTTACCGCCTTTCATTAAACGGGCAAAGTTCGCACTCAAACCGATAGATGAGAAAAACACGAGCATCATGGTTGTTTGCAAGCTTTTCTCAAAGGTAAATGAGGTCCCGTCTATTTGATACCAAATTGTCAATGCGATAGCCACAATGAAACCGCCGACAACCGGTTCGGGAATGTTAAAGTTTTTTAGTACGCTGATGCGTTTTACTAAAAAATAGCCCAATAACAACACAAGGCTTGCGAGAGCCAGTGTTTGATAAGTATCAAATACAATATTCACGAAATATCCTCCTGTAATTGGTTTCGGAAAAGTTATATGCTGTGTTCAGGTTCGATCACCACAATATCCACATTACTATGTAAACCACGGGGGAGTGGTGAACCTTTTCTACCACGTTCCGCTCGGAATTTTTGGAGATCCTCCGGTTTTAATGTGATTTTTCGTTTACCGGAGTGGAACTCAAGACTGGCTTGATCTGAAATGAGCAACAGTTTGACTAATAATTCACTGCGATCTTTTGCATTGGCTGCAGAAATACTCACAATTTTATTGCCTTTACCTTTTGATAATACCGGTAAATCTTGCACCGGGAAAATCAGCATTCTGCCGGCTGAGGTCAAGGCCACGAGAAGTTCGGTTGAATTCGGCAGAATTTTAGGTTCCAACACTTTGGCATTTTCCGGTAAAGAAATCAAGGCTTTTCCTGCTTTATTGCGGGCAATTAAATCGTCAAATTTGCAAATAAAACCATAGCCTGCATCAGAAGACATGAGTAATGTTTGTTGTTCTGCTGCCATCATCACATGCTCAATGGTTGCCCCAGCAGGTAGGCTTAATTTACCGGTGAGCGGTTCGCCCTGTGAGCGGGCGGAAGGCAGACTGAGCGGATCAACAGCATAGCTGCGTCCTGTGCTATCAATGAATACGGCGGCTTGATTGCTCTTACCGCAAGCATGGGCAAGATAGCCATCACCCGCTTTATAACTTAATGCTTTCGGATCGATATCATGTCCTTTCGCACAGCGTGCCCAGCCCATTTGCGATAAAATAACGGTGACCGGTTCTGCCGGTATCATTTCGCTTTCTGAAATGGCTTTAGCCTCTTCACGTTCGACTAATTGCGACATCCGAGGGCTGGCATATTTTTTGGCATCTTCTTGGATCTCTTTTTTAATGAGGGTATTGAGGCGGCGTTCAGAACCTAAAATCGCCTCTAAATTTGACCGCTCTTTTTCTAATTCATTTTGCTCTGCACGGAGTTGATGCTCTTCTAATTTGGCTAAGTGACGTAGCCGTAAATTTAAAATGGCATCCGTTTGTTCATCACTTAAGTTAAAGCGAGCCATTAATTCTGCTTTAGGATCGTCCTCATGGCGAATAATCTCGATCACTTCATCAATATTCAAAAAAGCAATCATTAAGCCTTCTAAAATATGCAGACGGGAAAGCACTTTATCCAAGCGATATTGCAAGCGGCGTGTCACGGTGGTACGGCGGAAATGTAGCCATTCATTGAGAATTTGTACTAACCCTTTCACTGCCGGTTTATGATCAAGCCCAATCATATTCATATTCACCCGATAGCTTTTTTCCAGATCGGTGGTGGCAAATAAATGCGCCATCAGGGCATCAGTATCTACTCGATTAGAACGAGGAACGATCACAATCCGAATCGGGTTTTCGTGATCGGCTTCATCACGAATATCTTCCACCATCGGCAATTTTTTGGCTGTCATTTGCTCAGCAATTTGGGCAATAATTTTAGACGGCGAAGACTGGTGGGGAAGGGCAGAAATAATGATTTCCCCCTCTTCTTTTTTCCAGGTCGCCCGCATTTTGATCGAGCCCCGACCCTGTTCATAAATTTTACGAATTTCCGCTTTAGGTGAAATAATTTCTGCTTCAGTTGGAAAATCCGGGCCTTGCACAATGTTTAACAGATCATCAAGGTTGGCTTTGGGATGATCGAGTAAATGAATGGCGGCATCGGCAATTTCATTAATATTATGAGGGGGAATATCCGTTGCCATTCCCACCGCAATCCCTGTCGTACCATTGAGCAAGATATGGGGTAAACGTGCCGGTAAATATTGGGGTTCTTCCAGTGTGCCATCAAAATTGGGTTGGTAATCTACTGTGCCTTGGCCAAGTTCAGAAAGTAAAATTTCAGAAATTTTGGAAAGACGTGATTCTGTATAACGCATTGCCGCAAAGGATTTAGGATCATCCGGTGCGCCCCAGTTACCTTGACCGTCTACCAAGGGATAGCGATAAGAAAAGGGTTGCGCCATTAATACCATGGCTTCATAACAAGCGGAATCGCCATGGGGGTGGAATTTACCTAACACATCCCCCACGGTACGGGCAGATTTTTTGTATTTTGCGGAGGCATTTAAGCCCAGCTCCGACATGGCATAAATAATACGGCGTTGTACCGGTTTTAAACCATCGCCAATAAAAGGCAATGCACGATCCATAATGACGTACATTGAATAATTGAGATAGGCACTTTCAGTGAAAGTGCGAAGTGGCATTTGCTCAATGCCTTCGTAGTTAATATTTGTACTCATATATTGTTTCGTTTATAAAATTTTCCTAGTTGCTCGCCCAAAAATGATTAAAAATTTGACTGCACTTTATTCATTCTTTTAGATTATTTCTTGGTCGCGCCACTTTCCATATCTGCGTGGCTGTGCTGTGTCATCCCTTTGTGGCTGTCGATTTCATAGGGAACCGGTTGCGGTTTTTGTGGGTTAGGATCGTTTTTAATCGGTTCATCTTTTAATTTACCGGAATAAATTGACGGATTTTTTTCTCCTGTTACCACAATTTGTCCCATTGTCCCCTTGTTAGCAGCACGAAAAATGGAATGATCCATAAACACATAAGTGCCGGGAACATCAATTTGAGTTTCGACAATCGTCGCACCACCTGACGGAATCAGCGTGGTTTGTACATTGTGGTTAATTAATGTCCCGCCTTCCACATAGACGTTATCAAACACCGCACCGATTAAATGGAATGATGAAATCAAATTAGGGCCGGCGTTGCCGACAAATAAACGAATTTTTTCACCAGTTTTGGCTTGGAGTGCGTTTTCCCCCATCATTGATCCCACTTTGCCGTTGAACAGCACATAATCAGGGCGCTCATCAATGGCTTTGCTCATACTAAAGGGTTGCAAACCCGGTTCACCAAATCGTCCTTTAACGTAGAATTCGCTTTGCATAATATAAAATTCACGATCGACTTTAGGTAAGCCTTCCTTTGGTTCTACTAAGATTAAACCATACATACCTTTGGCAAGATGAACTGCCACCGGTTGACTACCGCAATGGTACAAATAAATGCCCGAACGCAGCGCTTTAAATTGAAACGTACCGGTTCTGGTTGGTGCGGTTTCACTGGCGATGGCTCCGCCCATCGGTGCCGAGGCAGCGTGAAAATCAATACTATGAGACATCATTGAGCTGGCCGAGTTGGAAAGTTGTACTTCTACCACATCGCCTTCCCGTACCCGAATAAAGGGGGCCGGCACATTGCCATTAAATGTCCAAAACTTGTATTGTACCCCTTCCATCAATTCCATAATTTTTTCAAGTGCGGTCAGTTTTACCACTACTTTTGCCGGATAATTGCGATCAATGGGTTTTGGCACCTGCGGTGCAAGTGTGATTTCTGCCTCAATTTCAGGTAGTTCTGTGAAGGTTTTTTCCATGGTTTTGCCTTCCGCTTGAGCCGGCATTTGAATTAAACCTGCTCCGAGACTCAAGGTGGCGATGCTTAATGTGGTATTCTTAAGAAAATCACGGCGTTGTTCGTTCATTTTTTACCTACTTTATTGTCAATTACACGGCTAAATCTACTTGATCACCCTTGGTTTGCAACCAGTTTTTGCGATCTTCGGAACGTTTTTTCGCCAGTAGCATATCCATCAGTTCTAAGGTTTCTTTGCCTTGTTCTTCTTCTGACTGGTAGGTGAGTTGCACAAGGCGGCGGGTATTTGGATCCATCGTGGTTTCCCGTAATTGAGCGGGGTTCATTTCGCCCAAACCTTTGAAACGCTGAACGTTTGGTTTGCCTTTTTTATTTTTCAAGCGATCTAAAATTGCCTCTTTTTCCCCTTCATCTAAGGCATAAAACACCTCTTTATTCAAATCAATGCGATAAAGTGGCGGCATGGCTACATAAACATGTCCTTCCTGTACCAATTTTGGGAAATGGCGTAAGAATAACGCACAAAGTAGTGTGGCGATGTGTAAGCCGTCGGAATCCGCATCGGCAAGAATACAGACTTTTCCGTAGCGGAGTTGGGAGAGATCATCATTGTCCGGATCGATACCCAATGCCACCGCAATATCGTGGATTTCAGTCGAACCAAGCACTTGTTCCGGTGACACTTCCCAAGTATTTAAAATTTTTCCACGCAAAGGCAAAATGGCCTGATATTCACGATCTCTGGCTTGTTTGGCAGAGCCGCCCGCAGAATCTCCTTCCACTAAGAAAAGCTCGGTTTTCTCCAGATCTTGAGAACCACAATCCGCTAATTTACCCGGTAATGCGGGGCCACTCACCAATTTTTTCCGTACCACTTTTTTCGCTGCACGCAAACGGCGTTGGGCGGAGCTTATTGCCATTTCAGCGAGTTTTTCCGCATCTTGCACATTTTGGTTAAGCCATAGGCTAAAGGCATCTTTTAAAACACCGCTCACAAAGACCGCACTTTGACGAGATGATAAGCGCTCTTTGGTTTGACCGGCAAATTGAGCATCTTGCATTTTGAGCGAAAGAATATAAGCGCAGCGATCCCAAATATCATCAGCGGTCAGTTTGACCCCACGGGGAAGCAAATTGCGGAATTCGCAAAATTCTCGAATGGCATCAAGCAAACCTTGGCGTAAACCGTTGACGTGTGTCCCCCCCTGAATGGTTGGGATCAAATTCACATAGCTCTCACCGATTAACTCACCACCTTCAGGTAGCCATAATAACGCCCAGCTAACCGCTTCATTACTTCCTTTAAATTCGCCCACGAAAGGTTTTTCCGGGAGGGTTTCATAGCCATTGACCGCTTCAATAAGATAGTCGGACAAGCCGTCTTCGTATAGCCAAACATCTTGGGTATTGTTGACTTTATCCGTGAATTTGATTTCCAGCCCTGAGCAAAGCACGGCTTTGGCGCGCAATAAATGGCGTAGACGGCTGACGGAAAATTTTGCACTATCGAAATATTTTGGGTTAGGTTTGAAATGAACGGTGGTGCCGGTGGTACGTCTGCCACAGGTGCCGATCACTTCCAATTCTTCGACTTTCACCCCATTTTCAAAGGCAATTTTATACACCTCACCATTGCGTTTAACTTGAATATCCACCCGTTCGGAAAGGGCGTTTACCACAGAAATCCCCACACCATGTAAGCCACCGGCAAATTCATAGTTTTTATTGGAAAATTTACCGCCTGCGTGAAGCTTGGTTAAAATCACCTCCACACCGGATACGCCTTCAGTGGGGTGAATATCCACCGGCATCCCCCGACCATTATCAATGACTTCAAGGGATTGATCGGCATGTAAAATCACTTCAATTTTTGTGGCGAACCCCGCAAGCGCCTCGTCCACACTGTTATCAATCACTTCTTGTGCCAAGTGGTTAGGACGGGTCGTGTCGGTGTACATACCGGGACGAACTTGTACCGGTTCAAGATCTTTTAAAACGGTAATTTCTTGGGCTGAATACTGCGTTGTCATGTTTAGGTTATTTATTAAATAGAAAAAAATTGCGAGAGAGTGTATCAAAAAGTGCGGTCATTTTCGACCGCACTTTTAATGATATAAGCTCGGATCACTTTCATTCGGACGTGTTTTAAAACGGCGATGTAGCCACATATATTGTTCTACACCTTTTAGAATTTCTTTTTCGACAAGCCGGTTCATTCGTATAGCAATGCGGGTCTCATCATCTAAATCTGAGAAATCGACCGGTGCTGAAATACTCACCGTATAGCCCGAACCATCTCGATTACGAAGCGGGGCAAAGGGAATGATTTTGCTTTGCGGCGAGGATTTTAATAAATAGTAGCTACCGGTGGTGGTGCAGGCATCAGGTACGGCAAAAAACGGCACAAATACGGCATTTTTTCGCCCATAATCATGATCGGGCGCATACCAAATGGTTTCACCTTGGCGTAGGGCTTTGATCATACCGCGAAGATCTTTGCGATCTAGCATATCTTTGTTAGAACGCAAACGCCCTTGGGTTTGCAGCCAGTCCATCAGCGGATTATCATTGGGGCGATAGACACCTAATCCGGGGTGATGTAAGCCCACGATGCGAGCGCCAAGTTCTAATGTGAGAAAATGCACACCAACAAAAATAATGCCGTCTTGTTGGTTCGCTTTGAGATAATGTAAGCCCTCAATTTTCGACCATTTTTTTATGCGGGCATCAGACCAAAACCATGCCATACCCGTTTCAATCATTGCCATACCCACCGAACGTAAATTTTCTTGTAGTAGCATTTCACGTTCATGTTCCGGCATGTCGGGAAAACAAAGTTCCAGATTTCGGCGTGCAATAGCGGCACGGCGTTTACCGATGCCTAAATGAGCAAAAAGCCAGCCTAAGCCGTTTCCAATATGACGCAAAATGGGGTAAGGCAATAAAAGTAGCATCCGCCAAATTCCCAAGACAAGCCAAAAGCCCCAGTATTGGGGGGCAAGAAAAGCACGTTGAAAAGTGGGGAGTTTGCTATTTTTCATTGGCGATTAGTCTTCTTGAGTGAAATTGCGCGGTAGTTTAACGTAAAAATGAGTTATGGTAAAATCACGCCAATTTTTTCCAAGAGAGAACAGTATGGCTCAGTATTTAGCAGAATTTAAACAGGCAAAAGTCCTTGTTTTAGGCGATGTAATGCTTGATCGTTATTGGTTTGGTGCGACTAATCGAATTTCCCCTGAGGCACCGGTTCCCGTAGTGCGTGTGCAAGAAAATGAAGAGCGTGCCGGTGGGGCGGCGAACGTGGCGATGAATATTGCTTCATTGAATGTACCGGTACAACTGCTGGGATTGATTGGGCAAGATGAAACCGGTGCAGCCTTATCTCATCTGCTGAAAGATCAACATATTGATTGCAATTTTGTGGCATTGAATACCCACCCGACAATCACCAAATTGCGTATTCTTTCTCGCCATCAACAGCTTTTACGTCTTGATTTTGAAGAAGATTTCCAAAATGTCGATTGCAAAGATCTGCTACTTAAACTCGAAAGTGCGGTCAAAAATTACGGTGCTTTAGTGCTTTCCGATTATGGCAAAGGGACATTAAAGGAAGTGCAAAAAATGATCCAAATTGCACGCCAAGCCAATGTGTCGGTACTCATTGATCCAAAAGGCACGGATTTTGAACGTTATCGTGGTGCAACCTTACTTACCCCTAATATGGCGGAATTTGAAGCGGTGGTGGGCAAATGCAACACGGAAGAAGAGATCATCGAAAAAGGCTTAAAATTAATTTCTGACATAGAATTAACCGCACTTTTGGTGACCCGTTCAGAAAAAGGGATGACTTTGCTTCGTCCAAATCAAACGCCTTATCATCTGCCAACGGTGGCGAAAGAAGTGTTTGATGTGACCGGTGCAGGTGATACGGTGATCAGTGTATTAGCCACCGCACTGGCAGACGGGCGTTCTTTTGAAGAAGCCTGTTATTTAGCCAATGTCGCTGCAGGTATTGTAGTAGGCAAATTGGGAACATCAACGGTTTCTAATGTTGAGCTTGAAAATGCTATCCATGCCCGTCCGGATACCGGTTTTGGTATTATGAGCGAAGCGCAACTCAAAGAGGTGGTCAAACAAGCAAAAGCCCGTGGTGAAAAAATTGTGATGACGAACGGCTGTTTTGATATTTTACATCCGGGCCATGTGTCTTATCTTGAAAACGCCCGCAAATTAGGCGATCGTTTAATTGTTGCGGTAAATAGCGATGATTCCGTCAAACGCTTAAAAGGTGAAACCCGCCCAATCAATCATCTTGATACCCGAATGGCGGTATTAGCTGGGCTATCCTCGGTGGATTGGCTCGTACCTTTTACCGAAGATACGCCACAACGCTTAATTGCTGAAGTCCTACCGGATTTATTGGTGAAAGGCGGGGATTATAAACCAGAAGAGATAGCCGGCAGCCAAGAAGTGTGGGCAAATGGTGGAGAAGTGAAAGTGCTCAACTTCGAAAACGGTTGTTCCACCACCAATGTGATTGAGAAAATTAAAGCATTGAAAGAATAAAAATGAAAGGTTGGGATTTCCCAACCTTTACTTCAATATACTTTTAGGAAAATTAAAGTTATCTTTAGGAAAATTAAAGTTATCTTTCGGAAAATAAAATCTATGACTTGATTTTGCTTTATTCTACTTATAGAATGCACGCTCCTTGTCATCGCTGGGTTAGAGATCGGCGAATGATGTATCAACAACACTACCTTCTAGGAGTAAAACATGTCTCTAAGTACTGAAAAAAAAGCGGCAATCGTTGCTGAATTTGGTCGTGATGCGAAAGATACCGGTTCTTCCGAAGTGCAAATCGCATTATTAACTGCACAAATCAACCACTTACAAGCTCACTTCGCTGAGCACAAAAAAGACCACCATGGTCGTCGTGGTTTATTGCGTATGGTTTCTCGTCGTCGTAAACTTTTAGACTACTTAAAACGTACTGATCTTGCGTTATACCAAAGCACCATCGCTCGTTTAGGTTTACGTCGCTAATTTTTAATTTGACCTTAAAAAGTCAATAATCGCTTTGAAGACTGTATTTGATATGATCAAGTGCAGTCTTTTGTTTTTCTACTTCCCTTAATTTTCTTAAATTAAATTCACAGGTAAAAATGTGAAATAGTCCTCAAAATTAAAATGATGTTGTTGAAGATGAAAATCGCTGTGCTATTCTTTCCATCACCTTTGCTAATTACAAAGATTTTTGCTCAGATGTTCATTTGATCGAGCATTTCTCTTTCGTAGGTTGCTTTGGGAAAGCCCCTTTAGTTTTTCTTTGATCGGTTTAGGTGGAGCGGGCAAAGACATAAACAGCCTAAGCTTTGCCCCTCAAAATGGAGAAGTAAAGGTCAATTTTTTATTTGGAGCACGAGGAGTTGCTATGTATTTTGAAATTTATAAAGATGCGAAAGGTGAATTTCGTTGGAGATTGAAAGCAGGTAATCACCAATCTATCGCAACAAGCGGTAAAGGCTACACAACAAAGCAAAGTTGTCAACATGCCATCAACGTGATTAAAACAATCAATGAGCAGACAGAAGTTAAAGACTTAACCCTTGCTTAAAACTTAAAATCTAGCCCTGTTATAACGGGGCTTTTTAATATCAAGATTATCTGAAAAGTTTTAGTGGATTTTTTATTTTCGGAATGGAAGATATGAATTTTCTCTTCTCGAAAGGGCAATAATTTTAGAAATCATTTAATTGTAATTGAACCCATGATAAAGAATTTATCCAGCGATAGATTGCGGATCACATACGGATCATTTCTAGTTATATTTGAGTGGTATTAAAAAACCGCAAAACAATCTAAACCTTTGATTTTATGGTTGTAGTTGTATTGCGGTTATATTAAATCTGGTGGAGCTGGCGGGAGTTGAACCCGCGTCCGAAATTACTCTACCTTCAGCACTACACGTTTAGTCAGCCTTTCGTTTCACTTAAGCATGCGGACGGACACGCTAAACTTAAATTAGTTTGATTTTATTTAATGCTTCGATCCTCAAACGGCGGCTTCCACACGATCTCGTTTTGGTTTGACTCCGCGTACTCCCCGTCTTACGAGCGGAAGCTGGGGCGCGAAGGCTAAATGCAGGTTATTAAGCTGCTAAAGCGTATTGTTCGTCGTTTGCGACTATTTTTTTGCGGTTTATTTACGAGGCCTACCGCACCTCGACGTGCACCTTGGGCTTCGCCAATCCCGTCGAATCCAGAATCAGCCCCAAATTGGGCGCAAGTTTAGCAAAAAAAAATGTGAAGTAAAAGAACCTATTTATAAACCTATTGGATTAGGTTAGAATTTGCGCAAATTTTATCAGAGGAAAATAAAATGAAAAATTTAAAATCTCTTGCTATGGTTTCGATGTCGGCATTATTGTTAGCGATGAATGTTTCAGCAGAATCGGTCAAAAAAGAGGGGACAAAAGCGGTTTCAAAAAAAGAAAATGCGGTTGATGTCAAATCCGTTTCACAGGTGGTTTCGATTGATGTTGAGAGCAATCAATTGACAGTGGATAACACGGGGCAGGCGTTAGCGGTATTTAAATATAATATTGCCAATACCGGTAATAAACCGATTTCAACCGTTCAATGGCTGAATGTCTATGTAAATCAACGAGAGGTGGTGCATAGCCAAGATATGAACCTTGAGTTAACCTCTCCACTGATGCCGGGCAAATCCCTGTCGATTAATTTACAAATTCCATTTGTTCAGATAGAAGAAAAATTTAGACCGATTTTTATGGATTCCCAATCTAAAATTGATGTTTATTCTATCGATCGGGTGGTTCGTTTTAGTGATAAAAAAGTCATGTACGAACGTCAATAGCCTCTCTTAACAAAACCTGCCAATGTGCAGGTTTTTATCTGTATGCTTGAACAGTGGTTTTGTTCTCGTTATACTAAATATCCGTTTTTTTAACCGCACTTTGACTTATGCCTTTCAGCCGCAAAATTATTCATATTGATATGGATTGTTTTTATGCTTCGGTCGAGATTCGTGATAATCCCTCTCTACAGGGGAAACCTGTTGCTGTAGGGGGAAGTTCTCGTCAGCGTGGTGTGTTAACTACATGCAATTATGAGGCTCGAAAATTTGGTTTACATAGTGCGATGCCTACGGCACAAGCGGTAAAAAAATGCCCTAATCTTATTCTTGTGCCGGTGAACATGCCTTTGTATAAGCAGGTTTCCGAGCAAATTCATCAGATTTTTCACCGCTATACTGATATTATCGAACCGCTTTCTCTTGATGAAGCTTATTTAGATGTGACCGATTGTGAAAAGTGTTCGGGATCAGCGACTTGGATTGCGAAAGCAATACGCCAAGCGATTTTTGATGAATTGCAACTCACCGCTTCGGCGGGCATTGCTCCGCTCAAATTTCTTGCCAAAGTGGCTTCCGATATGAATAAACCCAATGGACAATTTGTTATCAAACCTGATGAGGTGGCAGCCTTTGTCAAAGCTTTACCCTTAAAGAAAATTCCTGGGGTAGGAAAGGTCACATCGCAACGTTTATCCGAGATGGGATTGGTGCATTGTGGTGATGTGCAAAAATTAGATCAAACAATATTACTCAATCAATTTGGCAAAATCGGCAAACGAATTTGGGATTTTAGTCATGGAATTGATAAACGAGAAGTACAGCCTCATCGTGAGCGTAAGTCTGTTGGAGTAGAACGTACACTAAGGGAAAATATTCATGATTTAGCACAAGGGATTGCCTTGTTGGATAAGCTTTACGAAGAACTGATTCGGCGTCTTGAGCGAAGCTTACCCAATATGCCGTTATCTGCTTTTCGCAAGATAGGGGTGAAATTGAAGTTTGAGGATTTTCAAGTGACGACCTTAGAAAAAACAGGCTTGCCGCTTTCTTTGGCGGGATTTCAGCAGTTGTTAACACAAGTTTGGCAACGGGGTAAAGGAAAATCGGTGCGTTTAATTGGTTTACAGGTTGCTTTACCCGAAGAGAATAACCAAGAACAAATGAGCCTTTGGTGATGATATCGTTTCCTAATCAGCTGAATATTCGGAGAGGAAAAGGTTGAAAATAGGGTGTTACAAGGCGTTTATTTTTTATTCATTAAAATCCCCAAAGAGTGGTGGCTGAACCATTGTCAAATCTTATAGAAGTGCGATACACTATGTGGGTTTTTTATTTTTAGTACTAGGAAGAAAAATGACAGATTCTCAACAAGAAGTTCAAATCGAAGAAACTTCATCAGATAGTCAAAAATTGACAAACAATAAGGAAATTATTGCCTATTTGGCTGAAAAATTTCCACGTTGCTTTATTTTAGAAGGTGAAGCAAAACCGCTTAAAATTGGTTTGTTTCAAGATTTAGCGGAAGCATTAAAAGATGATGAACGTGTGAGCAAAACACAATTGCGTCATGCGCTTCGTCAATATACCTCAAACTGGCGTTATTTGCATGGTTGCCGTGAGGGTGCAGAGCGTGTTGATTTAGATGGCAACCCTGCCGGTATTTTAGAGGCGGAACATGTGGCCCATGCGGCAGCACAGCTTGCTGAAGCGAAAGCAAAATTTGCAGAAAAACGCAAAGCAGAACTTGCCGCTAAAAAAGCCCAGCAAAAACGCCCGCCACGTCGTCAACATTCGGCAAAAGCGCCACGCAAACCTAAAACTGAATTAAGTGCGGTTGATTTTTCTTCACTTTCTAAAGGTTCATCAGTGAAGGTAAAAGTGGGAAATCAGGCGAAGAAAGGAATTGTGGTTGAAGTATTGAAAGATGCAGCACGTGTTGAGCTTGAAAATGGCTTGGTGATGAGCATTAATGCAGAGCATTTATTTGCATAATGGTAATAGGTTTGTTATCGGGAAAGGTGAAATGAAATTTACAATGTCCAAAAGTATTTTAGCCGGTGCAGTGTTAGGTGCATTGCTTTTTCATTCCGGTATGGGATTGGCTGTTGCGCCTAAATTGAAGTTAAGCGATATTCAAATTCCTTCTGCAACAGAAGAAAATCAATTAGCGACAAAGCGTGCAACAACACGTTTAACACAATCTCATTATCGTAAATTTCAGCTTGATGATGCTTTTTCTGAAAAAATTTTTGATCGCTATATTAAAAATTTAGATTACAGTCGCAACACTTTTTTACAATCAGATATTGATGAATTACGTCAAAAATATGGCGCACAACTTGATGATCAGCTCAATCAAGGCGATCTTTCAGCGGCTTTTGCCATTTATGATTTAATGATGAAACGCCGTTATGAACGTTATGCTTATGCGCTTTCATTATTAGACAAAGAACCGAACCTCAATGGCCAAGATCAAATTGAAATTGATCGTGAAAAAGCAGCTTTTCCTAAAACGGAAGAAGAGGCGAACCGTCTTTGGGAAGATCGGGTAAAAAATGATGTAATCAATTTAAAATTGAAAGATAAAAAATGGTCAGAAATTAAAGATAAACTTACCAAACGCTATAATTTAGCCATTCGCCGTTTAACGCAAACAAAAGCAGATGATATTGTTCAAACTTATTTGAATGCCTTTGCTCGTGAAATCGATCCTCATACCAGTTATCTTGCGCCCCGCACGGCAAAAAGTTTTAATGAAAGTATGAACCTCTCTTTGGAGGGCATTGGGGCAACGCTACAAGCAGAAGATGACGAAACCACAATTAAATCCCTTGTGCCGGGCGCACCGGCTGAACGCAGTAAAAAATTGCAAGCCGGCGATAAAATTGTCGGGGTTGGGCAAGAAAAAGGGGAAATTGAAGATGTCGTTGGTTGGCGTTTAGAAGATATTGTTGACAAAATAAAAGGTAAAAAGGGCACGAAGGTTCGTTTGGAAATTGAACCGGTTAAAGGTGGGAAATCACGAATTGTGACCTTAGTGCGTGATAAAGTTCGCATTGAAGATCAAGCGGCTAAATTAACCGTTGAGAAAGTGGATGGGGAAAACATTGGGGTGATAAAAATTCCAAGTTTCTATATCGGCTTAACGGAAGATGTGAAGAAATTATTAGCCAATGCTGAGAAAAAACAAGTCAAGGGTTTAATTGTAGACTTGCGTGAAAACGGTGGTGGGGCGTTGACAGAGGCCGTTGCATTAAGTGGCTTATTTATTACAGACGGCCCTGTTGTGCAAGTGCGTGATGCTTATCAGCGTATTCGGATCCATGACGATGTGGATCGTGCGGAGCAATACAAAGGCCCATTAATTGTGATGATTAACCGTTTTAGTGCATCGGCATCGGAAATTTTTGCCGCCGCCATGCAAGATTACAATAGAGGTATTGTGATCGGGCAAAATACCTTTGGTAAAGGCACGGTACAGCAAAGTCGTTCACTGAATTTTGTTTATGATTTAGATCAGACTCCGTTGGGCATTTTACAATATACAATTCAAAAATTTTATCGTATTAACGGAGGCTCAACGCAGTTAAAAGGCGTGGCGGCAGATATCCGTTTCCCGGAAATTATTGATGCGAAAGAACATGGTGAGGAAAAAGAAGATAATGCGCTTCCGTGGGATAAAATCCCCGCAGCCACTTATTCTGAAGTCGGCAATGTTCGTCAATATATTTCGGCATTAGAGAAAAACCATCAGGCGCGTATAGCAAAAGATCCTGAATTTATTGCATTAAATGAAGATCTCAAAATTCGTGATGAACGCCGTGACCGCAAATTTATGTCATTAAATTATCAAGTGCGTAAAGCGGAAAATGATGCGGATGATGCCAGACGTTTAAAAGACATTAATGAACGTTTTAAACGTGAAGGTAAGAAACCGTTAAAAGATATTGATGCTTTACCAAAAGATTACGAAGCGCCGGACTTTTTCTTGAAAGAAGCAGAAAAAATGATGGCAGACTTAGTAAAATTAATTGGAAATCAACAAAAATAAATGCTGAGATGCAGTAAGAAATAAAAAAGTAGAAGTAAAAAATCATTAAATTTTGACCGCACTTTTGAAAAGTGCGGTCTATTGCATAAAATCTTTAAAGGAACATCTATGTTGAAAGGAACATTAAAATCAGGTGTAGTCGCATTATCTTTATCCATGATGACATCGGGCTGTGCTTTGGCGGATTGGGCAAAAAACTCAACCTCAAATCCTGTGTCAACGGTGGATATGTCAAAACTTTCACCGGAAGAACGAGCGAAGTTAGAGGCTGAAATCAAAGAGGATCAGGCTCGTTTAGCGGCAGAAAAACAAGCAATGCTTGAAATGTCACTTATTCATGAAATCGGTGAACAACATTTACAGTTTAAACCGGCCCTTGCCAAACTCTATGCGGAAAATAAATATGATTTATTATGGCAGGATAAAGCTGCTCAAAAGCAATTTTTGCGTGAATATGCGGCGATGGTGGCAAGTGGTGTTTCTAAACGCTCGGCGCAATCTTTGGAACAGTTAAGCCAAGCAGAGCAGGCAGGCGGTTTAACCTATGATGTATTACTCAGTGATGCTTTTTTAGATTACCTTTATTACAGTACCAATATTAACCAGCAAGCACAGCGTTGGTTGTATTCATCAAATAGTTATAAAGCGCAACAACCTGCAGATGAACAAATCCAACAATGGCTAAGTGCGGTTAAAAATCAGCAACTTTTGAGTTATGTTAAGGGATTATCCACGCAGAACAGTCATTATCAGCAAACGGTTCAAGCGCTATCATCAATGATTTCTGCTTCAGGTATGTCGCCAACGGGTAAAAAATTGGCGGTGAATGCACAACGTTTGCGTGTGATCCCGGATTTTAATAACGGTATTTTCGTCAATATTCCTAGCTATCAGCTACAATATTATCGTGATGGTAGGTTAGTGCTGGAATCCCGAGTGATTGTAGGGAAAAACGAGCGCCGTACACCGGTGATGTACAGTAAATTAAGCAATGTTGTGGTGAACCCGCCTTGGAATGCACCAACGCGTTTAGTTAATGAAGATATTGTACCGAAACTGAAACGTGATCCGGGTTATGCGGCAGCACATGGCTATAGCATTTTAGACAGTAAAGGCAATGCGATCGATCCTTATTCCATCAATTGGAATGCGATTGGCAAGCACTTTCCTTACCGAATTCGTCAAGCACCGGGAGACAGCGCTTTAGGGAATTATAAATTTAATATGCCAAGTTCAGATGCGATTTATCTGCATGATACCCCAAATCATGGGCTTTTCTCACGCAAGGATCGAGCCTTAAGCTCCGGTTGTGTAAGGGTGGAAAAGTCCTCTCAACTGGCGGGTATTTTGTTAAAAGAAGCGGGCTGGTCGGATGAGCGTAAGAAAAATGTGTTGGCGAGTAAGAAAACCACTTCGGCTAATGTTCGTTCTGACAATCCGGTGTTTTTATATTATGTGACAGCCTGGGTGGATAATGGTCAGGTGAAAGTGTTACCAGATATTTATAAATATGATGGTGCATTTGGTCATCAAGACATCAATTGGCATACAGTGAAAAAATATTTGTAATATTGACGGTATTGGAGAACGATACGAATATTTTTAAGTCAAAAAACAAAAATAAAAGGAGAAGAAATCATGAGCGAAATTAACCAAAGCCGCCGAAAGTGGCTGTCTTTAGGCGGAATTGTACTGGGCGCAACGCTGGTGCCTAATCAGGTTTTTGCTATGGTCTCTACGCCTAAACCCCGTATTTTGGCATTTCGTAATATCAATACCGGCGAGCGTTTAAGTGCAGCATTTTCACCCAATGGGGGAATTGCCTCATCAATGTTGAAGAAATTGGATTATTTCATGCGTGATAAACGAACGAATCAGGTTCATCGTATGGATCCGAATTTGTTTATAAAATTTTACCGTATTCAAAATCAGTTAGGCTTGCAAACCGCGGAGATCCAAATTATTTGTGGTTATCGTTCTCCAGCAACCAATGCAATGCGTCATCGTCAAAGTCGTGGTGTGGCAAGCAATAGTTACCATGTGAAAGGTCAGGCCATTGATTTCCGCATAGAGGGTGTGCCACTTGCCAAAGTGAAACAATCGGCAGAAGCTTTGAATAATGGCGGGGTAGGGTTTTATCCTCGTAGTAATTTTGTTCATGTGGATACCGGCCCGGTAAGAACTTGGCGGGGCGTGTAAAACGCTGAAAAAATTAACCGCACTTTGGTGCGGTTTTTTGTTTATTAAGGAGAGAAAAATGAATATTGAGATAATTCTGGTAACGGCATTTCAACAAAATTGTTCGTTGATTTGGGATGATGAAAAAAATGCAGCCATTATCGATCCCGGTGGTGAGGCAGAAAAACTGATCCAGCGAATTGAAGAATTGGGGTTGAATTTAAAGGTGATTTTGCTCACTCATGCTCATCTTGATCATGTAGGTGCAGCAAAACAATTGAAAGCCTATTTTAAGGTAGAAATTTGGGGATCGCAGGAAGAGGATCGCTTTTTGTTTGAAAGTTTGCCGGAACAAGCCGAGCGTTTTGGCTTGCCCCACATTAGCGCTTTTTTGCCTGATCGTTGGCTACACGAAGGGGAAGTGATCAATATAGGTGATTTTCAATTTGATATTTTGCATTTACCGGGTCACACTCCGGGCCATATCGGCTTTATTGAACAAGAGAAGAAAGTGGCATTTACCGGAGATGTCTTATTTCAGGGGGGCATTGGACGAACGGATTTTCCCCGTGGAAACTATGAACAGCTGATTTCTTCAATTCGTGAGAAATTATTTACACTCAATGATGATATGATCATTATTGCCGGTCATGGGCCTTATACAACGATTGGACGAGAAAAAGTCGATAATCCTTTTTTAAAGTAAAAAATAAAGGCGCATTAAGCGCCTTTTTCGATAGGATTACATTTTTTCAACGGTTTTAATACCTAATAATGTTAAGCCTTGTTTTAAGGTTTTTTCGGTTAATAGAGCTAATTTCAAACGGCTTAATTTCACCTTTTCTTCTTGTGCATTTAAAATTGGGCAATGTTCATAAAAAGAAGAAAATACGCCGGCCAATTCATATAAATAGGCACAGAGTACATGAGGCGTGCCTTCTTTACCGACGGTTTGTACGGCTTCTTCAAATTGCAGTAATTTAATGGCAAGCGCCCGTTCTTTTTCATTGTCGAGAATGATTTCTGCATCAGAAAGTGCGCTCATATCTACATCCGTTTTATTGAAAATTGAACGAATACGGGTGTAGGCATATTGCATATAAGGGGCGGTATTGCCTTCAAAGCTGAGCATATTGTCCCAATCAAACACATAATCGGTAGTACGATTTTTAGAAAGATCGGCATATTTTACTGAGCCAATTCCCACCGCTTCAATCACGGCTGCTTTTTCAGCTTCAGAGAGTGAACTATTTTTTTCATTGATTAGTGTGGTTGCCCGCTCAATGGCTTCATCTAATAAATCCGCCAATTTTACCGTGCCGCCGGTACGGGTTTTAAAGGGTTTGCCATCTTTACCCAGCATCATTCCGAAGTTTTTGTGTTCCAAGGAGAAACTATCTGGAACATAGCCTGCCTTACGGGTAATAAGCCAAGCCTGTTGCATATGTTGGCTTTGACGGGTATCTGAGAAGACAAGGGCTCGATCGGCTTTTAAGGTTTCGTAACGGTATTTTGCGGCAGCAATATCGGTTGTGGTGTATAGAAAGCCCCCGTCTTTTTTCTGCACAATGACACCCATGGGTTCGCCTTCTTTATTTTTGAATTCTTCTAAATACACCACAAAGGCTCCCTCATCTTCAACGGCTAACCCTTGTTTTTTCAAATCTTCAACAATGCTTGGCAACATAGGATTGTACAGGCTTTCACCCATCACATCTTTTTCTGTTAAGGTGACATTTAAGCGATCATAATTATGTTGGTTTTGCTGCATGGTGATATCCACTAAACGTTTCCACATGGAAAGACAGTAAGGGTCGCCACCTTGTAATTTCACCACATAATGACGTGCTTTCTCGGCAAATGCTTCATCCTCGTCATAACATTTTTTGGCTTCACGATAGAAGGCTTCTAAATCTTGCAATGCCATCTCATTGGCCTGCTCATTTTGCATTTTTTCAAGATAAGCAATGAGCATACCAAATTGCGTTCCCCAATCCCCCACATGGTTTGCCCGAATAACATGATGCCCTAAAAATTCGAGAGTACGGGCAACGGCATCGCCGATAATCGTAGAGCGAAGATGGCCCACATGCATTTCTTTTGCCACGTTGGGTGAGGAATAATCAATAACAATAGTTTGTTTTTCCTTGGCTTGAACACCTAAATGAGGTTGGGCAAGAGAGGCGGAGATCGCTTTGGCAAGCCAATCCGGATTAAGGAAAATATTGATAAAACCTGGGCCGGCAATTTCTAATTTTTCTGCAATATCGGATAAATCCGCATTCTCTAGTACTTTTTCGGCAAATTCACGGGGATTTAAGCCTAATTTTTTGGCGACCGCCATAATACCATTGGCCTGATAATCACCAAATTGAGGTTTAGTTGATTGACGCACTAGGGCATCAGAGGATTCATCGGCCCCGGCTTGGATCATCGCCTGTTTAATCTTGTCGGATAAAATAGATTGAATATTCACAGTTTTTCCTACGTTAAATTTGAATAGTAAAAATATTCGGCTATGATAGCGTTCTTTATGTATTTCTCAAAGGGAGAATATGACAAATTTCAATGAAAATTTGACCGTACTTTGGCATGAATTAACGCATTTTGAGGAAAAAATTCAACAACTTGCTTCTGTCATGACACTCAATTTAAGCGATTATGAGATTGACCATATTGCCTTGAGGGTAAATCATGAGCAAAATGCAAAAATTTGGCTGACAGCATTATTAAAGTACGGTAGAATTTTGTCCGATAATATCGTCAATGGGCGGCCTATCTATTTAATTCAGTTAGAAAGACCGCTTGCCTTTGCCGGGCAGTTTGTTGATGTTATTGAATTACCGTTTCCTAAAAATAAACAATATCCCCAAGAAAGTTGGGAACATATTGAAGTTGTAATGCCTTTTCTTGCAAATGAATCCACAGAGGCGTGGATAGCAAGAATCCAACAACAATTTTTATGGCAACATTTAAATCAATTAACAATAAAAGTCAGTGAACCTAAAGTTGAAGGCGAACGTTTACCGAACCCTTCCATTGCAGTGAGTTTTCGCGATAAAAGCACTAACCCTTTCTGCATAAAAGTTCACCCTTACTCAATTAAAAAAATACTCGAGGTTTAGCATAATGAAAAAGATGACTCTTGCATTAACTGTTCTACTGAGTTTAGGTTTAGCCGCTTGTTCATCAAATAACCAAAAAGATGAAAGCGCATATAAAGGCCAGGTTATTTTTAGCCAAATGCAAGGTGAAAACCTTCAATTAACTATCCGTAAAAATAACTGCTCATACAAGCAAGAAGGCGAAGTTGAAACTGTCACTCATGCCTATGATTCAACCCTTGTTGTGGGTGCTTGTGTGAAAGTATCAGACAACGGCAATGGTTTAAAAAATATTTCAACTTGGTCTCCAAGAAACCCAATTTAATCGATAAGGTTGGTTAATGATGAAAAAAATGACAGTAGCATTAGCACTTATTGTTGCCCTCGGTGTAACAGGTTGTGCGAATACTGATATTTTTAGTGGCGATGTTTATTCTGCCGATCAAGCAAAAGAAGCACGTTCAATTAGTTACGGTACATTGGTTTCCGTTCGTCCGGTAAAAATTCAAGCGGATAACCAAGGTGTAATCGGTACAGTGGGCGGTGGTGTGCTTGGTGGTGTTGCCGGTAGCGCCGTAGGCGGCGGTACAGGGAAAGCCATCGCAACGGCAGTGGGGGCTATTGCAGGCGCTGTGGTTGGTAGCAAAATTGAAGAAAACGCCAGCCAAGTTAACGGTGCGGAACTTGTGATTAAAAAAGATGATGGTAAGACAATTGTTGTTGTCCAAAAAGCGGATCCTAAATTTGTCGCAGGTAAACGTGTTCAAATTGTTGGTGGCTCATCATTAAATGTTTCTGTTATTAACTAAACATTAATCTTATTTTATCTTTAAAAAGCGAACCCTGTGTTCGCTTTTTATCTTTTAAAATCTTCTAAAAAACGGACCGCACTTTTGGGGGATAAAGTGTGGCTTGGTGTTTTCGTTAGTTGTCACCTTAAATGCTTAAAGGATAGCCGTTAAGATCCATTGGGAGAGGGAAAATGAGCAAATAAAAAATCGAATAAAGATTGATTTATTCGATTTTTTAACAGATTTAACGCCATTTAAAAGGCAATGCTAAGCGATTATGCCCAATATTTGTCGATTTCAGCACGGATAGCTTCTGCCGTTGCTTTGCCTTTTTCTCCCACTAATGCACGACCGGCAATAAAGGCTTTCGCATTTTTGATCGCTTTGAACAGATGAATATCTTCAGGCACAATTCCGCCTGTAATGGAAAGGGCTAATCCGATGTCTGATAATTTTTTCATTAACTCGACATCTTCGGGTGTCCAACCTTTACCCGCTAATTCAGCATCACGAGAGCGATGATAAATTGCCTGTGTTACGCCTAAATCCACCCATTCTTTGGCATCTTTTTCCACAGTCCAGTTACCGTAGATCTCAATTTGAATTTCTTTTTTCACTTTTAATTCAGGGTGAGCCGCATTGAAGTCATCTGCCACTTTTTTACAGGCTGCTTTTGTAGCAGGGTGTGCAGCAGCAGAAACCGTGAGCCAGTCAGCGCCGGCTTCAAATGCCATTTTAGCCAAAATAGCGCCACCGTCAGTAGTTTTTAAATCGCACACAATAATATGGTTTGGATGTAAAGCCCGCAGTGTGCTAACCGCTTTCATTCCTTCTGCACAAGCGAGAATAGTGCCCACTTCGATGATTTCGACTAAATCTTCTGCTTGTTTAGCATCAGCGACTGCTTTTTCTAAAGAAAGGGAGTCCAGTGCAATTTGTAATAAGGGTTTAGACATCGTGATTATTCCTTCTGTTGAATTGAAATCGGGAAAAGTGCGGTCAATTTTAACCGCACTTTTAAATAAGATCAGCCATTTAATGCTTTATCAATTGCCGCATAAACTTCATCGGCACTGTTGCAGTGGCGGAAACGATTTAAATCTACGCCATCATCACTATCTGGATCATCAAGCACTTGTGTAATTTCCATTAAGCCTTGCATATGCTGATCGGAATCGCTTCCTGCAAGGGTAATCAAAACATAAACCGGATCATCTTCGCCTTCAAAGTAAATGGGTTCTTTTAAGGTTACTAAAGCAAATGCGGTTTTAATCACCCCCTCTTCAGGACGGGCATGCGGCATGGCAAGACCCGGTGCTAAAATGATATAAGGCCCCATTTTTTCGATATTGCTGATAATCGTATCATAATAACGAGGTTCAATGGCACCGGAGGCTTCTAGTAAATCTGTACCGATTTTTATTGCGCTTTTCCAATCCGTTGCCGTTTGGTTGAGTTTTATAGAATGGTTTGCGATAAGTGATTCTTTTAACATATTGATATCCTCAACGATGGTGTAAAAGGTGTGCGGTGAATTCCCCGTGAAAATTGACCGCACTTTCGTAGGTAATTAGTTGTTATTTTGGAATTTACGAATTAATTCGATTAATTCATCACCAAAAGAGTTCGGGTTAAGCATATTTTGTACACCCAATACAAATTTACCTTCACCCACTTGGATTTCATCGGATAAATGTTTAGACGAAACGATAATATCGGTGCTGTCCAATTTTCCTTTATAATCGGTGACTGCGCAAGAATCCATAATATTTGGAATACCACGTTTGTCTAAATAGCCCTTAATCTTCATTTTCATCATCATCGAAGATCCTTGACCGGAACCACAGACGGCAAGAATACGCACAGGTTTTACGCTTTCGCCAGAAAGTTCATCGGTTTTGACCGCACTTTCACTTTGGTTTTCTTGAGAAACGGTGACTTCTTCGTTGCCATCAAAATTATAGCCATCCATTTGCTCAAGGGTTTTACCGGCAGCAGCAGCGGCCGCTTCAGCCGCACGCAATTTTTTAGCGGCAAATGCCATGTAGGTGAAAGAGGCGGCTAAGATCACAAAGAAGAAGAATGGAATACTGACAATCCCTTGCAATACCGGTGGGAAGAATAATGCCCAGTCAGCCATTCCCATCCAGCCATTGAAGGTTGCACCTTGGGTAGAGAGTAAATGAATGACCCAAGCAGAGCCTAAGACTTCAATGATCCCCATTACAAAACAGATTTTCATCACGGCACGCCAGCCACCGAAGTGGTTAGCAAAAACACCAATGGTGGCATTAGAGAAGAACATTGGGATAAAACCAGGAATGATTAACACGGAAGCATCAAAACCAAGTAATAAACCGACTGCAACGAATTGACCAATTGCCCCCCACATAAAACCAAAGACCATTGCATTGGGTGAGAAAGCATAAATCGCCGCACAGTCAATGGCTAACACGGCATTAGGAATGACACGTTCGGAAATACCTTTGAAAGCTTCTGATAACTCGGCAACAAACATCCGAACCCCAATGACAATCACTTGAATGGCAACGGCAAATTTCAGCCCTGTTTCAAAAATATAAATTGTCCAGTGGGTTTTGCCTGCCATAGTTTGTAAATTATCCAAACCAAAAGAAATGAGGATAATCCCAAAGAATACGGTCATAACTAATACGGTGGCAGAGATACTATCGTGGAAAATATGAAGCCATTTTGGCAATTTCATATTATCGACACTGTCTTCTTTATTACCGAGTTTCGGTGCAAGTTGAACGGCAATCCAAGAAGCAATTTGTTGTTGGTGTCCGATAGAGAAACCCGCACCACCGGTTACGGCTTGAGTTGGCTTATACATAATGTTGGAGGAAATTCCCCAGTATAATGCCATGATAATCGCCGTATAAATAATGGTTTCCATCATGGATGCGCCAATGAGCATATAGAATACCGCGACCAAACCGGCTTGTTGGAACATAATATGCCCGGTGAGCATGATGGTACGAATACCGGTGAAACGTCTGAATACCACAAGTAAAATGTTTAATGCCAGTGCCAGTAAAACCGCATATCCCACCCAGGCATAATTATCTGCCATGGTTTCAATGGTGGCTTGCATACTGGTGTAGGGGTCAATGACGGCCCCGGTTAAGCCATGATATTCCGATAGTTTGGCAATGATCGGTTTAAAACCTTTCACTAATTCGCCGGCTCCGACTTGAACGAGCATAAAACCGACAATGGTTTTAATTGTCCCTTTAATCACGGTTGTTGTGTCTTTGCGTAGAAGAATATAGCCAATACAGGCAACGATACCGAGGAGTAAAGGGGCTTTGTTAAGAACTTGATCCCTAAAGACAATAAATAAATCTAATAATGTTTCCATAACAGAACCTCTGTTGACATTGATTAAAATGGAAAATACTTAGCCTCTGAATTCATTCCGAACATCCTCGGAAAAGAAATCTTGCAAATAATAACAATTATTTTTGAATAAAAAAGAGTGGATTTGATTTTTTGTGAGCGGTGTCACACTTTATTTTTATTCTTCCTATCCGTCTTGTAGACTTCAATGTGATGGGGTTGGATTTGCAGTTATTTACGGTGAAATCAGTGTTTTCTTTAGTTTCCAAAATAAATTGGGATCTTGATCACAAATTTCATAAAAAATATTTTACAACTTAAAATGATTTGATATGATTTCTTTTGATTATTTTGATGACCGAAAGGAGTTAAGTATGAGCAAAATTCAAGAAATTACCCGTGAAAGTTGGATTCTTTCGACATTTCCTGAATGGGGAACGTGGTTAAATGAAGAAATTGAGCAAGAGGTCGTGCCGGAAGGCAATTTTGCCATGTGGTGGCTGGGTTGTGTCGGGGTTTGGATCAAAACGCCGGGGGGCGCTAATCTTTGTATGGATTTATGGTGTGGCCGTGGAAAAAGCACAAAGCAAGTTAAAGATATGGTTCGTGGACACCAAATGGCCAATATGGCGGGGGTGCGTAAATTACAACCTAATTTACGGGCAGCCCCAATGGTGTTAGACCCCTTTGCTATTAATGAGGTGGATTTTATTTTGGCTTCCCACTACCACAGCGATCATATTGATGTGAATGTGGCGGCAGCGATTGTAAATAATCCTAAATTGGATCATGTGAAATTTGTTGGTCCTTGGCACTGCGCAGAATTATGGAAAAAATGGGGCGTGCCAGAGGAGCGTATTATTGTTGTGAAACCGGGCGATGTGGTGAAATTAAAAGATGTAGAAATCCATGCGCTTGATTCTTTCGACCGCACTTGTTTGGTGACTTTACCGGTGGAAGGAGCAGAAGAACAGGGTGGTGAACTAGCAGGGCTTTGCCCATCAGATGAAGAAATGGGACGCAAAGCGGTGAACTATGTATTTAAAACACCGGGTGGCAATATTTATCATGGGGCGGATTCTCATTTCTCTATTCAATTTGCGAAACACGGTAAACAATTTGATATTGATGTTGCGCTTAACAACTACGGTGAAAACCCGGTTGGTATTGCCGATAAGATGACATCTATTGATTTATTACGCATGGCGGAAAGCTTACGTTGTAAAGTCATTATTCCGGTTCATCATGATATTTGGACAAACTTTATGGCAAGCACTGATGAAATTATCCAATTATGGAAAATGCGTAAGGATCGCTTGCAATATCAATTCCATCCATTTATTTGGGAAGTGGGCGGGAAGTATGTTTACCCACGCGATAAAGATTTAATTGAATATCATCACCCTCGTGGTTTTGATGATTGTTTTGAGCATGAACCAAATATTCAATTTAAATCCATGTTATAACAAAAAAAGCCACCTTTTCACTTGAAGGTGGCTGATTTTTTGTTCATTATTAGCGTCATAATCGAAGAAATATCAGTGCAAGGAAAGTATAATGAACGAAAATTATCGCCATCGGCGACTTTTACAGTTGTTGGCTGAAAAGGAAGCGCTTTCTACCTCAGAAATTATTGAAGAACTCGGCATTTCACCCGCTACGGCAAGACGGGATATTAATAAATTAGCCCAACAAGGGCGATTAAAAAAAGTACGCAATGGAGCGGAGGCAATTGCCTCGTTTTCTTCGGATTATCAAGCTCGTTCGGTTATTCATAATATTGATGAAAAACAGCGTATCGCGCAAGCGGCAAGTCAATTATGCCAAGATGGGGATTCAATCATTTTAACTTGTGGCTCAACAATGCAAATGTTGGGCGATTATTTGTGTGGAAGAAAATTACAGATCATTACTAACTTTATCCCACTTGCCCATAAACTTATCGAAAACAATCACGAAGATATTGTGATTATGGGGGGGCAGTATAATCGTAACAAAGCGATTACCCTTTCCCTCAATCAAAATGAAAGTCCTTATGCCGCTAATATCATGTTTACCAGCGGTAAAGGCTTTACGACCGAAGGGTTGTATAAAACCGATATGATTATTGCTAATTCCGAGCAAAGATTGTCTGCCAAGGCGGGGAAATATGTGGTTTTGCTGGATAGCACAAAATTAGGACAACAAGTCGGTATGCTATTTACTCAATTGAAAGATATTGATTTATTAATTACCGGCAAAAATGCAGAACCGGCGTTTATCCAAGCGCTAAAAGAAAAAGGTTTATCGGTAATGCTTGTTTAGTGAGTTAAAAAAGCGATTAAAATAAACTATCCAACCTGTTCGTTTTTTAAAATCGAACATCGTATCTATCCCAATTACTGAAAGGAGTATTCAGTGAGAAAACACAAACTCGGCATCTATGAAAAAGCGCTGCCTAAAAATATCAGCTGGCAAGATCGTTTGTCTATTGCGAAAGCCTGTGGCTTTGATTTTGTTGAAATGTCTATTGATGAAACAGATGAGCGTTTGGCTCGTTTGGACTGGAGCAAAAAAGAGCGGTTAAAATTAGTAAAAGCCATTGTTAATACCGGGGTGACGATTCCCTCTATGTGCTTATCTGGGCATCGTCGTTTTCCTTTTGGTAGCCATGATGAAGCCACCCGCCAAAAAGCCTATGAAATTATGGAAAAAGCGATTCAATTTGCGGTTGATACCGGCATTCGCACTATCCAATTGGCGGGTTATGATGTTTATTATGAAGAACAAGATGAAGGGACAATTCAACGTTTTCAGCAAGGCTTAGAATGGGCTGTAGAACTTGCCGCCAGTAACCAAGTGACCCTTTCAGTCGAGATTATGGATACCCAATTTATGAGTTCCATTTCCCGTTGGAAAAAATGGGACGATCTGATTAAATCCCCTTGGTTTACCGTCTATCCCGATTTAGGCAACCTTTCTGCATGGAATGATAATGTTGCCGAAGAGCTTAAACTGGGTATAGATAAAATTTCCGCCATTCATTTAAAAGATACTTATAAGGTTACCGAAACCTGTGCCGGTCAGTTCCGTGATGTACCATTTGGCGAGGGCTGTGTTGATTTTGTGGCTTGTTTTAAAACCCTTGCGGCATTGAATTATCGTGGTGCATTTTTAATTGAAATGTGGACGGAAAAAGCCGATGAACCTATTGCAGAAATTATCAATGCTCGCCGTTGGATCGAACAAAAAATGAAAGAAGGAGGTTTCCAATGTTAAGAGAATTAAGAGAGAGAGTATTAAAAGCAAACCTTGAGCTACCTAAATATCAATTAGTCACCTTCACTTGGGGAAATGTGAGTGAAATTGATCGTGAAAGTGGTTTGGTGGCGATCAAACCTTCCGGTGTTGAATATGATTTGATGACGGTTGATGATATTGTCATTGTGGATCTGAATGGCAATCGTGTTTGGGGAGAGAAAAAACCGTCTTCCGATACCCCGACCCATTTAGAGCTTTATCGTCAATTTAAAGAGATTGGCGGTGTGGTTCATACTCACTCCCGCCATGCGACAGCTTGGGCGCAAGCCGGTGAAGATATTCTCGCTTTAGGGACAACGCAAGGTGATTATTTCTATGGCTCAGTGCCTTGCACCCGGAAAATGACACCGGAAGAAATTGCCGGTGAATATGAATTGGAAACCGGTAAAGTGATTGTTGAAACTTTCCGTAAACGCAATATTGAACCGAAATCCGTGCCCGGGGTATTAGTTCATTCTCATGGCCCTTTCACTTGGGGAAAAGATGGCTTTGATGCCGTGCATAATTCTGTGGTGCTGGAAGAAGTGGCGTATATGAACTTTGTAACCCATCAAATTCGCCCGAATATCGGCTCAATGCAACAAGAATTGTTGGATAAACATTATCTTCGTAAACATGGCAAAAATGCCTATTACGGACAATAATGAATATAATATTGGGGCGGTTGTTAACCGCCTTTTTCATTCATAATGAGAGGATACTATGAATTATAAAGTGGTCGCATTTGATCTTGATGGAACGTTATTAAATGCCGAAGGGCAGATTTTGCCGGAAAATAAATTGGCCATTCAATCTGCCATCAATCAGGGGATTAAGGTGTTGTTGGTGACAGGTAGACATCATACTGCCGTTAAACCTTATTATCGTGAATTAGGTTTAGATACACCGATTATCTGTTGTAACGGTACTTATGTTTATGATGTGCTGACCGATACCACACCTTTTGCTAATCCGCTTTCCAAACAGCAGGCTCAATTCATTTATGAGGTGGCAGAAAAGCATCATTGCCATTTGCTGATGTATTCCCGAGATTCAATGAACTATGCGAAGCTTAATCCCCATATGGAAAAATTTCTTCAATGGGTGGAAACTTGCCCGGCAGAGGTTCGCCCTGATGTACGCAAAGTGGCGTGTATCCAAGAGGTGATTGATCATCATAATCCTATTTGGAAATGTGTTATTAGTGCAGAGAATAAAGCGATCATGAATGATGTAGTGAAAGAGCTGCCGGTTTCTCAGTTTAGTTGTGAGTGGTCGTGGGTGGATCGTGTTGATATTGCTAATGCCGGGAATACAAAAGGCGGAAGATTGTTGGCTTTATTGAAAAACTGGGGGATCGATCCGAAAGAGGTGATCGCATTTGGTGATAATCATAATGACATCAGTATGTTAACGGTAGTGGGATTAGGCGTTGCCATGGGCAATGCGGAAGAAGAAGTAAAATCACAGGCCAAATTAGTCACCACATCAAATAATGAGAGTGGTATTGCACAAGTGTTAAAAGAGGCGCTATCAGGCTAATTGCCATTTTTATCTTTTTTATTCTTTCTTATTCCTCCATAAAAAGTGCGGCCAAAATTGGCCGCACTTTGATCTGCCCTCAAAAGGAAAGGAGATTATACCGAATATTTAGGCTGTTTAAACACGGTGACTTCCGGTGCCACGCCTGTGAATTTCTCGACTTGTACAAGACAAGTATTCGGTGAGTTACCTTGGGCTAATTTAGACGTGCCTTCATCACGGGTCAGCACATTTGGGCTACCGTTTTTACACAGTGGTTTCTCACTTTCGCCGAGATCGGCAGGATCGTACCAAGCCCCCTCATGAAGCCCTAAGGTTCCTTGAATGATCCCTTCCGTGACAACCGCTCCCGCTAACACCTGACCTCGTGCATTATGGATACGCACAATATCACCATCTGCAATACCTCGGGCTTTGGCATCTTCTGGATGAATTAAGACCGGTTCACGATCATTCACCGCATATTTTTGACGCAATGACGTATGAGCCAATTGGCTGTGTAAACGATAGTAGGCATGAGGTGTGACTAAGGCAAGAGGGTGTTCTTCCGTACGATTACCGGCAAATTCTTCCGGCTCCATCCAGGTTGGGTGGCCTTTGCAATCATCATAATTCATCTTCGCCACCACATCGGAGTAAATCTCAATTTTGCCTGATGGTGTGCCAAGCGGGTTGAGTAACGGATCTTCACGGAATTCAGCATAGCGTACCCATTTTTTTGCCGCTTCATTGGCTTCAAATAGGAAAGGTTTGTTTTCTTCCCAGAAGCGTTCAAAGCGAGGCATCGCAACACGGTTTTGACGAGCGCTTGTGAAAGCGGTTTGATAAAAGCCCTCCAGCCATTCCATTTCTGTTTTGCCTTCGGTAAATTCCTCCTCTTTACCGGCACGTTTAGCCAGTTCAGCAAAAATATCGAAATCGTTTTTCGCTTCAAATTGTGGTGGTACCACTTGTTTCATTGGGTACACCGCAAACATAGAATAATCCCCGCCCATGGTTAAGTCATTGCGTTCATAACTTGTGGTTGCCGGCAAAACAATATCGGCCATGCGGGCTGTTGGCGTCCAGTTCACTTCATTGACGATAACGGTTTCCGGTTTTTGGAACGCTTTAACTAATAAATTCGTATTTTGGTGTTGGGTGAAAGGATTTCCGCCCGCCCAATAGACGACTTTAATGTCCGGATAGGTAATTTTTTCGCCATTGTAATCAATGGTTTTGCCCGGATTGAGTAAGGCATCAGCAATGCGTGCCACAGGGAAAGAAAATTTTGCCGAGTCATCTAACCAAGTTTTTTCACCGCTTCCGCCTGATGGAGTGGCACTGATTGAACCAATTCTTCCCCCCGTAGCGGTTGGCACACCACCGTTTGCATAATGATAGCTAAAACCAAAGCCCCCGCCCGGTAAACCGATTTGTCCCAGCATAGAAGCTAAGGTAACTAACATCCAATGGGATTGCTCCCCATGACGTTGACGCTGTATTCCCCATCCGCCCATTAGATAGAGGTATAGCATTCCTCTGTTTTCTATTTGAGATAAATCTTTTTTAAGATTAAAATAGTGTTCATTATTATCAAATAGTTTTGTTTATTATTATTGAATAGTTTTATTCACTAATATCAAACAGTTTTGCGTGGAGATAAAATGTTATTAAAAGCAGAAATAAAGCAAACCATTGATACTCAGCAGAGTAGGTTATTAAGACAAAAAACATATTCACGTCAAATTCTCAATCATATTAAGCTGTTACCTAATTTTGCTTTGGTCGTATCAGGTATCCGCCGTAGTGGGAAAAGTACTTTATTGTCTCAACTTATTGAAAAACAGGATAAAAATCACTATCTTTTTCTCAATTTTGATACACCTCAATTATTTAATTTTGAATTTAGCGATTTTGCTTTATTAGATGAAATTATTGCTGAATGCCCCGAAATCCAGACATTATATTTTGATGAAATCCAGATTATAGAGGGGTGGGAGCTCTATGTACGAGGAAAACTTGATCAAGGCTATCAAGTTGTTGTAACCGGCTCAAATGCCTCGTTATTAAGCCGTGAGCTCGGCACAAAACTTACTGGTCGACATATTAGTCGTGAACTTTTCCCTTTTTCTTTTTTAGAGTTTTGTGAGTTTCTTGGAAAAGAAAAGAATGCTGATACAGTGGCAGATTATCTTCATTTGGGTGGTTTCCCGCAATATTTGCAATTGAATGAAGATGAAATTTTAAATGCGCTCATTAATGATATTATCTATCGAGATATTATTGTGCGTTTTGGTATTCGTGATGAGCGGTCAATGAAAGGTTTGTTGCTTTTTTTAGCGGGTAATGTAGGGAATTTGATTACTGCAGGTAAACTCAAACAAATCCTTAATGTTAAAAGCACGGCTACTGTGCAAGAATATCTTTCTCATTTGGAACAAGCCTATGTGATTAGCTTACTACCTAAGTTTTCCTATTCCTACAAAATACAACTTGTTAATCCAAGAAAAGTTTACTTTATAGATAATGGATTACAGAGAGTGATAAGCCCATCTTTTAGTCAAGATCGGAGAAGAAAGTTAGAAAATGCGGTATTTTGGGCATTAAGAAGAGAGTTTTCAGAATTGTATTATTACAATGAGAACAATAAAGAATGTGATTTTGTTGTATGTAAAAATAATTCTCCATTACAACTTATCCAAGTCTGTTGGCAACTGACTGCGGAAAATCTCCCTCGTGAACGTGACGGATTAATTGATGCAATGAACTTTTTTCATTTTGAACAAGGAACGATAGTCACTTTTGATCAAGAAGATAAGATGATAGTAGAGGGAAAAAATATTAATATCGTGCCGTTTTGGAAGCTATTTGGTTGAACGGTGAAATCGTGTATAGATAGGATATACAGCCCTTAAACGCTTAATCTTGCAAATTAGTTAAGTGGAGAATTATCTCTCAAAGTTGGAATAAGAAAAATAGCCTATTTTTTGCCGTAGGTTTAAGGGAATAATCTACCAATTTGAAATAATTATCAATTTTTGATAGAATTATTCTGTTTTTTAGAAACAATCTCTCAATGTCTACTGAGTGTTTCTGTCAAAATCGCACTTCTATGTGCTGTCATCGTAGTGGTTCCACTACACACTTTTTTGCCTCATGGCAATGTTTTAAATAAATCGAATTTTTAATTTATCGACTTCATTTTAAGGGGAAAGGTTTGTCTTTATCTCAATTTATGGAAAAGCGAACGTCATTTAATCCTTTTGTGATTGGATTGACACTCTTTTTTATTTTGTTGCTGGTGACAATGATTTTAATCGCACCGGAGCAAACTCAATCATTATTAAACCAAGCAAAAGTAGGGATTTTTGCCAATTTTAGTTGGTTTTACATCTTAGCATTTTCGATCTTCTTGGGCTTTTTGTTGACTTTATCTGTGAGTAGTTTAGGAAATATTAAACTGGGAAGCGATGAAGAAGAGCCTGAATTTAGTTTTCTCTCATGGCTTGCTATGTTATTTGCCGCCGGTATGGGGGTGGGGTTAATGTTCTTTGGGGTAGCTGAACCCTTAACCCATTATCTTTCCGAAATCACCAGCGGTGCGCCAGAGCACCGCCAACAAGAGGCATTATTACATACGTTATTTCACTGGGGAATTCATGCTTGGGCAGTATATGGCACCATTGCCTTGGCTTTAGCTTATTTTGGCTTTCGCTATAAGCTCCCTTTAGCCCTACGCTCTTGTTTTTACCCGCTATTGAAAGATCGCATCAATGGAAAAATGGGTGATCTCATCGATATTATGGCATTACTTGCCACTTTATTTGGGATCATCACGACCTTAGGTTTTGGTGCGGCTCAGTTAGGTGCAGGTTTGCACCAAATGGGCTGGGTGAGTGAAAATAGTTTTGGTTTACAAGTGATCGTCATTGCTGTGGTGATGAGCTTAGCGGTCTTCTCAGCTATTTCAGGTGTGGGTAAAGGGGTAAAAATACTCAGTGAATTAAATTTAACGTTAGCATTTTTATTACTTGTTTTTGTTTTACTCACCGGCCCGACCCTCTATTTGCTTTCCGCATTTAGCGACAATATCGGGAATTATCTCAGCAATTTAGTGCAACTGAGTTTCAAAACCTACGTTTATGAGCAAGAACATACGGCGTGGTTTAGTGGTTGGACGGTGCTTTATTGGGCATGGTGGTGTTCATGGGCGCCCTTTGTTGGATTGTTTATTGCCCGCATTTCTAAAGGTCGTACTATTCGTGAATTTATTTTTGGTGTATTGGTTATTCCGAGTGTATTTGGCATCCTTTGGTTCACCGTATTTGGTAACACGGCGATTTGGTTAAATGAAGGGGAAGCGGCCGGCGTGCTAGGACAAATGATTTCATCGCCGGAAACCTTATTATTTAAATTTCTGGATTATTTACCCCTACCTACTGTGAGTGGGTTGGTGAGTTTGATTGTGATCTCATTATTTTTTATCACCTCGGCCGATTCGGGAATTTATGTTTTAAATAATATCGCCTCTCGTGATAAAAGTCTTACCTCACCGAACTGGCAGACGGTGATGTGGGGGCTATTAATGTCGATAGTCGCAATAGTATTAATGCAATCGGGCGGTTTAGCCAATTTGCAGACAATGACGTTAATGGTCGCCTTACCCTTTGCGGTGCTGATGTTAATCATGTGTTTTAGCCTATGGAAAGGGTTAAATGCCGATAAAAAATATTTTGCGACGAAAGTCAATCCAACCAGTATTTTCTGGACAGGCGAAAAATGGAAAGAACGCTTAGGGCAGATGATGAATCAAACCCAAGAAAAAGATATTTTACGTTTCTTAAAACACACTGCATTGCCGGCAATGCGTGAATTACGTCAAGAACTTATCGGCAAATATAATCTGAGTGTGGAAATCCATGCTTTGCTTGAGCAAGAAGAGCCGGCGGTGGAGTTGGTGATACAAAAAGAGTCCCTGCGTGATTTTATGTATGGCATTAAATCGGTGGGGCGTGAAGTGTCTGAACAACTCATCAATGATGAAAATCTGCCACATATTCAGCACCACACCACTTACGAACCCTATACTTATTTCTTTGACGGCCGAGTAGGTTACGATGTGCAATATATGGATCAAGCGGAATTGATTGCCGATATATTAAAACAATATGAACGTTACTTAAGCCTACTTGATGACATTGGACAGGAATTAATGGCACACGAGCAAACGGAATTGGCAGAGTAGTTTTTCACATAAATAAAAGTGCGGTTAAAAACATGAGAGATTTTAACCGCACTTTTAGTATTGGAATTAAGTCAGATTATTTCGCTGCTTTTAATTCTTGGTAGTATTGTTCGTAGTATTGAATGGCATCACCCACATCATCTTGCCAGTAGCTGTTTTTCAAGACTTCAGCAGTTGGATAGATAGATGGATCTTCAGTGATTTCTTTTGGCAATACTTTTTTCGCTTCAACGTTTGCCGTTGGGTAACCAATAGCTAAGGTGAGTTTCTCAGCAGCTTTGGCACCAAGCATATAGTTGATAAGCTTATGTGCACCATCCGGGTTTTTAGAGGTGCTAGGAATCGCCAAGGTATCCACCCAAAGTACAGGGCCCTCTTTCGGGAACACCATATCTAAAGGCGCTTGTTCTTTTTTCGCAATGCGTACGGAACCGTTCCATAATTGACCCACTTCAACTTCACCGGAAATGAAAGAGTTAGCCGGGTTGTCTGAATTGAAAGAAAGGACATTTGGACGTAATTTTAATAATTCTTCGTAGGCTTGTTTGATGATTGCCGGGTCTTGAGTATTCGGATCTTGACCGAGTTTTAACAAGGCAATATTAAATACTTCACGGGCATCATCTAATAATTGGACTTTGTTGGCAAACTCAGGTTTCCATAAATCGCCCCAAGAGGTGAAATCCGAACCTTTATAGGCATTGGTATTAAATGCGATACCCGGCGCACCCAGTAATTGAGGAAGGGAATATTTGTTGCCTTTATCATAAGGTTTATTGAGCCAATCAGGGTCTAATTCTTTAATGACAGGCAATTTGCTATGATCAAGTTCTTTTAACATGCCTTCGCGTGCCATTTTAGACACAAAATAGTTCGAAGGGGCAATCACATCATAACCGCCGGCTTCACCTTGGGTTTTGAGTTTTGCATACATGGTTTCATTGGACTCAAGACTTGAAACAATCACTTTGATACCGGTTTCTTTGGTGAAGTCATCTAAAAGACCATCCGGCACATATTCAGTCCAAGTATAGAGGTACACCGTATCATTAGCAGTTGCCGGTGCATTGGCATTCTCAGGCTTGTTTTCTTTGTCATTACAAGCTGTTAGGGTGGCAGCCACTAAACCGGCAGTCATTAAACCTGCAAATTTTTTCATTTTTGTTTGTTCTCCGTAAAAGAGGGGTAAAAAAACCACCTACCGTAAACCGTAGGTATAAAAAAACGCCTTGATTGTGCGTCAAGGCGTATTCTATTTGATATTAAAGGGTTTGTGAAACCTTTTATCGTGTCTTAGTGGTTATTTTTACGCGTGATTAATTGGCTTGAAACCACTAACAGCAAGGAAAGTACGATCATAATGGTGGCTAAGGCATTCACTTCCGGTGTTACCCCTGTTTTCACCAAAGAGAAGATGCGTAGTGGCAGGATCTCGTAGCTTACGCCACTCACAAAGGAGGAGACCACCACGTCATCTAATGAGATGGTAAAGCTTAATAACCAACCTGATACGATTGCCGGCAATGCAAGGGGAACAATAATCTTGCGTAAAATAGTGACTTCACTTGCGCCTAAATCTTTTGCCGCTTCTAACATTCTGGCATCAAAGCCATTTAAACGTGAGAAAATGGTGACCGTCACATAAGGCAAACAGAAGGTAACATGGGCTAGAAGCAATGACCAGAAACCTAATGAAATACCAACAACCATAAACAGTGCCAATAAGGAAACGGCCATAACAATATCTGGTGACATCATCACGATAAATAACATTCCGCTCACCGCTTGTTTGCCACGGAAACGATAGCGATATAAGGCAATAGCGGTGAGTCCGCCAATAATGGTGGCTAAGGTTGCCGCAAAAAAGGCGATGGTAACGGAATGAATGGCAGCCTGAATTAAGGTATCGTTATTAAATAAACGTTCGTACCAATTCCAACTAAAACCTTTCCAGCTCAATCCGTAACGGTCGGCATTGAAGGAGTTGGTGACTAAGATAATAATTGGGATATACAAATAAGCGTATACCACAAACATAAATACATTACGCAGTAAACGGCTCATTATTCTAACTCCACTTTTTTATTCAATAGTTTATTTGCACGGTAATAGACGAAAATCAACAACGCCATAAGGATGGTTAACCCGATGCTGATTGCTGAACCAAACGGCCAGTTGCGGGAAATTAAGAATTCGCTCTTAATCACATTACCCACGAGAAGCACTTTTGCTCCACCCAGTAAATCTGCCACATAGAACATACCCATTGCCGGGAGTAAAACTAATAGGCAACCTGCAATAATGCCGGGCATGGTTAATGGCAAAATAACACGGAAAAAGCGTTGGAATGCGTTAGCGCCTAAATCTTTCGCCGCTTCCAGTAAGCGTCCGTCTAATTTTTCAATAGCAGAGTAGAGGGGTAAAATCATAAATGGCAACAATAAATAGACCAAACCGATAATCACCGCCACTTCTGTATTTAAAATACGGATAGGTTCACTCAAAATGCCCATATCCATAAGCATGGTGTTTAACACGCCTTTCACTCCAAGGAAGATTTTCATTCCATAGATACGAATGAGCGAGTTTGTCCAAAACGGCAAAACCACAAGGAATAACAAGAGCGGTCGATATTTCGGGTGAATTTTGCTGATCATAAAGGCAAAAGGGTAGCCGATGAGTAAGCAAATGATCGTGGCAATCCCTGACATATACAAAGAATTCCACACCACCTGTGCATAAAGCGGATTAAACAGGTTGATGTAGTTATCTAGGTTAAACGGCAGGGCATAGAAGTTGCTACCATCTCGAGTTAAAAAACTTACGACTAATACCAACAGGTTTGGAATTAGCACAAAGAAAATAAGCCAACTGAAGATAATAGCAACAGCAATTTTTTGAAATTTATTATTGATTATCTTCATCGTTGAGTACTACCTCCCAACCTTCGTGCCATGTAATGCCAACACGTTGTCCAACACTGTGATCCATGTGCGGATCGTCTTCGTTAAAGAATTCGCTGACAAGCACACGCATACCGTTATGGTCGAATTCTACGGTAGATTCTAATGTCATTCCTTTATAGGTACGGTCAATAATGTGGCCGATAATGGCATTAGACTGCTCATTTTCATCAAGCTCTTCAATCACGATATCTTCAGGGCGGAGAAGGACTTGAAGTTTTTGATCTTTTCTGACCGGCATATCCGTATAAATATCACAAACCCGCCCTTCTACATTGGCTAATACGACATTGTCGGATTTACGTTCAATAACAGTGGCATCAAACACATTGATTTCACCGATAAAGCGTGCCACAAACAAGTTGGCCGGTTCTTCATAAATTTCTCGTGGTGAACCATCTTGTGCAATTTTACCTTTACGCATTAGCACAATGCGATCAGACATGGTAATGGCTTCTTCTTGATCGTGGGTGACGAAAATAAAGGTGATGCCTAACTGACGTTGCAATACTTTAAGTTCGTATTGCATTTGTTTACGCAATTTATAGTCCAATGCCGATAAGGATTCATCGAGCAACAACACTTTCGGTTTGTTGACAACCGCACGGGCAATGGCAATACGTTGTTGCTGACCGCCTGACAATTGGGTTGGCTTACGATCTGCCATTTCTTCTAATTGCACCATGCGTAAGGCTTCGAGTACACGAGGTTTGATTTCAGCCTCAGGTACTTTTTGCATACGCAAACCAAAAGCCACGTTCTCAAAAATCGTCATATGCGGAAAGAGCGCATAACTTTGGAAAACGGTGTTGATGTGGCGTTTTTCAGCGGGCACATCGGTGATATCCTCACCGTCCAAAATAATATGACCCTCGTCTAATTCTTCGAGGCCGGCTAACAAGCGTAATATCGTTGTTTTTCCACAACCTGAAGGGCCAAGAATAGTGACAAATTCACCATTATTAATGGTTAGGTTAAAGTCGTTAATAATGGTGTTAGAACCGTAGGATTTTTTGATTGAACGAAGCTCAATAATCGGCTTGTTTTGAACCTGATTTTCCACTAGCTTTGGTTTTCTCCCTAATTTCACCAATAAACTGGTACTGAGTAGAAACAAGAACCTGCAAGAATGCAGGGGCGACATAAAAATAGGTGCTTATGATATAGTGAATTTTCAATAATGAAAAGGACTTAATGCTTGAGGAAACAAAAAAATTTCCGACCGTAAAAACACCCTAAAATTATTCACAAACTCGTCCACTTGTTTATTCATCTCTAACGCTCTCCTTGGTAAAACCAAGGTTCAAAAACATTGTTTTTTATGACCGCACTTTCCCTTTTCTGGGGATATTGGGGCGAATGACTGAATGTTTGCTATATATCAATAATCTTTTGTTTAATTTGAGGTAGACTTATTCACGTCAGTTATAAAGGATCATCAATAAAATGGATACCAATCATTATAAAAACAATTTATTAAATCGTTTTTTGCATTATGTTTCTTTTGATACACAAGCCAAACCCCATGCAAAATCGTCACCCAGTTCTATTGGGCAAATGAAACTTGCAAAGCATCTACAAAAAGAACTGATTGAACTTGGATTAGAAGAGGTGGAAGTCAGCAAACATGCAGTAGTAACGGCTTTTCTTCCTTCAAACAGAGAGGCACTTTCGCATACCATTGGTTTTATCGCCCATTTAGATACTTCACCTGAATGTAGTGGGAAGCATGTGAAACCCGAAGTGATTGAAAACTATCGGGGAGGGGACATTGCTTTAGGGATTGGCGAAGAATTTATTACGCCGGTTTATTACCCTTTTATGCATCAACTTATTGGGAAAACTTTGATTGTGACCGATGGTAATACTTTACTGGGGGCAGATAATAAAGCCGGAATTGCTGAAATTATGACCGCACTTGAGATCATCCAACAAGAAAAATTGCCTCATTGCAATATAAGAATTGCCTTTACACCGGATGAAGAAATCGGTTTAGGGATGCAGTATTTCCCTTTGGCTGATTTTCCTTGTGATTGGGCTTACACCATTGATGGTGGGGAAGTGGGAGAATTAGAATACGAAAACTTCAATGCGGCGACAGCAAAAATTTATTTCTCGGGAAGAAGTATTCACACCGGCTATGCGAAAGATAAAATGGTTAACGCCCTTGCGCTTGCCTGTGATTTTCACCAAGGCTTTCCCAAAGATGAAGTGCCGGAGAAAACCGAAGGTAAAGAAGGCTTTTTCCACTTGGAGCATTTTGAGGGTAGTATTGAAAAAGCCGAATTACATTATTTAATTCGTGATTTTGATTTATCAGCTTTTGAACAACGCAAACAATTTATTTTGGATTGGACAGCAAAATTTAATGCAGAAAGAGGCTTAAAAATGCCTGTTGAGTGTGTCATTCATGAGAGCTATAAAAATATGTATGAAGCGGTTCAACAAGCTCCTCAATCTATTTCAATTGCAGAAAAAGCCATGGATTTATGCGGGATCAATGTGATCCATAAACCCATTCGTGGGGGAACTGATGGTGCATTTCTATCAGAAAAGGGCCTGCCTTGCCCGAATATTTTTACCGGCGGGTACAATTTCCATAGTAAACACGAATTAATCTCTCTAGAAGGCATGGAAAAAGCGGTGGAAGTCATCACGGAAATTGTAAAATTTAAGAAAATGTAAATTTTTTGTAAAGAAACGTAAATTTCCTCTTGCTTTTGTAAAGAAATGTAAATATACTTACCGCAGTTTTATTGAGAGCCTTTTCGATAAAGCTAAACTTTAGAGATTTTATTCATAAATTCCTTTTGATATTTTCCCCTGAGTAATCAGGGGATTTTTTTATCCTTTCTTTTGAAAACGCCGAAAAAAACAACCGCACTTTAAATCAGCTAACCCAATAGATGTACTTTTTGAATGGTTTTTTTGATTAATTTGATAGTTTTTAATCGTTACAATCTTTTAGTATGATCAGCACGAATTTCAATCAAACTCAAGAAGGAAAATATTATGACATCAAAATGTCCGTTTTCTCATATCACCACCCCTTTAACAATGGGAAATGGTGCACCTGTTGTTGACAATCAAAACAGCTTAACCGCAGGTCCTCGTGGTCCATTACTTGCACAAGATTTATGGCTTAATGAAAAATTAGCAGATTTCGTGCGTGAAGTGATTCCTGAGCGCCGTATGCACGCAAAAGGTTCAGGTGCATTTGGTACTTTCACCGTGACCAATGATATCACCAAATATACCCGTGCTAAAATCTTCAGTGAAGTGGGTAAAAAAACAGAAATGTTCGCACGTTTTACTACCGTAGCCGGTGAACGTGGTGCAGCGGATGCAGAGCGTGATATTCGTGGTTTTGCATTAAAATTCTACACCGAAGAAGGTAACTGGGATATGGTTGGTAACAATACACCGGTTTTCTTCTTGCGTGATCCTCGTAAATTCCCTGATCTTAACAAAGCGGTAAAACGTGATCCACGCACTAATATGCGTTCAGCAACCAATAACTGGGATTTCTGGACATTATTACCGGAAGCGTTACACCAAGTCACTATCGTAATGAGTGATCGTGGTATTCCGGCAAGTTATCGTCATATGCACGGTTACGGTTCACATACTTATAGCTTCTGGAATGAAGCCGGCGAGCGTTTCTGGGTGAAATTCCATTTCCATACACAACAAGGCATTAAAAATTTAACCGAGGCAGAAGCTGCTGCGATTATTGCCAACGATCGTGAAAGTCATCAACGTGATTTATATGAAGCCATTGAGCGTGGCGATTTCCCGAAATGGAAAATGTTTATCCAAGTGATGCCGGAAGCCGATGCAGAAAAAGTGCCTTATCATCCTTTCGATTTAACCAAAGTATGGCCGAAAAAAGACTACCCATTAATTGAAGTGGGTGAATTTGAGCTTAACCGTAACTCTGAAAACTTCTTTGCCGATGTTGAGCAATCTGCTTTTGCACCAAGCAATTTAGTACCGGGAATCGGTGCAAGCCCGGATAGAATGTTGCAAGCTCGTTTATTCAACTATGCCGATGCACAACGTTACCGTTTAGGCGTGAATTTCCGTCAAATTCCGGTAAACCGTCCTCGTTGCCCGGTTCACAGCAACCAACGTGATGGTCAAGGCCGTGTCGATGGTAACTACGGTAGCTTACCGCATTATGAGCCAAACAGCTTTAATCAATGGCAACAACAACCGGATTTTGCAGAGCCACCACTTCGCATTAACGGTGATGCGGCATTCTGGGATTATCGTCAAGATGATAACGACTACTTCAGCCAACCGCGTGCCTTGTTTAACTTAATGAGCGCTGAACAAAAACAAGCGTTATTTAACAATACTGCGGGTGCAATGGGTGATGCGCCTGATTTCATCAAATATCGTCATATCCGTAACTGCCACTGGTGTGATCCGGCATACGGTGAAGGTGTGGCGAAAGCATTAGGTTTAACCGTAGAAGATGCGTTAAAAGCCCGTGATACTGATCCGGCTTTAGGCCAAGGCGGTTTACTCTAATTTAATAAAAAGCAAAAGGGTTGATATGATCTGCACCCCAAAA
>NZ_MLHH01000012.1 GCF_002000125.1 Rodentibacter heidelbergensis
GGGAAATTGCTTGGATAATGGTGCGATAGAGAGCTTTTTTGCTCGATTAAAAACGGAATGTTATTACGGCAAGCAATTTGAAACGTTTGAGCAACTTGAAAAAGCCATCCATGAATATATTCATTACTATAATCATGAACGGATTCAAGTTAAATTAAAAGGACTAAGCCCTGTGGAATACAGAACTCAGTCCTTGAATTAAATGAGTCTAACTTTTTGGGGTCAGATCAAAATTCCTGCTTTTCTCATTTTTAATGAGCGGATTATAAAGCTTCTATGGCTTTATACTGCTCACGGATTTTTTCTAATCCCGATTGGTATTCAGCCATTTTCTCACGTTCTTTGGCGATTACTGCTTCCGGTGCTTTGGCAACAAAGGCTTCGTTGCTAAGTTTACCTTCGATACGTTTGACTTCCTGTTGATATTTTTCCATCTCTTTGGTCAAACGGGCAAGCTCGGTTTCTTTGTTGATAAAACCCGCCATTGGCACAAGAAGTTCCGTATTGCCTACCAATTTAGCCACGGCAAGCGGGGCATTTTCCCCTTCCGTTAACACGCGTGCCTCACCCAATTTTGCCATTGCACATAAAAGTGCGGTCTGTTTTTCAAGAATTTTTTGTTCTGTCGCATCAATGTTACGGAACAATAAATCTAATCCTTTACTTGGGGCGATATTACATTCTGCCCGAATGTTACGCACAGCCACAATCACTTCTTTTAACCAATTAATTTCACGCTCGGCTTCATCATCAAAGGCAGTTTCATCCACCGTTGGGAACGGTTGCAACATAATGCTATCCGCTTCAATGCCGACAAAGCCTTTTACTTTTTGCCAAATTTCTTCCGTGATAAACGGAATTAACGGGTGTGCTAAACGCAATAATTGTTCTAACACACGCACAAGAGTTTGGCTTGCCGCACGAATTTGCGCCGGTGTACCCATTGCAAATACTGGTTTGGTTAACTCCAAATACCAGTCGCAGAATTGGTTCCAGGTAAATTCGTAAATCGCATTAGCTGCTAAGTCAAAACGATATTGGCTTAATGCTTCACGGAAATCCCCCACAGTGCGGTTAAAACAAGATTCAATCCAACGATCTGCCACGGAAAATTCAATTTCCCCTTCGCTTAAATCCAATTTTTCATTGGTTAACACAAAACGGCTGGCATTCCACAGTTTATTACAGAAATTGCGATACCCTTCAAGGCGTTTCATATCCCAGTTAATATCACGCCCATTGCTGGCAAGGGCTGCCAAGGTAAAACGTAACGCATCCGTACCATGTGCGCTAATGCCTTCGGCAAACTCTTTACGGGTTGCTTTGGCAATTTTTTCCGCAAGTTGTGGTTGCATCATATTACCGGTGCGTTTTTCCAGTAAATCTTCAAGGCTGATACCGTCAATCATATCAATCGGGTCAAGCACATTGCCTTTCGATTTGGACATTTTCTGTCCTTGCTCATCACGGATCAAGCCCGTAACGTAAACCGTTTTAAACGGTACTTGCGGTTTACCATTTTCATCTTTGATGAAGTGCATGGTGAACATAATCATCCGAGCCACCCAGAAGAAAATGATGTCAAATCCGGTGATTAATACATCTGTCGGGTGGAACATTTTGAGTTCTTTGGTTTGTTCCGGCCAACCCAGTGTAGAGAACGTCCACAAGCCGGATGAGAACCAAGTGTCTAACACATCTTCATCTTGTTTTAAGGCTAAATCCGCAGGCAAATTGTATTTTGTGCGAACCTCTTGCTCGTTGCGTGCAACGTAGATATTGCCCTCAGCATCATACCATGCCGGAATACGGTGTCCCCACCAAAGTTGGCGTGAAATACACCAATCTTGAATGTCCCGCATCCAAGAGAAATACAGGTTTTCATACTGTTTCGGTACAAATTGGATTTCACCGTCTTCTACCGCTTTCGTTGCCACTTCAGCGAGCGGTTTAACGCTCACATACCATTGATCTGTAAGCATTGGCTCAATCGGCACACCGCCACGGTCGCCATAAGGCACTTTGAGATCGTGCGGTTTAATCTCTTCCAACAGCCCCATTGCCTCAAAATCCGCAACGATTTTCTTACGGGCTACAAAACGCTCTAAGCCACGGTAATCTTCAGGAATAAGTGCGGTGTAATTTTCCAAAGGTTTATTGTTGTAGCCGATGACTTCCGCTTCGTCACGAATATCCGCATTGAGCGTCAACACATTCACCAACGGTAAATTATGGCGTTTCCCCACTTCATAGTCGTTAAAATCGTGAGCAGGGGTGATTTTTACCACACCGGTACCAAATTCACGATCCACATACTCATCCGCCACAATCGGAATTTCACGATTAGCGAGTGGGAGCATCACGGTTTTACCAATTAATGATTGGTAACGTTCATCTTCCGGATGAACTGCCACCGCCGTATCACCCAACATGGTTTCAGGACGGGTGGTCGCCACCACCAAATAATCTTTGCCATCTGCTGTTTTTACGCCATTGGCGAGTGGATAACGGAAATGCCAAAGCGATCCTTTGCTTTCTTTGTTTTCCACTTCCAGATCAGAAATCGCTGTATGCAATTTAGGATCCCAATTCACCAAGCGTTTACCACGATAAATCAAGCCTTCTTCGTGCAGACGAACGAACACTTCTTTTACTGCATTGGATAGCCCCTCGTCCATGGTGAAACGTTCACGTTCCCAGTCGATTGAGTTCCCCAAACGGCGCATTTGTTGGCTAATTGTGCCACCTGAATAAGCTTTCCAATCCCAAATTTTGTTGATAAAGGCTTCACGCCCATAATCGTGACGGTTTTTGCCCTCTTCCGCCGCAATTTTACGTTCCACCACCATTTGGGTGGCGATGCCTGCGTGATCGGTGCCCGCTTGCCATAGGGTGTTATGCCCTTCCATACGATGAAAACGAATCAGCGTATCCATCAGGGTTTGCTGGAACGCATGCCCCATATGCAAACTCCCCGTCACATTCGGTGGCGGAATGGCAATACAATAACTCGGTACATTCGGATTTTCACTCGGTTTAAAATACCCTTTCTCTTCCCAGTGTTGATAAAGGGCTTGTTCTACCGCAGACGGATTAAAACGGTCTGCCATTTGGAGGTTTTGTGTCATTGTTAATCTCTTTTTGTATAACGTGGACTTTCTTAGTCCACTATAATTACTTAATGATGAAGCTAGTTTTTCTCTACTCCATATAGGAATATCATTTAGATTTATAAAAGAAAAACACTCCTGTTAAAAGAATTAATAAGGCAAAAATTAAGGGACCAAACAATACTGCCTGTTCGCCACCTAACTGAAACAGAAATTTAGCTGTAAAAGTTAAAGAATCAAAATTCATTTCTCCGTCAGTATTTTGAACCTTGCTATAATCAAATATTCCTAGGAAAGCTATTAGAGGAAAGGCTAAAAAACAAATCTTAGCTTGTTTAGCATATTTTTCTTTTTTATCTTGATTTTTCATAAGATCCCCAGTCAATTTTTAGTAAATGCAATTAAATAGAACAACTCTTCATTCGGATAAATCTCTCTAATCACTTTTTTCAACTCAGCCAACGTCATATTTTCTTGCTCAGCATGTTGTTCCGTTAATTCATCTAAGGTAATAGGCGAAACACTTAATACTTCAATCGTGCAGAAATATTGATTATCCTCGAAGCGCCCAACACGCAAAACATCACCCGCTTTAAAATGACTTTCGGATTTATCCCGAATGGTGATGGTTTTCAGCCCTGCGAGAATATCGGCTTCAAAGCGTTGGTAGAAAGTAATATCGTTTGGTGGCATTTTGTTCCTTAAAAGAGCGGTTAAATTTTAGGGATTTTTTGTAACCCGTGAGTTAACCAATTTTTCTAAAACATTAGAAAACAGCTTTATTTCGCATAACCTACAATTTTTTCTTTTCCATCAGGATAATGTTCAACAATAGTCCCATTCCGCTTTTGAAAGGTCACGACTTCGTGTTTCATTTTCTCTTTCATCCATACTGAGAAAAGAAGTTTAAGCTGTCTCTGTTGCGCTAAAATTTCTTCTTTAGTCATCTGACTATTCCTTATTGATTAACCCGAATCTCCCCTTTCACACGTTTAATTTCGGATAATAAACGGCGTTCTTCTTGGCGGCAAAAACTATTCTCACCTAATTTAGCCGCCTCTGCAGTGCAACGGATCTGTTGATATTGGGATTCAAGCACTTTCAATAAGGCTTTTTGTTCTTTTAAGTAGCGATTTGTGGCCGTTTTACGCACTTTTTCTGAATGACGTACCACTTTTTTTTCTGCCATGTCATCTTTCTTACCATCAGAATCAGCGGTGGTTCCCATTTCTTCAACAGTTTTTCCCACAGCTTCAACCTTATCAGTCTTTTCCACCGCTTCACCTTTCGCTGCTGGGGATGGGATTTCCTCTTTAACAGCTTCTGACGTTACCGATACCGCTTCTGTTTTATTTTCAGAAAGTGCGGTCATTTTTTCAGGTGTTTTTGCCTCTTGGTTATCACAAGCCGCTAAAGTTAAAACACTGCTACCTATTAAAAGAGAGAAAGCAAATTTCATTGTCAATTTCATATTAGTTAGCTCCATAAGGTTTATCTTAAATTAGGTATTTTCCGTGGAAAGTTGCCAGCCTTGCATACGAAGTTGTTTATAACGTTCTCGTGCTTGCGCTTTAGGCGTTTCTTCCACCGGTACAAAATCAATCAGCTGAGTAAAACTATGGCTAAATTCCGGTACGGTTTGTTGCAAGTTAATCAGCAAATCCCGTTGTTGGGCATTGCGTTTTCCTTTCCATGAAATTTCAATCGGAGTGGGATATTGGGTCGCTTCACCAGATAAATTATGGGGTACAAATTCATCGGGTTCCCGTTGCCAAAGTGCTTCATCAATATCGAGGGCTTGCTGCTCTGTTTCACAAGCAATCAGCACTCGCTTACCCAAGCGCCAAGCGGAAGCCGCCAAGTTACACGCAAGCTGTTCAACACTCAGCGGGGTTTGTTCCGTTAAAATGTAAAACTGCGCATTTTTTACCATTTTCATCTCAATTTTACCAAGCTGTAAACTGGCGAATTTTACCGAAAAATCAGGGAAAAATAAATGGTTAAATCATGCTTTGAGCCAATAGAAAAAACGCTCATTAAACCGACCGCACTTTTTTATGATCTAAATCACAAAACTGATTTTTCGCTTTTTTGTTACATTCCATTCATACCTCTGAAGTGTTAAAATCAGGTCGTTTTTTCGTTTCATCTTATTGAATAGGAGTATCATAATGGCATTTCGCATTGAAAAAGACACCATGGGTGAAGTTCAAGTTCCTGCCGATAAATATTGGGCTGCACAAACTGAACGCTCACGCAATAATTTTAAAATTGGGCCTGAAGCCTCCATGCCGGCTGAAATTATTGAAGCCTTTGGTTATTTGAAAAAAGCCGCTGCCTTTGCCAACCATGATTTAGGTGTGTTGGCCGCTGAAAAACGTGATTTAATCGCCCAAGCCTGCGATGAAATTTTAGCGAATAAATTAGATGATCAGTTCCCGCTTGTGATTTGGCAAACCGGCTCCGGCACGCAATCTAATATGAATGTGAATGAAGTGGTGGCAAATCGTGCTCATGTGTTAAATGGCGGAAAATTAGGTGAAAAATCCATTATTCACCCAAACGATGATGTTAATAAATCCCAGTCTTCTAATGATACTTTCCCAACGGCAATGCACATTGCTGCCTATAAAAAAGTGGTGGAACACACTATTCCTTGTGTTGAACGCTTACAAAAAACCTTTGCCGCAAAATCTGAAGCGTTCAAAGATGTGGTGAAAATTGGTCGTACCCATTTAATGGATGCAACCCCCCTCACCTTAGGTCAAGAATTTTCAGCCTATGCCACACAATTGGATTTCGGCTTGCGTGCATTAAAAAATACCCTTCCTCATTTGAGCCAATTAGCCCTTGGCGGTACAGCAGTCGGAACAGGATTAAACACACCAAAAGGCTATGATGTGAAGGTAGCCGATTACATTGCCAAATTTACCGGACTTCCATTTGTTACCGCTGATAATAAATTTGAAGCATTAGCGGCGCATGATGCCATTGTGGAAACTCACGGTGCATTACGCCAACTTGCAATGAGTTTGTTCAAAATCGCAAACGACATTCGCTTATTAGCCTCCGGCCCTCGTTCCGGTATCGGTGAAATTTTAATTCCTGAAAATGAACCGGGTTCTTCCATTATGCCGGGTAAAGTGAACCCAACTCAATGTGAAGCCATGACAATGGTTTGTGCACAAGTGTTCGGTAACGATACCACCATTGCCTTTGTCGGCTCACAAGGTCATTTTCAATTAAATGTATTTAATCCGGTGATGATTGCCAATTTCCTCCAATCGGCACAATTATTAGGTGATGCTTGTGTTTCCTTTGATGAACATTGTGCGGTAGGCATTGAGCCGAATTACCCACGCATTAAACAACAGCTTGAAAATTCATTAATGTTAGTCACCGCACTGAATACGCATATCGGTTATGAAAATGCGGCGAAAATTGCCAAAACCGCCCATAAAAACGGCACAACCTTGCGTGAAGAGGCCATTAATCTTGGCTTAGTATCAGCGGAAGATTTTGACAAATGGGTGCGCCCTGAAGATATGGTGGGTAGTTTAAAATAAACTTAGCCATAAAATAACGGTCAAAGGCGGGGATACTCTCGCCTTTTTTTATCGTGAATTAAACGGGCAACGCGCTACATAGAGGATAAACCGTACAGCAAGATAGCTAACACCATATCATTGAAATTTTAATTCGCTCTATTTGAGATTTTAAAGAGGCTTTTGTTATAATCTGCGCCTTACTGAACCGTGAAAGAACAATATGAAAATGAAATCCCTTTTCGTGACAATTTTAGCTTTTTTTTCAACCGCACTTTCTGCCCATTGGCAACAGGTCGGTCATGCTGAATATACTTGGGGGCCTTTCCATGTATATAGTGTCGGACTTTTTTCCGAAAACGGTTCATACCAAGAAAATCAATCTCCATTGATGTTCTCTATCAAATATGAAAAACCTATTGAAGGCAAAAACTTTGCGATCACCCTCATCAAAGAAATGGAAGCCCAGCAACTCAGTGCCGATGACACCAATGCTTGGTTGAAAAAAATGCAGGAAATTTTTCCTGATTTTTCACCCAATGACATTTTAAATTTCGTGGCATTAGAAAATAAAGGCTATTTTATTGCCAACGATACCGTGCTAAATCATGAATTTGATGCCAAATTTACTCAAGCCTTTATTGATATTTGGCTTTCTCCAAAAAGCAGCTTTGTGAAATTACAGCCTCAATTATTGGGTAAAGAAAAGGGCGAGCAAAATCCTCAAGAATTTCAATATCAGCCGGCAAGCGAACCTTTTGATGAAGAAAATACCATGCCGGAGTTACCACCAAACTACGATCCACAAAATAATTTAAACGGATAAAACCAAAAGGCGAACAGATTGTCTGTTCGCCTTTCTCTTATGATTGCACCATTTTTTCCAAATAGAGCATGATCTGCAATGCAATATCCACTCCACTGGTTTTCTCGATCATTTCCAATCCCGGACTGGCATTAACTTCCAACACCAATAAACCGTCCTTAGAGCGAATAAGATCCACGCCCGAAACCACAAGCCCCAAGGCTTTTGTGGCGCTAACCGCCAACTGTTTTTCTTCCTCCGTTAAAAGAACAGGTTGTGCACTGCCACCACGATGAAAATTCGCCCTAAACTCCCCTGCTTGCCCGATACGCTGCATACTGGAGATAACCTTATCCCCCACCACAAAACACCGAATATCTTCGCCTGCGGCTTCTGCCACAAAATCTTGTAGCAATACCGACACATTCGCTTGTTTTAGCGTTTCCAAAATACTAACGGCACTTTGTGACTTTTCCGCCAACATCACGCCAATCCCCTGAGATCCCTTTAAGGTTTTGATAATTAAAGGACAATCCATCGCTTCCACCACGGCTTTAGACTCACTTTCGATGCCTGACAATCGGCTATTCGGTACGGCAATGCCATGACTTCGCAAAACTTGTAAACTTTCCCATTTATCCCGCGCCATTAAAAATGCCTTTTCCTTATTCAAGCAATAGACCCCTTTGGCTTGAAAGTGGCGTAACACCGCACAGCCCATTTTGGTGCTTGCTGTGCCGAAACGGGGTAATACGGCATCATAATCAGGCAAAAGATAAACCTCTCCTTCCTTTGGTTGATAATAAATCTCAAAGTGCGGTGTATTTTCTGTGAGTTTTAGAATACAACGATTTGGATCTAAAATATCCATTTCATGCCCACATTGTGTTGCAGCTTCTTTTAAACGTTGACAACTGTATAAACGAGGCTCACGGCAAAGCATCAATAATTTCATCGAAAATTTCCAATCAAAAACGGCAATGCATTATACCAATCATAGCAATCCTGAAAAACGGTTTATGGTCTATCAAAAAAAGAGTAGAATGGCGAAAATTTAACATAGAGGAGAAAATGATGTTTGTTGAGATTTTTGGCCGCTCCGGTTGCCCTTTTTGTATCCGTGCAAAAAACCTTGCTGAAAAATTAAAAGATGAATTGGCTGATTTTGATTATCGCTATGTGGATATCAATGAAGAAGGTATGACCAAAGACGATTTATCCAAACTAGTCGGAAAAGAGGTGAAAACCGTCCCACAAATTTTCATTGATAAAAAACCGATTGGCGGTTGCACAGATTTTGAAGCCTTAATGAAAGCACAATTCGGTATCACTTCTTAATTCCCAACCTAATTTAAACTGCCGTAAAGTGCGGTCAATTTTTGAAAAGTTTACAAAATTTAAAGGCTAAGCCCTGTACTCACAGTACTTGGCCTTTTTATTTTCACTTGAAGACGCAACATCACAACCGTTCTCTTTCGTTTAAAAACGCATTTCCATGAAATCGACCTTTCATCTTCGAAATCCTATTCAACCCTAAATTGTTTTTTCCTTATTATATTTTTGTAAAGATATTGTTATTTGTTGTGTATAAAGATTATACTAGCTCCCAGTTGAGGAAAATTTTTCTCAACCCATCCCTAACTCAAATCTGTGAGGTGAAACTATGCAACACAAAGTAGCAACAGCTAACGGTCAAGCAATTACACTCAATCACGATGGCTCCCTCAATGTCCCAAACAATCCTGTTATTCCCTTTATCGAAGGTGATGGTATCGGCGTAGATGTGACACCCGCAATGCGTTTGGTTATTGATGCTGCCGTATCGAAAGCCTATGGTACGACACGAAAAATTGATTGGTTAGAAATTTATGCCGGTGAAAAAGCCAATCAAATTTACGGTGAAAACACCTGGTTGCCGGCAGAAACATTAAAGGCAATCAAACAATATCATATTGCAATTAAAGGCCCATTGATGACACCGGTGGGCGGCGGCATTCGTTCATTAAATGTCACCATGCGACAAGAATTGGATTTGTATAACTGTTTACGTCCTATCCGTTATTATGATGGCACACCAAGCCCGGTCAAACACCCTGAATTCGTTGATATGGTTATTTTCCGTGAAAACTCGGAAGATATTTATGCCGGCGTGGAATGGCAAGCAGGATCAGCAGAAGCCGATAAAGTGATGGCATTTTTACGCCATGAAATGGGAGTGAAAAAAATTCGTTTCACCGAGCAATGCGGTATTGGCATTAAACCGGTCTCAAAAGAGGGGACACAACGCCTCGTACGTTCTGCATTGCAATATGTAATTGATAATGATCGCCGCTCACTCACTTTGGTACATAAAGGCAATATTATGAAATTTACCGAGGGGGCATTTAAAGAATGGGGTTATCAAGTTGCACAAGAATTGGGTGCTGAAATCATTGATAACGGCCCATGGCACAAATTGAAAAATCCCAAAACCGGACGGGAAATTATCATAAAAGACTGCATTGCTGATGCATTTTTACAAGAGGTACTGCTCCACCCTAAAGATTACGATGTGATTGCGACCTTAAATCTGAACGGTGACTACATCTCCGATGCCTTAGCAGCCCAAGTTGGCGGTATCGGTATTGCACCCGGTGCGAATATTGGGGTAGAAAGCGCTATTTTTGAAGCCACTCACGGCACCGCACCTAACATTGCAGGGCAAAATAAAGCCAATCCAAGCTCCATTATTTTGAGCGGTGAAATGATGCTACGTCATTTGGGCTGGACGGAAGCGGCCGATTTAGTGGTAAAAGGGGTGGCAAAAACCATTGCCAATAAAACCGTCACCTTGGATTTAGCCGAAACACTGGAGAATGCTAAATTGCGTTCTACTATGGAATTTGCCCAAGACATTGTGAGTAATATGTAAATCATTAACTTTTATCGCTGTATTCGTTTTCCATGATAAATTCACTGAGGCTTTACTCACGACTTTCTATCCTTTTTCATTCAGACGGAGATCGCCTATGTCATTTTTTACTGAATACCAAACCCATGTTAACCAACGGGCTGCTCAAGGTGTCGCCCCTCTTCCACTCAATGCCCAGCAAGTGGCAGAATTAGTCGAATTGCTAAAAAACCCACCACCTGAAAATCAAAATCTATTCGTTGAATTATTTGAAAGCCGCATTCCCACAGGCGTTGATGAAGCCGCCTATGTGAAAGCGGCTTTTTTAGCAGATTTAATTAAGGGAAACACACAATCACCCTTGATTTCACCACAAAAAGCCGTGCAATTATTAGGTACAATGCAAGGGGGGTACAATATCGCTCCTCTCATTGATACATTGGATATTGACGAGCTTGCACCATTAGCCGTGAAAGCTTTATCGCATACCTTATTAATGTTTGATAACTTTTATGATGTTGCGCAAAAAGCCAAACAAGGCAACGCCTATGCCCGGCAAGTTCTACAATCTTGGGCAGATGCCGAATGGTTTTTATCCCGCCCTCAATTAGCTGAAAAATTAACCTATACCGTTTTTAAAGTTTCCGGTGAAACCAATACAGATGATCTATCACCGGCACAAGATGCTTGGTCACGTCCTGATATCCCTTTACATGCATTAGCCATGTTAAAAAACCCGAGAGAAGGGATTGAACCGGACGAAGCCGGTGTCATTGGGCCGATGAAACAAATTGAAGCACTAAAACAAAAAGGTTTTCCATTAGTCTATGTGGGCGATGTTGTAGGAACAGGATCCTCACGCAAATCTGCCACGAATTCCGTGTTATGGCTAATGGGTGAAGATATGCCTTATATTCCCAACAAACGGACAGGTGGTGTGGTACTTGGTGGCAAAATTGCACCGATTTTCTTTAACACTATGGAAGATGCCGGCGCCCTCCCTATTGAGCTGGATGTCAGTCAATTCAATATGGGCGATGTCATTGATATTTACCTTTATGCAGGTAAAGTGTGTAAACATAATACCGATGAAGTTCTATCAACCTTTAAACTGAAAACAGATGTATTACTTGATGAAGTGAGAGCCGGTGGTCGTATTCCCTTGATCATCGGCCGAGGCTTAACGCACAAAGCACGAGTAGCACTAGGCCTACCGGAAAGCGATGTGTTTGCCAAACCGCAAATCGCCAATGAAAAGAATAAGGGCTTTACACTTGCTCAAAAAATCGTAGGGCGGGCCTGCGGAGTCACCGGAATTCGAGCTGGACAGTATTGCGAACCACGAATGACCAGTGTTGGCTCACAAGATACCACAGGGCCAATGACCCGTGATGAATTAAAAGATTTAGCCTGCTTGGGTTTCTCTGCTGACTTAGTGATGCAATCATTCTGCCATACCGCAGCCTATCCCAAACCGGTCGATGTCATCACTCACCATTCCTTACCGGATTTTATTATGAATCGAGGCGGCGTTTCATTACGTCCCGGCGATGGTGTTATCCATTCTTGGTTAAACCGTATGTTATTACCGGATACGGTCGGCACCGGCGGTGATTCCCACACTCGCTTTCCAATTGGTATCTCCTTTCCTGCCGGTTCCGGACTTGTGGCCTTTGCTGCCGCAACCGGCGTTATGCCGTTGGATATGCCTGAATCTGTCTTAATTCGCTTTAGCGGAGAAATGCAACCCGGCATTACACTACGGGATTTAGTCCATGCCATCCCTTATTATGCGATTCAACAAGGTCTTCTCACGGTAGAAAAAGCAGGCAAAAAGAATATTTTTTCCGGCAAAATCCTTGAGATTGAGGGGTTGGAACACCTAAAAGTAGAGCAAGCTTTTGAGATTTCCGATGCCTCGGCTGAACGTTCGGCGGCGGCTTGCAGCATTAAACTCAATAAAGAACCGATCATCGAATACCTTAATTCTAATATTGTGCTACTCAAGTGGATGATCGCTGAAGGTTATGGCGATAAAACCACACTTGAACGCCGCATTCAGGCTATGCAAGATTGGCTTGCCAATCCACAATTATTGGAGGCGGATAAGGATGCTGAATATGCGGCGGTTATTGATATTAATCTCAACGACATCAAAGAGCCTATTGTCTGTGCCCCAAATGATCCCGATGATGCCCGCCTATTATCGGAAGTACAAGGTGATAAAGTCGATGAAGTTTTTATTGGTTCTTGTATGACCAATATCGGCCATTTCCGTGCCGCCGGCAAATTACTCAACCAACATCAAGGCATGCTCCCAACCCGTCTGTGGATTGTGCCACCCACTAAAATGGATGCCCATCTCTTAAGTGATGAGGGATATTATAGTATTTACGGCAAGAGCGGAGCACGAATTGAAGTGCCGGGTTGTTCCCTTTGTATGGGCAATCAGGCACGAGTAGCAGATGGTGCGACCGTTGTTTCCACCTCAACCCGTAACTTCCCAAATCGAATGGGTAAAGGCGCTTTCGTTTATCTCGCCTCCGCAGAGCTTTCCGCTGTCTGTGCCTTACTAGGCCGTATTCCAACACCGGAAGAATATTTGCAATATGTGCAAAGTCTTGAAACAGACAAAGAGGATACCTATCGCTATATGAATTTCGACCAAATCAACAGCTATCTCAACAAAGCTGAGGGTTTGATTTTTCAAACAGCAGTATAACGAAAACACAAAAGGAGACTTAATATGCCAAACTTACATCCAACTTTAACTGCAGAACTTCATTTAAGTGATGGTCGTAAAATCGCCTTACCAGTTTACCAAGGTTCTTTAGGCTATGATGCAATTGGTGTAGAAAGCTTGCAAAAACAAGGTTTATTCACCTACGATCAGGGACTAACCTCCACCGCACTTTGTGAATCCAGTATTACTTACATTGACGGTGATCAAGGCACTTTATTACATCGAGGTTATCCCATCGACGAATTAGCCTTTAATAAAACCTATCTTGATACGGCATATTTATTGTTAGAGGGAGAAATACCGACAGAACAACAACTCTCTGATTTCAAAAAAGAAATTTGTTCACATTATATGGTAAACGATCAATTTACCCGCCTATTCCAAGGGTTTCGGCGAGATTCCCACCCTATGGCGGTGATGTGTGCGGCAAGTAGTGCGTTGGCCGCATTCTACAATGATGATTTCCAAGCAGACAAAGATATTGATCGCACAGCCATCCGCTTATTAGCCAAAATGCCAACCTTGGCAGCAATGTGCTACAAATATAGCATTGGCCGCCCATTTATGTATCCACAGTATCACCTCTCCTATGCGGGTAACTTCTTATATATGATGTTCGCCACCCCTTGTGAGCCTTATGTGGTAAATCCCGTGTTAGAACGAGCAATGGATAGAATTTTTACCCTGCATGCCGATCACGAACAAAATGCCTCTACCTCATCCGTGCGTAGTGTTGCCTCCTCAGGTTCAAATCCCTTTGCCTGTATTGCAGCAGGCATTGCCTCTTTATGGGGTGCTGCTCATGGCGGTGCAAACGAGGCTTGCATACGAATGTTAGAAGAAATCGGTACGGTGGACCGTATTGCGGAATTTATCGCCAAAGCGAAAGATAAAAACGATCCGTTCCGCTTAATGGGGTTCGGACACCGAGTGTATAAAAACTACGATCCTCGTGCCAAAGTGATGCGTGAAACCTGCCATGAAGTGTTACAAGAGCTGGGTATCACCACCCCATTATTAGAAGTTGCGATGGAGCTTGAACGCATTGCGCTAAGCGATCCTTATTTTATTGAACGAAAACTCTATCCAAATGTGGATTTCTATTCCGGTATTATTTTAAAAGCTATCGGTATTCCAGTGTCAATGTTCACCGTCATCTTTGCCCTAGGCAGAACTGTCGGTTGGATTGCGAACTGGAAAGAAATGAACGAAGAACACCTAAAAATTGTCCGTCCAAGACAAATTTATACCGGTCATCAAGCGCGCCATTTAAAATAGGCAAGAAATCTTGACTCATTCAAAGTGCGGTTAAAATCAACCGCACTTTTTTCCATTAAGCCTTCCTTAGCACGGTGAAAACTGCATTGCCCAATCCCACTGAGTTTCATTTAAACGGTATTTTTCTTTCAAACTTGGCCCACAAGAATTTGAGCCGATACCACTCATTTTATAGTCCACACATAATATGGTGCTGCCACTTTCTTCCAATTCATCATGATGTTTTTTCGATCCCAATTCTTCTTGCGTATAAGGGGAAAGATTAAAACTGAAAGGAGTATCACAATGGATGGAAAAACCTTCTTGTTCCCCTTTAATCTCAAAATATTGACACCCCATATGGCTGCCGTTCTCTTGCGGTTTTAAATAGGGAACATGATTGGCTTTTGGGGTGGTTTGATAGCAACCCAATTGCGTTGCCTGATGTTTATCAAGATAACTTTCCGTTTCCCCATAACCGATATATTTCGCTTGTTGAAAGGCTTCTTTTAAGAAAAAACGAACGCCAAAACGTGGTAAAAACGGCAAGTGCGGTGTTTTTTTAGCATGAACTTTTATGGATAAATTGCCTTGAGTATCCATTCGATAAATCACATCAAGGGTTAAAATACGTTCACGGGAAACGGCACTGATACCACATTGAGTTCGAATTTCCAGTGCATTTTCTTGCTTAATAATGGCAAAATCATAGGCTCGGGTGATGGCTTGATTGAAACCGGCTGCCAACCAATGAGTTTTTATTAAATTGTCATTATCCAGTGGCGCCCGCCAAATATTAAAATCCAAAGGGGCATTGAGCCAAGGGCGTCCCTCGCAAGAAATTTGAGTAATAATGCCTCGGTGTTTATCCCATTCGTAAGCCATTTTCCCTACGGAAACTAAAATTTGATGATCCTTTTCCTCCACAGCAATTGGCTTTTCCATTTTTTTCATTTGAGGAACAGACAACATTTTTTGGGAAGAAAAACAAAGCTTATCAAAACCTAAACAATGGTTTTTCGCCACTAAGCCACGAGCCACTTTTTGATAATAAGTCAGTGTGATATGCCAAACCCCTTTATCCGCTTTCGGTAAATCAACGGGGAAAAGTGCGGTCGTTTTTGGGGGAATTTTTATTCCATCCACATCACCTTCACTGATCACCTGCAAATTTTCGGTGATTTGATAGTGAATGGCGATCAATTCTTCCGTATCAGTGAAATCCAAATTATTTTTTAGCCACACTTTACCTTTATCTAAAAAAGCCCGAAGCGGACGTTGTACATTTTTTAGCTCCAGCAAATTGCTTTGCACTTGGCGATCAGCCGTTACTAAACCGTCTGCACAAAAATTGCCGTCATTGGGCGTATCACCAAAATCCCCGCCATAGCCCATCCGCTTGGAATGTGGCAAATAAGGGGAATGGTTACACCATTCCCACACAAAACCGCCTGCTGCCCCCGGGTAACCTTCCATGGCTTGGAAATAATCTTCTGCATCACCGCAAGAATTTCCCATTGCATGGAGGTATTCGCAAAATAAATAAGGCTTCGTATGATTCGCATTGGAAAAATAAGCCGCCAAATCTTCGGTACTGGTGTACATTTCACTGTGGAAATCAAGGTGGGTTAAATCATTTTGATGAGCGGAATGTTGAAAGATCGCATTTTCATAATGTACTAATCGGCTGGGATCACGGGCCTTCACCCAAGCGGCGGCTTGTTCAAAGTTCTCACCATAACCACTTTCATTACCAAGCGACCACACGACCACTGAAGTGCGATTTTTATCCCGCTCAATATTGGCATAAGTGCGGTCTAAAATGGCGGCATTAAATTCGGGGCTACGCGCCATATAGCAATAATTATCAATGGTTTGCTGGCGTATTGCCTCATAATTAACCTCTGTTTTCACCCCTAACAAGATACTGGTTTCCGGTGATTTCACATACACCGTATTCGTACCGTGGGATTCAATATCGCTTTCCGCCATCACATAAAAGCCATATTCATCACAAAGCTCGGTGAACCAAGGCGCATTAGGATAATGAGCGGTGCGAATGGCATTGAAATTATGTTCTTTCATTAACCGTAAATCTTGTAAGGCTTGCTCACAGCTGACGACATAACCGGTTTTCGGGTCACTATCATGACGGTTCACCCCTTTAAATTTAATTGCTTCTCCGTTAAACCGCATTACCCCATTTTTGACTTCAATCTTACGCAAACCGATTTTTTGGCAAATTACCTCGCTTCCATAACGAAAGAGCAATGTGTAAAGTTGAGGATTTTCCGCATTCCATAAAGTAATTTCATTTAGGGTGATATGAAACCCCTTTTCTGTCACTGCAGAAAGCAAAATTTCACCTTGCGGATCAGTCAGTTGCCACGCAATTTCACGACACTTTGCCGGTTTCCCCTTTTCTACAAAAGAAACGTCCACAGAAATGACCGCACTTTTGAGATCATCGGTAAGTTCCGTGCGAATAAAAAAATCCTGCAAATAATGGTTTTCCCGTTCCAGCAAATATAGATCACGAAAAATCCCCGACATACGGAATTTATCCTGATCTTCCAAATAGCTACCGTCACACCATTTTAATACCACAATATGAAGATGATTTTCGCCCTCTTTGAGGTAATCAGTCACGTCAAATTCACTGGTGCAATGACTAATTTGACTGTACCCCACAAACTGACGGTTCACATACACAAATAAGCAGCTGTCCACCCCTTCAAAATTCAGCAAATAACGTTTTTGGGCATTTGGAAATAACGTAAAAATACGATGATATAACCCACAGGGATTATCAATGGGAACATAGGGCGGATCAAAAGGAAAAGGATAATTCACATTCGTATAATGGTGATGATCATAACCGTGGTTTTGCCAGTTAGCGGGAACCGGGATTTTTTCTGAAAAAGAAAAATGAAGAAAATCTTCCGGCAAATCCACATAACGATCAAAATAGGCAAAATCCCATTCTCCATTCAGCAACGTGAAAAAGGCAGAAAATTCTCGTTGATTTTTGACCGCACTTTCCACGGAATCAAAAGGAATGAAATAAGCATGATGGGGTGTGGTATTAATATGAAGAATTTGGGGATCTTGGAAATAATTCGGTAATGGCATAACAACTCCGAAAAAGAAAAGATGCCTTTACTATAACTGAATTTGACTTTCCATTCAGAAAGGATATTGGATTTTGTGAGAGTGATCACAATATCCAATATCCTTTATGCTATTCGCTCATTAAGGCAGTTTGGCGATAACGGCATAGCCTTCTAATAATCCTTCAACTTCATAAGAAGAACCGGAGGTGATAAAGGCCGATTCGCCTTGTTTAAGGGAAAGTACGATGGTTTCCGAACGTAAATTAATTTGCCCTTTCATTACCATTAGAATACCTGCACTTTGGATTTTAAGGCGATGGGTTTCACCACATTCATATTGAATATTTTGTAAAGCGAAATCTTTTGCCGGCGTGGAATAAGTGAAGACACGCATATCATGAGGGGCAACAGGGATAATCTGTGGTTCAACCTCACGACAATCCACCACTTTCAATAATTCCGGAATATCCACATATTTTGGCGTCAAACCACCACGGATAACGTTATCGGAACAGGCCATCAATTCAATATTTTGCCCACGCAAATAAGCGTGTGGAATACCTGCTTCTTGATAAATGCCTTCGCCTTTTTTCAGATGAACAATATTGAAAAGATAAAAACAGACTAGCCCCGCATCTAATTTTTCCGGTGAAATCGCCATGGCTTCCATCGTATAAAGCAGCCAATAATCGGGATTATTCGGTGTAAGTTCATTTGCGTGATAGGCTTTACGATTTTGCTCAATAATCGGGACAAGCCATTGAGATAATTGGGTTTGATCCGCTTGCATCACTTCCGCATAAAAGGCATGGCTATCTTGTGTGTGTAATTTTTCGGCCAATGGTGCAAGAGAAGGACGTATAGCCAATGTTGCGAGGATTTTTTCTTTCTTTTTAAAACCATGCAACAACCAAAAATCAGATAAAGCAATCATCATTTCCGGTTTATGATTATCATCTTTATAAGTGCGTTTTGGATCTTTTAAATCAATGCCTTTGTCATTTTCTGCGGCATAGCCGATTTCCGCTTGTTGTTTGGTGGGGTGCAATTGGATAGAAAGCGGCTTTGCCACATCAAGAATCTTCAATAAATAAGGCAATGCCTCACCAAAGATTTCCCGACTTTTCTCACCCAGTGCCGTTGGATTTTGCTGTAAAAATGCTGTCAGCGGTAAATCTTTACCCTCAATCTCAATGATCGCAGGAGCAGAAGGATGCGCACCAAGCCACCATTCGGCATAATGTTGGTTTTCTTCTGCTTCAAAATTTAACAGTTGCGGAAGATAATGTGCTCCCCCCCAAACATAATGCTGCAAAGCACCGGTTAATTTATAAATCATTTTTCCCTCCAAATAAAAAATCCGCACAACGGCGGACTTTTCATCTTATATAAAATTATTTTTTAAGGCTTAGCACCACAGATTCGCCCGCAACGACTTCACCTGCTTTTTTCTCAATACTTGAGATTTCATCCATATTCGAAATCACCACCGGTGTTAATACAGATTTAGCTTTCGCTTCAAGCAACTCGAGATCGAATTCAATCACGGTATCACCCCGTTTTACCGATTGTCCTTCTTGTGCAATGCGGGTAAAACCTTCACCTTTTAATTCGACAGTATCAATACCGAAGTGAACGAATAATTCCACGCCTTCGTTTGATTCCATTGAAAATGCGTGATTAGTTTCAAAAATTTTACCAATAACGCCATCAACCGGGGCAACAATTTTATTTCCTGTCGGACGAATGGCGACACCATCCCCAACAATTTTCTCAGAAAATACCACATCAGGAACATCTTCAATATTTACAATTTCACCGGAAAGCGGTGCATAAATCTCAACGTTCACTGATTTGTTTTCTTTAGAGCCGAAGAGTTTGTCAAATAAGCCCATTTTAATCTCCTATCCATTAAAGATAACTGATATTTTAGCTTAAAATGCTAATTTTGTATCTAATTTAGTGATTTTTCCACCAAAAATTCTTCAATTAATTGTTCAATTTCCGCTGCGGTTGGTTTCTGCAATGCCTGGTCTGCAAGCCCTTTAACCTCTTGGAAACTCACACTACGAATCAGTTTTTTAATACGAGGTACAGAAATTGCACTCATACTAAATTCATCTAATCCCATTCCTAATAAGAGCAAGGTTGCACGCTCATCACCGGCCAATTCTCCGCACATCCCCGTCCATTTTCCTTCTGCATGGGAAGCATCAATAACCTGTTTAATTAAACCAAGTACCGAAGGTTGCATTGGATTGTAAAGATGGGAAATTAATTCATTACCACGATCCACCGCTAATGTATATTGTGTTAAATCATTCGTACCGATACTGAAGAAATCCACTTCTTTCGCTAAGAATTTCGCATTGACGGCCGCAGATGGGGTTTCCACCATCACACCAATTTGAATATTCTCATCAAAGGCTTTTCCTTCTGCTCGTAATTCAGCTTTCAGGGTTTCAATCACGGCTTTTAATTCACGAATTTCTTCCACCGAAATAATCATTGGGAACATAACGGCTAATTTACCAAAAGCAGAAGCACGCAACACGGCACGCAACTGGGCATGAAGAATTTCACGACGATCTAAAGCAATACGAATCGCACGCCAGCCTAAGAACGGGTTCATTTCTTTTGGAAGATCTAAATAGGGTAAATCTTTATCACCACCAATATCCATCGTACGAAGCACAACCAAACGCCCTGCCATGGCCTCGACCACTTCTTTATAAGCAATAAATTGTTCTTCTTCTGTTGGAAGCTGATCACGATCCATAAAGAGGAATTCGGTACGATATAAGCCCACACCTTCTGCACCATTACGGTTTGCTCCCTCGCAATCACGAATCGTCCCGATGTTGGCGACCACTTCCACTTTATGCCCATCTAATGTGACTGCCGGGAGATCTTTTAATTTCGCCAATTCCGCTTTTTCTTCCGCCAATTTGGCTTCTAAGGCTTTTAATTCATCAATTTGGGCTTGAGTTGGATTAACATAAACCTTGTTATTGACCGCATCAAGAATCAGGAAATCACCGGTATTGACTTGTTCTGTTACATTATTCGTGCCCACAATTGCCGGTAATTCCAAAGAACGGGCCATAATAGAGGTATGGGAAGTACGTCCGCCAATATCCGTAATAAAACCAAGAACTTTATCAAGATTTAACTGTGCGGTTTCCGATGGGGTTAAATCATAAGCAACAAGAATAGATTCTTCGTTAATATCACCTAAATCAACAATCGGCATACCAAGAATATTTTTAACTAAACGATTACCGATATCACGAATATCACCTGCACGCTCTTTCAAATATTCATCATCAATTTCGGACAACATCGCCACTTGTTGATCAATGATTTTGCTTGCAGCCACACCGGCATTCACTTTATGTGAACGTAAATAATTAATAATTTCTTCTTCAAGTTCTTCATCTTCAAGAATCATTAAATGACCTTCAAAGATGGCGGCTTTTTCTTCACCCAATGAAGCAAAAGCACGATCTCTAATAGAATTTAACTGCTCAACTGCCGCACTACGGCCTTCATAAAAACGTGCAATTTCAGCGTCAATTTGCTCATCGGTAATTTTTGTTGTATCCAGTACGATCTTTTCTTCTTTAAGCACTAATGCCTTACCAAAAACAATACCGGGGGATGCAGGGATACCTGAAATCATGTTTACCTTCCGAAATTTTAATAGGAGTTAAACAAAAAATAGCCACAAAACCCTGCATTTACCTAAGTAAATTTAAAACGGATTTTATGGCTATGCTCAAAATTATTCTAACGTTGGAATTAACGCCACTAAATGCTCAACAGCTTGTTGTTCGTCTTCTCCTTCCGCTGAGATAGTAATGACAGTTCCTTGTGTTAAACCTAAAGTTTGTAATTTAAACAAGCTTTTCGCACTCGCACTTTTCCCTGCAGATGTCACAGTAATATCAGAAGCGAAAGCTTTCGCCTCTTTGACAAATTGTGCTGCCGGACGAGTGTGTAAACCATTAGGGGCGGTGATTTCTACGTCTTTTGAAAACATAATGTTACCTCTATTTTCGTAATTGTTTAATTTAAAACCTGTCTTTCAAGCGGGGATAGTATCCTTGTTAAAGGCTAAATAATCAAGGAAAAAGGCAAAAAAACTTGAGTTACATCATAAAAAAATCACGGATTTTTTCATTTTAATTTAAACGGTTGAAAAATGCCGTTGGGATTTGGTTTCTTCTAAACTTGCAATCAATTTATGATAGTTTTCATAACGAACCGAAGAAATTAGACCACGATCAACCGCTTCCCGCAACGCACAACCGGGATCCTGTAAATGTTGGCAATCACGGAATTTACAGGTTCCTAACACATATTGAAACTCTCGGTATCCTTTGGTTATCTGATCTTTATCTAAATGCCATAAGCCAAATTCCCGAATCCCCGGTGAATCAATTAAGCTCCCACCTTGAGGCAAGTGATAAAGACGTGAGGATGTGGTCGTATGCTGACCTAATCCCGAAGTTTCACTCACCTCCCCTACTTGTGCCTTCACTGTTGGGAAAATATGATTAATCAGGCTTGATTTCCCCACACCGGATTGCCCAACAAAAATGGATGTTCCTTCACGGAAAAGTGCAGTCAATTTTTCCATATTTTTTCCATTTTGAGCGGAAACCATAAGGGTTTGATAGCCAATATCACGATAAATTTTTAACTGTTCCTCAACCTCTTTTTCTTGTGCCGAGGTCAAGAGATCTGCTTTATTCACCACAATAACAGGGTCAATCCCTGCGTTTTCACACACCACAAGATAGCGATCAATAATGTTGAGAGAAAGGGCGGGTAAAACAGCGGAAACGATAATAATGCGATCAATGTTTGCTGCAATGGGTTTCAAACCATCATAATAATCCGGCCGGCTCAGTTCATTTTTTCTTGGTTGAATGGCTTCAATTACCCCACTGACACCTTGTAATTGCTCGTTGCCTTTTCGCCAAATCACGCGATCGCCCACCACCAAACTTGAAAGAGTACGGCGTAAATTACAACGGCAAATTTCCCCTTGTGTATTCTCCACATCCGCATGCACGGAATAACGGGTCACCACAATCCCTTCTTGCGACTCCCCTAACATGTCATCTTGCCATTCAATGTCTTTTTTATGATGACGATGCAAAGTGCGGGCATGGTTGGATTCAATTCGGCGGGCTTGGTTTCGGGTCAGTTTTCGTTTAGCCATAAAAGTGCGGTCGTTTTTTATTGTGATTTTGATAGAATGGAAAAAATTTTTACATAGGATACCTTATATTATGCCATTAGATAAACAAAATCTGATTTGGATTGATCTGGAAATGACAGGGCTTGATCCAGAAAAAGAACGCATTATTGAAATCGCCACCATTGTCACCGATAAAAACTTAAATATTCTGGCTGAAGGCCCTGTGCTTGCCATTCATCAAAGCGATGAATTATTAGGAAAAATGTCAGAATGGTGTGTCAAAACCCACACAGAAAACGGTTTAGTGGATCGGGTAAAAGGCAGCAAACTCACCGAACGGGCCGCCGAATTACAAACTTTGGATTTTTTAAAACGCTGGGTGCCCAAAGGGGCATCGCCGATTTGTGGTAACAGTATCGCTCAGGACAAACGCTTTCTTTATCAATATATGCCGGAATTGGCTGATTATTTCCATTACCGTCATTTAGATGTCAGCACCTTAAAAGAGCTGGCAGCACGATGGAAACCTGAAATTTTAGAAGGTTTCAAAAAAGCAAATACCCATTTAGCACTAGATGATATTCGTGAATCCATCAAAGAACTTGCCTATTATCGAGATCATTTCATTCAATTAGATTGATGAAAACTTAATCAGGCAACGCATTTTGATCAATTTGCCCTTGCAAGGGATCAAAATATTCGTATAATGCCTCCCCATTCACTTAAGTGAACTGCGGGAATAGCTCAGTTGGTAGAGCACGACCTTGCCAAGGTCGGGGTCGCGAGTTCGAGCCTCGTTTCCCGCTCCAATCCTACATTCTCTGCGGGAATAGCTCAGTTGGTAGAGCACAACCTTGCCAAGGTTGGGGTCGCGAGTTCGAGCCTCGTTTCCCGCTCCAAATTCCAATCCATTGCCGAAAGGCGATGGATTTTTTGTTGAGAAAACGCTGAACATTTTTTATCAAATAAGCACTAATAGCAGGAAAATCCCCTTAGCGAAAAACACAAAAGTGCGGTAGAATTTCAGCCTGTTTTTGACTTCGATAATCATCAATCCATGAATGCGTTAACCCAGTATATTCCTGATGAAGCCACAATGTTGCGTTTTGGCAAAAAATTGGCCGAAACCATTTTAGGCTGTCATGCCAAACGTGCCGTTATATTATATTTAAACGGTGATTTAGGTGCGGGCAAAACCACACTCACACGAGGTATGGTGCAAGGTTTAGGTTTTCAAGGTAAGGTAAAAAGCCCTACTTACACCCTTGTGGAAGAATACAATATTACCGGGAAAATGATTTATCATTTTGATTTGTATCGTCTTGCCGACCCGGAAGAATTGGAATTTATGGGCATTCGGGATTATTTTGCCAAAGAGGCGATTTGCCTGATTGAGTGGGCTGAAAAAGGGGCGGGTATTCTTCCGCCGGCTGATTTATTGGTCAATATTGATTATTATGATGATGCAAGAAACATCACATTAATCGCCCAAAATGATTTAGGTGAGCAAATTCTTCAACAACGTTAATTTTTTATCTGTTTTACCATGAAAACAAAATTTTTATTTTTTTTAGGAATAATACTCTCCGTTTTTTCATCTCCCCTTTTGGCGGCACCATGGACCATCGCTATTGATCCCGGTCATGGCGGGAAAGACCCCGGTGCTATCGGGCGTAATCTTGGTATTTACGAAAAAAATGTCACCCTTTCTATTGCCCGTGAACTCAAAGCCTTATTAGATAAAGATCCTAATTTCCGTGGCGTTCTCACCCGCAACGGGGATTATTATATTTCCGTGCCGGAACGTTCGGAAATCGCCCGTAAATTTAAAGCCAATTATTTGGTTTCCATTCATGCCGACTCATCACTCAACCCAAGCCAACGGGGGGCATCGGTTTGGGTGCTTTCAAACCGCCGGGCCAATGATGAAATGGGGCAATGGTTGGAAGATGATGAAAAACGCTCTGAATTATTAGGCGGGGCGGGAAAGGTTCTCTCTCACAATAACGACAAATATTTAGATCAAACGGTGCTTGATCTGCAATTTGGCCATAGCCAACGTACCGGTTATGAAATCGGCAGAAATATTTTGCGCCGCTTTTCTAAAATTACGACATTAAGTCGCAACACGCCACAACATGCCAGCCTCGGTGTGTTGCGTTCACCGGATATTCCTTCTGTTTTAGTGGAAACGGGTTTTCTTTCCAATGCCGAAGAAGAACAAAAACTCAATTCCCCAGCCTATCGACGCCGTATCGCTTATATGATTTATGAGGGCCTTGTGGCTTATCGTAACGGTAATTTGAAATCTATTGTGGCGTTTGAAGAGAACGATAAAGAAAACAGCAACAAAACCAACCGCACTTTATCCTCAAAAGGGGAAATTAAAGACAGCTTAATTCGCCATAAAGTAAAAAATGGCGAAAGTTTAGGTAGTCTTGCCAATAAATATGACGTGAAAGTCACCGATATTGTGGCACTCAATAATTTGAAACGAAAAGAACTCTGGGTGGGTGAAACCATTAAAATTCCGGATAATGGGAAACAGAAAAAATCGGAAGAAACCGCCTCTAGCGATAAAAAAGCACAAGAAAAAAATACGGAAAAAACCGACCGCACTTTATCCCCGAAAGGGGAAATTAAAGACAGCGGTATTCGTCATAAAGTGAAAAATGGCGAAAGTATTGGCAGCCTTGCCAATAAATACGAGGTCAAAGTAGCGGATATTATTGCCCTTAATAAATTAAAACGTAAAGAACTCTGGATAGGTGAAACGATTAAAATTCCGGATAACGGTAAAAATCAAAAAATAGCGGAAGCCCCAAAAACGGAAAAAACAACAAAATCAGCAGAGAAAAAAGACAATAAAAAAACCGATAAAAAAGCGGAGAAGAAAAACAGTAAAACGGATGGAAAAAAAGCGGATATTCCTCGCTATCACACTATCCAAAAGGATCAGACAATTTATGCGGTTTCACGGGAGTATAATATTCCGGTAAACCAAATTTTAAAACTCAACCCGACATTAAAAAACGGTAAAGTCGTGACCGGTCAAAAAATTAAATTAAAGGAAAAATAATGGCGATTAAAATTCTTTCCCCCCAACTTGCCAACCAAATTGCCGCCGGTGAAGTGGTGGAACGGCCTGCTTCGGTGGTGAAAGAATTGGTTGAAAATAGCTTGGATGCCGGTGCGAATAAAATCCAAGTGGATATTGAAAATGGCGGTGCAACGCTTATCCGTATCCGTGACAATGGCAGCGGTATCCCGAAAGCAGAATTAAGCCTCGCTCTTGCCCGTCATGCCACCAGTAAAATTGCCGATTTAGAAGATCTCGAAACGATTTTAAGTTTAGGCTTTCGTGGCGAAGCTTTGGCGAGTATCAGTTCCGTTTCCCGTTTAACCCTCACCTCACGCACGGCTGAACAAAACGAAGCATGGCAAGTGTATGCCCAAGGGCGTGATATGGAAACGACCATCACGCCGGCCTCTCACCCGGTTGGCACCACAGTGGAAGTGGCAAATTTGTTTTTCAACACCCCGGCCCGCCGTAAATTTTTGCGAACCGATAAAACCGAATTTGCCCATATTGATGAAGTCATTCGCCGCATTGCACTGGCAAAATTTAATATCGCGTTCACCCTCACCCACAATGGCAAAGTGGTTCGTCAATATCGTCCGGCTGTCGAGCTTTCCCAACAACTCAAACGGGTGGCGGCCATTTGCGGGGAAGAATTTGTCAAACATGCACTGCGTATTGATTGGAAACACAATGATCTCCACCTTTCCGGCTGGATTGCTACCCCCAACTTTAGCCGCACACAAAATGATCTGAGTTATTGCTATATCAATGGACGAATGGTGCGTGATAAAGTCATTACTCATGCCATTCGCCAAGCCTATGCAGCGCATTTACCTAACGAAAACTACCCGGCTTTTGTGCTGTTTATTGATCTCAATCCTCATGAGGTGGATGTGAACGTACACCCCACCAAACACGAGGTACGTTTTCATCAACAACGCCTTATTCATGATTTCATTTATGAAGGGGTAAGCCACGCATTGGAGAGCCAACAGGCGATTCCACTTGTCTACCCGAAAGAAAGAGCGGTTGAAAATCGCTCAGAAAATGCGGTGCGTGAGCCTGCTGCGACTTATCACAAGGATTACTCTCCTAAGCCCAATCGTGCAGCAGCCGGGCAAAATATGTTCGCAGCGAATTTTTCCATGGAAAAAGATGCGCCAAAATCGGTACAAAATCTACCGCACTTTTCTGCCCACAATATCCCTTCATCACACCCAGGATATCGTGATTATCGGGGAAATTATCGTGCCGAACAGCCGAGCAAAACCGAGCAGAAACTCTATGGCGAACTATTGGGTGCGCCACAACATGATGAAAAAACGACAAAACCTACCCCGCCATCAATCATTGTGCCAACAGAGATGAGCGACAATCCGTCACATTTGCGTGCCTTATCGCTCATAGAAAACCGTGCATTGTTGCTCCAACAAAACCAAGATTATTTTTTACTTTCTTTGGAAAAATTACAACATTTGCAATGGAAACTGGCTTTACAGCAATCCCAAATTGAACAACAACCTTTGTTGATCCCTATCGTATTTCGTCTAACGGAAAAGCAATTTAACGAATGGGAAAAAAAAGCAGAAGATTTTGCACAAGTTGGTTTTGAATTTATCGGCAACAAAGCGCAACTACGCCTAACCCTCAATCGAGTACCGCTCATATTACGCACACAAAACTTACAAAAATGCGTGATGGGATTACTCAACGAAACTGAAAATTCAACCCCATTTTTGACCGCACTTTGCACACAATTAGAAAGTAAAATCTTCACCGTATTTGCCGATGCGGTTAAATTATTAAGCGATGTGGAACGCTTGCTCAATAACGACAATCGGGATGAATTTAACCCATTACTCAAGCCGATAAATTGGCAACCTTTATTAGACGAACTCTAAATGAAACCAACTGCAATTTTTTTAATGGGGCCCACCGCCTCCGGTAAAACAGATTTAGCCATTCAACTGCGTCAACAGTTGCCGGTGGAAGTCATTAGCGTGGATTCCGCCTTAATTTATAAAGGAATGGACATTGGCACGGCAAAACCCTCTAAAGAAGAATTGGCTTTAGCTCCCCACCGCCTCATTGATATTTTAGATCCGGCGGAAAGCTATTCCGCCATGAATTTTCGTGAAGATGCCTTACAGGAAATGGCAGACATTACCTCAAAGGGCAAAATCCCTCTGCTTGTGGGTGGCACTATGCTCTACTACAAAGCCCTACTTGAAGGGTTATCCCCTTTACCCTCAGCAGATGAAGCAATCCGTGCCGAGATTGAACAAAAAGCTTCACAGCAAGGTTGGGTGATGTTGCACCATGAACTGGCAAAAATTGATCCGATTGCTGCACAACGCATCAATCCTAATGATAGTCAACGCATCAATCGAGCCTTAGAAGTTTTCTATATTACGGGAAAATCCCTCACTGAGTTGACTGAACAAAAGGGCGAAACTCTACCCTATGAGATCATGCAATTTGCCATTGCCCCTGAAGATCGCCATATATTACATCACCGTATCGAACAACGTTTTCATAAAATGATTGAATTGGGTTTTCAACAAGAAGTGGAAAAACTCTATGCACGAGGTGATCTCACAGCAGATTTACCTTCCATCCGTTGCGTGGGCTATCGCCAAATGTGGGACTATTTGCAAGGCAAATATAACCACGATGAAATGGTATTTCGTGGTATTTGCGCCACCCGCCAACTCGCCAAACGCCAAATCACTTGGTTACGGGGCTGGAAAACACCGGTTCAATGGTTAGATAGTCTCAATCCTACCCAAGCCAAAGAAACGGTGTTACGCCAAATCGAAGCACAGATAAAGAGTTAGCAAAAATGACCGCACTTTCCTCGCTTATAGAACAAAAACTTACCGCACTTGGTTCGATTTTGTGCCAATCTTTTCCTGAAACGGATATCCATGTCATCACCCAACAAATTCAGCAATATCAACAAGAAAAAAGCCACCCAATTGGGCGATTAGGCTATGCTGTGGCGATGTCGGAGTTTGTAGAAAAAGTGCTGCAAAAACAACCGCACTTATTGGCACAATGGTGGGAAAAAAGCCCGACTTTTGCAGAGTGCGAACAATATTCGGCACGTTTAAACAATCAACTGGCGAATATTTCCGATGAAGCGGCGTTTTATAAGACCTTACGCATTTTCCGCAATATGGAAATGGCAAAACTCAGTTTTTGCCAAAGCCTCAACCTTGCCACGGTTGAAGAGATTTTTATCCGTCTTTCACAGTTGGCTGAAAACCTTATTATTGCTGCTCGGGATTGGCTTTATCGCCAAGCCTGTGAGGAAATGGGCACACCGTTGGACGAACAAGGCAAAGCCCAACCACTTTATATTTTAGGTATGGGAAAACTCGGCGGGTTTGAGCTTAATTTTTCTTCCGATATTGATTTAATCTTTACTTATCCCACTCAAGGAGAAACGAATATCGAAGGAAGCCGGGCTAGAAAACCGGTAGATAACGCCAAATTTTTCACTCGCCTAGGGCAACGCTTAATCAGTGCCTTAGATGATTTCACCGTAGATGGTTTTGTTTATCGTGTGGATATGCGCCTACGCCCTTTTGGTGAAAACGGGGCGTTAGCCCTAAGTTTTGCCGCCATGGAGCAATACTATCAAGACCAAGGACGGGATTGGGAACGCTATGCCATGATTAAAGGGCGTATTTTGGGCGCGCAAAGTGATGACCCGAATATCGCCTATTTGGAAAAAATGCTCCGCCCTTTTGTTTACCGCCGTTATATTGATTTCAGCGTAATTCAATCATTACGGGAGATGAAAGGAAAAATTGAACGGGAAGTTCGCCGCCGTGGGTTGAAAGAAAATATCAAACTGGGCGCAGGCGGGATCCGTGAAGTCGAATTTATCGCCCAAGTTTTTCAATTAATTCGTGGGGGACGGGAAATTGCCTTGCAACAGCAGGGGTTGCTTCATATTCTGCCTAAAATTACCCAATTGGGGCTTATTACCCCAACGCAATATCAGCATTTGCGGGAAAGTTATCTTTTCTTACGCCGGGTCGAAAATATTCTACAAGCTATCAATGATCAACAAACCCAAACCCTGCCCTCCCATGAAATAGACCAATGGCGATTAATTGAGGCCTGTCGGCATTTCATTTGCTTAGATGAGCAAAATCAGCAGATTGAACGCCACTATATAATAAAAAACTGGCAAGATTTTCACCGCACTTTACAACAGATGCAGGAAAAAGTGCGGGCGGTGTTCAATCAACTTATTGGTGAAGAAACTGAGGAAAACAGGGAAAAAGAAAACCAATGGCTGGATTTTTTAGAAGCGGATTTTGATGATATAGCGCAAATGCTACAAGAAAGCGACATTCTGCCCGAAGATATTGATGAAATATTAAACAAACTCGGGCAATTTAAGGAAAATTTACATCGCCGAGTGATTGGAAACCGTGGTCGGGAAGTGCTGGCACAATTAATGCCAACGGTGTTTTCACTGATTTTTAAACAAGAAAACTACCGCACATTATTACCACGAATTTTGCATCTCATTGAGAAAATTTCCAGCCGAACCACCTATTTAGAGCTGTTACTTGAAAATCCTCAGGCCTTACGTCAAGTGATCGAACTGAGTGCCCAATCTCAGCTGATTGCCGATCAACTTGCACAGCATCCGATTTTGCTTGATGAGCTTCTTAACACGGAAAGTTTGCGTCATCCCCTCCCCTTCACCCAATATGCTGATGAACTTCAACAATATTTATTGCGCTTACCCCAAGATGATGAAGAGCAATTTATCAATGCCCTACGCCAATTTAAACAAGCCACGTTGTTGAGGGTGGCGGCTGCGGATATTTTAGGCGCATTGCCGGTGATGAAAGTCAGTGATCATCTCACCTATTTGGCAGAAGCCATCATTCAATCCGTGGTGAATTTGGCGTGGAAACAGGTTTCTGCCCGCTTTGGTGTGCCTCAACATTTACAACATGGTGAAAAAAACTTCTTGGTGGTGGGCTATGGAAAGCTCGGAGGGATCGAATTGGGTTACAAATCCGATCTCGATTTGGTTTTTCTTTATGAGGCAGTGGAAGGTCAAACGGCAGGCGGAAGAAAAATCATCGATAATAATCAGTTTTACCTCAAACTTGCCCAAAAAATTGTGAGCATTTTTAGCTTAAATACCAGTGCGGGGGTACTTTATGACATTGATATGCGATTACGCCCCTCCGGTGAAGCCGGTTTACTGGGTTGTTCCCTCTCCGCCTTTGAAAATTATCAATTAAATGAAGCTTGGACTTGGGAAAAGCAAGCGTTAGTGCGGGCCCGCCCAGTTTTTGGTGAAACCTCCTTGCGGGAAAAATTTGAAATCATTCGTCAACGGGTTCTTTCCACCCCAAGAGACGGTGCTACGCTAAAACAAGAAGTGTCAGCCATGCGTGAGAAAATGTTTACCCACTTATCCCATTCTCAAGACAATGAATTTAACATTAAAACCGATCGTGGCGGCATCACGGATATTGAATTTATTGCCCAATATTTAATGTTGGCTTATGCCCCACAAAACCCTACATTAACCAAATGGTCGGACAATGTGAGAATTTTTGAATCTATGGCAAAAGCGGGCATTATTCATCAATCGGATGCCACCCAACTCAAACAGTGCTATGTGGATTTACGCAATAAAATTCATCACCTCAATTTGCTCGGTAAAAATGCCGTGGTGTCCAATGATGAATTAATACCTGAAAGGATATTTATCAAGCAATTTTGGGATAAACTGTTTCACTAACGCTGACCGTTATTTACCAATCCCATACTGCTTTAATTTATTGGCAATGGCGGTATGGGAAAGACCCAAACGTTGTGCCAGTTTTCTTGTGCTGGGGAACGCTTTATAAAAGGTACGCAGTACTTTTTCTTCGTATTGTCCGATAATCTCTTCGAGGGTTTGATGTTCAAATTCATTGATAGAAATGACCGCACTTTGTGGCATTGTCAAATCTAAACTGGCAATCGTTAAATGATTTTTTTCTGATAATGAACAGGCTCGATAGAGCGTATTATAGAGTTCTCGGACATTGCCCTGCCAATCATATTGGGCTAAATAAGTGAGAAAATCAGGCTCAAAGGTTGGCAATGGAATATTGAGTTGATCGCTAATTTCTTGCAAAAAACCTTGTACAAGAGAAGGAATATCCTCAAGCCGTTTACGCAATGGCGGCACATTAATTGTCAATACATTGAGGCGATGAAATAAATCCGCTCTCACCTTGCCCTGCTCAACCAACCGATTAAGTGGCACTTGTGAGGTACAAATCACCCGTACATTGGCATAATGCTCTTTCTCTTCGCCCACTCGGCGAAACGAACCATCTGTTAAAAAACGCAGCAATTTTGCTTGAAGATTAAGTGATAATTCAGCAATACCATCCAACAATACCGTGCCTTCATTAGCATATTCAAAAAAACCGATGGTTTCACTTTCCCCCACTTTTCGCCCAAACATTTCGCTTTCGGCATCTTCATCAGGCAAGCCAGCACAATTGACCGCAATAAATTTTTTATCTCGGCGTAAACTTTGAAAATGGCAGGCTTTTGCCAATAAATCTTTTCCCGTTCCTGTTTCACCTTGGATCAATAAAGGCACATCAAACATGGCAAAACGCTGTGCATTTTCTACCGCACTTTTCATGGTTTCGCTTTGGCTGACAAAGCAACTAAAAGGATGTTGAGGATCAAATTTGAAAGTCATCGAGCGTGGCTAAAATGAATTGAAAGTATCGCTATAATAAGGGGTTTACAAAAAGGTGTAAAGATTGTTTTACAGAAAAGCCAAAAGTGCGGTGAAAATCAACCGCACTTTGAGCTGAATTATAGTTTTAACATCCGTATCGCTTCTTTTGAGCTGATGAGGAATTGTTTGCGCTCTGCTGTTGCCATGCCGCTGCTACTTCCCGGTAATTTCACAGTAAGCGGATTAACCGCTCTGCCATTAATATGGAATTCATAATGTAAATGTGGCCCGGTGGAAATACCGGTATTACCGGAAAGGGCGATGCGTTCACCTTTTTTCACCGTTTGCCCTGCCCGCACCAATGGACGGCTTAAATGCATATAAACGGTTTGATATTCACGACCATGGCGTAACACCACATAACGCCCTGCCCCTCCGGCTTGGTAAGCCACTTTTTCAACCAATCCGTCTGCCGGTGCAATGATCGGTGTACCTGTTGGAACAGAGAAATCGACCCCTTTATGCGGACGAACCCGACCGGTCACCGGGTGGCGGCGACCTGGATTAAACGGCGAGGAAATTCGGGCCTGACGTTGCAATGGATAACGAGCAAAACCTTTGCCTAAGGTTTCACCTTGTTGGTTATAATAACGGCCATTTGAGGCTTGAATAGCATAATAACTTTTCCCCTCAGCAATAATGTGAATACCTTCCACATTGCCTTGACCGGTTAATTTATCCCCTAAATATTCCCGTGAAACCAACACGGCAAACTGCGTGCCTTTTTTGAGTTTTTGTAAGCTCACTTGCCACTGTAAGGCAGAGCTTAGTTGTGAGATCTGACGGGAGTCTAACCCCAATGCCCGTAAACTCGTTGCAAATGAACCCTTGACCTGACCTTTCAAGACTTCTTTTTTCCAAACACTTTGTTTTTCTAGAATTTGGCGTTTAAATTTGCCCTCTGCAATACGTTCATAGATTCGTTCCTCTTTTTCGGAAACGAGCCAATTTAAGTATTCTAGTTGATCGTTTTTATCTAAAATCCAGTAGAATTGTTGCCCTGCCCGCAGATTTTTTAATTCCGGATAAGCCGCAATGAGTGATTTTGCCGTTTCATCATCCAAACCTGAAAGCCCTAAGACATCACTTAATTTATCACCACGCACAACAGTATGGCTAAATTGATCGGTAATCCGCAACGCTTCGTCCGCTGCATCCAGTAAACTGGTTAGGGCATCTTGTGCATTTTGAGGAAGGGCATCTAGCTCATCGAACTCCGGTTTCACTTCCTCAACTTCATCATCTTGGGCTTGTAATTCGTCATCATAAGAGGTGGCGTCTTCCTCTGTGTGTTGAGGTGAAGTGGTATGATTGACCGTTTCTTCCGGTATGAGGGATTGATATTGCACATCATCAACCATTTCAGGTTCAAGATCACTTTGGACAGAAGGCGCCAATTCTGCGTTATCTTTTAACCCCAACATAATACCGCTAAAAATTAACGCCAATGAAACAAAAAAAATCACCGCTTTGATACGGGATTTTCTTTTTCTTCTATCTCGGGCTAATTTAACGTGTTGCAAAATGGGCTACCTAATGAAAACAATATCGCTTTTCAGACTACAAATTATAAAAGAGGTTCATTCTACCTTAAAACCCATAAAAAGAATGGCTAAATATTCAGCATAAAAACGGAATATCTTGAGAAAGCAATGAAAATAAGATAAGGTTAGCCACCAAATTTGGCACTGACAGGCATTAAACTGGGGCTATGCAAATCCACTCCATTCAACGTGATCCACGCTCTCCCTTAATCGAACTCAAAAATATCAATGTGGTGTTTGAACAAAAAACGGCGTTAAATAATATTAATTTAACTCTTTATCCAAACGCCATTATTACTATTGTCGGACCTAACGGTGGCGGAAAATCAACCCTATTAAAAACCTTGCTTAAATTACAACAGCCTACTTCAGGTGAGGTGATTTACGGTAAGGATGTGCGCATTGGTTATGTGCCACAAAAAATTCATTTAGACCACAGTTTACCGCTCACCGTAGAACGTTTTCTTGCCTTAAAAAAAGGGGTAAAAACACAAGAAATTTCCACCGCACTTGAGCAACTTTCCATTACGCATTTACGCCAAAATACCATGCAAAAACTCTCTGGCGGAGAGATGCAGCGGGTGCTTCTAGCCCGAGCGATATTAAACCGCCCAAATTTATTGGTATTAGATGAGCCAACCCAAGGGGTGGATATCACCGGTCAAGCGGAGCTATATCAACTTATCCGCCAAACACAACAAAAACTCAATTGTGCGGTGTTGATGGTTTCCCATGATTTACATATTGTGATGGCAGACAGCCACGAGGTGCTTTGTATTAACCAACACATTTGTTGTGCCGGTACGCCGGAAACGCTCTCAAACGATCCGGCTTTTATTCGTTTATGGGGTAATCAGCTTTCTCAAAATGTGGGATTTTATACACATCATCACAACCATCACCATAACTTACACGGCGATGTGTGCGACTGTAATGGCTCGTCAACCCATTGTCAAAATTAAGGATAATGAATGTTTGAAATTCTTTTTCCGGCGTTGTTAACCGGTGTCTTATTATCGCTTATCACTGCCCCACTTGGGGTTTTTGTGGTGTGGCGTAAAATGGCCTATTTTGGCGATACCCTTTCCCATTCCGCCTTACTTGGTGTGGCTTTAGGTCTTTTTCTCCAAATCAATCCCTACTTGGCGATTATTGTGCTGACTTTAATTATCGCGCTCTTAATGGTTTGGTTAGAAAACCACACCCCTTTTTCCATTGATACGCTATTAGGCATTATTGCACACAGTTGTTTATCTCTCGGTGTCGTCACCGTTGGATTGCTCAAAAATGTGCGGGTGGATTTAATGAACTATCTGTTTGGCGATTTATTGGCGATTAATTACTCAGATTTAGTGTATATCGGTATCGGTGTCATGATTGTCATATCAACCTTATTCTATTTCTGGAAAGACCTGCTTTCCACCACCGTTTCACCGGAACTTGCCCAAGTGGAAGGCATCAACATCAAAAAAATGCGTTTTATTGTGATGATTTTAACCGCATTAACCATTGCATTGAGCATGAAATTTGTCGGCGCATTAATCATCACCTCGCTTTTAATTATTCCTGCCGCCACCGCCCGCCGTTTTGCCAAAACACCGGAAGCGATGGTCGGCTTTTCGGTTATCATCAGTATTCTTTCGGTGGTAGGCGGCTTAATGCTTTCCGCATTTTACGATACTGCTGTCGGCCCTTCTGTTGTCATTTGCTCGACATTTTTATTTGCCTTATCGTTACTTAAAAGAACGAGTTTGTAGCCTCCCCCAACCAGTGAAAACTATTTGCGCCGCCTGTTAATTCTTGATAAAGTGCGGTAGATTTTTACGGTGTTTTTAGGATAAGAAAATGACCCAAGAATATTTAGATTTTGAATTACCTATTGCAGAGTTGGAAGCAAAAATCGAAGCATTACGCACCGCCTCTGACGATAAAGTCGATTTAACCGATGAAATTACCCGCTTACAAAAGAAAAGTGATGAATTAACCAAAAAAACCTTTGCCAATCTTGATGCATGGCAAGTTTCACGAATGGCTCGTCACCCAAACCGTCCTTATACCCTTGATTATATTGAACATATTTTTACTGAATTTGAAGAGCTTGCCGGCGATCGTGCCTTTGCCGATGATAAAGCCATTGTCGGCGGATTAGCCCGTTTGGACGGACGTCCAGTCATGGTGATTGGCCATCAAAAAGGCCGTACGGTGAAAGACAAAGTGAAACGTAACTTTGGTATGCCTGCACCGGAAGGGTATCGTAAAGCGCTACGTTTAATGGAAATGGCAGAGCGTTTTAAACTCCCGATTATCACCTTTATCGATACCCCCGGCGCTTACCCGGGCATTGGGGCAGAAGAACGGGGACAAGCAGAAGCCATTGCCCGCAATTTGCGTGAAATGTCGCAATTATCCGTGCCAGTCATCTGTACGGTTATCGGTGAGGGCGGCTCAGGCGGCGCCTTGGCAATTGGCGTAGGCGATAAAGTGAATATGTTGCAATACTCCACCTATTCTGTGATTTCTCCGGAAGGTTGTGCTTCTATCTTGTGGAAAAGTGCAGACAAAGCCTCAACGGCTGCTGAAGTGATGGGATTGACCGCTGCACGTTTAAAAGAACTCAATTTAATTGATAATATCGTGCCGGAACCGCTTGGTGGTGCACACCGCAATTATACGTTAATGGCAGAGAATTTGAAAAAGCGCTTAACTGAAGATTTAGCCGAACTTGACGGATTAAACCAAGAAGAATTATTAAACCGCCGTTATGAGCGTTTAATGTCTTATGGTTATTGCTAGCATAGATAAAAAGAGCGGAAAATGACCGCTCTTTTTCAATTTTACGACATGGTAGTGTAGGCGGAGAAAACCTTTTAAAACACCCTATTTTTAAACCATAACCCCATAGGGCGCACATAAACTCTCATACCAAATCCGCAATACAAAACAGAAAAAATGGCCTAATGGATTTATTTTCAACCTTTGAACAATCACTTAAACAAACTAACGCTCAACACTATCTTATCGCATTGAGCGGTGGTTTGGACTCTACCGTTCTGCTTGCCTTATTGGCAAAACACCGCCAAATTCAACCGCACTTTCATCTCCGTGCAATTCATATTCACCATGGTCTAAGCCCCAATGCCGATAATTGGGCTGAACATTGTCAGTCTTTGTGCAACCGATATGCCATTCCGTTTATCCTTGAAAAGGTAAAAATTGACCGCAAAAATGGCATCGAAGCCGGTGCGCGTGAGGCACGTTATCAGGCCATTTTACGACATATTCAACCTCATGAAACTCTCGTTACCGCCCACCATTTAAACGATCAAACGGAAACCTTTTTTCTCGCCCTAAAACGGGGAAGTGGTTTACAAGGTTTGGGGGCGATGCAACCTCAAAGCGAATTATGGGGTATGAAAATTTTTCGCCCCCTGCTTTCTTTTACCCGAGAGCAATTAGCCCGGTATGCACAAAGTGAAAATTTGACTTGGGTTGAGGATGAAAGTAACCAAGATAGCCGTTACGATCGCAACTTTTTACGCAATGAAATCCTGCCAACACTTCGTGAACGTTGGGCTTCTTTTGATCGCACGGTTCAACGCACGGCACAACATTGTTTTGAACAGCAACAGCTGATTCATGCACTTTTACAAGATACCTTTCTTGAGCATTGCCAAATACCAACGGAATTTCAACTTCACCATTTCAGTCAATATTCATCGGCAAAGCAGAGGGCCTTGTTGAGAATGTGGTTTTCCCACAATCAATGGGCAATACCGACCAAACGCCAATTGGAACAGCTCCTCAATGATGTGGTTTTCGCTAAAAAAGACGCCAATCCACAGTTTCATTTAGGAAAACAGATTGTCCGCCGTTATCAATCCTGTTTGTATCTCACCTCCGATTTTGCGGATTTAACGAATGTTTGCCTTGAGATGCGGGATACCTCGATTTTACTTCCTGATAATTTGGGTGAACTGGCGTTAAAACGAACCCTACAACAGTTTATTTTTTCTTGGCAACAGCATACTTCCACCTTGCCACCTACTGACTTGCCCATTCAAATCCGCTTCGGTTATTCGGGAAAAATCCAACATCATCCAAAACGTCCAAGAGAGGAAATCAAGAAAATTTGGCAAGAATTAGGTGTGCCGCCTTGGCAACGAGGGCGCATCCCACTGATTTTTTATGGCAATCAATTACAAAGTGCGGTCGGTTTCTTCAAAGTTTTTGACGATGCCGAAAAATAGCCAAAACTTACCGCACTTTATACGTTTAATCTGATAGAATAATTTCGAATTCTATTTTTTAACATAAAGGGAAATGCATGTTTGATTCTTTGGTTGTTCAGTTTGTTGTACTTTGGGCTGTCATTGATCCTATTGGTTCAATTCCTGTTTATCTCTCTAAAACCATTGGTTTTTCCCTTGAGGAACGCCGAAAAATTGCGCGTAATGCGGTGATTATTTCTGCCGGCATCCTCCTTTTCTTTTTAATCGGCGGACAAATTCTCTTTGAAGCCATGCAAGTGCCTCTCCCTGCGTTCCAAATTGCCGGGGGATTGGTGTTGTTCCTCTTTGCGTTAACCATGATCTTTGGTGAAAGTAAACCGGAACAAGAAATCAAAATGAGAGCCAATATGACCGAAATTGCCGTTTACCCTCTCGCTGTACCTTCAATTGCCTCACCGGGGGCAATGATGGCTATTGTGCTTTTAACCGATAACCACCGTTTTAATTTCACCGAACAATTTATCACTGCAGGAATTATGTTGGCGGTATTATTCATTACCTACATTTTATTGCTTGCTGCTAACCGAATTCAGCATTTTATCGGGAACTCAGGTGCGGCAATTATCAGCCGTGTAATGGGATTAATTTTGGCAACGGTCGCGGTGAATAATGTGTTAATCGGGCTGAAAGACTTTTTTACTCAGGTGGCGTAAAGGATTAAGGCTAAGTTTCTGTTATAGTAGAAATGTCTTATTTTCTCTCTTTCCCCTATTGAATCTCCCCCTATTTCTCTATTAAATCTCCCCCCTGCCCCCCTCTTTATAAAAGAGGGGGGGATCATGGCGTAAGTTGATATGTCATTGATATTGTTAGATTTAACAGGACAAATAATCACCATTGCCCGCAATATAAATTAGCCACCTAAAAAATCTTTCAATATTCCCGCCGTAAACTCTTTTCGCAAATAAAAACCTAAGGGTAAGGTGTCCACCACTTCGCCATGTTTTCCAATGCCTTTCGTGATGGCTTTACTGTTTGCGCCTTTGGGGCGTAATTGCATCACTTCCCCGATACGGGCGGTAATTTCATTTAGGCGACCTAGAGTGATATAGTCCATTAACTCTTCCCAATCCTGCTTTAATTGGCGTTCTTGCTCCGGGCTGGGCTGCCATAAAATCGGTGAACCAATATGGCGATCACGCAAAGCAATATGTCGGCTTCCTTCAATGGGTATCCAAAGCACACAAGATAATTTATGGCGAACGTGGGAATTCTCCCATTGCACACCGGAATTTTGTATCAAAGGTGCAAGGCTAACAAAGGTGGTTTCCAACGGGAAACCTTGTTCATTAATCGGTAAGGTTTTAAGCTCCACGCCTAAATGGGCAAAATCTTGCTCCGCTTTACTGCCCGCATTCGCACCTAATGCCCGTTCTAAAAGCATCCCTACCCAGCCTTTATCACGTTTCAAATCTGGGGGAACCGGTATCCCCAAAGTATCGGCAAGCTCACCAAAGGTTAAACCGGCGATAGATTGTGCCTGCTCAAGAAGTTGCGTTAAAGTTTGTGGGATCATTGACGATATTTCTTGAAAAAACGGGGTTTCGTGTCTTCCGTTCCTTTATCAATATAAGGAATTTTTTCTAATTGAAGTAAAAAGCATTTTGCGGCAAGTCCGCCACCAAAACCGGTTAAGGTTTTATCTTTGCCTAAAATACGGTGGCATGGAATGATAATACTAATCGGGTTACTTCCCACGGCCCCACCTGCGGCTCGCACCGCTTTCGGGTTACCTATCATTTTGGCTAATTCGCCATAGCTTGAGGTTTCTCCGTAGCCAATTTGTCGTAATGCCTGCCAAATGGCTTGCTGAAATGCCGTTCCCTCTGTTTTCAGAGGAATGTCCACAAATGTTTCCGCCTCACCGTTAAAATAACGATCAAATGCCAACCGCACTTTTTGAAAAACAGGCAGATGATCTTCTTCCCGCCATTTTGGGTTTGGCTCAAACTGCTCTTTTTCAAAATCAATGTGCGTGATCTGTTCACCATCAGATAGGATCAACAGTTTTCCCACCGGGGAAGAATAATAAGTGTAATAAAGTGCGGTCATTTTTAGCCTCATTTTCTATAAAAAAAGCGTACCGAAGTACGCTTTATTATGCAGAATTTTCTGCTGATTAGAAACTATAATTTAAATTTAAACCGTAGAGGTTTGCCGTGGCTTCAGAGGTGTAATCTGCTTTGATTGTTGCAATTCCACGCACATCTTGTGTTTCACTAAAGCGTAATTTTTTACCCCGTAAATGGGCAAAACCAGCATCAATTGAGAAATTTGGGGTGACTTTATAGGTTACCCCCACACTGTACCAAGTACGATCCGTATCAGGAATTGACGCACTGGCATAAATCCGTTCTGCTGCCGCCTCATCATAAGCAATACCGGCTCGAACCGTGAGTTTATCATTCACATCATAAGTTGCACCCAACGCAATACGGGAATTACTCCGGTAATTCTCATCTTTGTGGAAAGCCACTTCACCTGTGTTATAGGTGGCATGTAATGATTTCAATCGGCTCCAACGGGTATATTTATAGCTATAATGCATCGCAAAACGATCGGTCAATTGGTGGAAACCTGAAAATTCTAAATAATCCGGTAAATGTAATGTTAAGCCACCTTCTCCGGCTTCTTCACCCCTAATTGCTCGGGTTGCACTCACCGCATTACGATCTTTAAAATCAATATCGATTTTAGAATGGTAGGCTAAACCAATGCGGTTGCGTTCATTAAATTCATATAACAAACCCGCATTCCACCCAAAGCCCCAAGCACTTCTATCTTGCAAATGGGTCAATACGGTTTCTTTCTCTAGTCCTTGAAGTCGCCCTAATGATGCAGCAGCGGTTGGTGAAATACGCCCAGCAGCAACTAACCCCGGAACTAACGGTGCGGCATTTTGCACTGCCGTGCTTAAAATACCGGCACGACGCTGAATTTCAGCTTTTGCATAAACCGCATTTACCCCAAAACCGGCACTCAACCCCTGGCTAACACGATAAGATCCGCTTAAATTAAGATTAATCGCCGTCAAATCTGTTTTACCACCGAACACACCGGCATCATAGTCATTGCTGTATTCACTTTTTAAACCAAAATTGACATTCATTCCCCCACCCACAGCAAACTTATCGTTAATCGGTGAAACAAAGTACATATTTGGAATAAGCGAACCGGGTACAACACTTTTTTGAGAAGCAGAACCTTGTGCGATCGTACGCCCAAAAGCTGTCACGGTGACAGGGCCGCTCATGTTGATTTTAGAATCCACATAAACGCCACCAATGGAAAACTGATTGCTTTTAAACATACTCATCAATGCCGGGTTCGTTGCCACGACTGAGGCATTATCTGCTATCGCAGCTTCCCCCGCATAAGCACGACCTAAACCGGAAGTGGATACTTCTGCAAGTTGAAATGCTGCACCATGTGCACTGCTGACTCCAAACAACATAACAGTTGCTAATAAAGATAGATTAAATTTTTTCATTGAAAAACCTTTAGTTATTTATGGTTATTATTTGTGATTTATTCAAATAAATCACGGAATTCTAGAACTACATTTAATCTACTGCAAATCGATTTTATTTTCTCACATTGAGGTCAGACCAGTGGAGCCATCTTATTTGAAATGCTAAAATACGGTCAATTTTATTTCAAAATAAGGATGAATTATGAGCGTAAAATGCAAAGCAGAAGAATCATTAACTTGTAGCTGTGTCGATGTGGGCGCTATTATTGACGGCTCAGACCGCACTGTTAATGTTGAGCAAATTTATGCCACCCAAACAGAAGCAGAACAAGCTCTCGCCCGTTTAACGGAAAAGGCACGCAAAACAGAAAGTGACCCTTGTGAAATTGTGAGCGAAATATCACCTGTTGAAGGTGGGGCTCAATTAAAGGCAAGCTTTACCTTTAGTTGCCAAGCTGAAGCGATGATCTTTGAATTAGCCAATCGTTAAAAAACCTCTACTATCAGACCGCACTTTTACTTTTATAAAGTGCGGTCTTTTTTTCCTATAAAATCTATCGCAAACGTTTGCCTAACCTGATACAATCCACGCCGATTTTTCATTTAATTACTATGGGAAAAACATTGTGAGCAAACCATCATTAAGCTACAAAGATGCCGGCGTTGATATTAATGCAGGCAATGAACTTGTCGAACAAATCAAACCTCACGTTAAACGCACGACCCGTCCGGAAGTGATTGGGGGCTTGGGCGGCTTCGGTGCATTATGTGCTATTCCAAGCAAATATAAAGAGCCTATTTTGGTTTCGGGTACTGACGGTGTTGGAACAAAATTACGCTTAGCTATTGATTTGAAAAAACACGACACCATTGGCATCGATTTAGTGGCAATGTGCGTCAATGACTTAGTCGTACAAGGTGCCGAACCCTTGTTTTTCCTAGATTATTATGCCACCGGAAAATTAGAAGTCGATGTGGCAGCCGATGTGGTGAAAGGCATTGCAGAAGGTTGTGTACAATCAGGCTGTGCCTTGGTCGGCGGTGAAACAGCCGAAATGCCGGGAATGTATCACGAAGGCGATTATGATTTAGCCGGTTTTTGTGTCGGTGTCGTCGAGAAAGCCGACATCATTGACGGCAGCCAAGTGCGTAGCGGTGATGCGTTAATTGCGCTAGGCTCAAGTGGTCCTCATTCAAATGGTTATTCTTTAATCCGTAAAGTGATTGAGGTGTCAGGTGTGAATCCGGCAACCGAACAATTAGCCGGCAAACCGCTAAGCGAACAAGTGCTTGCACCCACTAAAATTTATGTGAAATCCGTTTTATCTCTGATTAAACAAACGGATGTGCACGCCATTGCTCACCTTACCGGTGGCGGTTTTTGGGAAAATATTCCACGAGTATTGCCGAAAAATACCAAAGCGGTAATTGATGAAAAAAGTTGGCAATGGCAGCCTATTTTCAAATGGTTACAGGAACAAGGTAATATTTCCACTTATGAAATGTATCGCACCTTTAACTGTGGTGTAGGTATGGTCATTGCTCTTCCTCAAAATCAGGTGGAAACCGCATTAGCCCTTTTAAAACAAGCCGGTGAAAATGCGTGGCTTATCGGGCATATTGAACAAGCGACTGATGGCGAAGCGCAGGTTGTCATTCAATAATTTCTGTTCAGGCGAATGAAAATTCGCCTTTCTTTTCTCTCTTTTTAGGATCTTTATGAAAAAAATTGCTGTTCTGATTTCAGGGCAAGGAAATAATCTCCAAGCGATCATCGATGCCTGCGAAAAAGGGTTTATCCCAGCCCAAATAGCCTGTGTCGTCAGTAATAAAGCAGAGGCTTTTGGGCTTGAACGGGCGAAAAGTGCGGTCATTCCTACGGGTGTTTTTTTACGTCAAAATTTCATGAGCAATCAAGAAATGGATCACCACATTGGGGATTATTTAGAAAGTGCGGGGGTTGATCTGATCGTGCTTGCCGGCTATATGAAAATTTTAACCTCAGATTTCGTCCAACGTTTTAATGGGAAAATTATTAATATTCATCCGTCCTTATTACCTAAATACCCGGGGCTAAACACTTATCAGCGTGCATTCGATGCAGGTGACCGAGAACATGGTACAACGGTGCATTTTGTCAATGAAGAAGTGGATGGCGGTGCGATTATTTTACAAGCCAAAGTGCCGATTTTCCCTGATGACAATGTAGAAGACATTGAATTACGCACGAGAGAGCAAGAATATCGTATTTACCCGATGGTCATTAAATGGTTTGTAGAAGATCGTTTAACCCTCAAAGAAGGTATTGCCTATTTAGATGAAAAGCCTCTACCCAAACAAGGTTATGCTTGTGAGTAAAAGAAAGGCGATGATATTATCATCGCCTTTTTGCTAAACAGAGGAAGATTCGTTATTAGAAACGATACGCAATACCTGCGAAGAACACAAATGGATCCAATTTAAGTTTCACTTCGTGTTCGTAACCTGCTGGTAAGTTAGCCAATGACTCTACAGCCGGCACTTTAAATTTCGCGGTGGTTTTAATGCGGGTGTACCACATTGCAGTGTTCAAATAAACATTATCAGTTAATTTAATATCAATACCCGCATTCACAACCGGTGCAAAAGAATGTTTTTTCACATTCACATCAGTAATTAACGGATTTGTTGATTTGGCATTAAAGAAACGTGTGTAGTTTAAACCCACACCAAGATATGGACGAGAACCTGCATCTTTATCCAAGAAATAATATTGTAAATAGAGGCTTGGAGGTAACTGTTTAACTTTTACTACATCACCTAAATTATCACCAACAGCACCACCTGTTAAAGTGTTTAATCCTGGTACATTTGCTTTCACTTTATGTGAGAATGGGGTTGCCGCTAATAATTCTAAACCGATATTATCAGTGAACATATAAGTACCGGTTAAACCTAATTGCGCATTATCACTCACTTCTAAATTAACTGGCACTGCTGTTTTTGTTGTTGATTCAGAATTTGCTGATACAAACACTCCACCGGCACGCAAAATCACATCGCCTGCTTGGTGAGCATTGGCCATACCTGTGAATAACGCAGCAGTTAAACCTAACGCAAGTGCTGTTTTTTTCATATTGAACTCCTTAAGTCTGATATTTGAATGATAACCATAAAAAGACTATGGCTATTTGCGATTCGTAATATACTCCATATTAAGTAGTAATTCTGTGATCTAGTTCAAGTTTTTACAAAATAATAGAATTATTTATCCACAATGACCGCACTTTTCTTTGAGAACCTAAAATCGCCAAATTTGTCTTATATCAAAAAACAGAATTTTTAGATAAGATAAATGGCACTGGCCTATAAACAAGGTATAATTGCGCCATTTTTAACAAGAGAAAATCGAATGAAAATTAACTTTACACAAGTTTTACAAGATAGTTGGAATTTTTTCCGTAATCAAAAAAAAATCATGTTTCAATTTGTCGCCATTCTCTTTATGGTACAAGTTTTTAGTGTGTTATTAAGCCCTTCAATCGTTTCAACAGAGGGCGGAGTGAGTGCCGATACCCTTCCCCAATTTATGGAAGAAAATGCCTCAAGCATTACCTTTTCTTTTTTAATCACGCAATTAGTGACCACCTTTATTGCCTCTTGGGGATTAATGACGATCTCTCAAATCAGCCAACAAAATCACCGCACTTTAGCCCAAAGTTTTCAAGCCACCCTGCCACGATTTTTTGGGGTGGTTATTTTAGATTTAATTGCGATTACGCCGATATTACTGGGTTTATTTGAAATCCTTGCAGCGGTGTTAACGAAAACCTCCCCCTCAATCATCTCACTGGCGGCAATTATCCTCGGGATAGGATTTTTTATCCGTTTAAATTTATCCACCACCCACTATTTAACGACGCAAGATAACATCGGGCAAAGCCTGAGAAAAATTTGGTTACAAGGAAAACATCAAAAAACCGCCTTATTGATTTATGCTTTACTTGTTTACTTTGTGACCCCTATTTTAATTTTTCAGCTCTCCGCTATTTTCAATCACCTCATTTTTAGTGTGTTAGTGAGTATTTTCGCCGCCGCATTAAATATCTTCATGCAGGTGGTCACTTATCGTTTTTACAGCTTGTTTATGAAAGAGGCATAAATGAAACAATTACTTGAATTCATTCCGCTGATCCTATTTTTCATCACCTACAAACTCAGCGGTGTGCGTGATGCCGCCATCGTTTTAGTGCTAGCAACCCTTGTGCAAATGCTCCTTCTGAAATGGAAATATGGCGGTATCGAAAAACAACAAAAAATCATGGCGGGCGCAGTGGTTTTTTTCGGCCTTTTAACCGCCTATTTCAATGAATTGCGTTATTTACAATGGAAAGTCACCATTGTGAATGCGCTTTTTGCCATGATATTGCTTGTGGCCCAATTTCAGTTCAAAACACCTTTAATCAAAAAATTATTGGGTAAAGAAATTAAACTGCCTGAAAAGGCTTGGAATCGCCTCAACCTCGGTTGGGCTATCTTCTTTATTATTTGTATGTTGGTGAATATTTATATTAGCCACAATATGTCGGAAGAAGCCTGGGTGGATTTTAAATCCTTCGGTTTAATTGGTATGACACTCATTGCCACCCTTATTTCCGGGGTTTATATTTATCAATATTTGCCCAAAGATGAACAAAACAACCATAAAGACAAGGGGAACTCATGACCTCAAATTTTATTGATAAAAACGGACGCCAATCAAAAGGCGTACTTTTGCTCCGCACGCTTGCTATGCCGTCGGACACCAATGCAAATGGCGATATTTTTGGTGGTTGGATTATGTCGCAAATGGATATGGGGGGGGCGATTTTAGCCAAAGAAATTGCCCATGGACGGGTGGTAACCGTAGCGGTAGAAAGCATGAATTTCATCAAACCCATTTCCGTGGGTGATGTGGTATGTTGCTACGGTCAGTGCTTAAAAATCGGCCGTTCATCCATTCAGATTAAAGTCGAAGTCTGGGTGAAAAAAGTCGCCAGTGAGCCTATTGGCGAACGCTATTGTGTAACCGATGCGGTATTCACCTTTGTTGCGGTGGATAACCAAGGCAAATCCCGTGCTATCCCACGAGAAAACAATGAGGAGCTGGAAAAAGCCCTCGCCTCTATTCAAGAATATGAAAACCAACAAACTCACAATATTTAAAGGAGAAAACCATGTATTACGTTATTTTTGCCCAAGATATTCCCGGCACCCTTGAAAAACGCCTTGCGGTGCGTGAACAGCATTTGGCCCGTTTAAAACAGTTACAAGCAGAAGATCGCTTACTGACCGCCGGTCCTAACCCTGCAGTTGATGATGAAAACCCGGGAGAGGCCGGCTTTACCGGTTCAACCGTCATTGCCCAATTTGACAGCCTCGCTGCCGCTAAAGATTGGGCTGCACAAGATCCCTATGTCGAAGCGGGGGTTTATGGTGAGGTCATCGTAAAACCCTTTAAAAAAGTCTTCTAAGGGAACTTATCGACAAAAAAGCGAATCTAAGGGTTCGCTTTTTTGTTAACTTATTGCCAATCGCCCCTAGCCCCTCTTTTCTAAAAAAGGGGATTATATTGTGAATGGACTTGATTAACTTTGTTATAAATAAACGTTATTTAAGGTTAAGATTAGTCCCCCTCTTTAGCAAAGAGGGGCGAGGGGAGATTTGATAAAAAATAAAGCATAAATTAGGAACAATAATGAAAAAACGCACTGTCATTTCTTTCATCATTCTCACCGCACTTTCTCTTCCGATCAACGCAAATACTAATAGGAATAATCCCCAAAATAGACCAACCATTAATCTTGTAGAAGAACAGTTGAAATGGCAAGCAAACCAACATGCAAAAGAATTAAAACACCTTGAACAGCGGGCAACCTTTTTGCAATTTGAGGCTTTAGTGAAAAGTGCGGTAAAAAATCAGCGTGTTTTTGAAAACCGTTCTGTCTTTTTATCATTACTGCATGCTTTGGCGGGTTATCCATTACAAACGGATGCTTGGTTTACCTATTTTGACAGCCAAATCAACTCGGTGACACAAAACACACCATTAACAGAAGTGATGGCATTAAAAAAAGAGATTGAGGATTATATTGCCCAACATCCTCGACATTTTTTCCGCTCCCGTTTAGAACAGCATATTCTGACGCTACTGAATAACAGTGGCGCCGAACAATTGGTGGACTATGCCAAAAAACTCCCCCCCGCAAGCTTAGAAATGCAACTGGCAGTATTAAATCGGGAATATCAGATTGTTCAACAATCCTCATCATCTCCCTCCCAAGAAGCGGAAATTTTGAACCGTTTTGAAGCCCTTTGGCTTAATCATGGTGAAGTTGCCCAACAGTCCGAGCTATGGCAAAAATGGTATGCGAAAGGAGGGCGAACCACAGATAAAATTTATCAAAAAGCAGAAAAGTTATTCAGTCAAAATGATGCCAAAGGCTTGGCTTTGCTGGCAGGCGAACTGGATCATCTCGATAATGTAAAAGAAGATCCGAGCATTTTAGCCAATTTACAACGCTACATAGATTTACTCAACAATCCGGCTAATTTCAATGCCTTTGCAGAAGCCTTGCCTGATAGGGATGAAGAGAAAATCCAACATCAATTTGCGATCATACAAGGCTTTTCCCGTTATTTACGCACCCTACCCGAAAATAAAGAAAATCCGGATTTTACCCCTTATCTACAATGGGCAAAAAATTGGCAACTGAATGAGGCTCAACTTCGTGATTGGAAAATCGCTTTTCTCAACCGTTTTTTCGATAACCCATCTTCCCAGTTTCAACAATGGCGTGATGCTGAACTCTTAACGTTAAAGGCCGATAATCTAATTGAGCGCCGTTTGAGAATGGCAATTTGGCAAAAAACCGATCTCATGCCTTGGCTCAATGCCCTTTCACCAGAGGGAAAAGCAAAACAAGAATGGCGTTATTGGCGGGCCAAAAGCGATCAACAAAAAACACAAGAAATATTAACCGCACTTTCCAAAGAACGTGGGTTTTATCCGATGTTAGCTCAAGCTATGCTCAATCCTCAACATCGTGGTGCGGATTATCGTGTTGAACGCAATCCCTCACTCATCAATGAAAGCCTTATTAAGTCCTATCAGCATGAGCTAGCGGAAATCGCCGAACTTCGCCAATTGGAGCGTTTTGGGGCGGCCAAACAACGTTGGCGTTTTTTACTCGACAATCTTCCTGATACAGAAAAACAAGCACAGCAAATTGCACTCAGCGAATATGCCAATCAACAAGGCTGGTTTGATTTAGGGGTGGACGGCTCGATTATGGCAAAAGCATGGGATCACATCGCCCTACGCTTACCTAATGCTTATCAAGATTATTTTGATATGGCATTAATGCCCTCTTCCATAAAAAGGGAACATGCCATAACCAAAACCTTTGCTATGGCAATTGCCCGTCAAGAAAGCGCTTGGAATCCAATGGCACAATCTTCTGCGAACGCACGAGGATTAATGCAACTTTTACCGAGCACAGCCAAAGCCACCGCCGATAACAATCAATTGCCTTATCAAACGGAAAGGGATTTGTTCAAACCATTGAATAATATTTTGCTTGGTACGGCACATTTGAATGAGCTTAATGAGAAATATCCGAATAATCGGATCCTTATTGCAGCAGCTTACAATGCCGGGGCAAGTCGGGTGGAAAAATGGTTGGCAAGAGCGGGGGGAAAATTGACGATGGATGAATTTATCGCCTCCATCCCTTTTTTTGAAACCCGTGGTTATGTACAAAATGTGTTGGCTTATGATTTTTATTACCAGCTCTTGCAACACAAAGAAAATCCACAAACCTTTAGCCAGGAAGAATTCGATCGGCTATACTAAGCGCACTAGTTTAATAGTATAGGATAATACTCATGTATATCAGTCGCAATTTAGATCAATGGCAGGCTTTCCTTGCCATGTTACAAACCGCTTTTGAACAAGGCAAAGCACAGGATTTATTAACCTTACTTCTCACCGCAGACGAACGTGATGCCGTGGGACTACGGTTACAAATTGTCTCCCAGCTATTAGACAAAAATTTATCTCAGCGTGAAATCCAACAAAATCTGAATACCAGTGCTGCCACCATTACGCGTGGCTCGAATATGATCAAAACCATGGATCCGAATTTTATGGAATGGGTAAAAGCACAACTTGATCGCCTTGAAAAAAACTAAGCAAATTTTAACCGCACTTTTACGGTTACTCAGCCTAAAATGGTGGAAGAAAAATTGGCAACCCATTGCACTGCGATTTTTCTTCGCCATTTTTGCCTTTATCCTTTTTTTCCGCTTTGTACCCGTGCCTTTTTCCTCTTATATGGTTCAGCAACAAGTGGGACATTGGCTTCAAGGCGATTTCCATTATCGGGCAAAATCCACTTGGGTCAGCCTTGAAAAAATTTCCCCCAATATGCAACTTGCGGTGATTAGCGCAGAAGATCAAAAATTCCCCTCTCACTTTGGTTTTGATTTCACGGCTATCCAAAAAGCCTTTAAATATAACGAAAAATCAACACGCCAAATTCGGGGCGGCTCGACCATTTCTCAGCAAACGGCTAAAAATTTAATGCTATGGCATGGACAAAGTTGGCTCCGTAAAGGATTAGAAGTGCCTGCCACGCTGTTATTGGAACTCGGCTGGTCTAAAAAGCGAATTTTAGAAGTCTATCTCAATATTGCGGAATTTGGCGAAGGGATTTTTGGTGTGGAAGCGGCAAGCCGTTTTTACTTTAATAAATCTGCAAAAAATTTAACTCAATCCGAAGCCGCATTGCTGGCCGCCGTTTTACCCAACCCCATCATTTACCAAGTCAACAAGCCCAGTGCCTGGGTACGCAAAAAACAGCAATGGATTATCAGACAAATGAGAAACCTAGGGATAAATTATTTAAAACGATTAGATTAAAAAAAGTGCGGTTCATCTTGATCTGACCGCACTTTTTATTAGAAATTAAGCTTTTAGGTTCGCACGTTTTACCATCACAAAAGATAGGCTAAATGCCACAATAAAAGAAATAGCCATACCAATGCTATACATTGCAAGACTATCCGGTTTGATTGATGGCACACCTAAAAAACCTGCCGCCCCTAAGGCAATGGCTTTAACATTAAAGAATGCGATGAACGCACTTGCCAAACCTGAACCAATCATTGCCGCAAAGAACGCTTGGCGATAACGTAGGTTCACACCAAACATGGCAGGCTCGGTAATCCCTAACAACGCAGAAATCCCGGAAGGCACGGCCAAACCACGCACTTTTGGATCTTTCAATGCTAATGCCACGCCTAAACAAGCGGCCCCTTGTGCAATGTTCGACATCGCCGCAATTGGGAAAATAAAGGTTCCGCCGGTGTGTGCCACATCCGCTAATAATTGGGTTTCTACCGCAATAAAGGTTTGGTGCATACCGGTGATCACAATCGGCGCATAGAATGTCCCGAAAATCGCGCCGCCTACAAAACCAAGGGTGTCATACAACCAAGTTAAACCGGCTGAAATGAGTGAACCTGCCTCACGACCGAACGGCCCGATCACGGTAAATGCCAAGAAACCGGCAATAAAGAGCGAACATAACGGCGTGATAAGATTATCTAAATAAGAAGGCACAAATTTACGGAAGTTTTTTTCTAATGTGGCTAACACCCAAGCAGAAATAATGGTTGGGATCACCGTTCCTTGATACCCGACTTTCTCAATTTCAAGCCCGAATACATTCCAATATTGAATATTGCCTTCCATTAAGGTTTTCGCATAGTTCCAGCCATCAGCCAAAGCAGGGTGAACTAAAAGCATCCCCAAAGCCGCCCCTAAGAATGGGTTTCCTCCAAATTTACGGGTTGCGGAAAATCCGAGCAAGACGGGTAAAAAGACAAAAGGTGCATTGGCAATCGTATTGATGAAATCCACTAAATCGGACACTTCAGGGTATTTACTAACAACAGAATGACCTTCCCAAAAGAAGCCAACCGAAGTGAGCATGGAATGAATACCCATCAACAAACCGCCTGCTACAATCGCCGGAATAATCGGTACGAAAATATCCGCCAAGCCTTTTACCAAGCGTTGTAATAAACCTTGGTTACCGGCAGCAGCCTCCGCCACCTCGGCTTTGCTTACATCCCCAATTCCCAGTTGCTTGGTTAATTGTTCGTGAACTTTATTCACCGTACCGGAACCGAAGATAATTTGATATTGACCGGCAACAGAAAACTGTCCTTTCACGCCCTCAATATTATCAATTCCCTCTTTATCCACTTTGCTTTCATCGTTTAAAACGATACGCAAACGTGTTGCACAATGTGCCGCTGTGGCAATATTACTTTTACCGCCCAGTTTTTCGATCACTTGTTCAGCAATTTTGGGAAAGTTCATTGATTTCTCCTGCTATAAATGGTTAAAAAATAAAACGGGGTGGATTGTACCCAAATACCTCAATAATCACTAGTCTAAAGAACAAAAAAACCCGCTTTAGAGCAGGTTTTATAAGCAATATATTCCATGTAGCATATTATGTTATGCATGAAAAGATGATGAAATGTTCTTAGAGAAAGAAGCCCCTTTTTTGTTGATACTCAGGCCGGCTAAAATGCAAATGTCCTTGATTGCTTAAAAACTCAGGACGAATTTCCACATCGCTTTTTTCTTTCAACATCTTCTGCGTTTGTTTCAGATAATCTTGAAAATGGGGCTGTTTCTCGATGATGTTGATAGGCCTACAATCCATGATCTAATATTTCCCCTAAATGACTATGGTGATGAGATTCCGAGGAGGGCAACAATTGAACCATTTCGGCATACCGTTTAATCGGTTTTTTATAGGGTTCGTTATACATATCCTACGTCATAGAAACCTGTTGCCAAATTACATTTAAGTATTTTTGGCGTAAATCGGTACAAGTAATTCTGACACAGGAAAGGCGTTATCCAGCCATCACTATCAACTTTTGACATTGAAAGATTTTGATTTTCTAAATTTGAAATAACCTCAAGGGAATCCTGTTTTTTCCCTTTTAATCTATTGAAAATTGATGAAAACATAAATCAATATCCCGTTACATTTTTTTAAAAAGAGTATTGATTTACGTGGTAATCTCAATGAATAAATCACTTTAAATTGAAGAGAAATATTAATCTGTTTTAAGACTTTTAGATAAAATTTTTTAGCTTTTCACAACAATCTTTTTGAGAAAAGCGACTCAATCCTCTTGTCATTATCCTTCTTTAATAAAAGTGATTTCTTGTAAATAGATTTCATATTGCTGAAGAATATCTGCAATAAGTTCATCCTGTTCCAAAGTTTGGATGCTATAGGGGATTTCCGTATTAGTATGCGACGCCATTAGTGTATGTTGCATTTTGTCAGTTTCTGAGTCTAATTGTTCTTTTATTTCAATTTGATAATAAAAATCCTCTGATAAATGGTTACCAATGGTAAAAATTAATTTTTTATGATCTTCTTTAAATTGTTGCTGTAATGTGACAGTTAAATCATAAGTGCCAATTAATAATTGACGCAATTCACGCATGGCTAAAAGTGCGGTCGTTTTTAGCTGTAAAATGGCTTCTTTTTGTTTGGGTTGTTTGAGCAATGATTTTAAACGGGCACGCCAATTTTCACCGGTCCATAGTTCAGAAGATTCTGTTCCATAATACAGCTGATCTAACCGTAATCCTTTTAATAAACTCCATGCCATAATAAACATTAATAAGGCAAAAGGTAGGGAGAAAAAAAGCATACTGGATTGTAGCACTTCAATGCCACCAAAAAGATAAAGCACAAGCGTGACAATCGACATTAAGCCCCCCCAGAAAATTGATTGCCAACGAGGGGAAATTTGACTTTTATCTTTAATAGCGATGTTGTTTAGCGTATAAATCCCAAAATTAATCGTGACAATAAAAAACAACGAAATAATAAAAAGTGCTAATGATTTGGTAAATATGGAATAAGGTAAATAATTCAAAAAATCAAATAATAATGAGCCGATATCATTGATAGATTCTCCTAGTGAACCTTGAGCCTGATGTTGGTTTACCCAAATCGCCCCATTCCCAAAAACGGTGAACCATAAAACAAAAAATAAACTGGGGACGCTTAATACACCGAAGATAAATTCCCGCAATGTTCTGCCACGAGAAATACGGGCAATAAAAATACCGAAACCCGGGGCCCAAGAAAACCACCATGCCCAGTAAAAAATGGTCCAATTGACAAACCAATCTAAATTCTCTGTATCGTAAGCATAGGTTTTAAAACCAGCACTGATTAATCCACTGAGATAAGTGCCAATATTTTCGGTGAAGGCGGAGATCAAATAAACGGTCGGTCCAAGTAATAACACCAATAACATAAAGGATAACGTCACACCAAGGTTCACTTCACTCATAATACGAAGTCCATTAGCAATTCCTTGTCGTGAAATCAAAATGGCAATAATAAACACCCCCAATAAAATTAATGGAACAGCATAAGGTGAGTCGCCCATTAGGTGCATAGAATGAAAGGCAGAGGCTAAACGAATCGCACTGTACCCAAGCGTTGCAACCACGCCAAATAAGGTCGCACAAATGCCGAGTATATCAATGAGATCGCCGGCTTTCCCATTGATTTTTTCTTTCAAGAAAGGATAAAAACAAGCTCGTAAAGACAAAGGCAATTTATATCGAAAGCCAAAATAAGCTATCGCTAATGCAATTAAACCATAAATGGCCCAAGCATTAAGACTCCAGTGGAAAATACTAAAAAATAAAGCGGAATGCACCTCTTCATATTCGCCAATCGGCGATAGAAAATGTGAAAGTGGCTCTGCAACACCAAGGAAAACAATACCTATTCCAATGCCTGATGTGAACAACAAAGCAAACCATGAAGGCAAACTAAACTCTGCTTCTTCTTCATTTGCCCCTAATTTGATATCACCATATCGCCCGAGTGCTAAAAAAAGCAAGAAAAAGAGAAAAAATGCACTCAGTAAAATATAAAACCAACTAAATTGACGAAAAATAAAATCTTTTGCGGCATTTAAATGTTCAATGGCTTGCTGCGTGTCAAACAAAATGGCGGCTATGATGGCAAGGCTCAATAATAAACTTCCGCCAATCACATTCGGGTTAAAGGTGCTTTTTATTTTCATCGTAGTATTTTCAATTCAAAAAAGTGCGGCCAAAAAAAACGATATTTTTGACCGCACTGACAAAAGTGAAAAATTATTCTGCCAATTCTGTTTGTTCGTGTGCCATTAACTCCTGACCTACGTCATCAAGTAGGCTTAAATAGCGTTCATATTGTTTCAACATATCGGCGATCAATTCGTCTTGATCCATATATTGCACATCGTAACCAACACGCCCGTCAAAGAAATAGGTGTAAGGCTCGTAAGTAGTGCTATGCTGAATATGCGGTAGATTTTCATCATTGATGAGCTGTTCAGACACTTCACGCCCCACTGATTTAATCCCATACATAAAATCACGCATCGATTCTTTTTGAATCACTAACTCTACAGCAGGTTCTTCTTGATCAAACAAGGTGATAACTTGCACGCTGAGATTATATTTGCCGATAAGCTCTTGACGTAATTCACGCATTGCCGGTAGTGCAGTGTGTTTTAAGAATCGTAAAATATCTTTTTCCTGTGTTTGGTTCATCATTTGTTCCAAACGTTCTTTCCATTTATCACCCGTCCAGAAAATACTGGTTGGATTTACTTTCGTATCAAAGTATTTTTTATCAGCATTTAATCCTTTCCATAGGCTAAAACACATAATTAACATCAGCACGGCAAAGGGTAAGGCGACCATTAATGTCATTGTCTGCAAATTGGCTAAACCGCCCGATTGCATTAATACTATCGCAACTATCGACATTAATAGCCCCCACATCACCGTCTGCCAGTTAGGTGAGGTAAGGCTTTTATCACGAGAGGCGATATTGTTTAGAACATAAATTCCCGAATCTGCCGAAGTGATAAAAAATAAGGAAATAATAATCAAGCTCACCAAACCACTCACAGTAGATAGAGGTAAATAATCCAAAAATTTAAACAATAGGGTTTCTGGTGATGAAATCATTTGTCCGAGTGCGCCGGCCGCTTTCCCTTCATTTAACCAAATCGCCGTGTTACCAAATACGGTAAACCAAAGGATGCCAAATACACTTGGAATAACCAATACACCAAAAATAAATTCACGGATAGTACGGCCTTTGGAAATACGGGCAATAAACAATCCAACAAAGGGCGCCCATGAACACCACCATGCCCAGTAAAGCACCGTCCAACTACTAAACCAAGTTGTGTGTTCTTGCTCATAGACATAGGTTTTGAAACTCAGTTGAACCAAATTACTAAGGTAAGTACCAATGTTGTCGCTAAATGCAGAAAGCAAATAAAGCGTAGGGCCAACACTCAATACGAAGAGAAGCAATAAAAATGCAAGACCTAAATTTAATTCACTGAGTATTTTTACCCCTTTACCCACACCTGAAATGGCGGAGAAGACCGCCAAGCTCATCACCACAGTAATGACGATCACTTGTAAGCCAAAACTATTTTCACTCACCCAGCCCATTTGGTGTAAACCCGCTCCTAACTGAGAAGCCCCAAAACCGAGCGTGGTGATAATACCGAATAAGGTCGCAAGTAATGCCATAATATCAATGGCATCCCCCATTTTTCCATTGATACGATCTTTTAATAATGGATAAAAACAAGAGCGTAGTGCTAGCGGTAATTTATAACGAAAACCAAAATAAGCGAGAGCTAAGGCAATGGTGCCATAGACCGCCCAAGCATGAATTCCCCAATGGAATAAGGTATGTAACAATGCCTCTTGTTGTCGATGTTCGGTAGATCCACTTGTTATCTCTGAAAGATAATGGGTTAGAGGTTCTGCCACGCCAAAGAACATTAATCCCACCCCCATACCGGCAGCAAACAGCATGGAAAGCCAAGAAAGAAAACCAAATTCCGGTTCTTCCTCATCATTACCCAGTTTGATATTACCCAAGCTACTCACTGATAAAATCAGTAAAAAGCCTAAAAAAATTGAAAATGCTAAGATATAAAACCAGCTAAAATTGGCAAAAATGCCAGCTTTCGCTTGATTTAATAATGCTTGAGTCTGCTCCGGTGCGATTAAAATCATCGCTACCAACAATAAAACAAAAAATAGCGTCAATCCAATCACAAAAGGATTAAATGATGTTCGCTTTTCCATAAATTGAGATAAAGGCAAACTTTTCCCCTTAGACATAACGTCAATAAAATAAAAAAACCTGATTTATTAAAATATTGCCATAAGGCAAAAAAGAACTCTTGGAACCATTCTGTAGAGAGCACATAAAAGTAGGATTTTGACGGAAACATTCAATAAAAATTAAAGTCTGTTTCCCCAAAAAAGAAAGTGGATTCTATCAAAAAATGAACAATGCCTCAAATTAACAGCCTTATATAAACAACGTCTTACGAGTGTCTTTTTGTGCTTGTAATAGGTGAACATATATTGTATCTAGGGGGAAAATAAGGGGGAGAGAGTTAAAACTCCCTCACATTGAAATCTTAATGTGAGGAAACTTTTACCAGTGGGTTTAATCTATCCTGTTTGAAAATCCTTTTTGAGAAAGTCAACCAACAATTCAACTAAAACAGGATAAAACCTTGTTTTTAGCTGTGGTTTTCTTGTTTTTTCTGCAAACTGAGGAAGCCAACTTAATAATACGTTTTGTGCAAACTGTTGTTGATCTTGGTAAGAGCGACTTTCAATCAATTTGATTAAAATGCTTATAAGAATACTGATATGATCGCTTGGTTCATTATAATGCGACCGATTAACTGTTAAACGGTAATGCTCCATCCAGTCATCGACTTCTTTCAAGGCATTCTCTAATGCTTTCCCTTCCAAATAAGCGGATAAATAAGGAATCGCACTTAATGCCCCTTCCAATAAAAAACAATGAGCAAAATCTGCCGCCAGTTCTAGCCTCAAATGAGGTTGTGGACGAAGTGCGGTTTTCATTTCATCAATTTGCCGATGAAAGCCTAATTCCGCTAAAAACTGAAAAAGACTGTCAAAATCTCCCGCTTGGTAATGGGCGATTTGTTCATCGGTCAGCTCACTACTGAGTAGTGAGCCGAACCATTGATAAATAAATTGTCTTTCTTCCTTGCTTAAATCAAGCACTTTCAATTGCTCCGGTGAAGCCATTCGGTTTTGGCGCCTCTCCATGGAATTTTTCGACATTCACTAAGCAAGTATTGGCTGAAACCGCTTGAGCCAGCATTGAACTACCAATATCCAATGTCATGGTATTTGGGTCACCATAAGTATCTATCGCTCCAATTTCTGCACTTTCCGGTGAATACCATGCACCTTCTTGCAAACGAACTACACCACTTGGGAAGTTTTCAGATAAGCAAGCCCCCACTAAAGCCTGACCACGATCATTGAAAACGCGAACCAAATCCCCATGTTGAATACCGAGTCTTTGTGCATCCAGTGGATTCATAAAGAGTGGCTCACGTCCTTGAATACTGTAGGTTTCACGCAAATCTTTCGATTCGCAAAGCTGTGAATGTAAACGTTTATCCGGGTGAGCAGACTGTAACCAAAATGCAAACTGATTTGATTTTGGCCCACCGTGTGAACGCTCTGCTTTTTCAAACCACATTGGATGCCCTTTACAATCTTCATAACCAAAAGAGGCAATTTTATTACTGTAAATTTCGATAAAGCCGGATGGTGTGCCCAGTGCATGAAGTTCCGGATCTTCCCTAAAATCAGCATGACGAACCCAAGGTTTACCTTCTGGGAAAAGCACATAACCTTTTTTCCAAAACTCATCAAATGCCGGCATATCAAATTTACCTTGATTCTCTTTCCGGCAATCTTCATAGAGGCTACGAACCCATTCCATTTCATCCATATTGCGACAATATTCTTTTTCTTTGCCAAAACGGCGACAAAGTTCTTTGAAAATTTCAAAATCAGGACGAGATTGATAAAGGGGATCCACTAATTTCTGCATCGCAATCACCCCTCGATTGCTGTATGAGCCGTAAGCATCGATATCATTCCGCTCAAATGGGGTACAAGCCGGTAATACAATATCTGAGAAACGACAGGTTGCTGTCCAACTATAGTTGATAGATACGATCGTTTCTAATTCACGGAAAGCTTTTTTCATTTTGTTGCGATCGGAGTGTCGATGCCAGTGGTTACAACCGGTGAAAATAGCCATTTTATAGGGGGCGTACACTACTTTATTACCATTATAATTAATGGTTTCACCCGGTTGTAATAAAGAATCCGTCACACGAGCACAAGGTAACACTGAGCTATACCCTTTGTAATCAGTATTATCATATTTCGGTTTTTGATCTTCATCTAAATTTAATGGGAACGCCCCAGGCATGGCCGCCCCTGATTCAGGTACACCGATTGAGCTATAATGGTGAGCATAACTGATCCCCCCACCCGGTAAACCGATTTGCCCGAGCATCGAGGCAAGCACGGCGCCCATCCAGTAAGGTTGTTCGCCATGTTGCTGACGTTGAATAGCCCAACCAAAGATGAGCTGTGTACGCTTACCAGCGAGCATTTTAGCAAATTCACGAATACGCGCTGCACTAACGCCACAAATTTCTGCCGCCCATTCAGGCGTTTTCGCCACTTTATCTTCCGTTTCTCCTAAAAGGTAAGGGAGAAATTTTTCAAAGCCAATCGTGTAAGTATCAATAAATTTTTTATCGTATAAGTTTTGTGTGTAAAGCTCATACGCCAATGCCAACATAAACGGCACATCGGTTTGAGGGTTAATATATTGGCTTTCGCAATTTAAATAATTTTGCGTTTTACTTTTAACCGGATCAATGCTGATAACATTGATTTGCTTATTCGCCACTTTTTCCTTAAGCTGTTCCAAATAGGCGTAGGCTTCGTGGGTTTCACAGTTCCAACCCACTTGTAGGTTTTTCACCGGATCACTTGCCCAAAAGATGATATTTTCACTTTCTTTTAAGATGATTTCCCAAGACGTACCTTGAGAATACACTTCAGTAGAGCCTAACACATAAGGCAAAATAGTTTGCCCTGCTCCGGTTGAATAATCACCTGCGGTACTGACACTATTCCCATGCATACTTACAGCACGAATCATGTGATTTCCACAACTATGGAATTGCCCCGTGGAACGCCAACCGACATTCCCCGTGTGCAATGCCCACGGCCCATAGTTTTGTTGAATACGCTCAAGTTCTTCATAGAAGAAATCCAACGCTTCATCCCATGTAACACGAACAAAACGATTATCACCTCGAGAAGTGCGGTCACTTTTTTCTCGGTTTTTCAGCCAATCTAAGCGCACCATTGGATAGCGGATACGGGCTTCACTGTAAATTAACCCTTTGATACCTTTGATCATTTCAGTAGGGTATTTATCTAATTCAAAAGGCTTAACATCCACTACTCGACCATTTTCCACTTTGGCACGAATCGCCCCCCAGTGAGAGCCGGTGATTTTCCATTGAGTGATATCTTCATTTTCTGCTGTTTTCGCCACAAGCCAGTTTGGCATGGCACAGACTGCACCCATAAGCGACATATTTTTTAAAAATTGACGACGAGTTTGCATACTAAAATCTCCTATTTCGCATCGTGGTGTTGGGTGTCAAAATCTGAAGAATGCAATTGTAAATAACGCAATACTTCTTTACCGGTTTGCTCATCAATATTAGTAAATCCTACCATTCCTTTAAACAAACCAATCCAGGTATTCGAATCAAAATGTGAAACTTGAGGCTGTCTATGACAAGTACTACATTGTGTTTTATAGGTATTCTCAGCACTTTCCCAAACCGCATTAATATTGCTAATTAACTGATTTGGCGCAATCCACACCGCCAATTTCACTTTTTGCCATTCTAAGCCTGTAAGCGGATCTTCTTTCGTTTCTAACACCTCAAAGTGCGGTTCGGATTGCATAAATTCTTTAGTTAACACGGCATCAGTAATATTTTTCGCAAATTGGTTATACCAAATACGGCCAAAACCTTTATTTTTACGCCACATAGCCAATTCGACTTGATCGCCTTTTGCAGTGGATTTTAGTACATTCACCGGGACAGCCGTTTCAAGATAACCAATTTCTTGGCTTAATGCTTCATCACTAAATAACGGAACATTGCCTTTCGCATAATAGGTTTGTGCCGGCGTCAGTTTATTAATAACTAGGGAATCAAATTTCGAGCTTTTCTCTCCGCTTTCTTTTTTCGCTGGAAGATGATGAGCGATCCCTTTGTGACAATCTAAACAGCTTTGATTACGCTCTGCTGCTGGTCTCATGGCTTTTTGAGCGGCTTTCGACATTTTATCGAAATCCATCTTTTCATAACTATGGCAAGCTTTACATTCCTTAGAACCATTTGCTGCAAAGCGTGCCCATTCACGCTCAGCCATTTCTAAACGGTGTTGTTCAAATGCCCCTTCATCTTTGTATTTGCCGGTTAGCTCAGCAAAGACTTCTCGACTTGCTTGCATTTTTCGTGCAAATTTGTCCGTTTTATCATGGGGAAGGTGGCAATCAGAGCAAGTAGCTTTCACACCACTATTGTTTTTCCAATGGACGGTTTGCTTTAATTCTTCAAGAGGTGCCTGCATAGAATGACAACTTACACAAAATTCCTCTGTGCTTGTGGCATCCATCACATTATTAAACTGTTGCCAACTGATGGCACCGGCGATAAATCCGAGCGTTACCAATACGCCCATCCCAATACGATTAGCCGGCTTTAGAAAAAAAGCCTTGAGTTTATTCTTCATTATTTTCTCTCCAAATAAAATTAAAACTTACACCCCAGGTAAACCGATAACAAACATTTGTAGAAGCCAGACTACAAAGCCATAAGCCCCAATAAAAATTGTCATCCCCAAAGGTAAAATAACAAAAAGTAACAAAAGTAATTTTCCGATTTCTGAAGAGAGGGAAGTCGTGTTTAGATGTTCCATAAAACCCCACATGCATAAAAAATAAACCGTGTAATAATAAATGAAATTAACTATTCATGCTTAGATATAGATCAATTTATATGTAATTTATGTTTATAACATATTAATGATCATGAAAAAATTCACCAGATAGAATAATATTTTCAAGAGCTTCCCTCCCCTCAATGAAGCTATACAGGCGCCTCCCTTTATTTATATAACATTCCACTATTCCTAAATTTACATATTGTTTAAAACCTTTTAGAAAAAGCCTTTTGGCCTTTTCAGATAAGACCTTTCCCTTGGGAAAGGTTACCTTTATAGCATTACCCTTAATCCCGTTAGGGATTCCCTTAACCTTTTGGCTTTCTGGGTGTGTCATTTAGAAAAATGATCATAACCTATAAAAAGTATTGAATGAGCAACTATCTACATTAATCGATCTAATAATTAAAAACGAGCTGCAAAGAACTCCAGCACATGAATTTATTGTTGAACTAGGAAATACGCCAGATTCATTGATTCAATTTGCTAGATTTCCAGAACTTCAACTTGCTATTGTCAATTAAAACACAAGAATCGGGTCAATTTAGTCAATAAAAATTTCTATACTCCGATAACATTGTTTTTAATAGACTCATAACTCTTATGATTAAAGAACAACAATATCAACGAATTCAAATAGCTATTGAATATTTATATGATGATGCTAAACAACAACCGAACTTAGAATAGGTTGCTCGTCAAGCACATCTTAGCCCTGAGTATTTTCAAAAAATATTTACACAATATACAGGGTTAAGTCCAAAACAAATGCTTTCATACTTAAATGTGGAGCTAGCCAAAAAACACTTATTTAATCAAAAAAATCTTCAACAAACAGCACTGGAAACCGGTTTAAGCGGTACGGGACGATTACATGATTTATTTATAAAAATCGAAGGGATGACACCTTTTGAATACAAAAACGGTGGAGAAAACCTAACAATTTATTATTCATTTTTTGATAGTCCTTTGGGTGAGTTTTTAGTCGCAAATACAGAAAAAGGAGTTTGTTCAATGAGTTTTGTCGACGAACGAGAAAAAAGTCTTGGTGAATTAAAAGCCATTTATCCTAATGCTCGATTTGTGGCACAAATTCATCCATTACAACAAAAAGCAATGGTATTTTTCTCTGATACACCTCAAGGTCTTAAATTACACATTAAAGGTTCACCATTTCAGTTGAAGGTATGGCAAGCATTATTACGTATTCCTGTTGGAGAATTTAGTTCTTATCGTCATATTGCCGAACAAATCCAACATAATAACGCTCAACGTGCGGTAGGAAGTGCAGTCGGGAAAAATCCCATTGCAGTGCTGATCCCATCTCATCGAGTCATTCGTGAAAACGGTATAATTGGAGAGTATCGTTGGGGGCGAGGAAGAAAAATAATGTTATTAGCCAAAGAACAAACAGATCAAGAGGGATATCATGAATAATTTGAATCTATTTGAACTTGAACCCAATGCCAACTTACTACCTTATGACGGTATCGTCAATAATTACGGCATTATTTTTGAGCGCAAAACTGCCGAAATCTATTATCAAAAATTGCTACATAACATTGAATGGAGGAATGATGTCGCTATTATTTTTAGAAAAAAATAACCACAGCAAGACAAATGGCTTTTAGGAAGAAAATTTATATGGATTTGGCCACATTACAAGCTGATTTGGATGAATGGTTTTGCACCATAACCATCACCGAACTCATCAAGGAAAAATGTGCTGTGGAAGAACGCCAAGCCGTTGTCAATTTTCTTGATTTACTCAGTGCAAGTTATCAAAAACAACAAGGCAAATAACCAAAAGTGCGGTCAAAAAAAGCAACTTTTTTGAACCTTAGGTTTGCTCCCCCTAAGAGGTAAACAAATCTGCAAGTGAATTTGCAAACAGTTTTGCCCTTTTCTTACCCTGCCTTGTTGGCTTGATGTGGCGCATTATACCGATTAGATTTGAATTGATTAGTCGGCAAATCGCAAATTGAGTATTAGGAAAAACCAAATAATCGCGGCATTAAAAAGAGATAAGCGAAAGAAAGTTGAAATCTAAAAACATTGGCAATGTTTTGGGATTGGCATACCCATTATTTGGGTCGTCATGGGATTGCCCACTGTTTTTAATCCCATGTTTAATGAAGAAAAAATCATGACTTTTGCGCTGAACAAAAGAAAGAGATAAGTTTTTTAAAAAAGAAGACAAGTCCATAATCCCCCCTAACGATAAAAGTTAAAACGCTAAGGAGTATTAGTATTAGGCTTTTGTTACCGGATTGAGATTAAAATGAGAGTGATGGTGGGTCGTGAAGGATTCGAACCTTCGACCAACGGATTAAAAGTCCGCTGCTCTACCGACTGAGCTAACGACCCAAATATAGGATTTTTAAAGGAGTTTTTATAAAATTAAGATTTTATAAAATGGTGCCCGAAGCCAGACTTGAACTGGCACGCCTCGAAAGGCGAGGGATTTTAAATCCCTTGTGTCTACCGATTCCACCACTCGGGCAAAACACTAACTGACAACGTATTATGGAGGCGTGTCCCGGAGTCGAACCGAGCTACATGGATTTGCAATCCAGTGCATAACCGCTTTGCTAACACGCCGTGAATTGGAGCGGGAAACGAGGCTCGAACTCGCGACCCCGACCTTGGCAAGGTCGTGCTCTACCAACTGAGCTATTCCCGCATTCGTTGTTAGTGGTGCGCATTTTATATAAATTTGAAAATCTGTCAATTGCCGATTTAAAAAAAAATCTCAAGCGTTTAAAAAAAATGCATTTCCTTTAAATTCTTCGTCTCAAAATAATGAGAATAAAAAGTGAATTTAGGGGTTATTTTTCAATTTCTTCTTTTATCACTTTAGGCTTTGTGCCAAAATGCTTTGGTGATTTTTTAAGAAAAAGTGCGGTCACTTTTTTCATTATTTTCGAGGATATTATGACAACACCACAATATGCAATTGATACCCTACTCGCTCAAGCGGGAAATCGCAGTGACGAGCGCACGGGTGCGGTTTCCACCCCAATTTTTCTTTCCACAGCCTATGGTCACCATGGTATTGGTGAAAGCACCGGTTTTGATTATACCCGCACCAAAAACCCTACTCGTAGCGTATTAGAAGAAACGATCGCACAATTAGAAAACGGCGATCAGGGCTTTGCATTTTCATCCGGTATGGCGGCGATTCAAGTATTAATGACACTTTTCAGCGCACCGGATGAGTGGATTGTTTCCAGTGATGTCTATGGTGGAACCTATCGTCTTTTAGATTTTGCTTATAAAAACAATAACAGTGTTAAACCGGTTTATGTTAACACCGCTTCAATAAAAGAAATCGAAGCAGCCATTACCCCTCATACTAAAGCTATTTTTATTGAAACCCCCTCTAACCCACTTATGGAAGAATGTGATGTGGCGGAAATTGCCAAACTCGCCAAAAAACATCAGCTAATGTTGATTGTGGATAACACCTTTTTAACACCGGTGCTCTCACGTCCATTAGATTTAGGGGCTGATATTGTGATCCACAGTGGAACAAAATACATTGCAGGCCATAATGATGCCTTGGTGGGATTGATTGTGGCAAAAGGACAAGCGCTTTGTGAACGTATTGCTTATATTCAAAACGGTGCCGGTGCGGTGCTTTCTCCTTTTGATTCGTGGCTAACGATTCGTGGAATGAAAACCCTTTCTCTGCGAATGAAACGTCATCAAGACAATGCAAAAGCGATTGCGGAATTTTTACAAGCTCAGCCACAAGTGGACTCAGTGCTTTATCCAAACAAAGGAGGAATGCTCTCTTTCCGCCTGAAGGATGAAACGTGGGTTAACACCTTTTTGAAATCTATTAAACTCATCACCTTTGCCGAAAGTTTGGGCGGAACCGAAAGTTTTATCACTTATCCGGCAACACAAACCCATATGGATATTCCGGAAACCGAACGTATTGCACGCGGTATTACCAATACCTTACTTCGTTTTTCTGTGGGGATTGAAGATGTGGAAGATATCAAAGCAGACTTGCTCCAAGCCTTTGCCCATTTAAAATAATTCTCGGAGAAAATATGAAAATTGCCGTTTACAGCACAAAAAGTTATGACCGTAAGTACTTTGAATTAATTAATGCCAAATACGGTTTTGACCTTGAATTTTTTGATTTTATGCTAAATGAGAGTACTGCACGGTTAGCCGAACATTGTGAGGCTGTTTGTATTTTCGTCAATGATGACGGCAGCCGAAAAGTCTTAGAAAAATTAGCGGCTCTCGGGGTGAAAATTGTCGCTTTACGCTGTGCCGGTTTCAATAATGTTGATTTAAAAGCCGCACAATCCCTGGGTATTCAAGTGGTTCGTGTACCCGCTTATTCACCAGAGGCGGTGGCTGAACATACAGTGGGCTTAATGATGACGCTTAATCGCCGTATTCATCGTGCTTATCAACGTACTCGTGAGGCCAATTTTTCCTTAGAAGGCTTAATCGGCTTTAATATGCATGGCCGTACGGTGGGTGTGGTTGGAACAGGAAAAATCGGCCTTGCTACGATGCGTATTTTAAAAGGATTTGGTATGAATATTCTTGCCTATGATCCTTTTAAAACCCCTGTTGCTGAGGAACTTGGAGCGAAATATGTAGAGCTTGATGAGCTTTACGCCAAAAGCCATGTTATCACGCTCCATTGCCCGGCGACCCCGGAAAACTATCACTTACTCAACCGAGAAGCCTTTGCGAAGATGAAAGATGGCGTGATGATCATCAACACAAGCCGAGGATCTCTCATTGATACGCTGGCCGCCATTGATGCGCTCAAACAACGTAAAATTGGCGCATTGGGTATGGATGTTTATGAAAATGAACGAGATTTATTTTTCGAAGACAAATCAAATGAAGTGATTTTAGACGATGTATTCCGCCGTCTTTCTTCGTGCCATAATGTACTCCTTACCGGGCATCAAGCCTTTTTAACCGAGGAAGCATTAACCAATATTGCCGATATCACTCTTGCCAATGTGTACCATCTACAATCCGGTAAGCCTTGTGCCAATTTGGTTTTGCCCTCTTAGCTTTTGATAATTAAATTAATAACTGTAATTTAAAAAAACTCGTGCTATTCTGACCGCACTTGTAATTTAACAAAATGCCCTCACATAAGGGCATTATTCACACACAAAGGAAATAAAAAATGAGCCAAGTATTACACACAACCGACGCAACATTTGAAGCAGATGTACTCCGTTCTGATATCCCTGTCTTAGTGGATTTTTGGGCACCTTGGTGCGGTCCTTGCAAAATGATTGCACCGGTATTGGATGAACTTGCACCGGAATTTGCAGGCAAAGCCAAAATTGTCAAAATTAATGTGGATGACAATCAACTTGTTGCCGGTCAATTCGGTGTACGCAGTATCCCTACCCTACTTTTAGTAAAAAATGGTGAAGTGGTGGCCACCCAAGTGGGGGCATTGCCAAAAGGTCAATTAGCTAACTTCATTAATCAATATCTTTAATCTTCATCAAATCCTCTTATTTACGCCAAATAAGAGGATTTTTCTTTCCTCCGCTTTCTCATTTTCTTCTCTGTTTTGTGATATGACTCACAAATCCAAAAAAATCTCGTTTACTTTTTACACAAATAGACTTACCTTCCTTAACAATCTCGTAACAAAAAAGAGGTGGTTAATGTCTATTTCACTTTCAAAAACCTATAGCCCAAAACGCCGAGCAATTACTAAACACACACGCCTTGATGAAAAAACTGCCGTTGACCGATTAATGGCAACCCTTGATTTCACCGCAGAGCAAGAAAAACGTATTACCGACAATGCCACCACACTCATCAATAAGCTGCGTCATATCAAACAAAAACAATATGGCGCCGATGCGTTAATGGAAGAATTTTCTTTAAGCTCTGAAGAAGGCGTTGCCTTGATGTGTTTGGCTGAAGCCCTGTTACGAATTCCTGATGCGAAAACCCGTGATGAGCTGATTTACGAAAAATTAAAAGACGGCAATTGGCAATCTCATCTTGGCAATGCCAAATCCTTCTTTATCAATGCGGCCAGTTATGGTTTGCTGTTTGGTAAAAAAATCAGTGAAAACCTCACTGAAGAACAACTCACCCATCGTTTAAATCATTTATTCTCCCGTTTTGCAGCCCCGGTTATACGCCAAGTGATGGTGAAATCCATGCAAGTGATGGGCAAACAATTCGTTGCCGGCGTGAATATGCCGGAAGCCCTGAAACATACCCAACCCCGCTATAACAAAGGCTTTACCTTTTCCTTTGATATGCTCGGTGAAGCCGCAATGACTGCCTCTGATGCCGAGCGTTATTTCAACGATTATCTCCATGCAATTGAAGAAGTGGGCAAAAATGCCAAGGGTCGTACAATCTATAACGGCAACAGTGTTTCAGTGAAACTTTCCGCTATTCACCCCAAATATCATCGTGCCAAATATGACCGCACAATGAATGAGCTTTATCCACGCATCAAACAGCTTTTTTTACTCGCTCAAAAATACAATATCAGTGTGAATATTGATGCGGAGGAATCCAATCGCTTAGAACTCTCCTTAGATTTGGTGGAAAAATTATTGGATGAACCTGAACTCAAAGGCTACAAAGGGATTGGTTTTGTGGTACAAGCCTATTCCAAGCGTTGCCCTTATGTGCTGGATTATTTAATCGATCTCGCCCGTGAAAAACAGGGGTATTTAATGATCCGCTTAGTCAAAGGGGCTTATTGGGACAGTGAAATCAAATGGGCACAAACCGACGGTTTAGCCGATTTCCCGCTTTATACCCGTAAAAATCATACCGACATTGCCTATGTGGCTTGTGCGAAAAAATTATTAGCCGCACAGGATGTGATCTATCCTCAATTTGCCACGCATAATGTGCTGACAATGTGTACCATTTATGAAATGGGACAAGGCAAGGAATTTGAATTCCAATGCTTACATGGTATGGGTGAAAGCCTTTACGATAATATTATCGGTAAAGACAATTTCGACCGCCAAGTGCGTGTCTATGCCCCAGTCGGTACTCACGAAACCTTGTTGGCTTACCTTGTTCGCCGCCTACTTGAAAACGGCGCAAATTCTTCCTTTGTGCACCAATTAGTGGATGAAAATATCCCTGTTTCTGAATTGGTTCAGTTACCTTGGAAACGGTATTTGCAATCTAATGGCGAACCCAATAAATTAATACGCAATCCGCTTGCGCTTTTTCACGATCGCCGTAATTCTGCCGGCTTTGATTTAACCAATGAATTGGAATTAGAAAAACTGGAGCAGGCATTAAATGAAGCGCAAATAGAAAATGCGACTTCATTGACCGCATTACCTCATCTTGCCCAACAAATGCCTCATCAAGTACACAATCCTGCAAAATTAAATGAAGTGGTGGCAGAGGTTCAATTCTTAGATATAACGCAGTCACAAGAAGTGTTTAATGTGGCAAGCAATCAACATTGGCATAGCCAAAGTGCGGTCAAAAAAGCCGATATTTTACGCCGTGCCGCCGATCTTTATGAAGAAAACCATGGATTATTAATGAAACTGGCGATGATGGAGGCAGGAAAAACCTTGCCAAATGCCATTGCAGAACTCCGTGAAGCCGTTGATTTTCTCCGCTATTATGCCAACCAACTCGAACATCTCGCTGCGCATCATCAACTTGGCGAAGCTCGTGGTAAGATACTTTGTATTTCCCCTTGGAATTTCCCACTGGCTATTTTCACCGGACAAATTGCCGCCTCTTTGGCAGCTGGCAATGCGGTGATTGCCAAACCTGCCGAACAAACCTCGCTTATCGCTTATGCTGCAATAAAGCTTATGCACCAAGCAGGTGTGCCGAAAGATACCTTACAGCTTGTCTTGGGCGCAGGCGATCTGGGGGCAGCGCTCGTCCAACAGCCTTTTGATGGGGTGGTCTTTACCGGTTCGACGGAAGTAGCGAAATTGATTGAAAAACGCTTAGCCCTTGCGGATAACGATCCGATTTTAATTGCAGAAACAGGCGGACAAAATGTGTTAGTGGTGGATACCTCCGCCCTTCCGGAACAAGTGGCAGCCGATGTTTTAAGTTCAGCCTTTGACTCTGCCGGTCAGCGTTGCTCCGCCCTTCGTATTTTACTCTTACAAGAGGAAATCGCAGATCAATACTACCGAATGATTACTGAGGCAATGAAAGAATTAACCGTGGGCGATCCTCGACTACTGGAAACCGATATTGGCCCTGTTATTGATGAAGAGGCTAAACAAAATTTACGCTATCACCAAGCCAATATGCGTAAAATTGCACGCGCCTATACTGAATTGAGCATACCGGAAAACGGACATTTCGTCGCCCCGTCTGTTTATCTGTTGGATAACCTTGAACAAATCCAACGGGAAGTTTTCGGCCCAATTCTTCATATTATTCGCTATCGCAAAGAGGATTTAGTGGAAACCTTAAACCATATCAATGAAAAAGGTTATGCACTGACCGGGGGTTGCCATACCCGTATTCGCAAACAAATGAACTTGGTTGAAAAACACCTTAACTGCGGTAACTTCTACATTAACCGCAATATTGTCGGTGCAGTGGTAGGGGTTCAACCATTTGGAGGGCATGGCTTATCCGGTACCGGGCCAAAAGCCGGCGGTGAATTCTATCTCCAACGTTTAACCCGCACACCTCGCTATTACAGCCAATTCGGTGATGAACACAGCCTGGCACAAACCAAACCGGTATTAGAAAGTATTACCGGAGAGCATAACAGCCTCGCTTATCTACCTTGTGAAGTGGCGATTCTCAATGGGGATTTCAGCTCCGCTCAAGCGGCGGCAGATAAATTATTAGCGGCCGGTTTCAGCGTTTTAGTTGAACCAAGCCACCCACTGGCGAAAGCGCAAAAACCAGGTCTTCGTGTTGATAGCAAACTAGGACATTGCCAAAAAGGCATCTATTTGGCGGCCCTTGAGCCCGCCCGTCGCCTGTGGCTTGCCGAAAATAGCCAAGGGATTTTTAAATGTTTTGACTGGCGTACAGAACAGGATATCTTAATGCTCTATAATGAGTTTTCTCGTAGTTATAACACCACAGCTGCGGGAGGCAATACCTCATTAATGGCTTCAGAAGAACATTAAAAATAAAAAGATAGGAAGGCTGAGGAAATCTTCGCCTCAGCTTCCGACCTATAAACATACACAACACAGACAAACCCTTTTTATTCATTCTAAAAAAACAAGGAGGCAATCTTCTTATTCTTGCATGAGGAAATTCATTCCTATATGCAACATTTTTCAATTTAGCAAGCCTTCCCACCGTCAATGATGCGGGAAAAGAAGGCTGAATATTTAAGGAGTAAAGTTATGCAAATTTACATTACGTTTGGCTTATATTTATTGATTATTTTGGGCATTGGGCTATATGCCTATCGTTCCACCCAAAATTTTGACGACTATATTCTCGGTGGTCGTAAAATGGGCAGTTTTGTCACGGCCATGTCTGCGGGGGCTTCCGATATGTCGGGCTGGCTTTTAATGGGCTTACCCGGGGCGATTTTCCTTTCCGGTCTTTCTGAAGCTTGGATCGCCGTAGGATTGACTGTCGGCGCTTTTCTGAACTATAAAATCGTGGCAGGTCGTTTGCGCATTTTCACGGAAAAATACAGTAATGCCCTTACCTTACCTGAATTTTTTGCCCAACGCTTTCCTCGCCAGAAAAAAGCCTTAAAAATTATCTCGTCCTCAATTATTTTATTCTTCTTCACCATTTACTGTGCTTCAGGTGTCGTGGCTGGGGCAAAACTCTTCCAAAGTTTATTAGGGCTAGATTATTCCACATCTCTTTGGCTGGGAGCATTAGCCACCATCGCCTACACCTTTATCGGTGGCTATTTGGCGGTGTCTTGGAGTGATACCATTCAGGCGACCTTAATGATTTTTGCTCTCCTCCTTGCACCGGTCATGGTATTAGTCAATATCAGTTGGGAAGAGATCAATATGGCATTAGCCATAAAATCGGAAACCACCCATATTCCTTATAACAACTGGCTCCATAATGTTTCAGGCATTGGTGTCATTTCTGCCCTCGCCTGGGGATTAGGCTACTTCGGGCAACCTCATATCTTAGCCCGTTTCATGGCGGCAGATTCGGTTCAAGCACTCAATAAAGCCCGCACTATCGGGATCAGCTGGATGCTACTTTGTTTAGGTGGCGCAGTCGCTGTAGGTTATTTCGGTTTAGCCTATTTTACCCACCAAGCAATGCCGCTTGACAATGCAGAAGCAGTCTTTATTGAGCTTTCAAAAGTGATGTTCAATCCATGGATTGTGGGCATTGTGTTATCGGCAATTTTAGCCGCAGTGATGAGTACCCTTTCTGCTCAATTATTAATGTGTTCTGCTGCGATCACCGAAGATTTCTATAAAGGCTTCTTCCGTAAAAATGCCTCCAGTAAAGAGCTTGTCTGGGTTGGACGTTTAATGGTATTGGTGATTTCCGTTGTCGCTATTGTGATCGCCCAAGATCCTAACTCAAAAGTGATGGGGTTAGTTTCCTATGCTTGGGCAGGTTTTGGTGCGGCATTCGGGCCGGTTGTCATTCTCTCACTTTTTAACCGAAATATCAGTTCTAAAGCCGCTTTGTGGGGAATGTTATCCGGAGCGATTACAGTCGTCATCTGGAGCCCATTAATGACATTCTTAGGTTGGGAAGATTTATCTAAACTCTATGAGATTATCCCCGGTTTCTTAGTCTGTTCATTTATTACGCTCACCTCGTCAATCTTTGCCCCGGTTCACCCTCTGGTGGCAGAGCAATTTGATGAAGCACTGGCGGAGTTTGAAGCAAGAAAATAGCTCAAGAAAAAAGTGCGGTGAGTTTTGACCGCACTTTTCCCTTTCTACTTCTTCAAAGGTCTGCGGTTTTCTTCTGTTTCCGGTTCAAGATCAAGTTTTGCCATAAGGCGTTGATCACCATCTTCTTCAGGATTATCCGTGACCAATAATTTGTCACCATAAAAAATAGAATTGGCGCCTGCCATAAAGCACAGGGCTTGCATTTCTTCGCTCATTCCTTGGCGACCTGCCGACAAACGCACATAACTTTTTGGCATGGTAATACGGGCAACGGCAATCGTACGCACAAATTCCGTCCAATCAAGATCAAGAGCCTGTTCAAGCGGTGTGCCTTCCACTTTCACCAATTGGTTTATCGGCACCGATTCAGGTTGAGGATCTAAATTTGCAAGGCTTGCAATTAATCCCGCCCGTTCTTTGCGTGTTTCATTCATACCGACAATGCCACCACAACACACTTTTAACCCCGACTTTCGCACTTTTCCTAGGGTGCTTAATCGATCATCAAAACGGCGTGTTCCAATGACCTGTTGGTAATGTTCCGGAGCCGTATCAAGATTATGATTGTAATAATCTAATCCTGCTTCTTTAAGCGCTTCTGCCATGCCCTCTTGCAATAGTCCAAAAGTACCGCAAGTTTCCAGCCCCAGTGCTTTCACCGCTTTAATGATAGCTGTCACTTTTTCCATATCTTTCGGTTTCGGCCCCCGCCATGCTGCCCCCATACAAAAACGAGCCGCACCGCGGGATTTTGCAATTTTGGCTTTTTCAACAATTTCCTCAATCTCTAATAATTGTTGGTTTTGCACACCGGTTTGATAGCGGGCTGATTGTGGACAATAACCACAATCCTCCGGACACCCGCCGGTTTTTATCGACATTAATGTCGAAAGTTGAATGGCTTGCGGATTAAAATGCTCACGATGAACTTGTGCTGCCCGGTAAATTAAGTCCAAAAATGGCATGTCAAATAATGCCTCAACCCGACAAACCGACCAATATTCCACACTAGGATGTGGGGTGGGCTGATTTAATTGAATGAATTGCGTGTTTGTCATACTTTTTCCTATATATTTCTTCCTTGGTGAACTCTGATAGTGCGATCAATATGCCCCTCTAACTCTTGGGGTTGATGGGTAACAAGTAGCATGGTTAGCTGCTTTTCATCACATAATCTGTCAATCAACTTCAACATTTCCATGCGTAATTGCGGATCAAGGGCGGAGAAAGGTTCATCTAATAATAAAATGGGTTTATCACGCAATAAACAACGTGCCAATGCCACACGCTGTTTTTGCCCGCCGGAAAGTGCGGTGGGTTTTCTTGCCAAAAAATCCTGTAAATTCACAGCAATCGCTACTTGCTCTACACGGGATTTTTCCTCAGCCGATAAAGATAAATTCGGTTTTAATCCCAATGCAAGATTTTCTTCTACTGTCAAATGGGTAAATAAATTATTTTCTTGAAATAACATCGAAACCGGTCGCTTATCAGGGGCGCTATGGGTATGATTTTTACCATTTAAATAAATTTCACCACCATTGGCATAATCAAAGCCAGCAATAAGATTTAATAATGTGCTTTTACCTGCACCACTTTCGCCGACAATGGCAATTTTTTCCTGCGCATGAATATGTAAATCAAACCTCATGGGCATGGATTGATAATTAAATATAACCTGTTTTAATTTAATCATCTTTCACCTTATTACGTTCAATCAATAAGAAAAGTCCAATGCATAAACTCAGTAAAATCAATGCGGTAACAGCCGCCTCTTGGCTTCGATATTGTCCGATTTGTTGATAAAGCAAATGCGGTAAAGAAGTAAAATCAGGCCGCCCAAATAATGCAATCGCGGTAAAATCCCCAAGGGAAAGTGTCGTTGCTAAAGCAAAAGCATATTTTAGCGGGGCTTTAAGCAAAGGATATTCGATGAGTTTAAAACGTTGCCAACCTTTTATTCCAAGGGATAAACATAATTTCTCATAATATTGCAGTGTGTGTGTCATAGGGATATTTAAAATACGCATCACAAAGGGCATTGCACTCAGTGCATTACATAACACGACCATCCCAAATAAATGTAGCGGTGTCAAATCCGTATTTTGTAAAAATAAAAATAACCCTACGGTGAGAATTAAGGTCGGAATGGCGAGTATCATCATTCCTCCGGTTTGAATGAGTGTGGCAAGCATAGGAAAATGAAGCCACTGGAGTTGGCGGGAAAGCAAAAGTAAGAAGAAAGAAAAAACGATGGCAAATACTCCGGAGGTGGGTGCCATAGAAAGGGAATAAACCAACGCTTTCCATAATTGCGGATCTTGCCAAACACTTAGCCATTCAGAGGCGGTTAGCCCCTCCACCACAATATGAATTAAGGGCATAAAAATAAATAAACAAACGAAAATCAAAATAAAAATATGGAAAATTTTGACCGCACTTGAGGGTGGCGTAAACCAGATCGTTTGTTGGGTAACCAAGGTTTCTGGTGTTTTAGCGAAAAATTGAGAAAGAGCAAATAAGACAAAACAGCATACAAATTGAATTAAAGCAAATAACGCCGCTTTGGGTAAATCAAACTCAAAGAAAATCGCTTGGTAAATAGCCACTTCCAACGTGCTATTTTGTGGCCCGCCCCCAAGAGCAAGCACAATAGCGAAACTGGTGAAACACAACATAAAAATTAACACCAAGGCAGGCAATAGTTGGCTTTTCAAATAAGGGAGTTCAATTAAGCGAAAAAATTGCCAACCCCGAATATTTAATTGTGCCGCAAGACGATGTTGTTCTGAGGGGATAGCCTGTAATCCTTGCTGCGTCATTCTTGCGGCAAGAGGGATATTAAAAAAGAGATGCGCAATAAGGATACCTGTTAAACCATAAATGGTAGGGTTCCAATCTATTCCCAACCAATGAATAAAACGACTGAACCAACCTGCCGTGCCATAAATCCCGAGTAAGCCAAAAATAACAAGTAATGAGGGTAATACAAAGGTTAGAGAAAATAAACGTTGAATAAAAGCTTTCCCGGGAAAGCGTTGATAAAAAAAGGCTCGCCCAAATAACAAGCCGATAAAAAGGGAAAGCACTGCTGATAAAAAAGCCTGCCCGAAACTAAAGGCAATAACCTGATGTAAATAGTCGTCTTGTTTGAAATCTTCCCATGAATACTCACTGCCGACCGAAAAAATTTCATAAAGAGAGGTGGCATAAAGTAAAACAATAAAAAAAATGACCGCACTTCCGCCCAAAGCATGATGAAGACGAAAATGCGGATGAGAAAATAGCGACATCATTTCAAAAACTATTTAGCCAGTGCCTTTTGCCACTGGTTGATCCAAAGTTTTAGTTGAGCACTACTCACTGCGGAGGTATCCAACACAACCGTATTCAAGGTATGTTGTTTTAAGGCATCAATATGCGTTTCAACCGGGCTATTAATTACCGGCAACATCACATTATTTTTGGCGATATTCGCTTGTGCTTCAGGTGAAAGTAAATAATCTAAGAAAAGATCCGCACAAGCATGATGACGATTGGCCACTTTCGCAGCCACTTCCACTTGTAGTACCCCACCTTCGGTGAAATCCGTTGCCATGTAATGATCTTTTTGTTCGGAAAGTAGATGATAAATTGGCGAGGTATTGGTACTTAACACGAGATCCCCCTCTCCTTTCAAAAATGCGCCATAGGCTTCCGTCCAACCTTTCGTCACTGTGACGGTATGCTCAGAGAGCGTTTGCCAAGCGTTGGCTATTTCAGCCTGTGGGTAAACCGCATTCATCCAAAGTAATAAACCTCGTCCGATACTGCTGGTGCGAGGGTCTTGATAAAGGATTTTTAGCTCTTTACGCGCCACTAACTCTTTAAGGCTTTTTGGAGGATGCGTTAACTTATTTTTATCATAAATAAAGGCATATTGGGCGAAATCGAAAGGCAAGAAAGTGCGGTCATCCCATTGGATAGGTAATGCTAATTTATTAAGATCCACTTGGTGGGGTTCAAATATTGCCAACTTTTTGGCTTCATCAATTTGATGTTGATCTAAGCCTAATACAATGTCTGCTTTAATTTTTTTCCCATCTAAGCGAACACGGTTAAATAATGTCCCGTTATTATCAAAGGCCACATAATTGAGTTGGCATTGGGGAAATTGTTTTTCAAAACCCGCTTTTACTTTTGGCCCTGCGCTCCAATCGGCACTGAAAGAGTCATAAGTATAAACCGTTAAGGGTGGTTGGGTTTGAGCGGAAACATTCGAGGCAATAAAAAGTGCGGTTGAAATGAGGAAAGTTTTTTTCATTGTGCTGTCCTTATAAAAAATGCGAAACAGCCTAATGAAAAAGAATTAGTTTCCTACGCCAGCATTATCTGTTTCAGGTTCACGGGTATCTCTCAGCCAATGATAGGCACCCCGACTAATGGGCGAAAGTCTATATAAACTTGTGATAATGTACAAGCACTTTAAATCAAAAATGCCAATCTGATCACAAAATTTAGACAAAATAAAACCCGCACAAGCGGGTTTTAACAAATGGGATTAAGCTTGATGTTTTGCGGCGACTTCACTTAATAAGGTTTGTAACTCACCAGATTGATACATTTCTAGCATAATATCGCATCCACCGATAAGTTCTCCTTCAACCCATAATTGTGGGAAAGTCGGCCAATTTGCATAAGCCGGTAATTCAGCACGGATATCCGGATGTTGAAGGATATCCACATAACCAAAAGGCACTTTACAGTTGATTAATGCCTCTGCGGCACGCGCAGAAAAACCACAAGAAGGCAGTTTAGGCGAACCTTTCATATAAATTAAAATTGGGTTCTCGCTAATTTGTTTTTTGATTTTATCTAAGGTTTCCATAATGTTCCCCATAACAATAGAAAGGCACATTCTAGCATAAGTTCTCAGTATCACCAATGAGAAGCTGAGTTATTATGTCGGATTTACCAGCTCCCGCCAGCACCACCGCCACCAAATCCGCCACCGCCAAAACCGCCACCCGATGAGCCATCACCGAATCCCCCGCCAAATCCTCCACCAAAACCGGAGCCGCCTCTACGACGACGGGATAATGTCGATTGACGCACAATGCGATTTAATTGATCACGCTGATTTGGGCTAATGTAAATTTCATCTTTGTGGAATTGATATTCACCAAACACGACAAAGGCGATAAAGACCAATGCCATAAGGAAAGGAATATATTGGTCAAATTCACTTTCTTCCGTTTGATAAGCGCCATATTCCCCTTGGCTTGCAGCAATAATATCATTTAACCCATCGTTAATCCCTTGTGCATACTGACCCTGTTTAAATTGCGGTAAAATGGCATGACGGATAACTTGGGATAAAAAAGCATCAGGTAAGACCCCTTCTAATCCCTGCCCGGTGGCAATAAATACCTTACGATCATTTTTGGCAATCAGCATTAATACGCCATTATTCAATTGCTTACGTCCAATTCCCCATTTATCGCCTAAAGCAAAGGTGTAATCTGCAATTTCATATTCAGCCGTAGTAGGAATAATAACAACAGCGATTTGTGAGCTGGTTGCTTTACCATAAGCCACCAATTTATTTTCAAGAACTTGCTGCTGTTGTGGCGAGAGCGTATTGGTGTAATCATTCACATAACGAAAAGGATTGGGTGTCGGTGGGAACTGTGCGGCAAAAACCAACGATCCCCAAAAAACGAGCCCAAAAACAACCGCACTTTTCAAGTGTTGCAACAGTTTAGCCATGAATGATCACCTCATTAGGTAATTCATTTTTATCATTGGGTTGAATCGGAAAATGGATTCTCAACGTATCGGTAATTCGCTCAATAGCCTCTACAATCCCTTTTGTATAGGCTTTTTCTTTGAATTGCTCAATCATAAGATCACATTGCTTCTGCCAATAAGCTTCATCAACAAATTGATGTATACCTTTATCACCGATGACCGCACAAAGATGATCTTTATATCCAATATAAATCAGCACTGCGTTTTGTGCAGAAGTTTTATCCATTTCAAGTTCGTTAAACACCTGTAAAGCACGTTCTATAGCAGACATCCCTGCCGAAGATTTCGGCAGTTTTCGTTCAATATAAACTCGCAACTCTGCCGAACTTTCATTTTCAAGGCGGCTAATCGCCGCCTCTATTTGTTTTTTATCCACAGGAATTCTTGAAAAGAATCTCATCATGGCGACCTTAATTAAAATTCACAGTAGGGGCATTTTCAGCACCGGATGCCGATTTAAAGTAAGGTTTTTCTTTAAACCCGAAGATTAATGCGGCAAATTTTGTCGGGAATTGGCGCACTTTTTGGTTATAAATACGAGCCGCATCGTTAAACTTATTACGAGCAACGTTGATACGGTTTTCAGTTCCCTCTAATTGTGCTTGTAAATTCATAAAGCCTTCATGCGCTTTTAATTGAGGATATTGTTCAACGGTAACAAGCAATCTAGATAATGCCGATCCCACTTGGTTTTGATCCTGTTGAAATTGTGCAAGCTGTTCTTCCGTCATATTGGCGGGATCAATTTTGGTTTGGGTTGCTTTTGCACGGGCTTCGATCACATTGGTTAAGGTCTGTTGTTCAAAGTTTGCCTGACCTTTCACCGTATTCACTAAGTTAGGGATAAGATCAGCACGGCGTTGATAAGAAGATTCCACATTTGCCCATACTGAATCAATTTCTTCTTCCGCTTTAACCAATCCGTTATAACTCGACATTAAAGTAAACCCTGCTACAACAGCAACAAGGATGATAACAAGCCATTTTTTCATAATAATGTTCCTACTAATTTAAAAATGAGAGAGCCTTCTCTATTTAGATAAAAGAAAAGACCTAAACCGAGGCTTAGGTCTTTCCATTTAATCCGCTAATGGATAACTAAATAAGATTATTTAGTACCGTTAACTGCGATTTCAACACGACGGTCTGGTGCTAAACAAGCGATAAGCGCTTTACGACCTTTAACCGCATCACAGGTTGCACCTGTAACTGGGTTTGCTTCACCGTAACCAGTCGCAGTGATATCTTGTGCACCAACACCTTTAGACACTAAGTAGTTAGCTACTGAGTCTGCACGACGTTGTGATAATTTTAAGTTTGCTGCATCTTTACCGATACGGTCTGTGTAACCAGCAACCGCAACTTTCGCACTATTTACTTGTGCGATTTCACCGTAGATACCATCTAAGGTTGCTTTTGCTTCAGGTTTTAAGTTTGCTTTACCGAAAGCGAAAGTTACATCAGAGTTTAAGTTGAAAGTTTTGCTTACAACTTCAGGTGCAACAACCGGTGCGCCTTGACCGAAACGGTAAGATAAACCAGCGTTGATAGAACCGATCCATGGTGTGTAGTCTGCATTTTCTGCTAATTTGTTGTCTTTACCTACAGAAGTTAACCATTGGTATTCAAGACGGAATGCTAACTCAGGTAATGAAGGTAATGCATACTCGAAACCTGCAGCAAACATTGGAGACACTTTTAAGCTGTGTGCACCTTTAGCATGATTACGGTTACCGTTGTTGTAGAATTTGTAGTCAGAACGAACTAATGCAGCACCTGCACGACCATAGAAGTCTAAGCCTTCTAAAGCAGACACTAAACCGCCTAAACCATAGCTACCTTTAAGGCTTAAGTGAGCACCATGGTTAGTGTGTTTAACAGTAGTTTGAGCATCAGTACGGAATTTAGCACGACCGAAATCATCGTAACCTAATTCAACCGCTAAACCTAAGTTGTCACGGTTTAAGATTTGGTAACCACCAAATACACCATAGGTGAAAGAGTTACGTTTGTAGCCATCACCGTAACGGTCAGCTTTATTGTGGTCAGAGTTTGCTCTTAAACCATCGTGGAAAGATGCTTGACCTGCTTTAACACCCACATAGAAAGTGTTTTCTTGTGGCGCTGCTTGAGCGACAGAAGCTGCTGCAAAACCAGCTACAACTAATGCAATTGCAGTTTTTTTCATTTTGATGTCCTCTATTTAGTCATCGTTAATAATAAAAGTTTCCTTACTTGAAAATTATTTGAACTTTTTATTCAAACCGTTTTCCAAGGATTGCTTAACTAGGGTTTTGAATTTGCCCCAACTTTACCAACTTTTGACAAATTCAATTCCTTTGTGTCGCCAAAGGAACGTTCAAAAGTTCGCCTATTATCCTATAAAAAAATCAAATATCAAATATTTTTTACGGTTTTTGGTCAATAAATAAACAATCAAGCACCATAATGAACACTCATTCATAGTTGTTAATTTTCATTCTCATTTCAACAAACTCAATCACAAGTTATTAAGTTTCATTGCTTAAAAATCGACATTTTTATCCGCATCATATATCATCTTTCCATTCTTTTTACCCTTTAATATAAAGACGAAACTATGCTACCCCGCCTTTCTCGAGTACCGCAAGTTGATGAAATTGTTCAACACTATCTCACCGAGCTTCAAAAACAACATTTCGAAGGTGATATCGCCACCAATTATGCTGATCGCTTAAGCCTTGCTACAGACAACAGTGTCTATCAGCAACTGCCTCAGGCGATTTTATTCCCAAAAAGCGTGGCAGATGTTGTAAGGCTTACGAAACTGGCAAATCAGCCTACATATCAATCTCTCACATTTACTCCTCGTGGTGGTGGCACCGGAACAAACGGCCAATCTCTTAATCACAATATTATTGTAGATATGTCCCGCCATATGACAGCCATTTTAGAACTGAATGTTGAAGAACGCTGGGTTCGGGTACAAGCGGGAGTTGTAAAAGATCAACTCAATCAATTTTTAAAGCCTCATGGGTTATTCTTTGCCCCTGAGCTTTCCACCAGCAATCGTGCCACGTTAGGCGGGATGATTAACACTGATGCCTCAGGGCAAGGCTCACTGCAATACGGTAAAACCTCCAACCATGTGCTTGCATTACGCAGTGTGTTGATAAATGGGGAAATATTGGATACCAATGCAGTCAACTCTCAAACTATTTTCGATAATATTGATTCCCTTGGGTTGAGCGAAACCGCTAAAATCCTACATCAAACCATTGCACAACGTTGTAAAGAAAAACGTGAAAGTATTATTAACGATTTACCACAACTCAATCGTTTTTTAACCGGTTATGATTTAAAAAATGTGTTCAATGAAGATGAAAGTGAATTTAATCTCACCCGTTTGCTCACCGGTTCTGAAGGCTCTCTTGCCTTTATTTGCGAAGCCAAGCTCAATCTCTTGCCTATTCCGCAATACCGCACCCTCATTAATATAAAGTATCGTTCTTTTGATGCGGCACTACGCAATGCCCCTTTTATGGTGAAAGCCAACGCCCTTTCAGTGGAAACCATTGATTCCAAAGTTTTAGACCTCGCAAAACAAGATATTATCTGGCATTCGGTTAGCGAACTGCTAACCGAGGAAGAACACAACCCAATTTTGGGCTTAAATATTGTGGAATATGCCGGCCATCATCAAGAAAAAATCCATCGCCAAGTGACCGCACTTTGTCAGGCATTGGATGAAAAAATCGCCCAACAGCAGGATCAGATCATTGGCTATCAAATCTGCCATGATCTTCCTTCTATCGAACGCATTTATGCCATGCGTAAAAAAGCCGTCGGGTTACTCGGCAATGCCAAAGGACCGGCCAAACCCCTTCCTTTTGTGGAAGATACCTGCGTGCCACCGGAACATCTTGCCGATTACATCAGCGAATTTCGTGCGTTATTAGATCGCCACCATTTACAATATGGTATGTTCGGGCATGTGGATGCCGGTGTGCTACACGTTCGTCCTGCGTTGGATTTGTGTGATAAAGAACAAGTTAAACTTTTCCAACAGATTTCCGATGAAGTCGCTGAACTGACAGTGAAATACGGTGGTTTACTATGGGGGGAACATGGCAAAGGCGTGCGTTCTCATTACGGCGAAAAATTCTTCACACCGGAATTATGGAACGAACTCCGTTACATCAAATTCTTATTTGATCCTCACAATCGCCTAAACCCGGGGAAAATCTGCACGCCGTTAGGTTCTGAAGATGAGCTGTATTCCATTTTATCGCCAATGCGGGCCGACTATGATCGCCAAATTCCGGTTCAAATACGGGATGAATTTAAAGGTGCAATGAATTGCAACGGCAATGGGCTTTGTTTTAATTTTGATGAACACAGCATTATGTGCCCATCAATGAAAGTGAGTAAAAACCGTGTATTTTCCCCGAAAGGGCGTGCCGCAATGGTGAGAGAATGGCTGCGTTTATTAGCTAATGAAAACATCTCGCCGGAACAACTTGATTTTCAAAAAAATGACGTAAAATTGACCGCACTTGTCGCCAAAATCCGTCATAGCCTGCAAAAATGGCGGGGAGAATATGATTTTTCCCACGAAGTCAAAGCCGCAATGGAAACCTGTCTTGCCTGCAAAGCCTGTGCCAGTCAGTGTCCGATCAAAATTGATGTGCCAAGTTTCCGAGCAAAATTTTTCCATTTTTACCACCGCCGTTATTTGCGTCCGGTAAAAGATCATATTGTGGCGAATTTAGAACTGGCCGCCCCTTATATGGCGAAACAAGCCAAATTTTTTAATTATTTTACTCGGTTACAAGCCACCCAAAAGCTAGTAGAAAAAACCATTGGCATGACAGATTTACCGCTCCTTTCCACCCCGAATTTACAACAACAACTTGTGGAAATTGGCTATCAGGGCAAACCGTTGGAAGCCTTAGAACAGTTAAACACCGTGGAAAAAGCGAAAATGTTATTGATCGTCCAAGATCCTTACACTTCTTATTACGATGCAAAAGTGGTGCGGGATTTCGTGGCACTCACACAAAAACTGGGCTTTAACCCAATTCTTCTTCCTTTCAAACCCAACGGCAAAGCCATGCATGTCAAAGGGTTCTTGAAACGTTTTGCGAAAACCGCAAAAAACCAAGCGGAATTGCTTAATCGGGTTGCCCAATTGGGTGTGCCGTTGGTGGGGGTCGATCCCGCCATTGTGCTTTCCTATCGTGATGAATATAAAGAGGTATTACAAGCACAACGGGGCGATTTCCATGTTCTGACCGCCCATGAATGGCTCAAAAACCAGCTTGATTTAGGCACATTAGAAAACATGCCAAAAGCTGACTGCACTTTTGATTGGCATCTCTTTCCACATTGTACGGAATCCACCTTTATGCCAAACAGCCCAAAAGAATGGCAACAAATTTTTGCAAAATTCGGGCAAAAATTAACCGTTGAAAAAGTGGGCTGTTGCGGCATGGCGGGCGTATTTGGCCACGAAGTACAAAACCAAACCATGAGCCGTGACATTTACGCTATTTCATGGGGTAAAAAGCTTCACGGAAAAGATCCGAACTTTTGTTTAGCCACCGGTTATTCCTGCCGTAGCCAAGTGAAGCGTTATGAACAAAGGTCGCTAAAACATCCTCTTCAAGCGTTGTTGGAAGTGTTAGAGTAAGAAAAAATTAACCTGTACAACCCAAACATCATTTACATATTTCCCTAAGGACATAGTTTACATTTTGCTGGGTTGTTGGTGCCACTGTGTGGCGGGTTTTATTTTCTTTTCTCGTTCGTCCATTTGACCGAGAAAATGAAAACGGTAAAAAATGTTCCAAATGCCATCGGCATAAGGCACAAACGCCACGGGCTCTTTGGCAAGTACTTGGCTGAGGTAATAATTTTGACCTTGCCATTTGATTTCGCCGTTTTGTCGAACCCGGCGAATTTCCGCCTGTCCGCTGTATTCATACGGCGCTATTTTGCCCGTATAAGTCCGAAGAGAAGGCGTATAACATTCGGCTGGTGTTTTTCGTTCAATGCCTTCGTGTGAACGCTCGTGATTATATTCATCACGAAACGCATCCAGCACGACTTGTTGGGCATTGAAGTCATATTCCAGCTTACTTAAACGGGCATTTAAGCTCGCTTTTAAACTGCGATGCATCCGCTCGTGTCGCCCATTTTGTTCCGGGTGTCCAGGCTGAATACGTTCAGGGCGAATGCCTAAGTCAATCCACCATTTGGAGAGTCGACTAAGCCGCCCAATGCGATTGAGGCAAAAGGTGAACCGTTATCGGAACGAATGGTGCAAGGTAAACCGAACTCGTTAAACAGCTGTTCAAACAAGCGGATAACCGCATCAGCTTTGGTGTTAGGTAAGCCTTCGCACAACAATAAATAGCGACTGAAATTATCGCTCACCGTCAGCGGATAACATAGCTGTTTATTGGCAAGCGGAAACTGTCCTTTGAAATCAACACACCAAGTCGTATTCGGTGCATCACAGGTTTCAAAAGGCAATGTGTCGGCTGCTGTATAACGACGACGTTTTCTCGGTTTCACCAAGCCCGCTCGTTGAAGGATTAAATCACCAGTGCTATCCGCCGGACGTGGTGCATCGGGATAACAGCGAGCAAACATATCGAGTAGCTTTTTAGCTCCCCAATCGGGACGCTTAATCCGCTCGGTAATCAACCAATCACAAATCCATTGCGGTGTCGCATTGGGGCTGTGATGTGGCTTGCGAGAAAGCGCTTTCAAGCCATTAAATCCCACCTGTTCGTGGCGTTTAATCCACTTATCAGCCGTTGGACGACTAATGCCAAACTGCTGACACAGGTCGGTTTTTGTATAATGTCGGGACAACCAGGCTTTAATAAATAACACTCTTTGTTCCATTGTATTCGTTTCTTTCCAGGGCATCTTACTTCTCCACGAGAATTTTGATGCAAGTTTACAAGATTGGAATGTAAACGATGTCTTTGGGTTATGATGTAAAGGATGTTATCAGGTTGTACCACCTTGCCTTCCCCTGCTAGCGGGGGAAGGTGCCCGAAGGGCGGAAGGGGGAAAATGAGAAATCCAAACAAACTCAAAGAAAGAAGAACGATATGGAAGAAAAAATGATGATTTGGAAAAAAAACTTTACCCTCACACAGCTCAATGAAATGGGAAAAAACTGTGCTGTGGGTCATCTTGGCATTGAAATTTCTGCTTTTGGTGAAAATTGGCTTGAGGCGACAATGCCGGTGGATCATCGCACCACACAGCCTTTCGGGTTATTACACGGTGGGGTTTCGGTGGCATTGGCAGAAACAGTAGGCTCTCTTGCCGGCTTTCTTTGTGTTGAAGAAGGAAAAACCGTGGTAGGGTTAGATATTAATGCCAATCATCTTCGCCCGGTACGAGAAGGGAAAGTAACGGCGAAGGCGACACCTATTAATTTAAGTCGAAATACCCATGTTTGGCAAATTGACATCCGCAATGAGCAAGATAAACTTTGCTGCGTTTCACGATTAACACTTTCTATTATCGATTTATGACAATGACAAAAAAAATTGGGGTTATTTTAGCCAATTTAGGCACCCCTGATGCCCCAACACCTACCGCCGTTTCTCGTTATTTATGGCCATTTTTAACCGACCCTCGTGTTGTTGATGTGCCCCGCTGGAAGTGGTGGCCTTTACTTAAGTTTCTCATTCTTCCTCCTCGTTCTAAACGAGTAGCTAAAAATTATCAGGCAATTTGGACAGAACAAGGCTCGCCATTACTTGCCATCACTATACAACAACAAAAAGCTTTACAAGCCTATTTATCTGCTCAAAATATTAATGCGCAGGTTGAAATTGCGATGACATACGGCAATCCTTCAATGCAAAGTGCAGTGGACACACTCGTGGAAAATCAGGTGGATAAAATCATCGTCTTACCCCTTTATCCACAATATTCCAGCACCACAACCGGTGCATTGTTTGATGTTTTTGCCAATGCCCTGAAACACAGTCGAAATATCCCGCCTTTTGAATTTATCCATTCCTATCATTTGGATAAACACTATATTGATGCCCTCACGCAATCTATCAAAGTGCGGTTAAAACCCGATGAGTTTTTACTTTTCTCTTATCACGGTATTCCATTGCGCTATGAAAACCAAGGGGATTATTATCGCCAACATTGCAAAGAAACCACCATTGCCGTTGTCGATAAGCTCGGGTTAACCGAAAATCAGTGGGGAATGACCTTTCAATCCCGCTTTGGCCGTGAAGAATGGTTGCAACCTTACACCGATGAATTTTTAATTTCTGCAAGTGAACAAGGTATCCGTAAAATCGCCGTGGTTTGCCCCGGTTTTTCGGTGGATTGTTTGGAAACCATTGAAGAAATTGATGAAGAAAACCGTGAGAATTTTCTCCATAACGGGGGAGAAACTTATCAATATATCCCTGCACTGAATGCCGAGCCAACACATATTGAAATGATGGGAAATTTAATTCTACAAAAACTGGCATAAAAAAAGCGTGGATTTTATCCACGCTTATTTCTAATCAAGCACCTCAACAAAAATGCCCTTTTCTTTATCCCTTGCTTTCAGTACGCCGATTTCATAAACATCAACGCCTGCAGCTTGAGCGATCGCCAAGAGTTCCGCCTCGCTTTTCGGTTCAACCGCCACCAACAACCCACCTGAAGTTTGTGGATCACATAACACCGCTTTTTGATAATCGGTCAATATGCCCACTTTATGTCCGTAACTGTCGTAATTGCGTGTTGTTCCTCCCGGTACGCAACCTTCCGAGATATAGTCCGATACGCCCTCAAGGGTTGGGATTTGCTCAAAATACAGCTCAGCATTGAGATTTGATCCTTCACAGATTTCAAGTAAATGACCAAGCAAACCAAAGCCTGTCACATCCGTCATGGCGCTCACCCCTTCGACTTCTGAAAATTGGCTGCCAATCTTATTTAATTGACACATTGCCGCCGTGGCCAGTCCTTGATGTTCCGGTTTTAATTTGCCTTTTTTCTCCGCTGTAGTCAGCACGCCAATGCCCAAAGGTTTGGTTAAATAGAGTTTACTACCTACCTTAGCTGAAGCATTTCGTTTTACTTTTTCAGTATTTATCACCCCGGTGACGGCCAAACCAAAGATCGGTTCCGGTGCATCAATAGAATGACCACCGGCGAGAGAAATCCCTGCTTGATGACAGGCAAATCGTCCGCCATCCACAATTTTTTGTGCCACCTCTGCCGGTAATTTATTGATTGGAAAACCTAAAATCGCGATCGCCATAATGGGCTTCCCCCCCATGGCAAAAATATCGCTAATCGCATTCGTAGCGGCAATACGTCCAAAATCAAAAGGATCATCCACAATAGGCATGAAAAAATCCGTGGTACTGATAATGGCAGTTCCATTTCCTAAATCATACACCGCCGCATCATCTGCAGTATCGTTGCCCACCAACAAATGAGGATCGACAAAATTTTCAAGCTGTGTTTGTAAAATTGTCCCTAACACCTTAGGCGAAATTTTACAGCCTCAACCCGCACCATGGCTGTATTGTGTTAAACGAATGTCATCCACCATACGCTATCCCCTGTCATAAATTTGAGCCAAATTATACCTTTTTTCAACGAAAAGTGCGGTCAAAAAATCAAATGTTTTTGTTATACTGCCAACACGCATGATTTAATTTGAATTTCAATGAAACATAAACGCCCCACCTTGCAGGACATCGCCAATCACCTCGGTATCACCAAAATGACAGTAAGTCGCTATTTGCGTAATCCGAATTCCGTTGCCCAAGAAACGCAAATCCGCATTGCGGCAGCCATTGAGCAATTTGGCTATATTCCTAACCGTGCGCCGGAAATTCTTTCCAATGCCAAGAGTAAAGCCATTGGTGTACTGCTCCCCTCATTAACCAATCATGTTTTTGCCGATGTGTTAAAAGGCATTGAGCTTATTCTTGACAACGCCGGCTACCAAACCATGCTGGCGCACTACGGTTATAGTGTTAAAAAGGAAGAAGAACGAATTGAAAGTTTACTTTCTTATCATGTGGACGGGCTGATTTTATCGGAAAATTACCATTCCCTACGCACCCTTAAAATGATCGAAGTGGCGAATATTCCTGTGATTGAAATTATGGAAAGTACACAAACGGGCATTCAACAAGCCATCGGTTTCGATAACGTGGCGGCCGCTCAAACCATGGTGGAAACCATGATCGCCCGAGGATACAAAAATATTGTGTATTTCACCGCCCGAATGGACAGGCGAACCCAACTGAAAATGCAAGGCTATGAACAAGCCATGAAAAAATATGGGTTTGAACCCTATAGTTTGATCACCGAAGAACCCTCTTCCTTTACCCTAGGCGGAAAGCAGCTTCGTGAAATTCTAAAAAAACGCCCCAAAACTGACGGTATTTTCTGCACCAATGACGACTTGGCCATTGGTGCACTCTTTGAATGTCAACGTTTGGGAATTGATGTACCTAAACAAATCGCCATTGCAGGATTTCATGGGCATGATGTGGGCTTTTCTGTCAATCCTCAATTGGCAACCGTCATCACACCACGGTTAGAAATCGGTAAAGTAGCGGCTCAAGCGCTCTTAGCACGACTAAATGGCGATCCGCTCAGAGAAAAAACCATTGATCTCGGATTTAAAATCCATCTAGGGGAAAGCCTGTAAAAATGCGGTTGAAAATAACCGCACTTTTATCATTAGAGCAAGGGTTTTAAAGCCTGAATACAACGCTCGACCACAGTTTCAAAGCTTCCGTCAATATCAATATGAATGACATCAGGCTCATCCTCTTGTGGCACTTCAAGGGTATCAAATTGGCTTTTTAACATATCCGTTTTCATATAATGCCCTTTGCGTTGCTTCATCCGCTCAAGTACCAAATCAAAAGAGCCCTCTAAGAAAAGAAATTTTACATTGTCATTGCCTGCCCGAATGATATCACGGTATTGCTTCTTCAATGCCGAACAAACAATGATCCCCACTTCGCTTTTACGTTCAAGGCTAAAAGCAGCATCACGAATACGCTCAAGCCAAGGCGCTCTATCTTCATCATTTAACGGTTGCCCTTCTCCCATTTTGATAATATTGGCTCGGGGATGAAGATCATCACCGTCAATTAATTTAATGCCTAAGCGCTGTGCAACAGCTGTCCCCACCGAGGTTTTTCCTGTGCTGGAAACCCCCATCAGAATAAAACTTTTTCCTTTACTCATTATTTTTTACCTCACAAAACTTTTTTTCATCATATAAGAATTTTTATCAATTGTTACTGGTAACATTCATTTTTGTGATCAAGATCACGAAATAAATTAAGAAGAAAAAAGGAAATCCGCCTTTTAACAAAAAAATAATGTGAGAACGATCACAATTTTAAATAGTGATCATTTACTAAACGTAGAATACTCGGTATGTTACGGGTAACAATCCATTTGGAGGAAAACTATGCTTATTGTGATTATGGTTGCTGCAATTTTATTGCTGCTTTTGCTTATTATAAAATTCAAAGTCCACGCATTCGTGGCATTAATTATTGTGAGTTTACTGACTGCACTGGCTTCCGGTATTCCGGTAGAAAAAATTTTGCCAACTTTGCTTACCGGATTTGGTAATACCTTAGCCTCTGTGGCACTGCTTGTCGGATTAGGCGCAATGATCGGCCGCCTATTAGAAATCACCGGCGGGGCGAAGGTGCTGGCAGATACATTAATTAATCAATTTGGTGAGAAAAAAGCGCCCTTTGCATTAGGGGTGGCTTCACTGTTATTCGGTTTCCCGATTTTCTTCGATGCCGGTTTAGTGGTAATGTTGCCTATCGTGTTTAGCGTGGCAAAACGTTTTGGCGGTTCTGTATTACGCTATGCCTTTCCGGCAGCCGGTGCATTTGCAGTGATGCATGCTTTCCTTCCTCCTCACCCGGGTCCGGTGGCCTCCGGTGATTTACTGGGTGTTAACATTGGATTACTCGTCATCGTTGGGTTAGTTTGCGCTATTCCAACTTGGTATATCGGAACATATTTATTTAGTATGTTTATCAGCAAAAAAATCCATGTAGATTTACCTAAAGCCTTCCTCAATGCTGCCGCAATTAGCGATACTTCCGTGCAAAATCCACCGAGTTTTGCCCGCGTGATGACGGTTTTATTACTCCCAATTATTCTTATTTTGTTTGATACCGGGTTAAACACATTAAGTGTAGCAAAAGTGATTGATGGATCACAAACTTGGGTACAATCGCTACGATTAATCGGTAAAACCCCTATTGCATTATTAATCACGTTGATCGTGGCAATCCTATTGCTGAAAGATCAACGTAGTTATGAACAAATCGAAAAAATCTGCGACAACGCACTCGGCCCTATCTGCTCAATTGTTTTAGTAACCGGTGCAGGCGGTATGTTTGGTGGTGTACTCCGTGCCAGTGGAATTGGCGATGTCCTATCCGCTATGCTATCGGATACAGGAATGCCGATCATCGTTGCCGCTTTCGTTATCGCCATGGTGATGCGTGTCGCACAAGGCTCTGCCACGGTGGCCTTAACCACTGCAGCAGCACTGATTTCACCGACAGTGGCGGCCGCAACCGATTTAAGCCAATTCGATCTCTGCTTTATCGTAATTGCCATTGCTTCCGGGGCAACCGTTCTCTCTCATGTCAATGACTCCGGTTTCTGGCTGATGAGCCGTTTCTTGGAAATGGATACCAAAACTACCTTAAAAACTTGGACCTTACTTGAAACTTCCATTGGGGTAGTCGGCTTTGTTATCGCCCTTATCGGTAGCATTATTCTCTAATCTTAAAGTGCGGTCGATTTGTAAAACATTTCTAAAATTGACCGCACTTTGTTAAAATCAGCCATTATTTTTTCCGAACAAGGATAAACAATGGCTGATTTTCCGTTTATTGTTGAGGTGAATGAACAAAATCTCACCGAACTTCTTCAGCAATCTCTTGAAAAACCGCTAGTGGTAAACTTTTATGCACCAAGCCATAAAGAATCGGCGGATTTTTTAACGTTATTGGAGAGGCTTGCAGAACAATATCAAGGGCAATTTATATTGGCAAAAGTGAATTGTGAAACAGAGCAAATGATTGCCGCACAATTTCGTATTCAAGCTTTGCCAACCACTTATTTGTTCAAAGAAGCACAAGCATTGGATGCTTTTCCCGGTGCATTGGATCAAGCCTCACTTTTACAACGTTTAAGTGTGATTTTGCCCAAAGAGGAAGAGCTTAAATTTCATCAAGCCTTGGATTTTTTACAAGTAGAAAATTATGATGCCGCATTACCGCTATTAAAAGAGGCATGGGAACTTTCTGATAAGAAAAACAGCGATATCGCCCTACTCTATGCGGAAACCTATATTGCGATGAAAAAAACCGAACTGGCACAAGCCATTTTAGATCAAATTCCATTGCAAGATCGGGATAGTCGCTGGCAAGGTTTACAAGCCCAGATTGAATTATTCATTCAAGCGGCTGATACGCCGGAAATTCAACAATTAAGTGCTGATTATGCAAAAAATCCTACCCCTGAAATTGCCATTAAACTTGCCGTGCAATTACATCAGGCGGGGAGAAATGAAGAAGCGCTCAGCCTGCTTTTTGATATTTTAAAAACAGATTTAAACGCCCATAATGGGGAAATTAAACAGCAATTTTTATCGATATTAAGTGCAATGGGTAATGCGGATCCGCTCACCAATAAATTCCGCCGATTGCTTTACTCTTTGCTCTATTAAATAGGGTATTATATCGCCGTTACCAACCCTTAATTTTAGGTTGACTTATCGGGACACATTGCCTGTACCCGTTATAAAATCACAGTATTTCAATATGTTAAGAAGGATACTTTATGTCTGATGTGAAACAAGCCAAACTGTTAATTTTAGGTTCTGGCCCTGCCGGTTATACTGCGGCAATTTACGCTGCTCGTGCCAATTTAAACCCGGTGTTAGTGACCGGTTTACAGCAAGGCGGACAGCTCACCACCACGGATGAGATCGAAAACTGGCCGGGGGATTTTGGTGAAACCACAGGCTCAGGTCTTATGCAACGAATGTTACAACACGCCGAAAAGTTCAATACAGAAATTGTATTCGATCATATCAACCGTGTGGATTTATCCTCTCGTCCATTTAAACTCTATGGTGATGTGCAACATTTCACCTGCGATGCTTTAATCATTGCCACAGGGGCATCAGCCCGCTATTTAGGTCTGCCTTCTGAAGAACATTACAAAGGCCGTGGTGTTTCTGCTTGTGCCACTTGTGATGGTTTTTTCTACCGTAATAAACCTGTTGCGGTGATTGGGGGCGGCAATACCGCTGTGGAAGAAGCACTCTACTTGGCGAATATTTCAAGTTGCGTGCATTTAATCCACCGCCGTCAGAGTTTCCGTGCAGAAAAAATCTTAATCGACCGCTTATATAAAAAAGTGGAAGAAGGAAAGATTGTCCTTCATACCGACCGCACTTTGGACGAAGTGTTAGGGGATAATATGGGGGTAACCGGATTACGCTTACAAAATACCAAAGACGGTACAAAAGAAGATCTCAATATTGATGGTTTATTTGTAGCAATCGGCCATTCACCGAACACCGAAATCTTCCAAGGTCAGCTTGAATTGAACAATGGCTACATTGTGGTGAAATCCGGCCTTGAAGGGAATGCAACGGCAACCTCGGTAGAAGGGGTATTTGCTGCCGGTGATGTGATGGATCATAACTATCGCCAAGCCATCACCTCTGCCGGCACCGGTTGTATGGCTGCATTGGATGCCGAACGCTACCTCGATGCACAAAAATAAAATACCAGACGTGCCAACTCTCCTTGGCACGCCAATCTTTTATCATCGTGCGTGGCTTGCTCAATGCCACGCACGCCAGCCCTCCCCAATTTGGGAAGAATGAAAATTTATGAATAAACTCCGCCAAAAATATCTACAAAAATGGCTACAAACCCAACAAGCACCTATCAAGAAATTGATGTGGGCCAATATTGCCCTTGCAACGGTTTCATCGCTTATTTTAGTAATACAAACTTATTGTCTTGCTCTCCTACTTGATAAACTCATTATGCAAAATGTGCCGTCAGGCGAGCTTATTCCTTATTTTATTGGCTTAGTTCTCTGCTTTATGCTACGGGCAATCATTTTATGGGCGAGGGAAAAAGTCGGTTTTGAAAGTGGCCGCCAATTACGTCGTCATATTCGTCAAAAAATTCTGGATAAAATCCACCTTGTAGGCCCGGCCACCATTAATCAAAAACCGGCTGGCAGTTGGGCAAGTATCATGTTGGAACAAGTGGAAAATTTACACAATTTCTACGCCCGTTTTCTTCCTCAAGAGCGGCTTTCTGTCATTGTGCCTATTGTCATTTTAATTGCAGTCTTCCCGTTAAACTGGGCGGCAGGGTTAATTTTAATGCTCACCGCACCGCTTGTTCCTCTATTTATGATTTTGGTGGGGATCGCCGCAGCAGACAGCAACCAAAAAAATATGGCGACTCTTTCCCGATTAAGCGCACAATTTTTAGATCGCCTACGAGGGCTTGAAACCTTACGCCTTTTTAACCGCACTTTAGAACAAACCCAGCACATCAAAAAAACCACGGAAGATTTTCGTGAAACGACCATGGATGTGCTTAAAATCGCCTTTCTTTCCTCCGCCGTATTGGAATTTTTTACCTCTATCTCTATTGCACTGATGGCGGTTTATTTTGGTTTTAGTTATCTCGGGCAAATTGAATTTGGCACTTATCATACCTCGCTCACTCTCTTTACCGGTTTTTTCTGTTTAATTCTTGCGCCAGAGTTTTATCAACCCCTTCGTGATCTCGGCACCTATTATCACGACCGGGCTGCCGGTATTGGGGCAGCTGATGCCATTGTGGATTTTTTAGAAACAGACTACCTCACCACGCATCAACAGGATAAATCTATTCCTACTGAAAGTGCGGTGGAAATTAGGGCTAAAAATCTCGTGGTACTTTCAACGCAAGGCATCCCGTTAACGAAACCACTTAGCTTTCATATTCCGGCAAATCATAATGTCGCCTTAGTCGGTCAAAGCGGAGCTGGCAAAACCTCTTTAATGAATGTACTCCTTGGTTTCCTCCCTTATGAAGGTTCATTGAAAATCAACGGGCAAGAACTTCGTGAAAGCAATTTAACACAATGGCGTAAAAACATTGCTTGGGTGGGGCAAAACCCCTTGTTACTACAAGGAACAATCAAAGAAAATCTGTTGCTTGGCAATATTCAAGCCAATGATGAAGAAATTGACCATGCTTTGCAGCTAGCACAAGCCAAAACCTTCACGGACAAACTCGGGTTAAACTACGAAATCAAAGACGGGGGGTTAGGCATTTCAGTGGGGCAAGCACAACGCCTTGCCATTACTCGAGCATTATTACGCAAAGGCAAATTGCTTCTCCTTGATGAACCCACTGCAAGCCTTGATGCCCAATCGGAAAATTTAGTTTTACAGGCATTAAACGATATCAGTTGCTATCAAACCACATTGATGATCACCCATCGTATTGAAGATCTTAAACAATGCGATCAAATTTTTGTCATGCAAAAAGGGGAAATTCTTCAGCAAGGCGAGTTTTCACAACTCAAAAACCATGGCTTTTTTGCCGAATTACTCGCTCAACGACAAGAGGATATTCAATAATGCGTGCATTGCTACCTTTTATCCGTTTATTTAGCTTCTCCAAATGGCCCTTAATTTTAGGCTTAATTCTGATGATTTTAGGGCTAGCCTCCAGTATGGGATTACTCACGCTGTCCGGCTGGTTTTTAGCGGCAACCGCCATTGCAGGACTCGGCTCATTATTTAACTTTTTCTACCCTTCCGCCAGCGTGCGGGGATTAGCCATTGGACGCACCGTTGCCCGTTATTTTGAAAAATGGGTAACCCACGATGCCACTTTCCGGGTGTTGGCGAATTTACGGGTGAAAGTCTTTGAAAAAATGATCCCTTTAAGTCCTGCGGTGCTAAACCGTTACCGCAATAGCGAATTATTAAATCGCTTAGTATCGGATGTAGACACCTTAGATAGCCTTTATTTACGCCTACTTGCTCCGTTTTTCAGTGCGATATTGGTGATTATTGCCATGACGATTGGCCTGAGCTTTATTCATGCCCCTCTCGCATTCGGGCTTGGTATGGTTTTGCTCGTATTATTAGTGATTATTCCGACCATTTTCTATCGCTTAGGTCAACAATTTGGCAAACCTTTAGTGCAAGCCCGTGCCACCTACCGCACACAATTTTTAGAATTTATTCAAGCCCAAGCAGAGCTTTTACTGTTTAACGCCGAAAATCAACTTAAGGCGAAAATGGAAAATACAGAAAAGCATTGGCAAGCCACCCAAGAAAAAGAAGCAAAATTAGGCGGATTTTCCACTGCATTGGCACTCTTTATCAATGGCTTACTTATTGTCGCCATGCTCTGGTTTAGCAGCCAAGCCGATTTTGGTAACGATGAATATCGTGCCGCCTTTATTGCCCTCTTTACCTTTGCTGCCCTTGCCGCCTTTGAAATTATCATGCCTTTAGGTACAGCCTTTTTGCATATCGGACAGGTGATAGCAGCCGCTGAGCGGGTAACGGAAATTATTGAACAAAAACCGCTTGTTGAATTTCACGATGAGGCTCAATTTGAACCACAAGTGCGGTTAATTTCCGCCCAGAATTTAAGCTTTCACTATCCGGAAAGCGAAAATCTTGCCTTAGATAATCTCACACTGGATTTCGAACAAGGGCAAAAAATTGCCATTCTTGGCAAAACCGGCAGTGGTAAATCCACACTACTCCAATTATTGGTGCGCAACTATGATCCCGACCAAGGGGAACTCTTACTGGCAAACAAACCGATTTCCAGTTACGCCGAGCAAACCCTGCGTAAGCAATTTTGTTTTCTCACCCAACGGGTACATGTCTTCAGCGATACTTTGCGACAAAATTTACAATTTGCCAGCTCGGAAAAAATCGCTGATGAGAAAATGATCGATGTCCTCAACCAAGTGGGGTTAGGCAAATTATTAACTCAACCTGAAGGGTTGAACCTTTGGTTAGGCGATGGGGGACGCCCCCTTTCCGGTGGAGAACAACGCCGTTTAGGTATTGCCCGTATTTTATTAAATGACGCCCCGATTTTATTGCTCGATGAACCGACAGAAGGGCTTGATCGTGAAACCGAACGCCAAGTTCTACGCTTAATTTTACAGCATACGAAACAGAAAACCCTGATTATGGTGACCCACCGTTTAACCGCCCTCGAGCAATTTGACCGCATTTGTGTGATTGATGAAGGAAAACTCATTGAACAGGGAAATTACGAGACCTTAATCAAAAAAGAACAGGGATTTTTTAAGCGATTAATCGAACGTGTTTAGAAAGGATTAAAAAGAAGTTGGGCGGAAACCTTCCCAGCTGCTTCTCGGCACACAGCACTTCCGACTTTGGCTGCTTTCTTCCGAACCTGACCGGGTAAACCGGACACCGTTGCGAGAGACCGAAAAGGTTTCCATTGACATCGCAATGCGATAGGGCGCTATTATGCAAGAATTAAAAGCCCATTGCAAAGATTAATTACACCGAATAATAAATTTAACAAGAATTTCAACCGCACTTTTCAGGAATTAACAAAATGAACTATTTACAATATTACCCCGTTGATGTGGTGAATGGTGAAGGGACACGTTGTACTCTTTTTGTGAGCGGTTGTACCCATGGTTGCAAAGGTTGTTATAACCAAAAAAGCTGGTCATTTAGTGCCGGCAGACGCTTTGATGAAGCGATGGAACAACAAATTATCAATGATTTAAAAGATACCCGTATCAAACGCCAAGGGCTCACGTTATCCGGTGGCGACCCGCTCCACCCCCTTAATGTAGCAACCCTTTTGCCCTTTATCCAACGGGTAAAACAGGAATGCCCCGATAAAGATATTTGGGTATGGACCGGTTATAAATTAGCGGAACTTGATGAAACCCAGCGTGCCATGCTCCCTTATATTGATGTTCTCATTGACGGAAAATTTGAACAAGAAAAAGCCGATCCAAGCCTACTCTGGCGGGGATCGGCAAATCAGATTATTCATCGTTTTAAGAATTTATAATTTCACCTCAAAAGACAACCATTTTTTCATTAATTCTAATACTTCATCAGTGAAATAATGGCGGATTTCTGCTTTCAATTCCGGTGAATACTTTAAATATTGATAACGATAAGCTATGCTAAAGTTAATCGCTCTAATTCTTTCTAAATTGATAAACATCCGTTTGGTTTTGTTATTGATATCTTTAATATCACTTTGGCGTTGTTGGTAAAGTTTTATTAGGTATTTATCAAGTTCAAATAAATGAACCAACTTTGATATATCATTTTTTGTGGTGGTGAGGCTGTTTGCTCTTAAACGATAGTGATAAAAGACTCGTCCCACTTCAATTACGGTAACGCCTGGGAGAGAAAGAATTTCTGTAATAAATAGTACATCTTCCCCAACCTTTAAGGCTTCATTAAGCCAAAGATTGTTTTTGCGTAAAAAATCAGTTCTAAAAAAACCAAAACAGCAACTTGGATGCCAATCCCATTTGAGCATATCATTCAGATGTTGATAACTACTCATGACCTCATATTGATTTGATTTTATTCGAGGGGACTCAAACCTGCGTGAACAAGGTCCCCCAAATGAATCACATTCATAACTATTTTCTATGGTACCTTTTATCACATCAGCTTGATGTCTATCGGCAATCTCAACCATAGTATCGAGTTGAGTTTCAACAAGCCAATCATCGGGATCGACAAAATAGATATAACGCCCTTTTGCTTGCCTTAGCCCGGCATTACGAGCGGAAGCAACCCCTTGATTATGCTGATTAATGAGAGTGATAAAAGGATAACGTGAGAAATACTGTTCCGCCACAGCTAGACTACCATCCGTTGAACCATCATTAACAATGATGATTTCTTTATTAACAGATTGGGAGATAAGACTATCTAAACACTGAGCGAGATATTTTTCAACATTATAAACAGGAACAACAAAAGTGAGACTGACTGACAAATTGTACCTCCTCTTTGGAATTTATTATCCAAAGACTCCTACGATTTTTATCTACTATGCCCTAATTATTAACAAACCGGCTAATCTAATAAAACGAGGGTAAAAACACAAAATTTTCCACCGCACTTTTTCTTTATTTCTCACTGAACGGGGAAAAATAGGCTTAAAGGTCTTTGTTTTATAATCTCCCCGACTTCACGCCAAATGGCCCACCAGCTATCAATTTCTGTATTTAATGAACGTAATGCAACCCAAAGGGTTAAGGAAAAGCTGACGATCAAATTCACCAAACCAATCAATAAAACGAAACAGAGGCATTGTAACACCAAGGCAGCCGTAAAATGCCCACTCACTGCAATATAGCCTACATTGGCCGAAGAAAAGGCAACATGGCGAATATCAAGCGGTAAACCGGTTAAATAGCCCACCACGCCGGTTAACCCCAACAATAATCCAAAGCAAAGATTTCCCATAATAGAACCATAGTTGTCGTGCAAATAATCGGCTAATTTTGCTCGATATTGGGAAGGCAGCACTTTTTTCAAACAAGGGTGCTGACGCAAACGCATTCTTAAATTCAAATAATGACTTCGGTTATCGAAATAGCCTGAAATGATCCCTGAAAAAAACAACCATACCCCGGCAATTGCGGCAAACCATAATGTGCCGGCGAAAGGATCAATACTGTGTAGCTGATAATCAATCTGCCCTTGATTGAGCAAAGCCTCACCACTTTGCTGCTGATAGATAAATGCAATCAACGCCGCTAAACTCATTGCCACAAGCACATTCCCCACCACCGCAATACTTTGTGAACGAAATACATCCACGAGCAATTGAGCGAGTTTCATATTCAAGGCTTTTCCGTTAGGATGACGCTCCACTGCCTCAGCAAAACGGGCTGCCGTCATGGCCGGTTGCTTCGTTGCCACCGTAAAATGCAACATAAAAATGAGGGTGAACCCTAAGCCATAGTTAAGCCCTTCAGCAATGCCTTTCCAAACTTTATCATCAATGACACTTCCCAAATACATTTTAAACAGTGCCATCAGCGCAATTAACACCCCACCTCCGGCTGCGGAATAAAACATCAAGAAGTACTCTTTTTTATCCCTTGTAATGTAATGTTCACCATGATCGCCTGAATTTTGTGTGATACTCCGTGCAATGAGCTTTGAACTCTGTTTCCATAAACGGGAAATACTGTGTTGTTCCGCCGCAGCGCGAGCAAAACAACCGGTTAACAATAAAATACGACGAGGTAAGTAACGATTTGATACAAAAATCGCCATCAGTTTTTCCAATCGTTCTAAGGTTTGTGAAAGTCGTTCTAGAAGATAAGCCACATTAAGGGATGAACCGACCTGTGCACCTCTTTTTTGTAGGCGTTCAATAAGCCGATTACATTGTTCAAACATCACTTGAAAGTGACTATCATCAAACATATTCCCTTGACGACGAGCCTCTAACCAATCAATCACTTCACGGTGTAATGCAACAAAAGGCGAATCGGCATTCAATAATGAAGGTTCCATACGCATCAGTTCCGGCTCCATTTCTTCTGCAGCAATCCAAATCGACAGCATCTCTATGGCAAATAACCCTTCATGTTGAAAGTGAGCATGCAAACGCTCTCGATCTTTTTCTTCCGTTTGACGGGCTAAAACGCCTAAAAGCCCCCGCCATTCTTTTAACGGAATAGCATCGATCCAACGCACATCATTTTTATCATTAAATAACAGATAAAAAATATCACGCAGATCGTTGATATCTTTAAAAGCAGGATTAAAACGCTCATAAAGGCGACTTTTCATTTCACGCCCAAACCCCTCACGAGCCAAAATACCACTGCTAATCAATAGGGGATAAAGACGTAAACTACACACCCAGTCACACAATAGCTCAGCAACCGAACTAGCCAATTCTTTATCTTGTTTCAAAATACGCCGGATTAAACGAATATGAGGCACAATTTGATAAACACGACTTTCCCGAAAAAGCTGACACCACCCTTCCACCAAGCCAAAAGCATCATTTTCAGCCACTTTTTGACGAATAAACTGCGGTAATGTTTCAGGTTTAACCATGATTGATTTCAAATTATCCTCCGTTTGCTTATAAAAACGGCACATTATACCGATTCGTGAGGAAAGGGGAAGTAGGCGGAATAATCTAATCAATAGGAGGCATTCATTACAAAAGTGCGATTAAAATTTCCCATTTTTTCGACATTATGTAGAAAATGCACAAAACAGAAATTTTAACCAAAACGCAGTGTGTCCCTACAAGATAACAAAAAACAACGTTGCGCAACTGCTACATAATACCGCATTTTTTAACATAACGCTTTATTCTTTCTTCAAGAGAAAAATGCCTTGTTCTGAGAGGTTAACGTAGGCTTGTTTGAGATCGGCATTAAAATCTTCCGGTTTGCAATTCACGAGGAGATCTTTACCCTGCCAGCTTGCCACCACTTCCCAATGGTTGCCCATATAGACAGCACTTTTTATTTCGCAACGTTGTGCATCAATACCTTCCGGCGACAGATAAATAGCCTCTGGGCGGATGCCCACTAAACATTCACCATCTGGCAAGCCAAATTGTTCACTGTGAGAAAGGGTCATTTGATAACCATTAATTTCCACTCGGTCTTTTTGCAATATCCCCTCGAAAATACTGGATTCCCCCATAAAGTTCGCTAAAAATAAGGAATTTGGACGACGATAAAGTTCTTTTGCCGGGGCTTTTTGCATAATTTTACCTTTATGCATCACAATCACTTCATCCGATACGGCAAAGGCTTCGGTTTGATCATGGGTAACATATAAAGAAGTAATGCCTAAGCGTTGTTGCAATTCACGAATTTTTTCACGCATAGAACGGCGCAGGTTCGCATCTAAGTTACTTAAGGGTTCATCAAATAATAAGACTTTAGGTTTTAGCACTAAGGCTCGTGCTAAGGCCACACGTTGCTGTTGTCCACCGGAAATTTGATCCACATAGCGGTCTTCAAATCCACTTAAATCCACCAACTCTAAGGCTTCTTTTACACGTTGGCGGCGTTCTTCTTTCCCTACCCCCTGCATTTTCAAGCCGTAGCCCACGTTATCGCCAATAGACATATGAGGAAACAGTGCATAGGACTGAAATACAATACAAATATCCCGATTTTGGATGGAAGATTTCGTCACATCTTCACCATCAATAAAAATTTGACCGGAAGTAGGGGTTTCCAGTCCGGCAACCAAACGTAAGACAGTGGTTTTTCCACAACCTGAGGGGCCAAGTAAGGTGACCATTGTGCCTCGTTTGATGGTTAAATCTAAATTGTCGATAACCACCGCTTTACCAAATGCTTTGGTGATATTTTTCAATACTAAAAAATCATTATTCATCTTAACTACCTTTTAAAACTTTTCATTTTTATACCGCACTTTTATGGATTTCAGCGGGACTTAATTCATTTTTTTCGCTTTTGAGCGACTAATACGGGTTTCTCCCACGATCCAATCGAAGAAGAGAATAATTGCCATCATGACGACAATTAAAATAGAGCCGTAGGCAATCGCCACACCGTATTCCCCATCTTCCACACGGTTTAAAATATAGGAAGTGGCAACACGAGTGTCAGCCGTAACGAGGAAAACGATCGCACTGACCGTTGTCATAGAGCGTACAAAACTGGTAACCAATGCCGACAGCAATGCCGGTTTAAGCAACGGCAACACGATAAATACAATGGTTTTGAAAGAACTGCCTTTCAGTGAAAGTGAGGCTTCATCAAGGGATTTATCTAATTGCCCCAACCCCGCAATAGCAGCACGCATACCCACCGGCATATTCCGCATCACCATAGAAAGAATGATGATTAACCCTGTTCCGGTGAGGTAAATAGGGGCATTATTAAAAGCAAGAATATAAGACACCCCGGCAACCGTGCCGGGTACGGCAAAGCAAAGTAAGGTTAAAAATTCTAAGGTTTTCTTGCCTTTGAAATCACGGCGTACCGTAATATAAGCGATGAGTAAACCAAAGAGCGCCGTAATCGGTGCAGCAGCGGCAGAAAATAATACGGTTTGGATAAGCGATGGCCATGCCCCATCGTTGAAGCCTTGACCAAATAATGTTTGGTAATGTTTTAGGGTTAATGTGTAATCCACGCCCCAGTTGGCGGTAAAACTACCATAGAAAATACTGCCGTAAAGCACCACATTGAAAAGCACCCAAACGCCTAAAATCAACATCACGGCATATTTCATTAAATGAGGCAAATCCTGCACATCACCACGGTAGGATTTTCCCGAAACCGTCACATAAGAACGGTTACCAATCCAAAGATATTGGATCACAAAAATAGAGAGTGAGAAAATCAATAATAGGCTTCCCAAGGTGCTGGCAGAGGCGTAATCAAGCTGTGATCCGGCAATAAAGAAATAAATTTGCGAGGAAATCACATCAAAACTGCCCCCTAATACCAATGGCGTACTAAAATCCGCTAGGGATTGAATAGCAACAACCAAGAATGAATTGCCTAATGCGGGTTTTAACAATGGAAAAATAATATTAAAGAAAGTTTGATAACGGTTCGCCCGCAAGGTGTATGAGGCTTCTTCAATAGAGGGGTGAACGGATTTAAGCGCACCTTCTAAGATCATAAAAGACATTGGGGTCAAAGCAAGCGTGTGAGCAATCACAATCCCAGTGAAACCGTATAACCAGTTATTATTAAAACCAAGATATTCCACCAAAAATTGGGTCACATAGCCTGAACGCCCAAGCATGAGCGTAACCCCTAATCCCACCACAAAGGGTGGCGTGACAATGGGTAAAATGGAGAAAATTTTGCCGATAAATGCCGTTCTTTTGGCAATACGCGTTGTATAAAGCGCAAAAATCAACCCAAATAGCGTGGCTAAAACACCAATAGTGGCAGCCACACTTAATGAATTAAAAATAATGCGAACAATATAAGGCTGTTTAATGATGGTTAAGAACTGTGTTGGCACAAATTCCGAACCGTCGTAAAACATAGAAATAAAAATAGCGAATGTCGGATAAACAATAAAAAAGAAAATCATCAACACAATGCTGATAAGCGAAGCAATGATAAATTTATCGCCTTGCATTATTTTCATTTTTGCTAAGGCATTCGTTGCCATGGCAATCAACGCGATCACCAAAACAAAAATCGAATAACCCAAACTGATTTTTGCGATTGTCGCAGAGATAAAAATAAACGCAAAAATCGCACAAATCAGTAGAAATTCAGTTAACCCTTGTCGGTATGCAGTTTGGTTGGAAAAACGAGAAGCCAACGGAATCAACAATAGTGCCCCAAACCAAAGCCAACTTACATTAGGGGTCGTCCACCCCATCGCCTCCAACACTTCTTCCGAGGTGGCTTCTGCAAGCCCATAATAAAGTGCCGTAGAAGGCAAACAAATAAATCCAATAACAGCAATGGCAATCCAAAACCCATTGTTGCTAAAAAGCGCCTGCTTTCTCATTAATACCTCCGAAAGACTATTTGGCGTTTTTTTATTAGTATGAACGAAATACCCACGCCACAATTCATACCTGTATTTATAATATGTACGATAAACAAAATCAAAGTGCGGTCAAAATTTGGTAATTTCAAACCGCACTTTAAGCATATTATTTCGCTAATTTAATTTCTTGAACCCATTTTTCAATCAGGCGTTTACGCTCTTCGGTAGCGCCGTATTTTTCAAAATCGTAATTGATTAAATTGAGTTTGGTCGGATCAAAGGCGACCGGAGATTGCTCAGCAGTGGTATTGGTTAGAATTTGTAGTGATTCCCCCTGTTTCCACGCTAGCTCTTGCCCTTCTTTAGAAAGCGCCCAATCTACAAATAATTTGGCGTTATCAAGGTTACGAGCGCCTTTAAGGATACTCACCCCACCTAATTCATAGCCGGTACCTTCACAAGGCACAATTAATTCTAATGGTGCACCCTGTTGTTTTTCTAAGGCATAATCATGTAAGAAACCAATTCCAATGGCGGTTTCCCCCCGTGCGGCATTGCGTGATGGTGCGATACCGGATTTGGTGTATTGGGAAACGTTTGGATGAAGTTGTTTGAAGAAATCAAAGGCTTTGCCCTCGTCCCAAAGTTGAACAAAGGTGGCAATCGCCGTATAAGCCGTGCCTGAACTTTGAGGATCTGCAATTTGAATTTCCCCTTTTAACTTAGGATCTGTTAAATCTTTCCAACATTTCGGCACTTCTTTAATGCCTAATTTGGCAAGACGCTCGGTATTCACCCCAAACCCTAAAATGCCCATATAAATGGCGGAAACATAATGCCCTTTTGTTTTTGCCGGATCACGGAAAGCTTCAACAATTTCGTCAATATGTTGAGATTGATAAGGTTCAATTAATCCTAATTCTGCTGCTTGTGCCTGAGGATCAAAGGTGCCACCAAACCAAACATCGGCTTGCGGATTATTTTTTTCCGCTTCTACTTTGGCAAAAGTACTCCCCGAACCATTGCGGATAAAAGAGGTTTTCACATCATATTTTTCACCAAAGGCTTTTGTGGTGGTTTCACATAACACATTCGTGGCACTGCAATAGACCACCAAACGACCTTTCGCATTGGCGGCAGAAGAGAACATCAAACTTCCCGCTAAAAGTGCGGTTGAAATAGAAAGCGAAATTTTATTGATTTTCATAGTTAAGACTCCGTTGAAGAACAACGTTACAATATTAGAGGAAAATAAAAAATAATACCGTGATAGCTCTCACAATTTTGTAAATTGATGCCGAAAAATAAAGTGAAATTGACCGCACTTTTCTTTATAATTCAGGCAATTTTCTCAGCCCTCAGGTTATATTCATGCCAGACTCATCTTGTATTATCATCGCCATTACCGGCGCTTCCGCTTCAGGGAAAAGCTCCATTGCCTCCACCGTTCATAAAGAACTCTGTAACGAGCTAGGCTGTCAGCAAATCGGCATTATTGCAGAAGATAGCTATTACAAAGATCAAAGCCACTTAGAAATGAGTGAACGGGTTAAAACCAATTATGACCATCCTAACTCAATGGATCGTGATTTACTCATTGCCCATTTAAAAGATTTAAAAGCCAATAAGGCAGTGGATATTCCTGTTTATAGCTATGTAGAACACACCCGAACTGCGGAAACCACGCATTTCACCCCTAAACGTATCGTGATTTTAGAGGGCATTTTACTCCTCACCGATGAACGGGTGCGCCAATTAGCAGATATTTCCGTGTTTGTAGATACACCACTTGATATTTGTTTTATTCGCCGCTTGCAACGTGATATGGAAGAACGGGGCCGTTCATTACAATCGGTGATCGACCAATATCGCTCAACAGTTCGCCCAATGTTTTTACAATTTATTGAGCCGTCTAAACAATATGCTGATATTGTCATTCCTCGTGGTGGTAAAAACCGTATTGCAATCAATATGTTAAAAGCCCAAATCCTTCATTTACTCAATCACAAGTAGGAGAAATTATGCGTCTTTGCGATACCGATATTGAACGCTATCTTGATGATGGCATTATTGCTTTAACCCCTCGTCCGGATAACAGTAAAATTAACGGTGCAACCATTGATGTGCGTTTGGGGAATTCTTTCCGGGTATTTCGTGAACATTCCGCACCTTATATTGATTTAAGCGGCCCTAAAGAAGAGGTTTCTGCCCAATTGGAATCCGTGATGAGTGATGAAATCATCATTCCCGATAACGAGGCTTTTTTTCTCCACCCCGGTGTACTGGCTTTGGCAACAACCTTAGAATCCGTCAAATTACCGGCCAATATTATCGGTTGGCTAGACGGGCGCTCTTCTCTCGCCCGTTTAGGCTTAATGGTGCATGTTACCGCCCACCGTATCGATCCGGGTTGGGAAGGCAAAATCGTTCTTGAGTTTTATAATTCAGGTAAATTACCTTTAGCCTTACGCCCGAATATGGTCATCGGTGCACTCAGTTTTGAAGTGCTAAGTGGGGATGCCGCCCGCCCTTATAACCGCCGTAAAGATGCGAAATATCGAAACCAACAAAATGCGGTGGCAAGTCGTATCGATGAGGATAAATAAATGAAAAAGATCGCAATAAGCCTGCTGATCGTGCTTGTGGCGATCTTTGCGTTTTTTTATATTCAACTCCAGCAAGCGAAGAGCCAGCTCACCGAACAATTCGCCCAACACAATATTCAAGTAAAATCCCTTGAGTTCGGCCTCCTTCCTCAACCTTATTTCGCTATTGAGCAACTAAACTATCACGCTCTATCGCTTAAACAAATTGAGGGGAAACTTGCCTTTTTACCCTTAATGTTCGGCAATCCAAAACTTGAACAACTTACCATAAATCAAATCAAATTCAGTGAAAATGCCCTCAATTCAGCGAAAATCACCCTGTCTTTTTCAGATTTTTTACTGAAAAAATTATTGGCAAAAAATATTGCTTTTGATGGTGAAAATCGCATTGCAATTGAACTTGAAAAACCCATTTATGGAAAAAACACCCACTTCAATTTCACCTTTAATAAAGCCCATATTGCCCTTCGCCAAGATCAAGAAACCTTAATCCAAATTGATAAGGCAAAACTCAATGATCAAACGCTCGGCTATATTGAAATACACGCGGATTTTTTCAAACCTCAAAAAGCGCTGATTGCTTATATCAAACCTACTTGTAGTACCGATTGTCTTGCAGTGTTGAAATTCAATGGTTTAGAACAAAAAAGTGCGGTCAAATTTTCCGGTAAAAATTTCCCAATGGCACGTTTACTCACCTTACTGAGCTTTCCAGATACCATGACAGGGACCACGGATTTCACCATTCAACTCACCTTTTTCAATTCAGAATTAATGCAAGGAAAATTTGATTTTAATGCACGGGACGGTGAGCTTTTAGGGCTAAATTTACTTGATCTCGCTACACAGTATTTTCCAATTAACTACAATGATGATCTTTTAGCGGGAAAAAGTATGAATACGCCTTATCAAACCTTTAGCTCATCATTAAATTTTGAAAATAACTTATTAAGTGTCGATAAAATCCATCTCAAAACCCCCGTGCTTTTAGGCGAAGGCAGTGGGGCGATTGATTTACACACGATGCAATGTGATATTAATCTCAACCTCTCTGCAACAAATGAAAAATATCAAGGTCTTAAACTCCCTATTCGCTTTTTCGACAGTTGCTATTCCCCTCAATATAAACTGGAAATGAATAAAGATTTTCGGAAAAAAGTAAAAGATCTCATTAAAGAGAAATTGAAGTAATGTCGTTTTACCAACAAGCTGAAAAAATCCAAACTTGGCGGGTCATCCTCATGGCTTGTACCGCCTTTATTTTCAATACTACAGAATTTGTGCCCGTTGCATTACTTACGGATATTGCACAAAGTTTTAACATGCAAACCGCTGAAACCGGTCTGATGATGACCGCCTATGCCTGGACTGTGTTAGTGATGTCTTTACCCGCTATGTTGGCAACAGGCAAAATGGAGCGAAAAAGTTTACTCGTTAAACTTTTTGTGATTTTCATTATCGGCCATCTCCTCTCCGTGATGGCATGGAATTTTTGGGTGTTACTCATTGCCCGCATGTGTATTGCCTTATCCCATGCGGTTTTTTGGTCTATCACCGCCTCCCTTGTAATGCGCATTGCGCCTAAAAATAAAAAGACACAAGCACTGGGTATGCTGGCGATAGGTTCATCCCTTGCCACCATTTTAGGCTTGCCTATTGGACGTTTAATCGGTCAACTGGTCGGATGGCGGGTCACTTTCGGCATCATTGCCGTTTTGGCATTCGCCGCTATGTTCCTCATTATCCAACTGTTACCCCGACTTCCAAGCAAAAACGCCGGCTCACTTGCCAGCTTGCCTATGCTCGCTAAACGCCCATTGTTAATCGGGCTTTATCTCACCACGGCACTGATTATTTCTGCGCATTTTACCGCCTATACCTATATTGAACCTTTTATGATCCAAATCGGGCAATTGCCCCCGAGTCTTACAACCCTCATTCTTCTCGTATTTGGCTTATCAGGGATTAGTGCCAGTTTACTCTTCAACCGGTTATATCGCTTTAACCCAAGAAAATTTATTCTCACCGCAATGGGGTTATTCATCACCTCACTCACTCTTTTACTCAGCTCAACCCATTATACCTCCACCATATTTTCCCTTGCCTTTCTTTGGGGGATCGGCATTTCCTGCATTGGGCTTGCCTTACAAATGCAGGTATTAAAACTCGCCCCCGATGCCACCGATGTCGCCACCGCCATTTATTCAGGTATATTTAATGCAGGAATTGGCGCCGGCGCATTATTCGGCGGTCAAATTATGAAGTATGTAGGATTAGAATATATCGGATGGATAGGGGCAATGTTAGGGTTTGTTGGGTTAGTGATGTTTAGCTTTTTTCAATATCGTTACCTGCCCAAAATCAGTGAAAAATAGAGGCGGGAGCAAACAGCCTTTCTGCTACCTACCTCTAAATTAGCTTTTCTCTAGAGTAAATAATAACCGCTATTCTGATTTTGTTTTAGAAAATTTTTCTTTTCCTAATAACCATAGGTATTGATCAAGCTCTTTTATTGTAAATTCATTGAGTTTAAAATAATTTTTAAAGTCGACTAGTACTCTTTTAAATTCAATGTAATTTTTTAAATCTGTTCTTTTAAATTTCGAAAATGAATGTTCTTTATTAAATTCCCAAAGTACCTTATCAACATAACTATCATAAATTGGAAACATTTCAGGGTTATGGTGACTACAGTATTTCGTTGCAAAAGAATAAAAATGCTTTTCCACCCCAGAAATAGTCACATTTTGTAGCTCATTCACTAAAGACAAATCACCATTTTTCAATCTCAAATCAAATTTTTGAATCGTTAAAATATGTTTTGCCACGGAATAAACACTAAAGATATTTGTACTGTAGAAATCATTGAGTGTCGAACATTTTAGCAATACTTCGCTCACATCATGATTATTTGGCATTAAATCAAATAATTTATTCAATGCTTTTTCTTGTTGAACATAGTTATCTAAACTTTTCCCTTTCTCTATATAATAATTAACTTGCTGACTGGTTGGCTTAGGTAATTTAACATTCATAAAAGGCAATCCTTTTCACTAATTTATTTTAGAAAATAATCTATAATTGCTTATATAAAACCCGCAAGCTATTCTAGCGCTTTTCCTTTTCTAGTGGTATCTACACCATTGATAAAATTAATAAGCCTGTGACCAAAATACTGAGTATTCCACTCCTGCTCATATTCCATCCCAATTTCCTTTGCAATATCTCGCAAAGCCTGCCTTGTATTATCACAAATAATAGAAATACTATTATTTTCGCCTTGTTGAATAACAAAATTACCGTGTTTTGCGGATTTTTTAATATCTGACATAATTTTTCCTTATTAAAATATAGCTTTAATTTTTATAAAAATAAGGCAGTCCTTTTTGAATAGGAACTGCTTTTAAACTAAACAATTTTGACTGGTCTGAGTTTCTCATCATAAACCTTTACTCTATTAGTATTATCAAGTAACTTTACATGTAAACTCGTTGCAGTATAGCTTTGTAAAATCCCACTTATCCCCGTAGGGTATCTCTCCCCCTCTAGTAAAACCCAAACTGTATTACCTTTTTGAATAGCTTCTTTGATTGCCATAAAAAACTCCTATATTTTGTTTTATCAGAAAGATTTAGTTGTTATGTCAATAACAACTAAAAGCAGTATACTGCTTTCAAAATTTGAATAAAAAACAATCAGATGATTTTTATAGAAAGAGAATAAATTGTAAAAGACATGACATCTATTTTTTAAATAGGCTGTTTAGGATATGTTAAAGTTACACATAGAGTACAACTATAATAAGAAAATATTATCATCTACTCTCTGAATATCGCCCACCTTTTTCAATCAAAAGGATTAATGAGATCCAGTCTAAGTTTTTCAAAATCTTTGATATTGCGTGTAACCAATACGAGTTTATGCTGTTTAGCCGTAGCTGCAATATAAGCGTCATTAATATTCATTTTATTTGGAATATGAAATTGAGCCCCTAATAAAGCAATGTTGGCAGTAATGGGTAAGGTTCTCTCACGATAAATTGGGATCAACTTTTGCTCAAACCAATGTGTTAAATATTGTGCTTGAATTTTATCTTTGCGGGCTTTAAGTAAAATGCCTGTTTGAATTTCAGATAAACTGACTGCGCTGATCATCGTTTCACTTGGATTAACCGTTGCTAACCATGCACGAACATTCTGGTTAATTTGATTGTTAGTCAGTTTATAAAACTCCAATAAAATATTAGTATCAAGCAAATACATTATGCCTCCATTAATCGAAATCGACATCCCGTAATTGATTTGAATGACGAATATCCGATAAGGATTGCTCAAATTCAGCAAAGAAATCATCATCAACCTGAGCTGTCTTATGATTGGCAAAAAGCTGTTCAAAGGTAGGCTCCGGTGACTTGTGTTGTTGATAATCTTCATAACTGGAAAGCACGCTAACCACTTTTCCCCACTTAGTAATAAAAACAGGTTGCTCTGCTGACATTTTTAATACGGCACTTGCTTTTTGGTTAAATTCTTTTGAGCTAATTGTAATTGGCATAACCCCTCCAAACTTGGGAAAATTGTCACTACATTACTACCTTGTTGTTGAGCGAACAAATTTGAAGATAAAGTGCGGTCAAATTCCATCCCATTTTTGCAGAAAAATAAGGATAGAGCAGTTTGTTTCCTCTCAAAAGCATTTGACCCTCTCACCTTATTTTGTTAAAAGCTTAGTTCTAAAAAATAAAAAGGAGGGACTTTATGAACACTCACACCCGTTTTTTCTCAACCTATAAAAGTGCAATTATTCTCGTCTTAGACTTTATTTTGATGCTGTTTTTAATTCATTCACTTCCTTTCTCGCCCACTGAAAATCGTGGATTAGCTTTGCTCATTTTCATTGGTATTCTCTGGTTAACGGAAGCCTTTGACATTACTGTCACCTCTTTGATTGTGCCAGTGTTAGCCATTGGGTTAGGGCTTATCAATACTCAAAAAGCACTGGCGCCTTTTTCGACCCCCATTATTTATATGTTCTTTGGTGGCTTTGTGATGGCAGCCGTATTGCAAATTCAATCCTTAGATAAACTCATTGCGGGTTATATTATCCGCTTGGCGAAAGGTAATTTGAAATTGGCGATTGCCTATTTATTTGGCGTAACCACTTTTCTTTCCATGTGGATTAATAACACGGCGGTTGCGGCGATGATGTTGCCATTAACACTGGGTATGCTAAAAGGCATTAATGCAGGAAATAATTATCGTCTTTATGCTTTTGTGCTACTCGGCATGGCATTTAGCGCTAATATCGGAGGAATTGGCACTTTAGTTGGGAGCGCACCTAATGCGATTCTTGCCTCCCAAATTCCAGTTACCTTTACAGAATGGTTGGGTTATGGTTTTCCGGTGATGTTGCTCTTGCTCCCCTCTATGTTATTTTCTTTGTGGATTATCCTACGTCCGGACTTCAACGTGCCTTTCAACCCAACGATTGAGCGAATTCAGTTTACTTCAAAAAATCGTATCACCTTGGTGATTTTTATTGTTATGGCTGCGTTACTGCTCTTTGGTTCATTAATCAATCCTTGGCTATCCAATGCCCTTGGTTTAGCGAATAAAATTGAAAACTTTGATACCGTTGTGGCACTCTGCGCAGTCATTTTAATTTGCGTATCCAACGCCGCAAAATGGAAAGACATTCAAAAAAGGGTGGAATGGGGCGTGTTAATGTTATTTGGCGGCGGATTAACTCTTAGCGTGGTAATGAAAGATTCCGGTGCAAGTAAAATTATGGCAGACAGTATTGTACAATTTGTGCAAACCAAACCTCTTTGGGTACTTTGTGTTACCCTCACCGCCTTTATTATTTTCCTGACGGAATTTACCTCAAATACAGCCAGTGCGGCATTGATTATGCCGATTGTGATTTCCGTTGCTCAATCCATGGGCTTACCGCCTATTTCTCTTGCGGCGATTATCGCCTGTGGAGCAAGTTGTGCCTTTATGCTGCCTATTGCCACACCACCCAATGCGATTGTCTTTAGTAGCGGTCATATCAAACAAACGGATATGGCAAAAGTCGGGTTGGTATTAAACCTCTTCTGTATTGTAGTTATTAGTGGATTAACCTACTTTTTCTGGATGAACTAATTCCAAGGTTCACATAAGAAATTCAGGAAAAATTCCATTAGGGATATTTCAGAATATTAAGGGGAAAAGTTCAAATTTCCCCTTTTATTATAATTGAATCACCTCATCAGCCAGCTTTTCAATAAACCCTGAGTGATGTGAAGAGATGAGCATTGGAAGCCCTAACTCACACAAAAGTGCGGTCAGTTTTTCGATATTTTTACGATCTAACCCATTAGTGGGTTCGTCCAAAAATAGCATTTGGGGCTGCATAGCAAGCACTCCGGCGAGTGCAGTAAAATTTTTCTCGCCACCAGAAAGCGTATGCACTGTGCGATCTTTTAAGTGCTGAATACCCAAACGTTCAAGTTGTTGTTCCGCGAGTTGATAGGCATATTCTCGAGGATATTGCTGGTTTAACGGCCCAAAGGCAACATCATCTAATACAGTCGGCCCAAAAAGTTGATCATCGGCATGTTGGAAACAAATGCCAACCCTTCCTCGAAATGGGGCAAAATCTTTTTCTTTTCGACAAATCTGGCCAAACAGCCTGATCTCCCCTTTTGAAATGGGAACAAAACCCAATAAGGCAAGCAATAATGTGGTTTTCCCTGCCCCAATATCGCCTTGCAGAAATAACCGTTTTTGTCCTTCAAGATGAAAGCTTAACCCTTCTATGATAGAGCGGTGGTGACGTTCAATCGTCAATTCATTCACGGTGAGCATTTTTGTTCTTCCTTTCACCCGGCTGAAAACTACGACATTTCAGTGCAATCTGTGCCATTTCAGCTTTTAATAAAGCATGAATTAATAATAAGGCAACACTTTGTGCAGTGACATAAAGGGTTCTAACATTCAATTTCGGTTGATACCCTCTGGCACGCATTGCTCTGTCCATTTTTTGTCGCAATTCCCCAAAAAGGGCAATATAACGCACAGTGAGTACAGCTAATTGGATGAGTTTTTCAGGGAGAGGCAATTTCCCTAATGCCTGTATCAAAAGGGTTTCATTCATATTCCATAAAAAAAGCCAAACAGAAAAGAGCAACAAATTTGTCCGAAGACTGAGTATTTGGGCAAGTTGAATTCCTTGAGGATTTAATGCCACACCGGCATCAACAAGATGCCAGCTTAGTGTCGCCCACATTAAGGCAAGAAATACCAAAAGATGAATCCAACGCTTAACATAATAAAAAAGCCGCTTTTTTTCGATAAAAAGCATAACAACAAAAACCAACATCACGGTGATATTCAGTGTGATAAGACGAGGAATATCTTCTAAACCGCCAACCACCAACCCCCAAATAAAGAGATAAATAAGGCGAAAGTGCGGTTGAAAAAGCGAAGCTATTTTCATTAAGAAAACCGTGCTTTAGGGGTGAAAGCATCAGGATACATTTTGCCGAGTAAGGAAATCACACCAACACTAATGATGCTATCTAAAATAAAGACGGGAAGATGTGAAATAAGGAGTAAGCCAATAAGATCATAATAATTTTTCCCCCCATCGAGTATTAATGCCAACGCAGCTAACGCCCCGGCGCCCCCCACACCAATCACCCCGGCACCTATGCCGGTTAAAAGACAGGCCTTTGAGGTCATACGCGGTTTGAGAGATGAACGGAAAAGATAATGCACCCCAATAGCCGGTATCGCCATAATACAAAGATTTACTCCGAGAACAGCAAATCCGCCAAAAGAAAAGAACAGGATCTGCAACAGCAAAGCAATAAGAAATGCAGGAAACACCGCCCAGCCTAAAAATAAGCCTGCCATACCGTTTAAAATTAAATGTACACTGCCAATTCCTACCGGTATATGAATGGTGCTTGCCACAAAAAAAGCCGCCGAAAATAATGCGGTGAGCGGCAATCTTTCATAATCTAACTTTTTTAGCCCCACCGTCATCCCGGCAATCGCAATGACTGCACCTAACAATAAAATAGGGGGTGTTAACACCCCTTCCGATAAATGCATTATTTCAATTCCTGTTTACTTTTTGCCCGCCACCAAGCGATCGCCCCGAGAATACCGACAATGTAGCCAATGCCGCCTAAAATATCCCGCCAATAAATTTTATCTCTTAAATGGGCAATATCTTCACGCAGTAACATAAAACTCTCGCTTTGATGAGGGCTGTTGGTCGCCACAATGCGATCGGCCACCACAGCCACTTTATGCCCTTCTTCACCCTCTACGACCACTTTTAATGTGCTATTCGCCACATCCTGCACCGCAAGATTAAATGCCCCTAACGCATCGGTTTTACCCGTTAAAATCGGTTCTTCAATGCCGGAACGAAAGACTTCCAAATAAGTGGAAGCCGCCGGTGTCATATCGGAATAATAGGATTTACCTGAGAGTGTTTTCCCATCATATTGGGCAAATAAATAAAGGGCATGGGCCTTCGCATTCGGCAAATAAAATGCCATAAAAAATAGCGTTAAAAGTGCGGTGAAAAAAGACTTCATTTTCATCACTGCCCTGTTTTATTCGGCATTAAAAGTCAGCATATATTCAATAGAGCGGCGATCATAATCAGGATTTTCGCTCACCTTTTCTTCAAACTCAGCCCAAACTTTGTTCTCGCCTTTAGCGGGCGTAAACTCAGCAATGCCTTTTTCATTAGTAAGATTAAACGGCACATCTTCCCCAACGCCCACTTTAATCCCTTGAACCGGTTTGCCATTATGTAAAACTAAAATACTAAGGGGTTTGCCTGCCTCCGCTTTTGCCTGTGGAATTAATTCATAAACCACATCATGGGCTTTAAAAGCCTGTTCATCCCATTTTAAAATGGCTTTCCCCAACTTCAGCGGATTAGTGCTAAATTCCGCAGAGGGGGCTTCACGTTTGTTTTTTTCCACATATTTTCCACTTGGGAGTTTTGACCATACCCCATTATTAAACGCCATAAATACGATATTCGCTTTCGGCGTAATATAGGCTTCCCCCTCTTTAAATTGATAATCAAGTGCGGTTAATTTTCCTTGGGAATTTAAGATGTGGAAAGACTGAATTTTATGTTGAGGATAGGCTTCTGTTTCCGTATGACCAAATTTCATCACATATTCCCCTTCTGATGAGGCTTTCTCTAGCCATATATTGTGAGCATTGGCTACAGAAAGCGTGAAAAGTGCGGTCAATCCTATTGTTATTTTTTTTAATTGCATTGCTTTGTCTCCTTGTTATAAAAAAGCGGGACTAATGATAGAATATAAAGTAACTTCAGAGTCAAGTGATTTTTAAGGATTATCATGAAAATAGGACAATTAGCCAAGGCCCTAAATTGCACCGTCGAAACCATTCGTTTTTATGAAAAACAAGGGTTGCTGCCTCCCCCACAACGCACCAGTGGAAATTTCCGGCAATATAGCGAAGAGCATCTCCAACGCCTTTCTTTTATTTGTCATTGCCGAAGTTTGGATTTATCCCTCAATGAAATCAAAACCCTTATCGCACTTGAACATCACCCGGAACAGCGTAGCGAGGAAATGAATAAACTGCTCGACCGCCACATCAAAGAGATTGCCAAACGCATTCACGAATTAGCACATTTACGAATGAAACTGATCGAACTGAGAGAAAAAACGGCTACAACCGATGAAGATCCCATGAAATTACTCTTACAACATAGTGGTGTACGCTTTGTGAGGTGGTAAATCCCTATATATTGCAGGAGCAATTCTTGCAAAGAGAAACATTTGGGCTATACTAACAACGTCTTACATTGAAAGACATTATCTATAAGGAGTTTATTATGGCGATAACACAAAATACATCATTTAGTTTTCGATTAGCGGATAGTCTGAAACAAGAAGCGTTTCAAGTTATCGAAAATTACGGATTTACCCCTTCACAAGTATTTAATTTATTTTTAACTGAAATTGCCAAAACGAAAACCATTCCGGTCAATCTTTCTTATTTAAAACCAAATGCTGAAACATTAAGAGCGATGCAAGAAGCTGAAAATAATGATCTTGATGTCATCAGCCCTGCCCAATCGCAGGAAAGTATCATGGAATCCTTAATCAAAAAATAATTAGGGGACAAGATTGTCTAACTCACTTTCAACCTTAAAAGTCACTGCGACAAAAGCCTTTCAACGTGATGCAAAAAAATTATCGCCTAAACAACTCTTTTCTGTAGAAATGACAGAAGTGATGTACCTTCTACAAAGAAATCAGCCATTACCAAGAAAATATCTCGATCACGCATTACGCGGCGAAATGGAAGGATTCCGAGATTGCCATATTTTTAATGATTTGGTTCTCATCTATCAACTCGTTGACAATACAGAATTGAAACTTATTCGGTTAGGCTCTCATTCCGAAATTTTTTAGTAAAACGCTCATAAGCAACTTGACAAAAAAATACCGCACTTTAGCTTCCCAAAGTGCGGTTATTTTTTACAGTGTTTTTAAACAGCGTTTAAAGGGCTTTTAAAATATCTTCAACACGCTCTTTCGCATCACCAAAGAGCATTTGGGTATTTTCTTTGAAGAATAATGGATTTTGCACACCCGCGTATCCCACCGCCATAGAACGTTTGAATACGATAACATTTTGTGCTTTCCACACTTCTAATACCGGCATTCCGGCGATTGGGCTATTTGGATCTTCCATTGCTGCCGGGTTGACCGTATCGTTTGCACCAATCACTAATACCACATCGGTGTCGGCGAAATCGTCATTGATTTCATCCATTTCAAGCACCACATCATAAGGCACTTTCGCTTCCGCTAAAAGCACGTTCATATGGCCCGGTAAACGACCTGCAACAGGGTGGATACCAAAACGGACATTCACGCCACGTTCACGCAATTTTGCCGTAATATCAGCGACCGGATATTGTGCTTGCGCAACCGCCATACCGTATCCCGGTGTGATGATCACAGAACTTGCATTTTTCAATAATTCCGCCACTTCTTCTGCACTGGTTTCACGGTGTTCACCTTGCTCTTCATCGGAAGATACTTGAACATCATTACCAAAACCGCCTGCGATCACACTGATAAATGAGCGGTTCATCGCTTTACACATAATATAAGAAAGAATTGCACCGGAAGAGCCGACTAATGCACCGGTTACGATTAAGAGGTCATTGCTCAGCATAAAACCTGCCGCCGCCGCTGCCCAACCGGAATAAGAGTTAAGCATGGAAACCACCACCGGCATATCCGCCCCACCGATAGAGGCCACTAAATGCCAGCCGAATGCCAGGGCAATTGCCGTCATTAACAATACCGGGAAAATATTATCCGGGCTGTTTAAAAATGCCACCATCAATAAAGCAGAAACCACCAATGCCGCTAAATTTAATTTATGACGATGAGGTAACATTAAGGCTTTTGAGTTGATTTTACCGCTCAGTTTACCAAATGCCACCACAGAACCGGTAAAGGTGACCGCACCGATAAAGATACCGAGGAAGACTTCCACATTGTGGATGGTTGCCAACGTTGCTTGCTCTGCAAGGAATTGTGCCTGTTGCACTTCATCCAAACCGTTCGGCATCGTTGGAATATCGTGTAAACCGTAGCTGTTAAAGCCCACAAGCACCGCAGCCAAGCCCACAAAGCTATGAAGGATTGCCACAAGTTCCGGCATTTCCGTCATTTCCACTTTTAAGGCACGTTGAACACCAATCACCCCACCGATAATCATCGCAATGATGATCCAAAGTGTTCCCTCTGAATGAGGCCCGAAAATGGTTGCCACTAAGGCGATTGTCATCCCGACAATACCAAACCAACAACCTGCTTTCGCCGTTTCATGTTTAGAAAGCCCGGCTAAGCTCATAATGAAAAGTAATGCTGCAACAATATACGCAGCCTGTACTAAACCTTCAGACATTGCGATCTCCTTAACCTTTTCTAAACATTGCTAACATACGTTGTGTAACACGGAAACCACCAAAAATATTGATGCTTGCCACCAAAATAGCCACAAAGGCTAACACATCGATAAAGAGGTTGCCTGTCGGCTGACGAATTTGTAATAACGCACCGACAATGATGATGCCTGAAATCGCATTGGTTACCGCCATTAATGGGGTGTGAAGCGCATGGCTAACATTCCAAACCACATAATAGCCCACTACACATGCCAAGACGAACACAGTGAAATGCGATAAAAACGCTGCCGGTGCAACAGAAGCAAGCCAGAGGAATAATACACCAACACCTGCCATCACACCGTATTTCACACGAGGATCCATTGGTTTCGCTTCTTTTTTCTCTGCAACCGGTGTAGCTTTTGCCTCTTGTTTTGGTTGTGCAGACACTTGAATTTGAGCCGGTGGAATTTCTTCTCCATCACGCACCACGGTGACACCACGCAATACCACATCATCAAAATCAATATTGATATTACCGTCTTTCTCTTTACATAAGAGTTTCAATAGGTTAACGAGGTTGGTCCCGTAAAGTTGGGAAGATTGGGTTGGTAAACGGCTTGGGAAATCCGTATAACCAATCACTTTGACTTGATTTTCCGTGGTCACCACTTTACCCGCTTCGGTATATTCGCAGTTACCACCGGTTGCCGCAGCCAAATCCACAATCACCGAACCCGGTTTCATGGAATCCACCATTTCTTTGGTGATTAAACGGGGTGCCGGTTTACCCGGAATAGCTGCGGTGGTAATGATGATATCCACTTCTTTAGCTTGTTCAGCATAAAGCTCCATCGCACGACGGTTAAACTCATCGGACATCACTTTCGCATAGCCATCGCCACTGCCGCCTTCTTCTTTGAAGTCGATTTCTAAGAAGCTGGCGCCCATACTTTGCACTTGCTCTTTCACTTCAGGACGGGAGTCGAAAGCACGCACAATCGCACCAAGGCTATTGGCCGCACCAATGGCCGCCAAACCTGCCACACCCGCACCAATCACCAACACTTTTGCCGGTGGCACTTTACCTGCTGCGGTAATTTGTCCGGTGAAGAAGCTGCCAAACTCATGAGCGGCTTCAATCACTGCACGATAACCGGAAATATTTGCCATTGAACTTAACGCATCCAACGCCTGTGCACGCGAAATACGCGGTACTGCATCCATCGCAAGCACATTGATTTTCTTCGCCGTTAATTTTTGCATTAACTCAGGATTTTGCGCACGCCAAATGAAGCTGACTAAGGTTGCCCCCTCTTTCATTTGTGCAATTTCTTCATCTGTCGGCGGATTCACTTTAAAAATGATATCCGATTGCCAAATCTCTGCTGCGGTGCCGATTTTTGCCCCCGCCTCGACAAATGCCTGATCCTCAAAACTTGCTTTAAAGCCTGCATCGTGTTCTACGATTACCTCAAAGCCCAATTTCAGGATTTGTTGAACCGTTTTTGGCGTTGCTGCCACACGGCTTTCATTATCAAGCAGTTCTCTTGGTACACCAATTAACATACTTTTTTCCTCTGTTTGATGATTGGGTTGATGATTGCGTAGAATGAACTTGCATCCATTCTTCCTGTAAATGACAAAAGTCAAACGGCGTTAAATGTATCATTGTTCGATAAAAATGCGGTAGATTTTTTTCAGTGTTTTTACAAGATATTGTGATAGGAATGATAAAAATAAAAAAGTGCGGTCAATTTTTAGCGAATTTTCATCACCACTAACGCACCATTATTCAAACGCCAATTCCACCCAAATCGGAGAATGATCGGAGGAGGTCACATTTTCTGTGCTTGAGGCCGTTACATTCATCCCCCTTACAAAAACAAAATCAAGGGGATAATGGAAAAAACGCCGCCGCTTATCGGGTGAAAAAAACACTTCTTTCAATCCTGATTGTGTGATAAAGCGATTTAAAATCTGCTTTCGCTCCCCATTCCACGCATTAAAATCGCCCGCCAAAATGACCGCACTTTTGCCTGATGGGATAAGGGAAAAAATCTGCTCAAGCTGTGCTTGATAGGCCTGCGGTGTCCATTCAAAATTGATCAAATGCGCATTTAGCACGATCAATTCTTCCCCATTATCTAAAGGGAAATTCATCATACTTGCCACCTTAGGGATAACAATCCAAGGCTCTGGCTGAGCAATGCCACAATAACGCTGCGGTATCCAATGGGAAAAAGTTTTCACCCCTGAAGCACGCCCCTGATAAGCAAAGGCAGAAACCAAAAGTGCAGTGGAAAATGAAGATAAATGTTGTTCTGCCGTAGCCTCTTGCAAAAGGACAAAATCCTGATCTTGTGCAAAACTGACCAAATCTTTTTGCCAACCGTTATCCTCCCCTTTATGAATATTCCAGCTCAGTAAACGAAGAGGCTTTTTTTCTAAAACCGGCACCGGCATTGGATGGGTAAAACATTGCCCGTCTATTTGCTTAAATGCCGTTTTATCTTGGCTTTCCAAGATCATTTGAATAGGGTGAAAGAGATGAAATTGATTAATCGTCTTCACCCCGACTATCCCCACCAACAAAAACAAAATCATCAAAAATAGCTGTTTTTTCTTCATCATATTCATTTCTCTTAAGCTAAATCTTATCGATCATAACAGCTTAGTGATGCGAAACAATCACTTAATGCGTGATTTCCCATTCATTGAGAGAAAAGGGCATTTTCCTTTATCAATTTACAAGTTCATAAAAACACCCTGTCCATATTTTCCCACTTTTTTACATTATTAATATTTGATAATAATTATCATTTGAAATAATGGAAAATTGTTGTATGATAAACACCCATTTTTTAAAAGGAGATTATTCTATGCGTATCATCATGACAATTTGCCTACTTTTAGGCACATTATTAAGCTTGCCAAGCAATGCAAAATTTAAGGTCATTACCACATTTACCATTATTCAAGACATTGCCCAAAATGTTGCCGGTGAAGCCGCTTTAGTGGAATCCATTACAAAACCGGGGGCGGAAATCCACGATTATGAGCCTACCCCAAAAGATATTGTCAAAGCCCAATCTGCCGATTTAATTTTATGGAACGGGTTAAATCTTGAACGTTGGTTTGAACGTTTTTTCCAAAATCTACATAAAGATACCCCCTCTGTGATTGTAACCGAAGGTATCCAACCACTCTCTATTTTTGAAGGGCCTTACCAAGGTTTGCCTAATCCTCATGCTTGGATGTCACCGACCAATGCGTTGATTTATGTAGAAAATATTAAACAAGCTTTCATCAAATACGATCCGCAAAATGCCGAGATTTATCGTCAAAATGCACAAACCTATATCCAAAAAATCCAAGCCCTCGATCAACCGCTACGAGAAAAACTCGCTAACGTTCCCGAACAACAACGTTGGTTAGCCACAAGTGAAGGGGCATTTAGTTATTTGGCGAAAGATTACGGTTTTAAAGAAGTCTATTTATGGCCAATCAATGCCGAACAACAAGGCTCACCACAGCAGGTCCGCAAGATGATCAATTTAGTTCGCCAACATCAAATCCCTGTCGTTTTTAGCGAAAGTACGATTTCACCCAAACCCGCACAGCAAGTAGCGAAAGAAAGCGGCGCAAAATATGGCGGTGTGCTTTATGTGGATTCCCTTTCAACCACAAAAGGCCCGGTTCCTACCTATATTGATTTATTAAATACAACGGTTTCCACCATCGCAAAAGGATTTGAAAAAGAATGAACATCACGCCCCACACCACAATACAAGTTGAAAATGTGACCGTTCGTTATAACAACGGCCATACTGCCATTAACGATGTGTCTTTTCATTTACAAGGCGGCACAACCTGTGCTTTAGTCGGCGTAAACGGTAGCGGTAAATCAACCTTATTTAAAAGTTTAATGGGATTAGTTAAGCCTCAACAAGGACAGATTAAACTCTGTGATTTGCCTATCAACCAAGCACTAAAACAAAATCTCATTGCCTATGTGCCACAAACCGAAGAAGTCGATTGGCAGTTTCCGGTTTCAGTTTATGATGTGGTGATGATGGGGCGTTATGGCTATATGAATTTTTTAAGGAAACCAAAACCGGAGGATAAACAACAAGTCCAACAGGCAATGCACAGAGTGTCTATCGCACATCTTGCCGAGCGCCAAATCGGCGAATTGTCAGGTGGGCAAAAGAAACGTGTCTTTTTGGCTCGGGCTCTCGCCCAACAAAGTCAAATTATTTTATTAGATGAGCCTTTTACCGGTGTGGATGTTCAAACGGAAAATGCCATTATGGATTTACTCTCCGAACTACGCAATGAGGGGCATTTAATCCTCGTATCCACGCATAATTTAGGCACAATTCCTGATTATTGCAATCAAGTCGTGATGCTTAATCGCACCGTCCTCGCCGTTGGCGAAACACAAACGACCTTTACCCAACAAAATTTAGAGCGAACATTTGGTGGGGTATTACGCCATATCAAATTACAAAGTAGCGATTTACATGAAGATGAAGACCGCCGTGCGGTAACGGTCATCACCGATGATGAATTGCCTGCCGTGTTCTACGGTCAAACCAAAAATGATCCGCCGGCACCAACAATCAAACCTTGTTGTGGCGAAGCCGATTGTGAAAATGCGAAAGCACGGGATAAAAACGGATGATTGAATTATTACTTGAACCCTTCAGCTATGACTATATGTTGAAGGCATTATTGCTCAGTGCGGCAGTCGGCGGAATTTGTGCCTTTTTATCCGCTTATCTCATGTTAAAAGGCTGGTCATTAATTGGTGATGCCCTTTCCCATTCGGTCGTTCCCGGTGTGGCGATTGCTTATTCCCTCTCCCTTCCCTATGCCTTAGGCGCATTTTTTTCCGGTATTTTGGCCGCACTTTCTATACTTTGGATAAAATCCGTTTCCAAATTACGGGAAGATGCGATCATTGGCTTTATTTTTACTACCTTTTTTGCCCTCGGATTACTGATTATTTCACTCAATCCCACATCAATTAATGTACAAGAAATTATCTTAGGTAATATTTTAGGCATTGCCGATGAAGATATGCTCCAAATGGGGATCATTGTTGCCGTTTGCCTAAGTTTTATGCTGATCTTTTGGAAAGATCTCTTATTGGTATTTTTTGATGAAACCCATGCCGTTTCGGTGGGATTGCAACCGGTTTACTATAAAGTACTCTTTTTCACATTACTCAGCGCTTGTGTCGTTGCTGCATTACAAACTGTTGGCGCTATTTTGGTTATCGCCATGGTGATTACCCCGGGGGCTACCGCTTATCTTTTAACGGATCGCTTTAAAACCTTAGCTTTAATAGCCGTTTCTCTTGGCATCAGCACTAGTGTATTAGGGGTTTATCTCAGTTACTATTTAGATGGCGCAACCGGTGGCATTATCGTGTGTTTTCAGACTGCACTTTTCTTACTCGCTTTTTTCTTTTCCCCTAAATATGGACTCATTAGTCAGAAGTTGCTGACAAAAAAGGAGCAAACGAATGAATAATCTACTCAATTGGTTTGCCGAACCGTTCCAATACCCATTTATGCAGCATGCCCTCGCCACCGCCCTCATTGTTGCGGTGATTTGTGCCATTTTATCTTGTTATTTAGTACTAAAAGGCTGGGCGCTGATGGGCGATGCGATTTCTCATGCGGTGCTTCCCGGCATTGTGGTCGCCTTTCTGTTAGGCATTCCCTTAACAATTGGGGCGTTTTGTGCCGGTCTTATCTGCTCTCTCAGTGTGGGTTATTTAAAAGAAAACAGCCGAATTAAAGAAGATACAGCAATGGGTATCGTTTTCTCAGGCATGTTTGCCCTCGGCATTGTGATGTTTACCAAAATTGAAACGGATCAACATCTCTCTCATATTTTATTTGGTAATTTATTAGGGGTGAGTTTGAGCGAAGTGCTCCAAACCTTATTCATTTCTGCGACTATTTTTATCGTAGTGATATTAAAAAGACGAGATTTTTTACTCTACTGTTTTGATCTAAGCCACACCCGGGTCGCCGGGCTTTCCCCTAAAATACTCCATTACGGACTGCTGATTTTACTGGCACTGACGATTATCAGCGCCATGCAGGTGGTTGGGGTCATTCTTGTGGTTGCGATGTTGATTTCACCGGGGATCACCGCTTATGTCCTCAGTAAACGTTTTGATACGATGTTGCTGATTGCCATATCGGTTTCAGTCAGCACAAGTATTATCGGCACGATCATTAGCTATCATATTGATGCCTCAACCGGCCCTTGTATCATTTTATTACAAGCCGTCCTTTTTCTACTGGCGTTAGGTTACACCCGTCTCAAAAATAAGAAAGTTTAACATTCATCACATAAAAGTGCGGTCGGAAAACAGAAAGTTTTATGACCGCACTTGCACGTTATCATCACTTATTTCGCTGAGAAAAAAGGCTTTCACGGCCTTTTTTCTGGTTTATCCCCCAATTGATACAATCGGTTTTTATATAAATAACTTCCAAGCAATGCGTATGCCAAAGCCTCTTTTTTCATTTCTTCCGGCACGGCTTTTTCTGTAAGGATTGCTTTGGTTTTGTCGTAATAATAACCCTGAGCCGCCTTATTCGGCATTTGGATCACCACATCGCCGTTACCTTTCATTAAGGCTTGGGTTTGATCAAATTGCATAATGGCACGATCAGGATCAACATTTTTCGTTAAATCAAACCCGATCATCGGGTAATTTCCCTGTCCGCCTGCTAGAGAAAGCAAAGTTGTCGGGATATCAATTTGGCTCACCAAACGGCTATCACGGCGTGGCTCAATGCCCTCCCCTAAGATTAATGCCGGAATATGAAAATGCTTAATTGGCATTAATTGCGCACCGGCAACCCGTGAATCATGATCAGCAATCACCAAGAAAATGGTGTCTTTCCAATAATTCGATTTTTTCGCTAATTCAAAAAAATGTCCGATCGCATAATCGGCATATTTCGCCGTATTATTTCTTGTGGCTTTAGGCTGTTCATAGAGTTCGATTTTGCCGTCCGGAAATTCAAAAGGATCGTGATTACTTGAGCTAAACACAAGGCTGAAGAAAGGTTTTCCTTCATTATGTAATTTGCTGAAGGTTTCATGAGCTTTATCAAATAAATCTTCGTCACTCACACCCCAAGTGGCGGTGAATTTGGGATTTTTATAATCCTGTTGGTCAATAATGGTTTTAAACCCATTGCCATAGAAGAACCCTGCCATATTATCAAAGTGCTTTTCGCCGCCATAAATAAAGGAGGTGTCATAGCCTTGTTTGGCAAGAAAATCGGCAATGGTAAAGAAATCACTTTGTGCATTATTTAATTTCACCACTGCGCGTGCCGGCGTGGGGGTAAAACCGGTTGTGACCGCTTCAATTCCCCGAACAGAGCGAGTGCCTGTGGCATAGAGATTTTCAAAAAACCAGCCCTCTTTGGCGAGTTTATCAATATTCGGTGAAAGGGGTTTGCCACCTAAAGCACCGATAAATTGCGCACCAAGACTTTCTTGTAACAGGATCACAATATTTTTAGGCTTTCCTTGATAGGTGGCGATATTTTGAGTGAGGGTAGGAAATTTATCGGAAATATAATCACTCTCCGGTCTGCCACGGACAGCTTTGATAATACGCAACATCTCATCGGTATCCATTTTGCCGTACACCGCCGAGGAATTTTCTTCATCTTTAAATTGTTGAGCAGCATAAAGCACCGAATAACCGGAATTTAACACCAAAGAATTGACTAAGGCATCGGAAGAAAACGCCACCATTGCCGGGTTTATTCCACGATGTTGTAGAGTTGAACGTGCCCCCAAGAAACTGACGGCAATCACCAATAATGCCACCAGCGGACGCCATTTCCATGACATTGTTCGCAAATCTTTCACTGCCCAACCGGTAACCTTCCAATAAATCACAAGGGCTAATATAGTAAAAACAAGGCTAAAAATGACCGCACTTTGATGTCCCTCCATGAGCATGGTAAAGACTTCTTTCGGATAAATGAGGTATTCAATGAATAAACGGTTCGGGCGGAAATCGTAGGTTTCAATAAAGGCGGGGGTGGCTATCTCCATAAAAAGAATAAACACGCTACCTAGTGTTAGCCAAACCCGCAGGATTTTTTTCCAAAGCTGACTGGGGTGAAAAAATACCGTAAACAATGCCGGCACACCAAATAAGTAGCATAGTGCTACCACATCAATGCGTATCCCTTGCACAAATAACGCTAACCATCCCTCAACCGCAGAAACACGGTCAGCTTGCCAGAGGGCTAATCCCAAACGGGATAGAGAAAAAATAAAAAGATTGATCAACACAAAAAGGAAGATCGGAAATAAAGGGGAACGGTGAGGTTTCATAAAGTTCTCTTTTTTGTATGTGATGGAATTTTCCCCGTTTAAGGGGGCATTTTTACCGCCATTTAAAATCAACGAAGACGTAATAATCGTCGTTCGGCAGTTTTTCTCACCTCATTGGGAATATCTTGTGAAATCAGCACTTCACGATACATTAATGAGGCGAGGGATTTATTGGCTTTGGTGCCGATACCTTCTTCATAGAAAATCCCTAAACGCAATTTAGCAAGGGGATTATCCAAATCCACCGCTTTTTTCACCCATTCAAAGGCTTTGGCTTCATTTTTTTGCTTTAAGTAAATTTCAGAGAGCATCATCATGGCATCTAAATCTTTCGATTTTGCTGTGGTTTCAAATAATTTAATCGCCTGTGGAATATCTTTTTTAACATAGCCCCCTTGATAGTACATCATGGCTAAATTATTAATGGCACGAATACTGCCCCGTTCAGCCGCTTCACTAAACCACCAATAGGCTTTTTCTTGATCTTGCTGTACGCCACGCCCCAAGTTATAAAGCATGCCTAAATTGCTTTGTGCCAGCACATTTCCCTCAAGGGCGAGAGGCTGCATAATGTTAAAGACGGATTTCCAATCCTGCTTATTGGCAAAATCCTGCGCCATATCCAAACGTTGCTGATCGGTCAATTTTGCTACGGGGCTTAACGCTTCCCCTTGAGAAAAGGTTGAAAACGACAAAAGTGCGGTCAAAATAAGCAATGTTTTTTTCATGTATTTATCCTACTATCTATAAACTATAAGGTGCCGAGCAAAAGAAAGAGAAAGAAAATGGCGGTAATAACGACCTCCGTTAGACCGATTTGTTTGACAGAAAGTTTCTTTCTCGGCAAATAAATCGCACGAATCCACCCCACACCAAAGGCCAACATCAAATAACCTTGTCCGATGAGTGCAAAATAACCCACAAGGACAGTATGAAAGAGAATGGAAGCCCACCAATAACGGGGATTTTTCCTCTCCCGCATCATAGATTTGACATAAAGCGTCGTGCCAATAAAAAATAGCGTAGGGTAAGCCGCTACCCAGAAAATCTTGGCATCAAAAGTTTGTGCAGAAAAATAATAAGCCGCCATACCCGCAAGGGCAAAAATCGCAATGCCTGCCAAGTCGTTCAATAAATGGCGTTCGTTTTTTTGTTTGATGTAATAAATATTGATACCGACAAAAGGCAACATCGCCACCCCGAAATAAAGTATTTTTTCGTTATAAAACAAGGCTGGGAGTGCAAAAAGAAAGGTTGCTATGGCATAAATTATTGTCCACTTTCGATATAGCGGATGATTTTTGTCTTTAAACAAACTCAAAAAAGGATAAGACATTAAATAAAGCCCACACCAAGCCAAAAATAAAAAACTATGCGCCCACACAGGGCGGGCTAATAACATGCCATAAAGAAATGGCAATAACGCCATAACAATGGCACCGTGCTGACGAGAAATAAGTAATTTCATGGTAATTTTAATTGAGAATAATTATCGGGTATTCTACGCGGTTAAGGCGAGATTTACAAAAATCTTACTGCCCTTTAGAATACAAAAAATCCCAAACAGAAGGAAACCATAATGACCATTCAACGCATCCGACCAAGTTCACGTTTTTGTGAAGTTTCGATCCACAACGGTGTGGCCTATTTTGCCGGCCAAGTCCCTGAAAACACCCTCGAAAAAGATGCCTACGAACAAACCAAAGAAGTGCTTTCACTCATTGATCAATTACTGCAGGAAATCGGATCTCATAAAAGCCACATTCTTAATGCCCAAGTATTTTTGGCTGATATGCAAGACTATGCACAATTCAATCAGGCTTGGGATGAATGGGTTGATGTTGAAAATCCGCCAAGCCGTGCCACGGTGGAAGCCAAACTTGCCGTGCCGGCGTGGAAGGTAGAAATTGTCATCACAGCGGCCGTATCCTGTTAGATTTGTGATCCATAGCAAAGAAATTTTTTCTCATTTATTTTACAATTCAAGCTTTCTTACACAGTAAAAGGAGTAAATGATGCAAACTTGGACAACAGAAATGTGGCAAGCAGCCGGTATCGGCCTTGTTGTAGGCGTAATTTTCGGCTACCTGATTTTACGTTTAACCAAGGCTTCCGTTAAACAACAACTGAAAACGGAAACGGAGCTTAAAAGCGTAAAAGCCCAATTAGACAGCCAAAATGAACAATTGGAAAAACACTTTGCCGAAAGTGCAGAGTTGTTTAAAACCCTCATTGGCGACTATCAAAAACTCTATCGCCACTATGCCCAATCTTCCGATACTTTATTAGGAAAAAGCCCAAGAGGCTTATTCACTCAGCAATTAATCACTGCCTCCGATAAACCGAGGGAAGAGCCGCCACGGGATTATTCGGAAGGCTCATCGGGTCTCTTTAAACCTAATGAGGAAAAAGCCTCATAACTTCCGGTATCGCTCGTCAATACACAAAATCGGAAATTTTAATAAAACGTAGGGACACACTGCGTGTGTCCGTTATAAAATCAAATTATTTCAGTACGTTACAAGTGGACACACGCAGTGTGTCCCTACAAAAAACAAAATAAAGTGTGCGTAACAGCGATATATACCGGTAAAGATAAAAAGTGCGGTCATTTTTGACCGCACTTTAGTCGATATTCCAAGTCCGACAACGCATTTTTATAGGTATTTTTTTATGAAAGAAAAAGTGGTTTCCTTAGCACAGGCGTTAATTCGCCGTCCTTCCGTCAGCCCAAATGATGAGGGGTGTCAACAACTGATTGCTAATCGATTGGAAAAACTGGGGTTTCAAATTGAATGGATGCCCTTTAACGACACCCTAAACCTATGGGCAAAACACGGAAAGGGCGAACCGGTCATTGCGTTTGCTGGTCATACCGATGTGGTGCCGACCGGTGATGAAACCCAATGGAAATTTCCCCCTTTCGATGCCACGATCATTGATAATATGCTCTATGGACGGGGGGCGGCGGATATGAAAGGCTCACTGGCAGCGATGGTAGTCGCCGCAGAAGAATATGTGAAAGCCAACCCTCATCATCCCGGCACAATTGCGTTATTAATCACATCAGATGAAGAAGCCGCCGCAAAAGACGGGACAGTGCGAGTAGTTGAAACCTTAATGGCCCGTAATGAAAAGATTACCTATTGTATGGTGGGTGAACCCTCTAGCACAGAAAGGTTAGGTGATGTGGTAAAAAATGGTCGCCGAGGATCGATAACAGCAAATCTTTATATTCAGGGTATTCAAGGCCATGTTGCTTACCCGCATTTAGCGGAAAATCCTATTCATCGAGCCGTGCCTTTTCTGCAAGAATTAACCACTTATCAATGGGACGAAGGTAACGAGTTTTTCCCTCCAACCAGTTTACAAATTGCGAATATTCATGCAGGAACGGGGAGCAACAATGTCATTCCGGGGGAACTTTATGTGCAATTTAACTTACGTTATTGCACGGAAGTGACGGATGAGATAATCAAACAAAAAGTTGCCAATATGCTAGAGCAACATGGGCTTACCTACCGCATTGAATGGCAACTTTCAGGCAAACCCTTTTTAACGAAGCCCGGTAAATTGGTCAATGCCTTAGTCGATAGCCTTCAACAAGTAACAGGGAGCACACCACGTCTTGAAACCGGTGGCGGCACATCAGACGGGCGTTTTATTGCACTAATGGGGGCGGAAGTGGTGGAATTTGGGCCACTCAATACCACTATTCACAAAGTGGATGAATGTGTCAATGTGGATAATTTGGCTAAATGCGGGCAAATTTATCATCAGATGTTAATTAACCTGTTGGATCGCTAATATGAAGCTGACTTCGAAAATGCTCACCGGGCAATCCCGTGAGCACTTAATCTATCTACCCACGCCCCACTCCCCTCATCATTTCCTACAAGCCAAAGCGGTAAAAGCCTTTCAGGGGTTACAACAAAGTGCGGTCAAAAACGGCTTTAATTTGCAGCCGGCAAGTAGTTTTAGGGATTTTGCCCGCCAACAGCTGATTTGGAACAGTAAATTTAATGGGGAGCGGAAAGTCCATGATGATGCAGGCAATGCGTTAGATTTAAGCCTATTGGAAGACTGGCAAAAATGCCAAGCCATTTTACGTTGGTCGGCCTTGCCGGGGGCCAGCCGCCACCACTGGGGAACGGAGATTGATATTTTCGATCCGGATCTTCTTCCCCCCGGACAAACATTACAATTAGAACCTTGGGAATATGAAAAAGGTGGCTATTTCTTTGAACTGAGCGAATTTCTCACGGAAAATCTCCCACATTTTGATTTTGCGCTTCCCTTTATGACGATGCTGCCTGAGAAAAAAATCGGGCGTGAACCTTGGCATATTAGCTACCGCCCTCTAGCCGAACAAGCAAGCAAACAATTTTCCCCTGATTTATTGCATCAGGCTTGGCAAGGTGAAGAAGTTGGCGGGAAAGAGACCCTCATCGCCCATTTTGAAGAGATTTTTAAAGGCTTTATCGTTTAGAAAAGTGTGTTTAAAAAGTACGCTGATAAAAAACAAAATAAGATGGCATATCGCCATTGCAGATTGTTTTTTTATTCGGTTGTAGGGACACACTGCGTGTGTCCGAATGTTAACAACCTATTGAAATAATTTAATTTTTATAGCGGACACACGCAGTGTGTCCCTACATTTTGTTAAAATTTCTATTTTTGTGCATTACTGTATGATATTGACAAAATAGCGTTTTTTATTACCGCACTTTTTTCTATTTTTTATGTTTTTCCAAGGATTTATGCTGGATTTTGACATTTTTTCCTTTTGCTTGGAAATACTCACCAAGCTGTTGGGCAATATAAACAGAGCGATGTTTCCCCCCAGTGCATCCAATGGCAATAGTTAAATAGCTCCGATTATTTTGTTCCAACATTGGAAGCCAAGTTTCAATGTAATTGCGTGTGCGATAGATAAAATGATTCACATCATCATGGCTATTTAAAAAACGGGCAACCGGTTCATCTAATCCTGTCATCGGTCGAAGCTGAGGATCCCAATGAGGATTGGGCAAAAAACGCACATCAAAAACATAATCCGCATCAAGGGGAATCCCATATTTAAAGCCAAAAGATTCCACCACAATTTTCAGTTCTTTTTCCGTATTTCCTTTTAAGAACTCGCGTAGTTTTTCCGCCAAGCTATGGGTAGAAATATGCGTGGTATCAATAATGAAATTGGCATGTTGAAGCAAGGGTTCAAGCTGTTGATATTCCTGATCAATCGCCGCTTCAAGAGAAAGATCTTTCACAGAAAGCGGATGCAGACGACGGGAGTCGCTATAACGCCGAATGAGGGTGCTGCGATCGGATTCTAAAAAAATAATTTTTGTGGTATAGCGTTGTTGAATGGCTGTTAGAATTTGATCGAGGGAATGGCTTGATTCGGGTAAATTACGAATATCAAGACTAATGGCCACCGCACTGTGGTTTTTCGCTAAAATTTCCGTCAGTTGAGAGAGTAAATCCAAAGGAAGATTATCAACACAATAGTAGCCCATATCTTCTAATGCACGCAATGCAACGGATTTCCCCGCTCCTGAACGACCACTGATAATGATAATTTCCATAAAAACCTCGTAATACTATGCGTTATCCTCAGGCAAGGCCTCTGTGCTTTCCGGCATTTGATCCACAATTTCAAAAATTTGCCAAATTTCCTCCGCACTTTTTGCCGAACGTAATTGTTTGAGAAAATTTTTGTCAGCCAGTTTTTCCGTTAACGCAGAAAGCACCGGAATATAGGTTTGGCACTGTTTTTCCGGCACGAGCACCGCAAAGACCAAATCCACCGGCTTGCCATCTTGGGCATCATAATCAATGGGGGTTTCCAATTGCATAAAAACCGCTAAAGCTTTATCCGTTGCATCAGCCGGTAATTTTGCTTTTGGCATCGCTACCCCATTGCCCAATCCCGAATTACCCAACTTTTCACGATTAAACAGACATTCAAAACAAGCTTGCTCGCCTTTGTCGCAATGTAATTGCTCTACAACAAAGTGAGCAATGGATTCAAATAAACGCTTTTTACTTGAAAAGCAGACACCCTGACGGATATTTTCAGGGCGAAAAAGCTCGGTTAATTTCATCGCTATAACTTAAATTGTTCGCCTAAATAAACACGTTTTACATGTTCATCATTCATCACTTCTTGCGGTGTTCCTGTGGCAATAATTTTGCCTTCGCCCACAATATAAGCACGTTCGCACACATCTAAGGTTTCACGCACATTGTGATCGGTAATCAACACGCCTAATCCACGGTTGCGTAAATCGGTAATGATCTTTTTAATATCCGTGACAGAAATCGGATCAACCCCGGCAAAAGGTTCATCGAGCAAAATAAACTTAGGATTGGCGGCAAGGGCTCGTGCAATTTCTACACGGCGGCGTTCCCCACCGGAAAGGGATTGGCCAAGGCTATCACGAATATGCCCGATATTAAATTCTTCAATTAATTCATCCGCTCTTTCCCGGCGTTGTTCCGGGCTAAGATCCTTGCGAACTTCCAACACCGCCATTAAATTATCATAAACACTTAAACGGCGAAAAATAGAAGCTTCCTGAGGGAGATAGCCAATTCCACGCTGTGCACGACTATGCATTGGCAACAAGCTAATATCCTCGCCATCAATAATGATTTTACCCTGATCTTGTCGCACCAATCCCACTACCATATAGAAAGTCGTGGTTTTGCCCGCCCCGTTAGGGCCAAGTAACCCCACAATTTCGTTAGAATTAACCGTAAGGCTTACCTCAGAAACGACTTTACGATTTTTATAACTTTTTGCGAGAAATTCGGCATGTAAAACAGACATCGGTTATTTTTTACCTTTTTGTTGTAATTGAGCAGGAATTAACACGGTTTTCACGCGTGATTTCCCCCCATTGGCTTTTAACTGTTGTTTTTTCACATCGTAAGTAATGCGTTCGCCATTAATTTTGCTATCAAGTTGTTTTAACTCTGCATTGCCTGTCAGCGTTAAAAATTCTGCTCCCAGATCATAATGGACTTTATTGGCTTTACCATCTACCGGTTTCCCATCATCTAACAACTGGTGAAAGGTCACCGGCGTGCCAAAGGCTTCCACCGTTTCTTTTTTACCTGAATTTTCCGGCGGACGGGTAATCACCACTTTGTTCGCTTTAATCAGAATTGAACCCTGTGTAATTACCACATTATCGGTAAATGTCACCACACTGTTTTCCATATCTAGAGATTGATTATCGGAAACAATATTAATGGGTTGATTGGTATCATCTTTCAACGCCGAAGCCGAAAAAGAGGTGAACACCAATGTCGTGAGAAGAAAAAGCTTATGGTTTATTAATTTCATAGTATGTTTTTACCTGTTCTTTTAATGTGGCCGTTTGCTGACGCAAATTTCCCACCATTTTTAATCCTGTGGAATAAAAATTTTGTCCGTTAATTTTCACCGAACTTTCAGAGGTGATATCTTGTGTTTTTAAATCGACCTGGGCGGATTGGGTTTCAACCCGCTGAAGACGGGAAGTTGGCTCCAAACTTTCAGCAATAACATCGCCTTCCAAATATAATATTTCCTCTTTTGTCAGAACGGCTTTTTTCGCACTTAACTTCCAACTCTGTGCTTCAAACACCTTTGCCTTATCATTTTTTGGTGAGGAATTAGGCTCTGCCACATCAAAAAGATAAACCAATGGCGCAATAAAATTGGTTTTACCGTCCTGATTAAAATACTCAACGTGATCCGACAAAGCGAAATACTGCTTTTTGCCTTCCGGTGAAAAAACCGTAGTTTGCATTTTTTCACCCACATAATCAGGGCTATCCGGGGATTTCACCAAACTTTGTAAATCGCCGTTATCTTGATTTAACGAATAATACCAGCCCAATAAACAAAGTGCTGCCGCACCCAAAATAATATTCCAACGAATATTCATAAAAATGTTTTGTCCTGTGTCAATTTGAGGGCGAATAATACCACAATTTTAGTCGGGTTCTAGCCCTAAAAGCGATTAAAAAACAAACTATTTTAATCTGACAAAATGAGATCTTTTAACAATTGGTAAATCTCACGATATGCTTTTGAGGGCTTATTTTGCGCACGCTCTTTTTGGGCTGCCCGAATTAAATTGCGCAACTGCTGACGATCCACCGAGGGATATTCATTAAATAACTCGGCCAATGCCACATCGCCTTTTTCAACTAATTCATCACGCAATATTTCTAATTTATGAAGCATGGCTTGTTGTTGAAGATGTTTATTTTCAATTTTATCCAAGGCATCACGGATAGCGCTAACATCGATACCCCGAAGCAATTTACCGATATATTGTAACTGGCGGCGGCGGGCTTCTTTTTGTAAACGTTGTGCAAGCTCAATGGCGTCTAACAACGCCTCATCAAGCGGCACTTTTGACAAATTATTTTTCGTCAAATTCACCAACTTTTCACCCAGTTGTTTTAACTCTTGTGCATCACGTTTAATTTCACTTTTACTGACCCAAATGATCTCTTCTTGTTCTTCATCTTCCCAGTCAAAAACTTCTTTTTTATTACGCTTTGCCATGTTATCCCTTCTCTAAAATTTGGGCGCATTTTAGCATAAACTTTGAAAATAAGATAAAATGCGAAAAATTTTTAACGGAAAAAAGACAATGAAAACAACAGAAAATCAGACCGCACTTTTAAAGACACAAGAGCAGGCATTACGCCAAGCCGTCAGCTTTGCCTTGGAAATGGCACAAAAAGCCGGCGCCAGTGCAGAAGTGGGGGTCACCAAAGTGAGCGGTTTATCCGTTTCAACCCGTTTACAAGAAATTGAAAATGTCGAATTTACCAATGATGGCGCGTTGGGTATTTCCGTTTATTTAGGGCAACAAAAAGGCAATGCCTCCACTTCTGATTTAAGTGAAAGTGCCATTAAAAATGCCGTCGATGCCGCCTTGGCGATTGCCAAATATACCTCACCGGATGACTGTGCCGGTTTGGCGGAAAAAGAATTAATGGCATTTCATGCACCGGATTTGGAACTTTATCACCCGGCAGAGATTGATGTTGAAAAAGCCATGGAACTTGCCTTTCAAACCGAAAAAGCGGCATTGGAGGCGGATAAACGTATTATCAATAGCAATGGCGCCAGTTTTAATTCCCATTGCGGTGTCCGTGTTTATGGCAATACCCACGGGATGTTACAAAGTTATTTATCCAGCCGTTATTCCTTATCTTGCTCCGTTATAGGCGGTGTGGAAGATGCCTTGGAAAATGATTACGAATACACGGTTTCACGGGAATTTGAAAAGCTCCACTCACCTATTTGGGTGGGCGAAAATGCGGCTCAAAAAGTCGTGAAACGCTTAAATCCACAAAAATTAACCACCCGAGAAGTACCGGCGGTTTTCTTAAACGATGTCGCAACCGGTATTATTTCCCATTTTGCAGCCGCCATTAGTGGTGGCAGTTTATACCGTAAGTCAAGTTTCTTACTCGATCATTTAGGCAAAGCGGTGCTCCCTTCCTGGTTTAACCTTAGCGAACGCCCTCATCTTCTCCGACGTTTAGCCTCAACCCCTTTTGATAGCGAAGGGGTTCGCACGCAAGATTTAGAAATCGTACAAAACGGCGTATTACAAACTTATTTGCTCACCCATTACAGTGGAAAAAAAATGGGCATGAAAAGTACCGGTCATGCCGGGGGGATTCATAACTGGCTGGTTCAACCGAATTTAACCGGCGGATTAACCGCACTATTACGGGAAATGGGAACCGGTTTGTTAGTCACCGATGTGATGGGACAAGGGGTGAACATTGTCACCGGTGATTATTCTCGTGGTGCATCGGGCTTTTGGGTAGAAAACGGAGAAATTCAATACCCTGTGGCAGAAATCACCATTGCGGGACAACTGCCCGATATGCTGAAAAATATGGTGGCGGTCGCTGATGATATCGAAACCCGTTCTAATATTCAAACCGGCTCGATTTTATTGGAAAAAATGAAAGTTTCAGGGAATTAACCCTTCAATTAAGCCCACAATGTTAAACCAACGTGGGCTTATTAATTTAATAAATGGGGCTGTCCTAGATAACTAACCTAATACACCCTTAACTAATTGTTTTAAAATGGAAATTTGATGTTTTAGGTCGCTATGATTAAAACGCCATTCACACTCCTTCAAGTACAACTCAAAATGTGCTTTGGGAATGCCGTTAAACTTGCGTAAAT
>NZ_MLHH01000013.1 GCF_002000125.1 Rodentibacter heidelbergensis
ACGGTCATTCCGGGAAAAGTTGGGCATATTCAATTACAAGACCAAAGTGGGATACCTTTTGCAACAGGAGGAACACTTTGGTTTGCGATGCCGATGGCACAAGGGGATATTTTAAATGTGCGTGATATTGAGCAAGGGTTAGAAAATTTAAAACGCCCACCCAGTGCCGATGCGAATATTGAATTAGTACCGGGGGAATCAGTGGGTGAAACCGATGTGGTGATTCAATACAAACAAAGTTTACCTTTCCACCTCACTTTAGGATTGGATGACTCGGGCACCAAAGCGACAGGTCGGTTACAAGGGTCGGCCACTTTTTCTTGGGATAATGTATTAACGTTAAACGATATGTTTTATATCAGCGGAACAAGGAGTTTTAAACGAAAGAGCGATAATGCGGAGGGGGATTACGGCAGTAAAAATTTCAGTCTTTATTACTCAATTCCTTGGAAAAATTATCTTCTCACCCTTTCAGGCTCACGTTATACCTATCATCAAACCATTGCAGGCGCCTTTGAATCTTATCAATATTCCGGTGAAAGCCAACAAATGAAAGCCAATCTCAGCCGTTTATTATCCCGAGGTAGTCAATATAAAACCTCTATTAATGCGGCGGTATGGGCGAGAAAATCCTCAAATTACATTAATGACACCGAAGTAGAAGTACAGCGCCGGCGTACAGCCGGTTGGGAAGTGGGATTCAATCATACACACTATATTGGCAATGCGACCCTTCAACTTAGCGCAAACTACAAACGGGGAACGGGGGCTTATCGTGCGCTCCCCGCACCGGAAGAAGCCTTTGGTGAAGGCACATCACGCATGCAGATTGTTACCGCCACCATTGAGTTGGCTTATCCTTTTACCCTTGCCAACCAAGCACTGCGTTTTCACACGAGCTGGCATGCCCAGTGGAACCAAACCCCTTTAGTACAACAAGATAAATTGAGTATTGGTGGACGTTATACGGTGCGAGGTTTTGATGGCGAGCTCACCCTTTCCGGCGAACGGGGTTGGCTGTGGCGTAATGAATTAGCATGGGATGTGATGAACAAAGGACACGAACTTTATCTTGGTCTGGATAAAGGTGTCGTCCGCTCTCATCAAGAAGAACTTCAGCTAGGAGAGCGTCTCACCGGTGGCGTGATGGGGCTTCGAGGAAAACTTTGGGGCATTAACTATGAATACTTTATCGGCACCCCTATCAAAAAGCCACAGGGTTTTCGAACCAGCCATGTAACGACAGGTTTTAACCTGAGTTATCGTTTTTAAATGAAAACACAAATTTTATTTTTAAACCGAAACACCTAAATCGTTAAAGCGCATTTAAACGATTTCAAAATTTTTATTTCTAAGGAAACCGCATGAACAAAAATCACTATAAAGTTATCTTCAGCCGTGTATTGAACCAGCTTATTGTTGTGTCTGAACTTGCCAAAACACAAGGCAAGGCGACCTGTGAAAATCTTGAAAGTACGGAAACAAAAACAACGTTAAATTCCACCGCACTTTTGTCTTCTCCTGTTGCCTGCCTTCTCAACCCCATTCATTTTAGCCTGATGGTTGCTTTAGGCTTTGTATATCTTGCCCCAAACAGCGCACAAGCGCATGTCGACATGGCGATTCGTGCAGATAAATCGGCCCCGGGCAACCAACAACCGACTATTCTTCAAACTGCTAATGGTCTTCCTCAAGTAAACATTCAAACGCCCAGTGCTGCGGGCGTTTCTCGTAACCAATATTCGCAATTTGATGTGGCAGAAAAAGGGGCGGTGTTAAATAACGCCCGCAAAGCGACCCAAAGCCAAATGGCAGGCTGGGTACAAGGCAACCCAAACCTTGCCCGTGGCGAAGCCAAAGTGATTTTAAATGAAGTCAATTCCGTCAACCCAAGTCGCTTGAAAGGCTATGTGGAAGTGGCGGGTAAAAAAGCCGATGTGGTGATTGCCAACCCGAGTGGGATTCATTGTGAAGGCTGTGGGGTGATAAATGCAGGTAGAGCCACAATGACGACAGGGTACGCCCGGTTAGAAAATGGCGAATTGAAAGGTTATGAAGTGAAAGGTGGTCAAGTCACGGTTTCCGGCAAAGGGATGGATAACACCCAATCGGATTATACCGATATTATTGCGGAAAAAGTGAAAATTGACGGAGGGGTTTGGTCGAAAAAGGCGATAAAAGTGACCACAGGGAAAAACCGAGTCAACCGAACGAATGATTCGGTGGTTTATGTGGGAGATAAAAACAGGGCTGAAAATGACCGCACTTCTGAGCCTCAAACCAATCAGCAACATGACCAAAGCTATGCGGTAGATGTCAGCCAACTGGGCGGGATGTATGCCGAACGAATTCACTTAGTGGACAACGGCAGTGGATTAGGCGTCCGCCATGCCGGACATATAGGCGCAAGTGCGGGGAATGTGCAGATTGATAGTGAGGGGCGAATTGTTAATAGCGGAACTATCAGTGCCACA
>NZ_MLHH01000014.1 GCF_002000125.1 Rodentibacter heidelbergensis
CGAAAATTATTAAATAATTAACGTAAAAACATTAAGCATTATTTTTTGAAGTGAGTACCTGTTAAGGTGCTCACTTTGTTTTTGTGCTCCTCGAATTTTATTCTCCTCTAATTTTATTTTCTTCCCACATATTTATCCCTTACCTTTCTGTAATAAGAGTAGATTTTCTTTTAGTTTTCCTCGCATTAGAGAGACAATAAAGTAAAGTGAAGCTATTTCACCCTAAGAATTTTCTGGGTCTAACTTGTCACAATATTCTCTATCAAAATTAACCGCACTTTTTAAGTGGGAAAAATAATTCGCTTTAGCTATTGTTCAATGAGGTCAAAAAGAGTATAGTCAGCCCAAATTTTTATTTTTAGAAGAAGGGAATGTAATTATGTTTGGTTTATCTCCAGCACAAATGATTATCTTATTAGTGGTAATTTTATTGGTTTTTGGTACGAAAAAATTAAGAAATGCAGGGGCTGATCTAGGTGCAGCAGTTAAGGGTTTCAAAAAAGCTATGCAAGATGGTGAGCCAAAAGCCAAAGACGCGGAATTTAAATCTATTGATAACCATACTGAAACTGTAAAAAACGAAACCGCAAAAACTGAAACCACAAAAGAGAAAGAACAGGCATAACCCGTGTTTGATATTGGTTTTTCTGAACTTGTTTTATTGATGATTGTCGGCCTAGTGGTGCTCGGCCCTAAACGTTTACCGGTGGCAATTAGAACCGTCATGGGCTGGGTGAAAACCATTCGTGGGTTAGCGGCAAATGTTCAAAATGAATTAAAACAAGAACTGAAATTACAAGAATTGCAGGATAGTATTAAGAAAGCAGAATCCTTGAATTTGCAAACCCTTTCTCCCGAGCTTAGTAAAACCGTGGAAGAATTAAAAGCGCAAGCAGATAAAATGCGCACCGAATTAGAGGCAAAAGCGGCTGAGGCGGGCACAACGGTGGAAGAACAAATTCAAGAAATCAAACGTTCGGCTGAAGAGATTCAATCTGACAACAGTGTGGTTTCAGAAGAGATATCAGAAACACCTGAAGTCTTAGAAACCGATGAAAAATCATCCTCAGATCTGAGCGCACTTGAACCTCACGAACAAGCCGAATTAACGGAGCGTTTATCCGATTATTATCCCCCGGATGATATGGACGTTGCACCGGCACCCAAATCCCAATCATAGAGAGTTTTTATGAATCAAGTGGATGAATCTCAACCTCTTATTAGCCATCTTGTTGAATTAAGAAACCGTTTATTACGTTGTGTAATTTGTGTTGCGGTTATCTTTGTCAGTTTGGTGTATTTTTCTAATGATATTTATCATTTCGTTGCCTCCCCCCTCACGGAAGTCATGCCAAAAGGGGCAACGATGATTGCAACGAATATCCAAACCCCTTTTTTCACCCCAATTAAATTAACCGCAATTGTTTCGATATTTATTTCTGTCCCTTATTTGCTTTATCAAATTTGGGCGTTTATTGCGCCGGCATTGTACCAACATGAAAAACGGATGATTTATCCTCTGCTCTTTTCCAGTACGATTTTATTTTATTGCGGTGTTGCCTTTGCCTACTATGTGGTTTTTCCCTTTGTTTTCGGCTTTTTCACACAAACCGCTCCGGAAGGCGTGGCGATTGCAACAGATATCAGTAGCTACCTTGATTTTGCCTTAGCACTATTTCTTGCCTTTGGTGTGTGTTTTGAAGTGCCGATTGCCATTATTTTGCTTTGCTGGACAGGGGTGACCACTGTAAAATCCCTTTCAGAAAAACGCCCTTATATTATTGTCGCCGCCTTTTTTATCGGTATGATTCTTACACCACCTGATGTATTTTCTCAAACCCTACTGGCTGTTCCTATGTGGTTATTGTTTGAAGTGGGGTTATTAGTTGCCCGTTTCTATCAACCAAAGGATGAAGTGGAAGAAAGTGCGGTGAAAAATTCGGAAGAAAAAACGGAATAACAAATGGGGGCATTGCCCCCTTTCTTGTCATAAATAATCAGTAAAAGGATAACAGTATGACCCAACAAATTTTTACAGGATTTCCTACTCGCCGCTTACGCCGTTTGCGTAAGCATGATTTTAGCCGTCGTCTTGTGGCTGAAAATAAACTCACGGCCGATGATTTAATCTATCCGGTGTTTATTTTAGAGGGGGAAAATTACCGGGAACCTGTTCCTTCTATGCCGGGAGTAGAACGTTTAACCATTGATCAACTGTTAATCGAAGCCGGTCTGTTAGTGAAATATGGTGTGCCGGTTATTTCACTTTTCCCGGTTATTGAACAAAGCAAGAAAACCTTAATGGCGGAAGAAGCTTATAACCCGAATGGTTTGGTACAACGTGCGGTAAAAGCCTTAAAAGCAGCCTATCCGGAATTAGGTGTGTTAACCGATGTCGCCCTTGATCCTTACACTATTCATGGGCAAGACGGCATTATTGATGAGGAAGGTTATGTATTAAATGACATCACCACAGAGGTTTTAGTGAAACAAGCACTTTCTCATGCACAGGCAGGTGCAGATATCGTTGCACCGAGCGATATGATGGATGGACGTATCGGGCGTATTCGCCAAGCGTTGGAAGAAAACGGCTTTATCAATACGCAAATTATGGCGTATTCTGCAAAATATGCTTCAAATTATTACGGACCTTTCCGTGATGCGGTCGGTTCTTCCTCTAACCTTAAAGGCGGGGATAAGAAAACTTATCAGCTTGATCCGGCAAATGGTGATGAAGGCTTGCAAGAAGTGGCACTGGATTTGCAGGAAGGGGCGGATATGGTGATGGTAAAACCGGGGATGCCGTATTTGGATATGGTATATCGTGTGAAAAAACATTTTGGCGTTCCGACTTTTGCCTATCAAGTTTCCGGCGAATACGCCATGCATATGGCGGCCATTCAAAATGGTTGGTTAAAAGAGAAAGAATGTATTATGGAATCCCTCCTTTGTTTTAAACGCGCAGGGGCTGATGGCATTTTGACCTATTTTGCAAAACAAGTCGCGGAATGGCTCTATTTAGAGGGTAAAAATAAGTAGTTTTTATACCAAAAAGGTGATCTTTATCACGAAAATTAAATGTCATCTAATAAAAACGAGAAAATATTAAATATTTTCTCGTTTTTTCTTTTTTACTCATTTTTTCCTTAAAAAAATCATTGCAATATTAAATTAGTCATTGCATATTGTGTCCCTACCGTTCGCAAACGGTTGCTCATAATAAAACAAACACATTAACATCAAAAATTAAGAAGGGAACACAGTATGTCAACAGTCTCATCTTTAGAAGCATTTTTAGCAAAAGTCGCACAGCGTGATGGTCATCAACCTGAATTTTTACAAGCGGTTCGTGAAGTTTTTACCTCTATTTGGCCGTTTTTGGAAGCCAATCCAAAGTATCGTTCAGAGGCCTTATTAGAACGTTTAGTTGAGCCGGAGCGTGCTTTTCAATTCCGTGTCGCTTGGACAGACGATAAAGGTCAGGTTCAAGTAAACCGTGCGTTTCGAGTGCAATTTAATAGTGCCATTGGGCCTTACAAAGGCGGTATGCGCTTCCACCCTTCTGTTAATCTCTCAATTTTAAAATTCTTAGGCTTTGAGCAAATTTTCAAAAATGCTCTCACTACTTTACCAATGGGTGGTGGCAAAGGCGGTTCGGATTTTGACCCTAAAGGCAAATCGGATGCAGAGGTGATGCGTTTTTGCCAAGCATTAATGGCGGAATTATATCGTCATATCGGTGCAGATACGGATGTTCCTGCCGGTGATATCGGTGTAGGAGGGCGTGAAGTAGGTTACCTTGCGGGCTATATGAAAAAATTATCAAACCAAGCAGCCTGTGTTTTCACCGGACGTGGCTTATCTTTTGGTGGGAGTTTAATTCGTCCGGAAGCAACCGGCTACGGATTAGTTTATTTTGCTCAAGCGATGTTAGCCGAAAAAGGGGATAGCTTTGCGGGCAAAGTGGTGTCGGTTTCAGGTTCTGGAAATGTGGCACAATATGCCATTGAAAAAGCCTTAGCTTTAGGGGCAAAAGTGGTGACCTGTTCAGATTCTTCCGGCTATGTGTATGATCCTGAAGGTTTTACTACTGAAAAATTGAGCGCTCTTTTCGAAATTAAAAACGTTAAACGTGGCCGTGTAAAAGATTATGCTGCGCAGTTTGGCTTGCAATATGTGGAAGGCAAACGCCCTTGGGAAGTGAAAGTGGATATTGCGCTGCCTTGTGCTACCCAAAATGAACTTGAAATTGCCGATGCAAAAGCATTGATCGCAAATGGTGTGAAATTAGTAGCAGAAGGGGCGAATATGCCAACTTCTATTGAAGCAACCGATGCATTTTTAGAGGCGGGTGTATTATTTGGGCCGGGTAAAGCGGCTAACGCAGGTGGGGTGGCTACCTCCGGTTTAGAAATGGCACAAAGCTCACAACGTCTTTATTGGACAGCAGAGGAAGTGGATGCCAAATTACACCGCATTATGTTAGATATTCATGCAAACTGTAAAAAATACGGTACGCTTGAAGGTCAAGAAAACATTAATTATGTGGTAGGAGCGAATGTCGCAGGTTTTGTGAAAGTGGCTGATGCCATGTTGGCACAAGGCGTTTATTAATTGCTAACACTGAGCAGTTAAAATAACCATAGGTTAATCTGCATCTCAAAAGTGGGGTAACTCACTGATTAGGGTGCAGATTTTTTTATTGTGTCGTATGACACAGTGAACAAAATAGCTTCAAATGATGGATTAAGAATAGCCAAAGATGAAAACATCAAGAGCGAGGTAAGCATAGCATTATTCCGTTTTTCCAACGAAAAATGCTATGCTTTTTTAGGCCATTACCACCATCCTAATAGTTTCATCCAAAGTCCACCGACGACAAACCAGATAAGCAATGAGAAAATAGAGGCAATAAAACTGATCCCCCACCACTGACCGGTTGTGTTATAACCCGAACCGAATAATGCAGGCCCCGGCCCACCGGCATATTGAGTTAAACTCATTGAAAGTGTAGAAGTGTATCCTAAACCAATTGCAGCAATGATTGGTGGCGTTCCCACAGCAATCGCCGCAGCTAAAAATGCCAAATACATGGCTGAAATATGCGCCATGGCAGAGGCAAAGAAATAACGCGTGTAAAAATACACCAACACTAAAATGGTAAAGGCAATCGGCCAATCAAATACACCCACATAATTAGAAATATGCGTTGAGATCCAACTAATCGTGCCATACTTGTTTAGTGCATTGGCCATCATTACCAGCACCGCAAACCAAAACATGGTATCCCAAGCAATGGTTTCCGAAACGATGTTTTTCCAACTCATAATATTGGTTAATAAGAGGATCAACAATCCAACAAAGGCAGAGGTTGTTGCAGAAATACCAAACACAAGATCGCCTGCTGTCCAAAGCACAAGTAATAGTACGAAATCAAGGGCAAGAATAATTTCTGCCGTAGACATAGGCCCCATGGCTTTTAATTCATTTTTCGCCATTTCAGCCATTTTAGGTGTGTCTTTCAGTTCCGGTGGATAGAATAAATACACCAAATAAGGTAAGAGGATCAAACTCACAATACCCGGTACAATCGCCCCGATAAACCAAGTCATCCAAGTAATTTCAACGCCTTGTCCTTTTGCTAATTCCGCAATTAACGGGTTTCCTGCCATCGCAGTTAAAAACATCGTACAAACAATGGTATCAATCTGTGAAACCGCTATGGCTAAAAATGCACCGGCACGGCGTGCTGTTGGCCCCGGTTTGGAATCATAAGCATCGGCAATAGATTGCATAATTGGGTACATAATGCCACCGCCACGGGCGGAAGCAGAGGGAATGCCCGGGCCGATAACCAGATCCGCCAATGCCATACCATAAGCCACGCCCATCATACGCTTACCAAATTTTGCAACAAAGTAAAGGGCAATACGTTTTCCTAAACCGGTTTTAATCACTGCACGGGATAGAAACATCGCAATACCGATTAACCAAATTGTCGCATTTGAAAAACCAGATAGCATTGCTACTTCGTCTTTACCTGCTTTGATTGGGGTGAGGCCGGTTAATCCACTAATGACTAACGCCACTAAGGTTGCAGCCCCCATTGGCATCGCTTTGGCAATGATTGCCACAATCGTTGCCACAAATAGGGCAAGCATTCCCCAAGCACGAGGTGTTAAGCCTTCAGGTGTTGGGATCAAATAGATTCCGACACCCACTAAAATTGAAATCAACAACCCTTGCCATTGGAAGCCTAATTTTACTTCCACCGCAGAGGGTATTTTTACATCCGACATATTTGCTTTCTCCAAATAACAAAAATGAGTAAAGAAAATCTTCACCCATTGTGATTATACCCGCTAAAACACATTTGAAATTTGTTCTAAAACAAAAGTGCGGTGAAAAATCACCGCACTTTCCAGTTTTCTTCATTCTGAATACCACTTAAGAACTCTCAACCTAGTCCTTATCGAGATCAAAATTCACATAGTTTTGTTGTTTAAACTCAGTTTTTAACAAATCCTTTAATTGCCACCAGTTTAATGTTAAATCCGGCTCACCGGCAGCATAAGGGGCGATAGCATAAGCGCTGTAAATAAAATGTACCCCTTCAGAATCGACATAAATGTTATCAGAGACATTAAAATCGGCTTTTGGTGTAAAGGTATCCTCATCTTTTATCGTACCCTGTTGCGTATAATTATCCCAAAGTAGTGCTTTCACCTTAGGCAAGCTGTTCTCATCGAATAAATCCTTGAGTTTTAAGATTTTGTGAGAAGTGAGATCAACCGTTAAATAACGTGTTTCCCCCATTCCGTGAGCGCCCCCGGTAAAATCATAAGTCCCGATGGAAAAGGTGGCTAATTTTTCTTTCTGCCCAATAAAATTCACCCAACTGTTGGTTTCAAACGCCAAACTCGGCTCTTCCAACATGGCTCGGCGGGTTTCATCAAATCCTTTTTGATAATATTGAATGATCTGTTCACGGGTAGGCACGTTGTTGCCATCTCGAGTGAGTTCTTCCCATAATAGGGTATTTAACCAATCAATATTGGTTTTTAATGTGGAAATCCCATAGTCAATTCGGCCTTCTTCCGGCCAATAGTCTTCTCCCGCTTTTGGTTTCGGGAATTTGAGGGTTTCTGATTTTTTAAATACCACATCTTCTTGCGTAAAAATGGCTGGAATAATGTTTGATGCCCGTTCTTTTTCTGCGTTTAAATCTGCTTTTAATTGCGTATTTTCAGCGGTGATTTGGGCGACTGTTTGATTAAGTTGCTCAATTTTTGCTTGCGCTTCTTTATCCTGACAGCCGGTGGTGAAAAGTGCGGTTAAAATTACGACTGAAATCAATGTTTTTTTCATACTGTATCCTTATAGATCAAAGGTATGGTCGTCACGCAAAATATGCTCATTGCCTTTTCTGCGTAAAAACCCTGTACGGTCAAAATATTCCATAAGCTGTACCGTCAGTTTTCGGCCAAAATTTAATTGGTCGCGAACTTCATTTACAGAAACTTTGCCCTTTTGTTTGACAATTTCTTTTACTAAACGTGCGTAAGCGTAGATATTTTCTGTTAAGAAAAAGCGATCTTTCACAACCGGGGTTAAATAGCCCAATTTCCCAGCTTTATACATGAAATTACGCATTGTATTTTCATCAAGCCCCAGTGCTTTTGCCATATCACGCACCCAAATCGCTTGTCCGTTGGCTTGTTCAAATTCCGCCAAGATCACTTGCCATTGGGCTTGTTCTTGCTCCGTAAAACGGATTTTATGCTCAGGCAAATGAATCCAGCCTCGGGTTTGTTGAACAGCCCCCCTCTCTAGCATTTCATCTATAAAGTAATAGATCAGATTTTCCGGTTGGTTGAGCGCCGCCATACGATAAAGACGGGCTTTGCTCACCCCTAACTGATCGTTATGTTGTTCATGGTAGGTGGAAAGTGCGGTCAAAATTTGCTGCGTTTTTTCTTTCTGATAAGCCGCATTAAAGCAGATATCTTGATAACGCATTGCGCCACATTCTGCCAAGGCGTTATCTAACTGGCTGATGTTGAGTTGTTCGCTCCACATTAACTGAGAGGTAGCAACAGCCGTTTGTTGTAAGGTAAGCGCAATGCGTTGTGAGGCACTTTTCGCTTGCGCTAAATTTGCCAAGAAATTCAACCGCACTTCTGTTCTTTTATGGCGTTTGGGTGAATGAATTTCTAAAACATTTGCCCCTGCCACAAGGGTTTTCGCATCACCACTACGCAAAATAAGTTTATCGCCAAAGGCTAAAAAGAGCGGCGTATCCAACATAATTTCTGCCAAAGTGCGGTCATTTTTTGCCACGTTTTTATCTTGTAGCAGCACCAGTTTACCCGTTGTGCGGCTGGCAGCGTGATAAATATGCACAGGTTGGCTTTCATTTAATGGCATCTCTGCCAAAATCTCTACGCTGATGCGTGAGGTTGGCGAAGGGGGGGAAGTTTGTAATAACCAGTCTCCCCGTTTTATCGAAATGCGATCTAAATCTACATTGAGGTTGAGTGCCAAACGTTGTCCAGCCACACCCTGTTCGCTTGGTGTATTTTGTGCATGAATGGCTTTCACCCGAACTTTTTGTCCGGTAGAAAGAAAAAGTTCATCTTCCACTTGCACCACGCCGGCAAAAGCCGTACCAGTGACGACGGTTCCCGCCCCTTTAACACTAAAAACCCGGTCAATGGCATAACGGAATGGTTTTTGGGTTTCCGCCCGCTCCGGAAGCTGTTGTAAATAATCACGCAACGCCTCAATACCTTGCCCGGTTTCGGCTGAGGTGATGAAATATTTTGCTTGGCTCAAAAACGGATAATCTTGCTTAATTTGTCGGATTAATGTGTCAATTTGCTCAGAATTCGTGCGATCCGCTTTGGTGATCACCACCATAATTTCATGGAACTGTAATTGACGTAAAATCGCTAAATGTTCTTTGGTTTGTGCGGCAATGCCTTCATCTGCAGCCACGATCAGCATGGCATAATGAACGCCACCTAAGCCTGCCAGCATATTTGATAGGAATTTCTCATGCCCCGGTACATCAATAAACCCGAGTGTTTTCTTCCCCTCACCGAGTGGCAAATAGGCATAACCCAGATCGATCGTCATACCTCGTTTTTTTTCTTCCGGTAAATGCGCAGTATGTGTGCCGGTGAGGGCTTTAAGTAATGCGGTTTTGCCGTGATCAACGTGCCCTGATGTGACAATAATCATAATTCATCCACCACTTGTAATAACATTTCTATTGTCGCCACACTGCGAACATCCAACCATAATTTGCCGTTTTCCATTCGCCCGATAATGGGTTGAGAGCGTTTTTTGAAACGTTCGGAAAGTGCGGTTAATTTCATATTCGTTTTTTCCGCAATGGTGACGGCAAGGGAAGGAATGCGTGCCATGGGTTGTGAGCCACTGCCGATCTGAGCCTGACTTTCTTCAATTTGAATGTCGAACTGTGAATTTAACCGTTTTTCCAACCGCACTTTAAGGCGTTCTGCTTTATCCTGTAATGTTTCAAGGGATTGAGTGAGCAAATGTAATGTCGGCAGAGTTTCCGTTAATTTTTCCCTATTCAAATATAAACGCAAGGTGGCTTCTAACCCGGCAAGGGTAACTTTATCGCAACGTAATACCCGTTTTAACGGATGAGCCTGCAGTTGTGCGATCCATTCTTTTTTCCCCACAATAATACCCGCCTGCACGCCTCCTAATAATTTATCGCCGGAGAAGCTGATTAAATCCACCCCTTGAGCCACTTTTTCTTGCACAGTCGGCTCTTTTGGTAAACCGTATTGGCTTAAATCAATGAGGGCGCCACTGCCGAGATCCGTCACTACCGGTACATTCATCTCTTTCCCCAGCTCAACCAATGCTTGCTCTGAAACCGATGAAGTAAAACCTAAAATTTGATAATTACTGCTATGCACTTTCATTAACAATGCCGTGTTTTCAGTGATGGCTTGGCGATAATCCTTTAAATGCGTGCGATTGGTTGTACCCACTTCCACTAAATGACACCCCGCCTGAACCATAATATCCGGAATACGAAAGGCCCCGCCGATTTCAATAAGTTCACCACGAGAAATAACCACTTCTTTACCTTGGGCAAAGGTTGCTAACATTAAAAGCACCGCCGCTGCATTATTATTTACCACACAAGCTGCTTCTGCCCCGGTTAAATGGGATAACAGCACACTAATTTGCTGATCACGATGACCTCGTTTGCCTTCTTCCAAATCATATTCCAAGGCAACATTTCCCTGCATGGCAGATAATGCGGCTTGTTGTGCGGCTTCCGACCATATTGCCCGGCCCAAATTGGTGTGTAATATAGTGCCGGTCAAATTATGTACGGTTTTAATTTGTACGGTATTTTGCTGATGTAAACGCACTTGAAGTTCAGCAAAGGTGCGTTCAATATCATTGAAATAGTCAGGAAGTTGATGATTTTTTTGAATGGATTGGCGTGCCTGTGTTAATAATTCTCGACACATCGCCACCACGGCGGAATGGCCAAATTCGGCGATAAGTTGTTCACCCTGTGGCATTTTGAGAAGTTTATCAACGGCAGGTAGCTGTTGAAAAAGTGCGGTCATTTTTGAACCCGTTTAAAATAACGTTGAATTGGCGGCTAATTTACGCTAAAGTACCGCCAATTTCAACCTTGGAAGGTCGTCATCTCCGGTGAGGTGGCAGGACTTCAAATCCTGTTGAGGACGCCAGCGTTCTCGGGTGGGTTCGACTCCCATGACTTTCCGCCACTCTCTTTGCTTTCCCCACTGCGATTGAAATCCCTGCGCTATATTATGTTTCCTCCCATTAAAAAATATTAAGGTTTAATATCCCTCAAAATAGGATGTTGATGTATCTATTTAAAAATGAATTCTTAATCCTGCACTAACAACATAATCTGAATGATTAACAAAATGTTGTTTTGCTGATTTTCCTCCGTTATAGCGGTATTTTGCCCCCTCAAGAAATGCGACGACTTGGCGATGTAATTTGTAATCTACGCCTAAAATAATTCCTTTTAATTTTCGTGTAGTGAAGTTTTCTTTACCATTTTTGATTGGTGATTGCGCTTTCCCCCACAAATAGCCGGCATAAATTTTACTTTTCGGATTAAATTGATATTTGGCAGCAGCGAGCCATTCTTCCACTTGGTGGAATTGGGCATTGCTTTGTTTGTTTTTTACTTCGACTTTTTGTCCTCGCCAACCAAAACCATATTGTTGATGATAGCGGCGGCGACCGTAATCCAAGCCCACAGAAAAATCGTGATAGGTTAATCCTAACCCCAATCCTAATGCCCGTTCTATATTGGTTTCTGATTTCCGTTGACGGCTAACACCCACTTTCGCATCAACTTTCCAATCTTGAAAAGTATTATTGAAAAATAGTGCTAAAACATAACCATTGGTGTTCGGTAACATTTTTACTTGTCCGCTTTTATCTACGGTTTGTTTACCGCTTTCACCAAAAATATAATCTGCTCCGACTTTAAAACCGTAGAACTCTCTTGATGTGAAATGAATGACCTGATCTGCCCGTTTAATCACTTTTTTCACATCGGTTAGGTTATAGCTGTAATCTGCTGCACTGAGTAAATCACCATTAGTGATTTGTTTACCAAAAGTGAAAGTGCCCAGTGGTTTATATTGAAAACCGGCGTAAAGATAGCGAGTGTAGAGTGAACTCCCTGTTTTTTTATCGGTAAAACGCATTTCGACATTACCAAGTGCAGTTAAATTTTCACTAATTTTATGGTTTATCCGCAAACGAATGCGTGAGCCATTATCGTCTAAATCGGTGCGTTCGCCTTGTTTATGGTGTATTTGGAAGCGGAGTGAACCCCCTAAATCGATTCGAGAGCCCCCTTCTTGATAGATTGATGCGGCAAAAGAGTAGTAAGGGACAAGAGCTGAAGTTAATAAAAATAAGCCTAATTTTTTCATCATATTTACCTTATAAAAAACGTACCAAATCCCTTCCCCGTTTGTTTTTAAACGGGGAGAGATGATTGAGAAATTGTAGAGTTTTAATGATTATTGGAAACGTTGAAAATCACTGAGCGTGAATAATCCCATTGAGCGGGCAACATTGACATAGGTATAAAGCGCTTCAATCTGTTTTTTCTCAGCACTTGGTGCGCTCCCACCGCCAACGCCGTCAATTTTGAGCGGATAGCCCACATAATCAGCGTAACCTTTTAATACAGCGGTGGCTCTTGGGATATGAAGTTGTGTTCCGACACCAAGAATAGTATGCAGGTTATGGTGTTTAAACAGTTTTACCATACCAATTGCATTTCCCGGGGTATCTCGGGCAATCGGATCAAATAAGAAACGATTTGGATTTACGCCATTTTCTTTCAGCCATTTTGCCATCACATCGGATTCTGCGTAAGGCGTTTTGACTGGCCCTCCACTTAGTACCAATTTTGCATTTGGATATTTTTCCGCCATTTCTTTGGTTTTTTCTAAGCGTTGTAATAAGCCCTTTGATGGTGAACCGTCCGGATTGGGTGATTGCCCGAATACGGCAATAGCATCAAATTTCAATTGGGTTTGAGGTTGAGCGGAAAATGGCTGTTGTAGAATTTTTTCGGTGAAACGGAAAAAATTACGCATCGTCTGTGCCGCTTGTGGTGAACGTTTTTCTAAGGCATTGAAACGTTGATTGACTTGTTTTTCATCTTCTAAGGTTCTTGCTACCAAAATACTGACTGCAAGGGCATGTAGATCATCTGGTTTACGGCGTAAAATTTGATCTAACTGAGAAAGGGCTTGGCGATAGTCTTTATTAATGAGATAGGCTTCAACTTGAAGTCGGTATGTATTGAGATAATCAGGTTTTTCTTTCACTTTTTGATCTAAAGAGCGATAAAGCTTTTGCCATTCCCAGCGACGGAAAGCTTTCACATCATCTTTCAAATAAGGATCGTTTTCATAATCTTGAGCATAAGTTACAACGAGATGTTCAATCGCCTCTCCACGTCCGCTTTCTTTACCCTTTGGTGCTTCAACGACACTTGATAAAGTAAAACCAAGCGGTGATATATCTTGGGTATTTTGTACGCATCCTGAAAGGGAAAGTGCCCCTATTCCTAATAAAAGTGCGGTAAAAAGTCGGTGGGTTTTAAACATTTTCATTGATGTCTCCTTAACGATATCAAATTTCAGTGATAATGAAAGGTTATGGTTTAATCTTCCATTAACTATAGCTTTAAATGTTGTAATAATCCGGCATAAAAAAGAATTGATAATTAGGATTTTCACTTAAACAAAGTTGGCGTAAATCAAGTTGATGACCTACAATTTGTTTAATAATATTCATCAACATTTTTAGCTTCTGAGTATTCTGGTTAATATTAAGATTAATTACCATAAAGATAATTTCACTATGTAAAGTGAAATCTTCACTATCTGAGAAATGATAGATATCAAATTTTTCTTCTTTCGCAGATAAATTGCAGTAAATACCTATTTTCTGTTTTTTAGATAAAATATCTAAGTAGAGATAGTTTTTGCCTTGTTCTAAGTGATTTTGGATAGGGAATATATTGAGTTTATATTCTTTTGGAATAAGTTTAGGTGTGATTTTAGGTAAGGTTTTATCATATTGATAGGTATGGTAGAAAATAGAGGAAAGTGAGCTCACATATTCATTCTCTTGCATGTTGTCATCAGCATAATAGATAGGAGAATAAGGAATATCCATATTTTGGCCATAGCTATTACATAGGTAGTAATCATAATCAAGATTTTTATTTAATTCCAATTCATAGAGCATTTTGGTATCAATTTTGAGTATTTCATTACTAAAATAGTTTTTTAAATTGAATTTGATTTGTTGGGTGCTTAACCTACCATTAATTGAGATGATCGCTAATTTCAGTTTCTTTTTACTCAATTCTATTCGATTGAAAATGCCGGAGAGTATATCAAAAATAAAGTAATTCTCTCGTTGTGAAAATTGATAGTAATATTTTTGTTTAAATACCTTGTTTAAACGTTCAACAACTTTAAGTAGCAAAGGGTTAGATTGAATAGTATTCGTATTGTAAAAACCAAGATCTACATCATCTGATACGCCAAGTGAAATTTTTACTGTAATTGGAATGAGTAATTTAAACAGATCCTTGAAACCTGTGTGATCTGTTGAAATATCTACATATAAAATAGCGGCGATTTCATTAAAAATAAATTGATGAATTTCTGTCGTTTGCTTGATGAGATTATTATAGTTTTCTTTACTACAATCTGCATAGCGATAAAGATCATTGCTCATTATGAGAATGTAAGTGAGAAAACGCATTATTTCCGGAGAGAATAAAAGGGCATTTTTTTCCTGTTGTAGGTTTTCACTCAATTGAGTTAAAAATAAATATTCTTTTGTCTTTTTATAGTGGAACGGCAAAACGGGGAGCTCAATATGATAATCTTTTTGGCGATCGTATTGATGATAAAAATAAATCAGATATAACAAAAATCGTTCTGCATAGATGTCAGAAAGCACAATTTCAGATTGAATTAATGTTTTATTTAATATAAGACGAATTTTTTCTTTTTTAGGATGATTAAAAAGTTGATTGAATTGAGGTATGAAAAAATTTGGTTTCGTTTTATAGTTAAAATATTTATACATTCTCACCGTAAGCATGATTTTCTTAAAGGTTGCACCTTCAATTTTTATACCATAATAAGGTTTGCTCACTAATTTTAGATCATATTTTTCGAGTGTTTTTCTTACTTGATAGAGTTCTTTGCTTAACGAGCTGTTAAAACTTAAAAAGAGAGCTTCTTGTAATTGCTCAATTTTAATATAGTGCTCACTAGAAAGTAATTGGCGTAGAATATAGTTAACTCTATGTTCAAATTTATTATTGATATTAGAAAGTTGTGAGATTTGAAAGTGGGAAAGTAAGGCGTTGGCTAATTCATCTTGTTCGATATGCAATTTATAACCATAAGCAGCTTTAGAAAAAATAGAAATTTGATATTTTTCTAATGCTTCTTTTAAATATTTGATATCATTTTTTATTGTTCGGCTACTTACTTGTATTTCACTTGATAACTTTTCACTGTTGATATGTTGGTTATTTCTTAATAACAGTAGAAAAATCGCTTTATACCGTTTATTTTTATCTAATATCCTTAAAATTTGACTAATATCCATTTAATTCCCTTTCTTTTAATGTATTAAGGCTGTTCGAAATAACAGCCTTTATTTAATCTAATCGAATGATTGATTTATAATTTCAGTCAATTTTGTTTCAATATCCGAATATGCACAAAATCCTAGTTCATTTTCTTTGCATTGTTCAAAATGAAGTTGAACGGACTGTGGTGGAGTGGCCAGTGTTAATGCTTGATCTTGCTGAATTTGTTCAATACTTTGATAAACATATTGTGTATTTACCCATTTTGTATTGTTCTTTTTATCCCGCCATATTTCAAAAAAGACTTTCCCTCCGATTGGTGTCGATTCATACTGATTTGGCAAGCGGTATGATTTTACCCCTAATGCACCGAGTAGGGTAATAATATTAGTATCATGTCCGACCAATAAACTCATTGTTCGTTGGGAATTGTTCAATTCTTGCTGCATAAATGTAGCTAAGGGTTGGGCAAGGTGGCTTGCGATGAATTTTTCGCCTCGTAACACGGTGAAATATTCATTTTTAATTTGATTGATGATTTCCCATTTTTCCGGTGTTAATCGGCTGAGAATTTTTGATGAAAGCGGATTAGCATAAAGCTCAATCAACAAATTATCCACAATCGTTTTACCCAAACGTAATGAACCGGATACTCCCACCTCTTTTCCTTTTTCAATTTTCAGTGTTCCTTCTTCGGAGAAAAAAGCGCAGTCGGTTTTGCCTTTGCAATGCGGGGATTGGGCATAATCAATCACCTCACCAAGCACTTGATATGCTGTTTGTAATTTTTGATGAGTTTGTTTTAACGGAATCCGGGAAATGACCGCTTGTTTGAAGGTTTCGCTATCATTACGCACAATCGGATTAAATACCGGATCCATTGTGCCAAGGGCTCTATTGTTTACCGGCTGAATGCCACAGCCGGGGAAGAGCCCCAATGTTAATGCCTGGCCTGTTGCTAAGGTTCGTTGAAGGCTATTGGTATAAATCAACACTTGTTCAGGTGGTAAACATTGGTTGATTTTTGTTAAACCTTGTTGATTGAGGTAATCTCGAATATAACGCCCGAATTTAACCTCCAAGTCAGCGCCTTTAGACATTAATTCTCCCGGGGCTTCTTGCCAAGCCGTCCATTGATAGGGGGTAACTTGTGTGAGTTGACTATCCGATTTGATAATCGGCGTTCTGACACCGTGTCGGCTAAAAATAAAGATTTTTTCCAGCTGATAGTCGGTTGTTGGCGTAGTATATACAGCGCTTACGGCATAATTTGATAAAAAGTTCATAGCGCAGAGTAGCAAAAGGCATGATTTTTTCATGTTAGACCTCAATTATTGAGTAGTGCGGTATAACGCAAAAATATCGGCAAAATTGACCGCACTTTGAGAAGATATGACCTGATTATTCAAGATAATCTGCTTGTAATTGAAGGATTTCAGCCTTACTGATACCAAGTTGTTGTTCAGTATAGCGTTGAATTGAACCATATTTCTGTTCAATGGTATCAATCGACATTTCAATGAATTCGGGTTTGGTATCAATAAGTGAATAAAGATAGTTCAATACTTCTTGATCTTGGGTGAGTTGACGATAAATTGCCATTTTTTGACGATTACGTTCCAAGCGATTGATATGGGTCAGCATGTAATCATTAATAATTTGATTTTTATCGACCCCTAAAACCCCTAGCAATAACATAGCGCCAAAACCGGTGCGATCTTTTCCCCCTCGACAATGTTGTATAAATGCCTCCCCTTTCAGATTTGCAGCAACTTTTAACATTGAAGCAAAAGCTTTTTGACATTCTGGTTTTTCCACAAAATTTTTGTATTGTTTCATCACAATATCATCATAATGTATCAAACAACCGTTTTGTTTCTGCTCAATAATTTTATTCACCAGATTTTCATCTTCATTTTCCTTTGATGAAGTGAATTGTGCAGCCAATTCTGCCGTGTGAGCGTTGGGGTCAAATTGGTAAATTTTCTCAGCACTTATCACCTTATTGGGATATTTAGCAATTTCATTTGGGCTGCGATAGTCGATCACTGCCTGAATATTCAGAGGTTTTAACATTGCTATCCCATTTTCAGTCGCATTGTATAAATGATCGGAACGATAAAGTCGTTGCCATTTGACTTTTCGGTAATCTTGGGTGAGATAGCCCCCCATATCACGAAAGTTATTCATTCCTTCTATGGGGAGGGTTCGTAATTGGGCTTGTTGTTGTAAATTTGCCGTCATTTTACTAATACTCCCAAATAGACAAGTGCAATACAGAGGAGCATTGTGCCAATAATCAGTGTGGCGGCATATTTACCATTGGTTTTCTTCAGTATTGAATAAATACCGACCGTGACTAATAGGCTGAACAAACCGGGCATCACTTTATCAAACATTTCTTGCAGTTTGATCGTATTTTCACCCACACTAAATTCGACACCGAATTTTACCCTCACAACAGAAGCGATTAATGCGCCGATAACCATTAGCCCCACAACGTTCGCCATATTGCTGACACGTTGTAAAATATTGCTGTTACCGTTAATCATATCCATCCCTTTATGGTAACCATAATGGATACCATAATATTTGGAGGCAACATTGACAATGTTGTAGAGCAAGAACATTAAAATGGGGCCTAACAGGCTACCATTTAGTGAGAGTGCTGCACCGATACTGCCACAGATAGGTAACCAAGTGAATTTCAAAATACTATCACCCAATCCTGCTAGCGGCCCCATTAAACCGGTTTTTATTGCGGTGACGGTTTCTTTTTCATTTTCTTGGGTGGATTCTTCCACCGCTGCCGTAATACCTAGAATTAAGGCATCTGAATTGACGTGGCTATTAAAGAATTTTAAATGACGTTTCATTGCCTCGACTTTCTGTTCTTTAGGTTTATCTTGATAAAGTCGTTTTAAAACAGGGATAAAACTGGATAGAAAACCGATTGCCTGCATAGATTGATAATTATTGGTGACATTAAGTAACTGCATTCGCCAAAAGACTTTATTTAAATCCTGTTTAGTAATTTTGTGTGAAGTTTGCTGGGTCATAGGTCATAGTCCTCATCATTCGTATTTTGATTGGAAGCTACCGCTTGAGTATTTTTATGAATTGCCAAGTCATAAATTAGGGCTAACGGTAAGGCAATTAGGGTAATCGGTAAGACGGATAATTTAAGATAAACAGCGAGCGTGAAACCTGCGACTAAGAAGAGCCAGAGTTCTGCTTTTTTCAACATCATTAACATAAGTAAACCAATACCGATAGCGGGAATGATTTTGCCGGCAACATTTAAACCGGTAATCATTTTACCCGGTAATTGTGCCACGATTTGTGCGATTAAATCCGCACCGAAATAGACAGCTAAAAAGGTAGGCACAGCACGAATTAAGAAAGCGATTGTCATCGGAATATATTGGATCCGAAAAATTTTATCGAAATTTCCTTCTTCGGCCCAACGCTCTGCAATTGGGTTTAGGGCTACAATGCCCGAACGGTATAAAATCAAAAGTTGCTGAGCAAGTAATGAGGTTGGAACAGCAAGGGCAATCGCTGCTTCAGTACCTCCTGCGGCAATACCTAATGCTGTGCCAATTGCGGTACCTGAAATCATATCCGGTGCGGAATAGGCACCAACATTCCCTACGCCCATCCACATCACCTCTAAGGTTGCCCCAATTAAAAGTGCGGTCTGTAAGTCACCCATAATTAAGCCGACAACTGTTGCGATCAAGAGTGGTCGTCTAATCATTTGCGTACCGATATCATCAATCGCACAAATACCCGCCCATAATGCAACGAAAAGTGCAGTTATCATTTAATCACCTCCGTTAAGTTTACTTTTTCATCATTGGGTACCATTTGAATGGTCACCGTCACCCCTTTATCCAAAAGTTGTTGAAAAGCCGAACGCTCTTCGTTAGTCACAGATAAAGCTTTCGTTAATTGGGTTCTCCCCTCTTGAAAACGCATTCCGCCAACATTTAGCTCATTAATAGGAACGCCTGCATTGACGGTTGATAACACATCAATACTGTTGGTAAACAGTAACATTGTGCGTCTGCTGAGTCCTTTGGTTCGATAAATTTCTGCAAATTTTTCAATTGTCAGTACGACAACTTTGATGTCTTGTGGAGCAGCCATAGCTAAAATATTTTTTTGAGTTTGATCGGTCGCTAATTTATCGTTTAGCACCACAATTTGTTCTACTTTGAATAGATTGACCCAAGTGGTAACGACTTGTCCGTGAATTAAGCGATCATCAATGCGACTAAAGCAAATCATCTTCGTCCTCCTGTTTTTGTAAATCATTGAAATCTCGAATGGTTAATCCGTTTTGATAGGCTGTTTGAATAAGCGATTTCATTTCATCAAATGGTAAATCACGATTCATTAGTACATCGAGTAATAGGGGTAAATTCAATCCGCAACAGACTAAAATATTTTCTTTTGTGAGTAAGTGAGAGGCCAAATTCATCGGTGTGCCACCGAGAATATCAGTTAAAAAAATCAACCCTGATTGTGTATCTAATGAGGCGATTTTCTCTTGTAATTCTTGTTTTAAGTGAGAAACGTTATCTACGGTAAATATTGATAAGGTTTCAAAGTTTGTTTGTTTTCCCACAATTAATTCCGCACTTTCTATTGCCGCTTTAGCAAAGTTTCCGTGGCTCATTAACATGAGGGCAATTTCTTTTGACATTGTGTTTTTCTCCATTGACTTAAGTATTGATGACAATGTAGGAGAAAGTGGTGATTGACTCAATTTTTAGAATTGCACGATATATCGTGCAAACTAAATTTTGTTAACAGGAAGAGAATGAATAAATTGAGGGGGGAATTGGGCTTAAATTTGTGTAAATTTCCCAATTAAGAGAGCTTGAGGGAATTTACCTCATATCATATCCATTGGCTAAATTGTTTTAGAGTTCAGTCATTTTTCCCTATGAATAGAAGATATTCACTGCTCGCCATTGTCGTAGAGGTAAATTCCATCAAAGAAACATTTTTAAGGCTTAATATCCCTCAAAATAGGATTTTGCATGGAAATCAGTGTTTCGGTGGATTGAATTTCATCAATTAATTGAATTTTGGTGGCCAAAACCGAATGTAGTTCGGCTATGGTGTGGGTCATTACTTTGATGAAAATCGAGTAATTGCCTGTGGTGTAATAGGCTTCTACCACTTCATCAAAGGTTTCCAGTTTTTTTATCACTTTTTCGTAATCTTTTGCACTTTTTAAAATGATGCCGATAAAACAGCAAACATCATAGCCAAGTTTACGTTCGTCAATAATCACTTTTGTGCCTTCAATCACACCGGATTGGCGCATTTTTTCTACCCGAACGTGAATTGTGCCGGGGCTAACGCCAAAATTTTTTGCCATTTCAGCATAAGGTGTGCGTGCATCTTTGGTGAGAACACGGAGAATTTGTTGATCGAGATTATCAATATTATGCATAAAAGCCTCCTTTAGAAAAAATTTAATAAATCACCATTTAATTGAATAATATTTAAAATTATTTTAAATGTAAATAAATCACTTGAAAGAAAGTGATGGTTTGTTAAATAATACGCAAAACTTTACTTGTTCCTTTAGAAATAGGCGGAAAATATGAAAAAAACATTTATTTTACAGCAGCAAGAGATCAGTTTTGTTAAGAACACGTTCACTCAAAACTTAATCGAACAGTTAGGTATTATTGAAGTGCAAGGCCCTATCCTAAGTGAAGTGGGCAATGGTATGCAAGACAACTTATCCGGTATTGAGAAAGCCGTTCAAGTGCATGTGAAGTGTATTCCAAATGCGGTGTATGAAGTGGTGCACTCTTTGGCAAAATGGAAACGTCATACCCTTGCCCGTTTTCACTTTAAAGAGGGAGAAGGGCTTTTTGTTCATATGAAGGCTTTACGTCCTGATGAAGATTCTTTAGATCCGACCCATTCCATTTATGTGGATCAATGGGATTGGGAAAAAGTCATTCCTGCCGGTCGCCGTAACTTTGCGTATTTAAAAGAAACCGTTAATGCAATTTATCGTGCTATTCGTTTGACAGAACTTGCGGTGGAGGCGCGTTTTGATATTCCTTCCGTGTTGCCAAAACAAATTACTTTTGTGCACAGTGAAGATTTGGTGAAACGCTATCCTGATCTTTCCAGTAAAGAGCGGGAAAACGCCATCTGTAAAGAATATGGTGCGGTATTTTTAATTGGTATCGGCGGCAAACTATCCGATGGTAAACCTCACGATGGACGTGCACCGGACTACGATGACTGGACAACAGAATCGGAGAATGGCTACAAAGGTTTAAATGGTGATATTCTCGTTTGGAACGAACAGCTCAATAGTGCATTTGAGTTATCTTCTATGGGGATCCGTGTGGATGAAGCAGCACTTCGTTTACAGGTGGGATTAACCGGTAAAGAAGAGTGCTTAAAAATGGATTGGCATCAAGAATTGCTAAGTGGGAAATTACCACTTTCCATTGGTGGCGGTATTGGTCAATCACGCATGGCGATGTTCTTATTGCGTAAAAAACATATCGGTGAGGTACAATCCAGTGTGTGGCCGAAAGCAATGTTGGAACAATATGAGCATATTCTCTAAGTCATCAATGCTTATCATAGCACAGTGAGAGCGATAATCCCCTTATCTACCTTTCGGATAGGGGGATTTTTAGGTGCAGAGTAATCCTTGTTCTGTTATTAAAATCACACCAAAAACTGACCGCACTTTTTGATACAGATCATCAAATCCCTCCAAAAAATTCAAAATAATCATCAATTTTCAAAAATGAGATCTACTTAACATTTTTTTTAATTCACTTTATTTAGAATAAACATAGGTTAAATTTTAGACTTTTTCCATAGAGGTGAGTTATGACAGATGTAAACAAAGTAATCAAACAACTTGAGACATTAGGCATTTATGATGTAAAAGAGGTTGTCTATAATCCAAGCTATGAGCAATTATTCGAAGAAGAAACCAAACCGGGTTTAGAGGGCTTTGAAAAAGGTACATTAACCACAACCGGTGCGGTGGCAGTGGATACCGGCATTTTTACCGGCCGTTCGCCAAAAGATAAATACATTGTATTAGATGAAAAAACCAAAGATACCGTTTGGTGGACGTCGGATGCGGCAAAAAATGATAATAAACCGATGAATCAGGCAACTTGGCAAAGCTTGAAAGATTTAGTCACCAATCAACTTTCCCGTAAACGCTTGTTTGTGATTGACGGTTTCTGTGGCGCAAGCGAACAAGATCGCATTGCTGTGCGTATTGTGACTGAAGTGGCATGGCAAGCGCACTTTGTAAAAAATATGTTTATCCGCCCAACAGAAGAACAATTGAAAAATTTTGAACCTGATTTTGTGGTGATGAATGGTTCTAAAGTCACCAATCCAAACTGGAAAGAACAGGGATTAAATTCTGAAAACTTTGTGGCATTCAATTTAACAGAGCGAATTCAGTTAATCGGCGGGACTTGGTATGGCGGTGAAATGAAAAAAGGGATGTTCTCTATTATGAACTATTTCCTACCGCTTAAAGGTGTCGCTTCCATGCACTGTTCTGCGAATGTGGGCAAAGAAGGTGATGTTGCGGTCTTCTTCGGTTTATCCGGCACAGGTAAAACCACCCTTTCAACCGATCCAAAACGTGAGTTAATCGGTGATGATGAGCATGGTTGGGATGATGTCGGTGTCTTCAACTTCGAAGGCGGCTGCTATGCGAAAACCATTCACCTTTCCGAAGAAAACGAACCGGATATTTATCGTGCCATTCGCCGTGATGCCTTGTTAGAAAACGTGGTGGTTCGTGCTGATGGTTCTGTGGATTTTGATGACGGTTCAAAAACTGAAAATACCCGTGTGTCTTACCCAATTTATCACATTGATAATATTGTTAAGCCGATTTCCCGTGCAGGTCATGCCACCAAAGTGATTTTCCTCACTGCCGATGCCTTTGGGGTGTTACCACCGGTTTCTAAATTAACGCCGGAACAAACCAAATATTATTTCTTATCCGGTTTCACTGCAAAATTGGCAGGGACGGAGAGGGGTATCACTGAACCAACACCAACGTTCTCTGCTTGTTTTGGTGCGGCATTCTTAACGCTTCACCCAACACAATATGCGGAAGTGTTAGTAAAACGTATGCAAGCGGCAGGGGCAGAAGCGTATTTGGTGAATACCGGTTGGAACGGTACAGGCAAACGTATTTCAATCAAAGATACCCGTGGCATCATTGATGCGATTTTAGACGGTTCTATTGAACAAGCTGAAATGCGTGAATTACCAATCTTCAACTTAGCGATTCCAAACGCATTGCCGGGGGTCGATCCTGCTATCTTAGATCCTCGTGATACTTATGCAGATAAAGCCCAATGGCAAGCGAAAGCGGAAGATTTAGCCGGTCGTTTCGTCAAAAACTTTGAGAAATATGCGACCAATGCAGAAGGAAAAGCGTTAATCGCCGCAGGCCCTAAAGCCTAATGGTAAATCAATGAAAAAAGAACCCGCACTTTCTATGTGTGGGTTCTCTTTTATCAAAATGATGAAAAATTTAGATATTTTCGTACCAGATACGATTAACATAAAGTGTAATCCGCCCCGAAGGGGTTTCCACCATCACTTCATCATCAACACTTTTTCCAATCAAAGCCCGGGCAACCGGAGAGTCAATCGAAATCCAATTTTTTGCCGGATCAAACTCATCGCAACCTACAAGGCGATATTGCTTCACTTCTCCATTTTCATCTTCTAATTCCACCCAAGCGCCAAAAAACACTTTGCCTTCTTGTTTGGGGTTGTAATCCACAATTTGTAAAACTTCCAAACGTTTTGTGAGAAAACGCACACGGCAATCAATTTCTCTTAATCGGCGTTTGCCGTAAATATATTCCGCATTTTCACTGCGATCCCCTAAAGCGGCGGCATCAGAAACCGCTTGGGTGACTTTGGGGCGTTCTTCTTTCCACAAGAATTTCAGTTCTTTGTCCAAGGCGTTCCAGCCTTGGCGTGTAATGTAATTGGATTTTGCCATTTCTTTTGTAAAGGTTGGAAAATTTATTGAATTATATTTGAGCCAAGGTATCAAAACCAGTATTCTATGCCCGATTTTATTTTCAACAAAGACGTATACCGATGTTAAATCAACAAATTAGTCAAATTATCGCAGCAGAACTTAATGTTGCTTCTCATCAAATTCTCGCCGCCATTCAATTGCTAGATGACGGTAACACTATTCCATTTATTGCACGTTATCGTAAAGAAGCGACAGGTGGGTTGGATGACACCCAACTTCGCCATTTTGAAAGCCGCTTAGGCTATTTGCGTGAACTTGAAGATCGCCGCCAAAGTATTTTGAAATCCATTGAAGAACAAGGCAAGCTCACCGATGAATTGCGTACGCAAATTGAAGCGACACAAAGTAAAACCGAACTTGAAGATCTCTATTTGCCTTACAAACCGAAACGCCGTACCAAAGGACAAATTGCCATTGAAGCGGGGCTTGAGCCACTTGCCGAGTTACTTTGGAACGAACCAAAAAATGATCCGGAAACGACCGCACTTTCTTTCGTAGATGAAGAAAAAGATGTTGCAGATACCAAAACGGCATTAGATGGCGCTCGCTATATTTTAATGGAGCGCTTTGCTGAAGATGCCCAATTATTGGCAAAAGTGCGTCAATATTTACAGCAAAATGCACAAATTGAAGCAAAAGTAGCAGAAGGGAAAGAACAAGAGGGAGCAAAATTCCAAGATTATTTCGATCATCAGGAATTATTGAAAAATGTGCCGTCACACCGTGCTTTAGCCATGTTCAGAGGACGTAATGAAGGCATTTTACAGCTGACCTTAAATGCCGATCCCGATGCGGAAGAAGGGGCTCGTCACAGTTATTGTGAAGACATTATTCAAGAACATTTGGGCGTCCGTTTAAGCGGTCAGCCGGCAGATAAATGGCGTGAGCAAGTGATTGCTTGGACGTGGAAGATTAAAGTTTCTCTCCATTTAGAAACGGAATTAATGAGCGCTCTGCGTGAAAAAGCGGAAGAAGAAGCCATTGATGTTTTTGCCCGAAATTTGACCGCACTTTTAATGGCGGCACCTGCCGGCTCAAAAAATACTATGGGGCTTGACCCGGGCTTACGCACCGGGGTGAAAGTGGCAGTGGTGGATAACACCGGAAAATTATTGGATACGGCAACCATTTATCCTCATACCGGCCGTGAAAGCGAAGCACAAATGACTTTATTTAGCTTAATCCGCCAACATAATGTCGAGTTGATAGCCATTGGTAATGGTACAGCCTCTCGTGAAACAGAACGTTTTGCGAAAGAAGTGATTAAAGAAATCAAAGAAAATAAACCACAAACGGTGGTGGTGAGTGAAGCGGGGGCTTCGGTCTATTCTGCTTCCGAATTTGCCGCTAATGAGTTTCCACATTTAGATGTATCCTTGCGTGGTGCGGTTTCTATTGCCCGCCGATTACAAGACCCATTGGCGGAACTGGTGAAAATTGAGCCTAAAGCCATTGGTGTAGGGCAATATCAGCATGATGTTAATCAATCCCAGTTAGCGCGTAAATTAGATGCGGTGGTGGAAGATTGTGTGAATGCCGTTGGGGTCGATTTAAACACGGCTTCCGCCCCATTACTCGCCCGTGTTGCAGGGATGACAAAAACCTTAGCACAAAATATTGTGGCTTATCGTGATGAAAACGGTCGTTTTGACAGCCGTGAACAATTGAAAAATGTGCCTCGTTTAGGGCCAAAAGCCTTTGAACAATGTGCCGGTTTTATGCGTATTGCCGGAGGTAAAAATCCGCTCGATGCGTCAGGCGTTCACCCTGAGGCTTATGAATTAGTGGAAAAAATCTTGCAGGCGACCCAACAATCTATTCAAGAATTAATGGGAAGCAGTACAGTTCGTCAGCTTAATGCCGCACAGTTTACTGATGAGCGTTTTGGTTTACCGACCGTACAAGATATTTTCAAAGAATTGGAAAAGCCGGGGCGTGACCCTCGTGGTGAATTTAAAACCGCTACCTTTATTGAAGGGGTAGAAGAAATTACCGATTTAAAAGCCGGGATGATTTTAGAAGGCACGATTACGAATGTGACCAATTTCGGTGCCTTTGTGGATATTGGGGTTCACCAAGACGGGTTGGTGCATATTTCATCACTTAGTGATAAATTTGTTGAAGATCCGCATCAAGTGGTGAAAACCGGGGATATCGTTAAAGTTAAAGTATTAGAGGTGGATATTCCCCGTAAACGTATTGCCTTGACGATGCGGTTAGAAGAAAGCGCGGTGAAAAACAGCGATAAATCTGACCGCACTTTATCGGCGAAACCACGATCTCACCATACACGACAAGATCGGACCTCACGTTCCCAAAACAATAGTGCTATGGGCAATGCCTTTGCCGATGCCTTAAAAAACTGGAAAAAATAAAGCTATCGCTCTTCCGTGGATTTTCTCACGGAAGGGCAATGTTTATTTATGCGTCATCCTGAAACCCTCACCTATGTTGGGGAATACTTTTGTTACAACCTATATTCATCGCTCTATCAACCAACATCAATTTATTGTTGGCTCACAATCGTCATAGGTTAACGAGTTTTTGCAATAACCTATCCATTGCCCGATAGCCCAAGGCTTCTGCCAAATGGGCTTGGGAGATATGTTTTTCCCCATTTAAATCGGCAATAGTGCGTGAAACTTTTAAAATACGGTGGTAGGCACGCACGGAAAGCCCCAATTTATTCAATGCCTTTTCAAGAAATAACGCCTCTTTTTCTTTTAATTTACAATCACGTTCAATTTCTTTGCCGGTTAGATAAGCATTGATTTTACCGGCTCGGGCTAATTGAATTTCCCTTACTTTTAATACTTTTTCCCGCACTTGTGCACTGCTTTCACCTCGATCCCCTGAATGTTGTAAGCTTCCTTGTGGCAGAAGCGGCACTTCAATGGATAAATCAAATCGATCCAAAAACGGCCCGGATAAACGATTGAGATAACGCATAATTTGTTGTGGTGAGGTGCGATTATGAGTGCCCGTATAATGCCCTGTCGGGCTGGGGTTCATTGCCGCCACTAATTGAAAACGGGCGGGAAATTGAATTTTGGCATTGGCTCTTGAGATAACAATTTCGCCACTTTCCAGCGGTTGACGTAAGGCATCTAATACTTTTCGTTCAAACTCCGGTAATTCATCTAAAAAAAGCACGCCATTATGCGCCAAAGAAATTTCGCCCGGTTTTGGGATTGTTCCTCCGCCCACGAGTGCCGGTAACGAGGCACTGTGATGTGGAGAACGAAAAGGGCGTTGCTTCCAATTGTAGAGATTGAGTTCATTTTGCACAAGGCTTGTCACTGAGGCAGTTTCAATGGCTTCTTGATCGGTCATTTCCGGTAACAGGGCGGTTAAACGGCTTGCCAGCATGGTTTTTCCCGTTCCCGGTGGGCCAAGGAAAAGGAGATTGTGTTGCCCGGCTGCAGCAATGGTTAGCGCCCGTTTAGCATGCTGTTGACCAATGATATCCGTTAAATCTAAGTGATGTTGAGGGAGAAAATTGACCGCACTTTCTTGGGTTAATTCAGTGGTGCTGGGTAATTTTTCCTGATTATTGAGAAATTGCACCACATCAAGTAGCGTTTGCGCAAAATAAGTATCTTGCCCAGACACTAACGAGGCTTCGTTGGCATTTTGCTTGGCAATGATAAGCTCCCGTTTCGCTTTTTGTGCTGCAATAATTGCAGGGATCACACCATGGACACCTCTCAAATGTCCGGTTAATGCAAGTTCGCCCACAAATTCAAAACCTTTTAATCTTGAGGCATCTAATTGATCGGAAGCCGCTAAAATGCCAATGGCAATAGGGAGATCAAATCGCCCTCCTTCTTTCGGTAAATCTGCCGGTGCTAGATTGACTGTGATACGTTTTGCCGGATATTTAAATTGTGCGTTCATCAATGCACTACGCACGCGATCTTGTGCTTCTTTCACCGTTTTTTCAGGTAAGCCCACAAGAGTAAATCCCGGTTTTCCGTTACTTAAATGGACTTCAATGGTAACAAGTGGGGCTTGAACGCCCATAGAGGCTCGGCTATAAACAATGGCAAGGGACATAGGTTTAAAAAGTGCGGTTAAAATTGAAAAGATTTTCGTACTATAAAAAAGCCTGTGATGAAATCACTCACCACAGGCTTTTTTTACGATCTTAACCGCAAAATTCATATTTTACTTTGCAAAAACCGGAGAAAACCAATCATCTAATTTTGCCGCCAATTTATCAATACCGATTTTATTTTGTGCTGAAAAGGCTTCCACTTGAATATCGCCTTGGAAAGGAAGAATCGCCTCCCGCACCATTTTTACCTGTTTACTCCGTGCGCTTTGGCTTAATTTGTCGGCTTTAGTGAGTAACAGTAAAACCGGTAAATTGGCAGAAACTGCCCATTCAATCATTTGTTGATCAAGATCTTTTAACGGGTGACGAATATCCATCAACACAACCAGTCCTGCTAAACATTCACGTTTTTGTAAATATTCCCCTAAGGATTTTTGCCACTGAATTTTCATTTGCTCCGGTACGGCGGCATAGCCGTAACCCGGTAAATCCACCAATTTGCAATGTGGTTCGACCTCAAATAAGTTAATGAGTTGAGTACGCCCCGGTGTTTTAGAGGTGCGGGCAAGATTTTTTTGATTGGTTAACGCATTGAGTGCTGTGGATTTTCCTGCATTTGAGCGCCCTGCAAAAGCGATTTCAATACCACTATCTTCCGGAATGGCACGGATATTCGGTGCACTCGTAAGAAAATGGGTTTTGTGATAATTCAGTTTAATTTCAGCCATAATTTTTCCTTTCATCTGTTGCGACTAAGCATAGCACAGTTCGACAATTTGCTGAAATGATGTAGAGGTGTAGAATAGCCTTTCCCTAAGGAATTATTTATACAAACAATAAAATGAAAACACCACAATACACTTGGGTAAAAGCCAATGTGATTCATCCCGACCGCCCCGGTCGTTCCGATCATTTAAAACGCTTGCGTTATCAATTGCGTAGTTTTTTACACCGCCATTGGATCAAAAAATTTGAACATTTTGTTAATCAACATCCCTTTCTTATTGAGCTATTGAATGAACGTGTCAATTATAGTTACCCTTTGGTTTGTCGCTTTTTAGATAAACGTTTCACCGCATCACAACGTTTTGTCGCCATTTGCGATAACCTATTATTTTTACCTGAAAAATTGACCGCACTTTCAATCCCATTGTGGAAACAGCCACTCAGTTTTGGTGAGATTATCCCTGATTTTGAAATGACATTGAGTATGACCACGCATCAACCGATGGAGGGGTATTGGGTATTGGAATTGTGGCACAAACCACAAAATGAATTGGTGTATTTGCTCACCTTTGCCAAACTGGGGGATGCCTTGTTGATTGCCGTTGTGCAAGGCCCTAATTTTAACGGGGCAAAAGAGATGGTGAAACAATTAACTAAAGCCTGTCACGGGCTACGTCCGGCTTATTTGATGGTGGAAACGATGAAAGCCCTCACTAGGATTTTAGGGTTTAAAACATTACTGGGTATTCCTCAAAAATACCAAAATAAATCCCGTTTTATTCAGTCTAAACACTATAGCGTGGATTATGATGCTATTTTTTCAGAATCAGGCGGACAGCGAAAAGATTATTGGATACTCCCTTTGGAAGAGAAGAAAAGCCTTGATGATATCCCAAGTAAAAAACGTTCTATGTATCGAAAACGCTATAGGATGCTTAATGAATTTGCCGCTGTGATGGCTGAGAAGTTAAACATTAAAGGATAATTCAATCCTATTACAAGTTTTCCGAGTAAAATAGGGGAAAAATAATAGGGCTTTACCCCCTCGGATGAAATCTTTCATGCAAGCGTTTTAAGCGTTCTTTTGCCACATGGGTATAGATTTGTGTGGTGGATAAATCGCTGTGTCCAAGAAGCATTTGTACCACCCGTAAATCGGCCCCATGATTGACTAAATGAGTAGCAAAGGCGTGGCGGAGCACATGGGGGGAGAGGGTATCAGTGTCAATATTGGCTAAGATCGCATAGTGTTTTACCCGGTGCCAAAAGGTTTGTCGGGTCATTTGTTGGGCGCGTTGGCTGGGAAATACAATATCCGAACTTTGCCCATTCAATAACAGAGGGCGACCATAAAGCATAAATTGACGGATCCAATAGGCGGCTTCTTCGCCCATGGGTACAATCCGTTCTTTATTGCCTTTACCAATCACCCGCACCACACCTTGTTGTACGCTCATATTTTCAATGGTGAGTGAAACCAATTCCGTCACACGCAAACCTGTGGCATAAAGTAATTCCAACATGGCTTTATCCCGCAGTTCTAAAGGGATATCCACATCAGGGGTATTTAATAGATCACTTACCTGTTGTTCACTGAGGTATTTGGGTAAGCGAGTCGGTAATTTCGGTGAGCTGAGGATAGCCGTGGGATCATCTGTGCGATATTTTTCTCGGTATAAATATTGAAAGAGTTTTCGCATTGCACTGAGCATTCGAGCCGTACTCGTTGCCTTATAGCCCTGTTCCACACGCTCACCAAGAAACCCTTGTAAATCTATTGCATCGAGGGTTTCCAAAGAAAGATTGTTTTTATCTAACCAATCGCAAAGTGCGGTCAGATCTAAGCGGTAAGATTGCACCGTGTTTTCTGAAAGCCCTTTTTCAATCCAATATTCATTGAGGAATAAATCAACTAATGCAGTGTTTTTCATTGCGTCCTCTTGCGATGATTAATTTGTTTTCACCAAAAAAGCATTCAATTTGCGTGGAATAACGAAAAATGATACCGCGCCAATACCGCTCATTAGCAAGAATGTCATCGTAGGTGAAATAGGGTAAATGAGACCTGAAATTGCTGTAAAGAGGGCGATCAGTGCGCCATTAGATAAACCGTTATACAGACCTTGTAATTTCGCAATATGGCTTTGTGGTTGTGTGCTGATATAACGCACCATAGCATAATGACAAGCCGCATAAGTGAGGCTATGTGCCAGTTGAAGGGGTAAAATCTGCCAAAAGGTGTTGGCATAAGCCAAACCGGCCCAACGTAAAACCGCCACGAACCCGGATAAAAAGAAAATACGGCTTACCGACCAATTTTGGAATAAACGCCGTGAAAAGAAAAACAAGAGGATTTCTGCGAGTACGCCAATGCCCCAAAGCAAGCTGGTTTGGGGCACGGAAATACCGATGCCCGTCCAATAGATGGTGCTATAGACATAATAAGCAGCATGGGATCCTTGGATTAGCCCGCCTGCCAGCATAATGCGTAAGGTGATGGGATTTTTTAATAGGGCTAAAAAACGGATTTGCTTTGTCGCCCCTTCTTCTAAAGGTTCATCTTTCGGGGCAATGGTCGGTTTGAATAACTGAATGATAGTATAAAACAACAAAAGTGCGGTCAAAATCCACACGGTATTTTGTTCGCCCAGCCAACCGATCATGCCACCAAACACCACCACCCCTAAAATAAAGGCGATAGAACCAATCAGCCTAACTTTGCCATAATCCAATCCAATTTGGCGTTGCCAGGTGGAAGCCAAGGAATCCCCAATGGGCATACCGGCGGAATTCACCATAGCAAAAAGCCCAATCGCCGAAAACAGCAACCAGAAATTGTGGGCAACCAAGCTCATTGTCGCCATAATTAGGGCGGAAGCTAACGCCAGTAAACGCAGTGCATTGATGAGGTGATCGGCTTTTTTAATTAATGAAGAGAAAAATAATCCTCCAATGAAACGGAAAATATAGGCACTACCAATGACAAGGCCGATCATTTCTTCGCCATATTGTTGTGATTTCAACCATGCCGGAAAAAACGGTAAAAAGACACCATAAGCACAATAGTAGCCAAGAAAGCTCAAGGCGAGCCAGTAAAAGGGACGAATTTGCATTAGAATAAGGTTTCCATTTCTTGTGAACGTGCCACACAGGCTTGCATGGCTTCCGCCACAATGTGATTAAATTGTTGGCGATGAAATACCTCTAACGCCGCAGCGGTCGTTCCCCCTTTTGAGGTCACGTTTTCTCTTAGGGTAGAAAGTGCGGTTTGCGGGTTTTCCACCACCATTTTGGCCGCCCCTAACATGGTTTGTTGCACAAACTGACGGGCAGTGTCGGCCTCCATATTCATTTCAACCAATGCCTGTTGCATAGCTTCCAGCATTAAAAAGAAATAGGCCGGGCTACTGCCGGATGCGGCTGTGACGGCATGCATTTGATTTTCCTCTTTCACCCACTGCGTTTTACCCACTGCATTTAACAAAGCTTGCGCAAAAGTGCGGTCAGTTTTCGGCGTATTTTCAGGGGCAAATAATCCCGCCATTCCTTCTCCCACCAAGGCGGGGGTATTCGGCATTACTCGTACAACGGATTTTGCACTTGGGATCAGGGCTTGTAATCGGGCGGTGGAAATGCCTGCGGCAATAGAAATCAGTAATTTATCGGAAAAATCCACCGCACTTAATGGCGCACAAACATCTGCTATGATTTGTGGTTTTACCGCCAATACCACCACTTCTGCTCGAGCGGCACTTTCTGCATTATTTTCTGCTGTTTGCACCCCCAGTTTGGCAAAATAGGCTCGTTTTTCTTCATTGGGGTCATTCACAAGAATTTGTGCTGCGGGATAACCCTGTTTTAATAACCCAAATACGATCGCTTGTGCCATATTGCCACCGCCAATAAAGGCGATTAATTTTTGCTGCATCATTTTTTCCCTTGAGTTTATCGGCTACAATGTTGCCCATTTTACCCGATTATGAAGGATCTGTACGATGTGGTTTAAAAATTTAATGAGTTATAGACTCACCAAGCCTTTGGAATGGGAGCGCAATCAGCTTCAAACTCAGCTTGAAAGTTGCCAATTTCATCCCTGTGGGGCTCAAGATCAAAGTAAATTTGGTTGGAGCTATCCGTTGCAAGGCTCGGATTTACTTTATTTTTCTGTGGGCAATCACATTTTACTCGTGGCAAAAAAGGAAGAAAAAATCCTGCCGGCAAATGTGGTAAAACGTGAATTGGATGAACGCATTGAGAGTTTGGAGCAAAAAGAAAATCGAAAATTGAAAAAGGTGGAAAAGCAAACCTTAAAAGATGATGTGGTGATGAATCTCTTACCTCGTGCTTTTAGTAAAAATCAACATACCGCATTATGGATTGATACGGAAAATCAGCTTATTCATGTGGATGCCTCCTCAAGCAAACGAGCAGAAGATGCCCTGGCTTTATTGCGAAAATCCCTCGGCTCTTTGCCTGTCGTACCGCTTGCTTTTGCCCATGAGCCTAGCACCGTGATGACAAATTGGATCACGCAAGAAAGTTTGCCACATTGGCTGATAGCCCTTGAAGAAGCCGAACTGCGTGGTAGCCAAGAAGACAGTGTAATTCGTTGCAAAAAACAACCCCTTGAAAACGAAGAAATACTCGCCCTTTTACAAGAAGGCGAAAAAGTGGTCAGCAAATTGGCATTGGAATGGGAAGATACCCTCACTTTCATTTTGAACGAGGATTGCACACTCAAACGGTTAAAATTTGCTGATACGGTTCGTGAAAAAAATGACGATATTTTAAAAGAAGATTTCGCTCAGCGGTTTGATGCAGACTTTGTTTTAATGACAGGTATTCTTAGCAAACTCATTGAAAATTTATTAGACGAATTTGGTGGAGAAAAAGCACGGCTTTAAAGTTATATTCTAATACTGGGATACATAGTGTGCCTCATTGTAAAGGTTGAATTGCCACCGTTTTTTGTATAAAGTCTGTACGAATGTGAATCTTAGGTGTTTTGTTGGTGAGAATCTCACATCTTTATCTGTATCAATGCCTAAAGCATGATAAACAGCGTTTAATAATACGAAATTAACCTAAGTTATTTTGAGATGTTCAGGCCGTTTTTCATAAATCACTTAGGGGTAACCATATAGGAGGTGATTATGATTAATCTATGGCCATTAATTGGGATTGTCATTGTGACAGTGGGGCTGGCATTAAGGCTCAATACACTACTGGTGATTTTAGTCGCCGGTGTGACAACCGGGCTGGTTGCAGGCATGCCGGTATTGGATATTTTGTCTAATTTAGGGCAATCTTTTACTCAAAACCGTTATATGTCCCTCTTTATTCTTATCCTTCCTATGATTGGTATGCTTGAACGCTATGGTTTGCGTCAACATGCTGAAAATCTGATTAATTCAATGAAAAAAGCCTCTGTAAGTAAAATTATTATGACTTATGTCGTATTGCGTAAGATCACAAATAGTATGGGATTACATATCGGAGGACACCCTTCAATGATTCGCCCTTTAATTGCGCCGATGGCAGAGGCTGCCGCTGAAAAATCCTCCCCTCATCTTGCTGATGATAAACGTCAAAGTATTCGAGCTTTATCAGCGGCAAGCGAAAATTTTGCGAATTTTTTTAGTCAGCTCTTATTTATTGGCGCAAGTGGTTTGCTGCTTATCAAAGGTGTCATGACAGAAAATAAACTTGATGTTTCATTAGAAACCATGGCGCTATGGGCATTACCAACTGCAGTTGCCTCTCTTGTGGTATTCGGTATTTATACAAAACTGGTTAGTGCCGGAGTAAATGCCTCTGTCTCCTCAGTATCTATCGAAAAAGAGGGGAAATAAGCCATGTTAGAATATATCTATCAAGCCACAGGGCTATTATTGCTCGCATTCGCTGTACAAACATTTTTAGATAAGGATAACCCTAAACGGATCGGAAGCGGATTGTTTTGGTTAATTTATGGAATGACCTTTATTTTAGGAAAAGTTGTGCCGAACTGGTTAATTGGTGCGATGGTATTAATTCTCACCGTGCTTGCAGCCGGTGGTTTCATGGGGCAGGGAAATTATGGTACCACCACCGATAAAGAGCGTAAGGAAAAAGCCTCTCTATTGAAAAATAAACTGTTTATTCCTGCCCTTATTGTTCCTCTTGGTACCATATTAATTAGCCAGTTTACCAAACTAGGGGTATTGGTTGGGCTTGGGTTAAGCTCGGTGGTTTCTATTATCATAGCCCTTTTGATAACAAAAGGTAAAACCGTACAAAGCTTACATGAAGGTCGTAGACTGCTTGATTCTATCGGATGGGCGGCGATTTTATCACAATTTTTAGCCGCACTTGGTTATCTCTTTAATCAAGCCGGTGTAGGGGATACCGTGGCAGGTATCGTGAAAATGATGATCCCAGAGAATATTCTATTGATTAAGGTGATTGCTTATTGTGTAGGGATGATGCTATTCACCATTGTAATGGGAAACGCTTTTGCAGCTTTTGCTGTGATGACAACCGGTATTGGTATTCCACTACTTGTTATTGAAAATGGCGGAAATCCGGCAATTATCGGTGTACTTGGTATGTTATCAGGGTATTGTGGTACGTTAATGACACCAATGGCAGCCAATTTCAATATTGTTCCTGCCGCATTGCTTGAACTCAAAAATAAACATCATGTTATTTCAATGCAGGTTATACCTGGGTTTATACTGCTTATTTTTAATATTCTCATCATGTATCGGTTTGCCTTTTAATGGAGGGATAGAATGAAAAAAATCTTAATCACCGGTTTTGAGCCTTTTGGTGGCGCAACAATTAATCCCGCCCTTGAAGCGGTTAATCAGTTAGCCCATGTTAAATTAGATGGGGGAGAGATTGTGACTTGTGAAGTCCCTGTTACGCGATATAAAGCACTTGATACGATCATTGCGGCGATTGAGCAATATCAGCCCGATTATGTGATGACAATAGGCCAAGCAGCGGGACGCATAGGCATTACACCAGAGCGTATTGCTATTAATGTCGATGATTTTCGTATTCCTGATAACGGGGGAAATCAGCCTATCGATGAACCTATTGTAGCTGATGGTCCCGATGCTTATTTCACTACATTACCGATCAAAGCGATTATTCGTACATTACGAGAGAACGGGATTCCCTGTCAGGTTTCAAATACCGCAGGCACATTTGTTTGTAACCATGTATTTTACGGTATTCAGCATTATTTACGGGATAAAGGCGTTAAGCATGGCTTCATCCATATCCCATTATTACCGGAACAAGACACGCTAGGCACGCAACCGACGATGGCTTTAGATGTGATTGTAAAAGGTTTACGTCTGGCAGCTCAAGCTGTACTGGATAATGAAAAAGATATCCTTATCACCGCAGGCCATATTTGCTAGTCGTATTTTTTCGTAGAAATAAATAAGGATGCTTTATGTGGCATCCTTTTTTATCAAATGATATTCAATCATTTCGTATTTTATAAATATAGTGTGTCAGCCTAGCGAGTTGAGAAAATTGCTGAGCAATACTTTTATAAACGATGACATTGAATTTCAGTGGAAGAACATCTTTTTTCATCGCCTTTCACGTTATTTCAAGATAAACTATAAGCCTTTTATTATTAGTCAGACGAAATTTTATGCGGATATTTATTGCTATCCTTGTGGGGATTCTTGCACTTTTCCAATACGATCTTTGGTTTGGTAAGAATGGTTATTTTGATTACAAAGCAGTGTCAGCACAAATTATTGAAAATAAAGCGGAAAATGAAAAATTGGTGCAGAGAAATCAAATGATTTCAGCTGAAATTCAGGGGCTAACAAAAGGGTTTGAATCCATTGAGGAACGGGCGAGAATGCAGCACGATCTCGTAAAAGAAAACGAAACTTTTTACCATATTGTGAAAGAGCATAAATAATGTCACGAAAAATCATTGCCGTGATTCCTGCTGCCGGAGTGGGAAGCCGAATGAAAGCGGATAAGCCCAAACAATATTTAACGGTGTTAGGCAAAACGATTTTGGAGCATACGTTAAATATTATGCTAACTCATCGTTCCATTGATCGAATTATCGTGGCATTAGGTAAAAAAGATCCCTATTTTGCTGAACTTCACTTCCTTTCCCATGAAAAAATCCAACTTGTTGAAGGGGGAGAAACTCGGGCGAATTCTGTCCTCAATGCACTTAATGTGATTGAGGAAAAAAATGCTTGGGCATTGGTGCATGATGCGGCAAGACCTTGTTTAACAGAAGCCGATTTAAATAAGTTATTAGAAATCCATGATGAAAATGGCGCGATTCTTGCGATTCCGGTGACAGATACCATCAAGCGTAGTGATGAAAATAGCAAGATTATCACCACAGAAGATCGCTCACAACTTTGGCAGGCTCAGACGCCCCAATTTTTCCGAGTCGATTTGTTACAAAATGCGCTTGAAAATGGATTAAAACAGAAGAAGATGATTACGGACGAAGCTTCAGCTATGGAACTTGCCGGATTTCGACCGCACTTGGTGGCAGGAAGAAGTGATAATATTAAAGTGACCCGCCCAGAAGATTTAGCCTTGGCGGAATTTTACTTAACAAGGAAAAAATGATGATAAGAATTGGACACGGTTTTGATGTACATGCCTTTGGGGAAAACAGACCTTTAATTATTGGCGGTGTTAACATTCCTTACCACACGGGATTTATCGCCCATTCCGATGGAGATGTTGCTCTGCATGCATTAACTGATGCACTGTTAGGGGCAGCTGCCTTGGGCGATATTGGAAAACTTTTCCCTGATACGGATATGCAATATAAAAATGCCGATAGCCGGGGATTGTTAAGAGAAGCCTTTCGTCAAGTTCAAGAAAAAGGTTATAAGATTGGGAATGTAGATATCACTATTATTGCCCAAGCCCCCAAAATGCGCCCTTATATTGATGAAATGCGTGTTGTGATTGCCGCTGATTTATCCTGCGATACTGAACAAGTCAACGTGAAGGCAACAACAACAGAAAAATTAGGTTTCACAGGAAGAGGTGAAGGGATCGCCTGCGAAGCTGTGGCGTTGCTGATGAAATAAATCTTCTGAGAAAAACAAAGGCACAATTGGTATTGTGCCTTTTTGTTTGGGGATGTTATCCGTCTAAGCTTGTTTTTCCAAAAGTGCGGTTGGATTTTCCTCGGTTTTTTCTGTCTCTTCAGGGTGGAGAGACATCGCATGGCGTAGGCTTTCTTGGCGGATTTGTTCTGCCGTTGTGTTATCGCCTGCTTGTTCAAAGACATAAATAGCCATCATGGTATCGTTAGATTCAAGCTGTTTTGGACAAGCGATGACTTTTTTAAATGCTTCAGCCGCTTTGGTAAATTCGTTATTGCGAACATACAAATAACCTAAGGCTCGGTTGATTCCACATTGCTGATCTTCATCTGCACGTTTGGCCCGTTTTTCGATCATTTTGATTAATTTGGTATTATCAACCGGTTGTAGGCGGGTTATTTGGGTGCAAAGTGTTGGGCTTAATGGGGTGTTTTCTCCCCATTTTTTCAACACTTCGAGGGTAAATTCATAAGCGGATTCATGATCATTACAATCAATTAAACGCTCAATCAATGCCACTTTTAAATCTAAGTCTTGGCGACGGCGACGAGGCTGTTCTTCCCACCAAGCAAGCAAACCATCCACGCCTTCTTCATTCATTTTTTCATCAAGTAGGCCATTTTCGGTTTTAACCTGTATCGCTTTAAATTCTTCTTCATTGTATATGCCGGCACGTTGAATTAAATCCAAAATGTTATCAAGAGCCTGGTAGGCTTTGGATTGGGTATAAATTTCAACAGCAAGTTTTAATACTTCTTTATTGCGATCTGTCATTTCCAACAAGCTATCTACCGAGCTTCTGGCGGCCGGTAATTTGTTTTGTTGTAATAGAATGCGGGTGCGGGCAATTTCCACCAACAAATTGTCAGAACCAGCAAGCTCTGTGGCTTCAATTAAATAGCGGTTTGCACTAAATTCATCACCACGTTGTTGGGCGGCTTCTGCGGCAGTGATTAAATTCAAAATCGGTTCATCGGAATGTTTGGCATTTTTACCGATAAGTTTCTCCGCTTTGGCATAATCGCCCTCGTTCATTTTCATTAAACCTTGAAGGGTTTGTTTTTGTGCTTTCACCCGTTTGCGGCGGGAAAACCAACTGTAAGTATTATTACTTAAACGAAGAAAACGGCTGATACCCCATTCAACAAAATAAATGATCGCAAGGGTAGCCACAAATAAGATCACGAGGGTCGTGATGGACATTTCATAAATATTGTTCGCCGTTTCAATACGCACATAACCTTGCTGACCGGAAAGATGAGGGCCTGCAATAAGTCCGGCGAGTAAAGCCAGCATTAAAAATAGTGTTCTAAACATAGTCTATCCTTATTGTTGTGGCTCAGTGGTTGGTTTGGTTTGCGGAGAAACGCTTTCCGGATGATTGGTTGGATTTTCCGATACCGCTTCCGATTTAGCCGGTTCATTGAGGGCTTTTTCTGCCTCAATTTCGATTTTTTGCACCTCTGCCGGTACGCGGTTGAGATATTTATCCAACAAGTTCAAACTTTGTAATTGGGTTGGAACATCTACATAAACGGATAATTCTGCCAATTCATCAATAGATTTTAAGAAATTTTGGGTGACTTCCGCATCAGTATCAAAATAGCTACGCACCCAAGTTGCCACGGCATCCAAAGATTGTTTGTACAGATCATTTTGTTGGCGTGGAACGGCCATAATCGCTAATTGCAAACGCAGACGGATATTTTCACGCAAATAAATATCTTGATTTGGAGCAAGCAGCTCTTTTTTATCCGCACCTTGTTTTGGGCTGATACGAATAAAATGATTTAGAAAAGAGACCGCACTTTTTTCTGCATTTGCCTGCCAATCATCTAACGAATCGGACAATTTTTCCGAATTAGGATCATCACCAAAATTCACATTAAGCACCGGCAATTCATCCACCGAATTGGCGAGCTGAGAAAGGCGTTGCATCACGGCATTTTGATCAATACTGTCAACGGAAAGGAGTTGTTTGAGATCTTGGTTGATGGCAGAACGAACGGCCATCGCCTCCGTGTTGTTGACTTTGGCTAGTGTCTCATCAGCAAGTTTGAGCAAGGACACCCCGGTATCCACATCGTTGTCTAACACTAATTTGCGCAAGGCATTGTTTAATAAGAAATCGGCTTCAGAAAATAACCAATCGTTAGGTTGTTGAGCAACCGCTTGTTTGCTGACATAGTCAAGCTGTTGGCGTAGGGTGCTAAAAGCTTGTTCTTTTGCTGCAAGTTGTTGTTCAAGTTGGGTGATTTTGCTTTGTGTTTCACTGTTGGCTTTTTCAAGCTGAACAAATTGTTCGGTTTGGTTATTGTGGCTGGAAACGGTAGCAGTTTGCCCAATCTGTCCTTCAAGTGCGGTCAATTTTTGTTGAATTTCACCCACTTGTTGTTGCCCGAAATAATAACCGGCTGCACCCACACCTAAGGCAATTAAAATAGCCAGTAAGCTTAATCCTGTACCACTTTTTTTAACAATAGTTTGAGCGGGTTGGGATGCGATTTCTGCTTGATTTTCAACCGCACTTTGTACGCTTTCATCAAGGTTTTCTATCACTTCATTTGATTGATCTTTCGCCATATTCATTCCTTATTAGGTCATTGAGCTAAGTAATGTGTTCAACAAACTTGGGTTGTCCGCCTTTGGAGACAAGGTAACGCTTTGCCAGCCTTGCTGTTGCGCTGCTTCTGCAATACGAGGGCTGACTGTCACTAAGCGGCAACTTTTCAGCCAATTTTGCTCATTTTCCGGTACAAATTCAATGAGTGCTTGCAGAATTTCGAGGCTGGTTACCACTAAAGTATCAACACCGGCACGTTTACAAATACTGGTTTGTTCTTCCTTATTATAGAGGATTGGCACTCTGCGGTAACATTCTAAAATATCAACACTCGCCCCTCGCTGTATTGCTTGTTCGGCAAAATATTCCCGTCCCCCGTTGCCACGGAGAATTAAAACCTGTTTTCCGTTGAGCTGTTGCATTTGGGGGAGTGCAAGTAAGGCCTCGCTGTTTTCTTGGCTAATTGGGTATCGCACAACCTGTCCGCTTTGACAGGTGAAATACTGTGAGGTTCTTTGTCCGACTGTAAAGTATTGTAAATCTTCACGCCAACAGAAGCCGGTTTCTTTGAGGGTTTTTACGGAAAAATCGACTGCACTTTGGGAAACGAGGAAGACATAATCGGCAGGGTTGAGTTGATTGAGTTTTTTTGGGAGGTCTTCTAAATCCCCTCCGCTTTCAAAGGTGAATAAAGGAAGATGCAGTGCCACAATACCCGATTGATTGAGTCGCTCAACCAATTGTTTTCCTCGTTCGTCAGGGCGGGTGACAAGAACGGCCATTATTGCTTCTCTCCTTGTGAATAAACCTTGCTCAGAATACGATCCGCACCTTGGGCAAGTAGCTGTTCGGCGATTTGTATCCCCAATTCTTCTGCATTTTTGACCGCACTTTTTCCTTCTGCACGAATAATCGCCGAGCCGTCAAGTTCTCCCACCAAGGCCTGTAAATAAATTTGATTGTTGTCTAACACCGCATAGCCGCCAATAGGTACTTGGCAACCGCCCTGTAAGCGAGTATTCATTGCCCTTTCAGCCAAGACACAAGCGGTCGTTTCTTCATCGGCAAGCGGTGCCAGCAAGGATTGAACCTCTAGATCATCGGTGCGACATTCTATTCCCACTGCACCTTGACCGGCTGCCGGTAAAGAAAGGGAGGTTTCAATAAAGGAAGCGATGCGTTCTTTCATTCCTAAACGAATTAACCCCGCTGCCGCAAGAATAATGGCATCGTATTCGCCTTTATCTAATTTGCTTAAACGGGTGCCGACATTGCCTCGTAACGAGCGAATATCTAAATCCGGGCGTAATTGTTTGAGCTGACATTGGCGACGTAAACTTGAAGTGCCAACAATCGCCCCTTGAGGTAAATCATCCAGTGAAGTATAGCGATTGGAAACAAAGGCATCACGAGGATCTTCCCGTTTGCAGATAACACTTAATCCCAATCCTTCGGGGAATTGCATTGGCACATCTTTCATGGAATGTACCGCAATATCCGCCCGTTTTTCCAATAGGGCATTTTCTAACTCTTTGACAAATAGCCCTTTTCCACCAATTTTTGCCAAAGGCGTATCAAGAATGACATCACCTTTCGTGACCATTGGAACAAGCTCGACAGTCAGTGTAGGATGAAGGGTTTCTAAACGATTTTTAACAAAATTTGCCTGCCAAAGTGCAAGAGGGCTTTGGCGGGTGGCAATTCTTAAAATAGCTGGCATAGTTGTGTTTATTGGATTGGGTTGCTCTAAAATTCCGCCTATCCTATCACTGTTGCGGGAAAAAGTCAGTTTTCATTTCATTTTCTCCTTGATATTTCCTACGCTTGCACAATTTGCCATTTCCGCTATGATAAGTCGCTTCATTTCTTATCGATTTTATGACAATGAACAAATTCAAACTGATTTTTTTGGGTGTAGCGATGTCAATGCTTTTTGCTTGTAGTACACCGGTGTCGAAAAAAACGGCAAAACCCCGTTTCTTAAAAGAGAATATTAGCCAAGCAGAACTCAATAATCCGACCGCTTATAAACGTTATTATTATCGTTGTAAAAATGCTGAAACGCAGGACATCGATGATTTAACAACCTACTTTCCGCTTTCAAGAGAAAGCCGTTTAAAAGAGAACTTTGGCATTTATTTTCAGCTAAATGGGGGAAAACCTATTCCCTTTGATCATATTGAAAACCGAGCTTTAAATGCGAGAGGGGCGAGATTTGAAGTGATTTATCGCTCTTATCAACCAATTAATGGCTATTTTGTGGATTTAGTGGCACGACAAAATGGTTCGACCTATTATAAAAATGCGCAAGGTAGGCAAATCCCTTGGCTGGTGTGTCGAGAAAATTAGCATTCAGCGTGAGTTTTCATTGAAGACTTACGCTGAATTTTTTGAAGTAAAAATGAGGCCACTTAGGCTTTTAATTTCGTTATACCCCAGATTTCCTTTTTCTCTTGGTTAAATTCCGCACGCACCTGAAAGGCTTTAGCAAGATTGTCTGAATTGAGTACGGTTTGCGTTTCACCATAGGCAATGACCTTGCCTTTATCCAGTAAAATCACCTCATCACAAAATTTGTAGGCCAGTGATAAATGATGAATGGCTACGACACAGGTCTGTTTCGGGGTGAGGGATTTCAGTTGTTCCATCATGTCGATTTGATAGTAGGGATCAAGTGGTGCAATGGGTTCATCAGCAAGGAGTAAGGGCGTATTTTTAATACAACAGCGTGCCAGTTGTACCCGTGCTTTTTCACCACCGGAAAGCTGTTGAAAGGGCTTGTCCAAGAGATTAGAAACAGAAAACTGTGCTGAAACCGACCGCACTTTTTCTTGTTCTTTCGCGCTGTTAAGAGAATGGGGGAGGCCCAAGGCAATCACTTCATAGACAGAGAGATCCCAATGAATGGCTGTGGTTTGAGCAAGGTAGGCCAGTTGTTCGCTTTTTTGACTTGCCGTCATTTCACTTAATTTGCGCTGATTAAGCCAAATTTCCCCCTTTGAGAGAGGTAAAATGCCCGCTATGGTTTTTAACAAGGTGGATTTGCCTGCCCCATTTGCCCCCATAATGCCCACTAATTTTCCTTGAGGAATGGTACAGCTGATGCGCGTTAAGCCGTAAGGTTGGCTAACCTTTTCGATATTAATCACGGGCAAGCCTCCGTTGTTGTGTGAGTAAAATCCAAATTAATACAGGGGCACCGATGATAGCGGTAAGCGTGCCGATATAAATCGATGAAAATAGTGGCAGATATTGCACACTGAGATCGGCGATGAGCAACAATAAAGCCCCCATTAATGCACTGCTTATATAAAGCTGGGAGGGGCGTTTTTTGAGTAATAAACGGGCAAAATGAGGGGCGATTAAGCCGATAAAACCGATCGTACCTGTTTGTGGAATGGTTGCGCCCACCAGTAATGCGACACCGAATGAGGTAATAAAAAAGTGCCGTTTAGGATCAATGCCCATGGTGGCGGCGGTTTCTTCTCCAAAAGTGAGGAAGTCAATATAACGCCGAGTGTAAAACAGGCAAAATGCCCCGAATATGATGATCGGAAGTGAGAATAGGAGCGTTTCCATTTTTGCCCATACTAGCGAACCTTGTAGCCAACGATAAAGTTCTGCCAACGCCCACGGGCTTTCCGCATTGGAAAGTAAAAGGGCGATTGCCGAAGCAAGTAGTGTATTGACGGCTACACCGCTTAAAATCATCACCGTCGTGCCTTGTTTATGCGCAATGAGATAGACCAACGCAAAAGCGGTTAATGCACCCAATACGCCCCCTAATAGCAACAGACCGGTTGGAAGGGAAAAATAGTAGAGTAAAAAGACGCTGACAGTAGTAGCACCATTGGCACTGCCGAGCAATCCGGGGCTGGCGAGGGGATTTTGGAACACCGCCTGCATCGCATTGCCGGCTAAAGCTAATGCAGCGCCGGTCAGTACCGCTAAAAATAGTCGGGGTAGGCGAATATCCCATATTACAAGAGAACGCATATCCGTCATTATCCCTTTTGCATTGTTGAGATGGGAGAAATGATCAAGCTGATAACAAAGTGCCCCGCTTATCATCAATCCTAAAAGGAGAAAAAGTATTGGGTTAAGGTATTTTTTTACCAAAAGTGCGGTCATTTTTCTTTCCATTTATCGGCGAAAGCTCATAGCTCAGGTTTAATTGTCTGTATGCTGTTGTTGATAAATCAGTGCCGCCCCTTGCCATACGCCCTGATCGAAACAGTAAGTGTATTTCATTGGAATACGAAAGTGCGGTTGGTTTTTAAAAAGTTTTTGTAAAATCGGGTGATTGAGTAACTCAGCCTGCTCGTTATAGCTTTGTTTATCTGAGATTTCAATTAATACCTGAGGTTGGGCGAGCAATATTTTTTCAAGGGAAAAAGATTGTGTGGTAAGTGGCATGTTTAATGGTGTTAATCCCAGCAAATTAAGCAACGTGGCATATTGTGGAAAATCGCTTTCCACGATGCCCGTATCTGAAAGCATCAAGGTTTCTGTGAGAGAGGGATTGAGTGTGAAATGTTGCGATTTTAATGTATTCACTAAATCTACGGAATGGCTTTCATTACCTGTGAGCTTGCCTAATTCCAGCATTAACGCAAAGAGTTCATCAGGGGTTTGTGGGGCATCATTAATCGGGATCACCTTTGCCCCCAGTTTTTTTAGCGCTTTTACAAGCTCTGGATAGAAGGTTTCATTGATGAGAAAGGTTTTATCTAAATAAGGTAATAAGGCGCTAAGTTGTGGCTCTAGTGTGGGTTTATCCCTGTTGACCTTATCTAACATCATCAGCGGATTTTTGGAATAAGTGGATTGGGCTGCAATTTGCTCGGGACGGGCGAATTCAGCCAAGAGCCTGTCGCTGCATAAAGTCAGCGAAACAAACTGCATGCTATAAGCGGAAAAGGAAAGAAAAAGTGCGGTCAAAAAAATAAAAAGTTTAAACATAGCTGACTAATTTTAATACCACCTCAACGGTGGTTGCTTCATCCCTTCCATTTTTACTTCACAAAAGGTAAATTTTTCGAGTGAGATCGCAAAAGCTGGGTGGGTTTCTTGTTTATTTTCATAGAAATAGAAAAATGTTGAAGTTGATTTTATCAACATTCTCACTATTAACAAGGAAACACTATGAAATTAATGAAAACCTTAATCAGTTCAGTTATTTTGAGCTGTACTTTATTGAGTGCCAATACATTGGCAAAAGAAAAAGCGGCAGAACCGATGCCGACTCAAATGGCGATGGCTGAAAATACCTCTTCAACCAATATAGAGGGGAAACTTAATATCAATACGGCAACGGCAAGTGAAATTCAAAAATTCTTAACCGGTATTGGCGCAAAAAAAGCGGAGGTGATTGTGCAATATCGTGAAAAACACGGTAAGTTCACCAGTGCCGAGCAATTACTTGAAGTTCAAGGCATTGGCAAGGCTACTCTTGAGAAAAATCGTGATCGCCTTATCTTTTAATGGTTGAAATTGATAAAGGTCGCCATAGGCGACCTTTTGTATGCTAAATCAATTATTTACTGTAATTGACACAAAGTATCTGTGCAGCATGATACAGTGTGGTCTTCGGTGTTAAACGAATACTGTATTTTTCCTGTTTTTTCGGCGCTGCGCGCAATCCCTCACCCCAGAATTCATCATAAAAATCCGTGCGTACTTGCGTTAAACGATAGTTTTTACAATTGAGAATTTTATATTGGCGAACGGAACGGGCATAGCGTTTCGCTTCTTTTGGATAAACATACAATCCTTGGTCTAAATTGATGACCGCATCAAAATGAACCTCTTGAGGCTCTTCGTTATCAATCCAAATGGAATCCGTATCAATATAATAATTCACCTCTTTGACCAAGCGGGCATAGCCTTGGCGATCTTTTGTAGGTGGCGTAAGCTTAACATTTTGGCTTTCAATCGAATGTTGAGGTTGAACGCTACAAGCTGCAAGCAGTGCGACAGGGAAAATTAACATCAGTTTTTTCATTATTTACTCCTTAGACGAAACCGATAACGCTAGAATTTCACGGTATGTCCGTAGCCTTCCAAAATGGATTTGATATGTTCTAATGATTCTCGTGTTGGGGGCATCACGTCTTCCAGTTCATAATCAAAGCCAAGGGTTTTCCATTTATGTGCGCCAAGGCGGTGATAAGGCAGCAATTCGACTTTTTCGATATTTTCCATGCCTTCAATAAATTGGCCAAGTAAGTGAACGTCATGATCATTATCCGTATAACCGGGCACGACCACATAGCGAATCCACGTTCTTTGATGACGTTTTTGTAGGTATTTGGCAAATTCCAATGTGCGTTTATTGGGCACGCCGATCAAATTTTGGTGCACTTGATCATTTAATTCTTTTAGATCAAGTAACACGAGATCGGTCACATCGAGCAATTCATCAATAATATGATCGTAGTGACGGACAAAACCATTGGTATCAAGGCAAGTATTAATCCCTTCTTTTTTACAAGCACGGAACCAATCACGCACAAATTCCGCTTGAAGAATGGCTTCACCCCCCGATGCTGTCACGCCACCTCCGGTAGCATTCATAAAATGGCGATAACTCACCACTTCTTTCATTAATTCTTCAACACTAATTTCTCTGCCACCGTCTAAATCCCAGGTATCACGGTTATGGCAGTATTTGCAACGCATTAAACAGCCTTGCATAAATAAAATGAAACGAATACCCGGCCCATCAACCGTACCGCAGGATTCAAAGGAATGAATTTTTCCTAAAACAGACATAATCAACTCGCAATCAAATAAGATAGCTCAATTTTATCAGAATATGACAACATAAAAAATGAGCCTGAATAAAATCAGGCCCATCATTGTGATTGCCGCTAAAGAGCGGTCAATTTTTTTAATGTTTTTACATTGATTCCGTGAAAGTACGGGTGATCACGTCTTGTTGTTGCTCTTTGGTTAAAGAGTTAAAACGCACGGCGTAACCGGAGACACGAATGGTTAATTGTGGATATTTATCCGGATTTTCCATGGCATCTAACAACATTTCACGGTTTAACACGTTAACATTTAAGTGTTGGCCGCCTTCAACAGTGGCTTCGTGATGGAAATAACCATCCATTAAACCTGCAAGGTTACGGCGTTGTGCTTCCGGATCTTTACCTAACGCATTTGGTACGATTGAGAAAGTGTAAGAAATCCCGTCTTTTGCATAGGCAAACGGCAGTTTCGCTACGGAAGTTAATGAGGCAACCGCACCTTTTTGGTCACGGCCATGCATTGGGTTCGCGCCCGGGCCAAATGGTGCACCGGCACGACGACCATCCGGGGTATTTCCGGTTTTCTTACCGTATACAACATTAGAAGTAATAGTAAGTACAGATTGGGTTGGTACAGCATTGCGATAAGTTTTAAGTTTTTGAATTTTCTTCATAAAACGTTCAACTAAATCACAGGCAATGTCATCAACACGGTTATCGTTGTTACCATATTGTGGATATTCACCTTCGATTTCAAAGTCGATCGCCACGTTAGAGGCGACTACATTGCCGTCTTTATCTTTAATATCACCACGAATTGGTTTTACTTTCGCGTATTTGATCGCAGAAAGTGAGTCTGCCGCTACAGAAAGACCAGCGATACCGCATGCCATGGTACGGAATACATCACGATCATGTAACGCCATTAATGCCGCTTCATATGAATATTTATCATGCATATAGTGGATAATGTTTAGGGCAGTAACATATTGTTTTGCCAACCAATCCATAAAGCTATCCATGCGGGTCATTACTGTGTCGAAGTCTAATACTTCATCTGTAATTGGTGCGGTTTTAGGGCCTACTTGCATACCTAATTTTTCATCAATACCGCCATTGATTGCATATAACAAGGTTTTCGCTAAGTTTGCACGAGCACCGAAGAATTGCATTTGTTTACCCACGATCATTGGTGAAACACAACAAGCGATTGCGTAGTCATCGTTGTTAAAATCTGGGCGCATTAAATCATCGTTTTCATATTGCACGGAAGAGGTATCGATAGACACTTTCGCACAGAAACGTTTGAAGTTTTCCGGTAACTGCTCAGACCAAAGAATAGTGAGGTTTGGTTCCGGAGATGTACCCATATTGTAAAGGGTGTGCAAAATACGGAAAGTGTTTTTGGTCACTAATGTACGACCGTCTAACCCCATACCGGCGATAGTTTCGGTTGCCCACATTGGGTCACCGGAGAATAATTGATCGTATTCAGGAGTACGCAAGAAACGAACCATACGCAGTTTCATCACTAAGTGGTCGACCAACTCTTGGGCTTCTACTTCGGTGATTTTGCCTGCTTTTAAGTCACGCTCGATATAAATATCGATGAAGGTTGCAGTACGACCAAAGGACATTGCCGCACCATTTTGTGATTTGATCGCCGCTAAATAAGCGAAATACATCCATTGGATCGCTTCTTGGGCGTTGGTAGCTGGATTAGAAATATCGTAACCGTAACTTGCTGCCATTTGTTTCATTTGAGCAAGTGCACGATGTTGTTCTGCGATTTCTTCGCGTAAGCGAATAGTGGCTTCAAGATCGATACCGTTTTCAAGGTTGTCTTGTAAAGAGGAGAATTGTGCGTATTTATCTTTCATTAAGAAATCAACACCATAGAGTGCAACACGGCGATAATCCCCAATGATACGACCACGGCCATAAGCATCCGGTAAACCGGTTAATACGCCTGATTTACGGCAACGTAAAATATCCGGTGTATAAACATCGAACACCCCTTGGTTGTGGGTTTTACGATATTCAGTAAAAATTTTCTTCACTTCAGGGTTGAGCTCACGACCATAGACTTTACATGAGCCTTCCACCATTTTAATACCACCGAACGGCATAATGGCACGTTTGAGTGGCGCATCGGTTTGAAGACCAACGATTTTTTCTAAATCTTTGTTGATATAACCCGGTGCATGAGAAGTAATGGTTGATGGAGTATGCTCATCAAAATCCAATGGGGCATGAGTACGGTTTTCAATTTTAATGCCTTCCATGACCGATTCCCAAAGTTTTGTGGTCGCTTCGGTTGGCCCTGCTAAGAAAGAATCATCACCTTCATACGGCGTATAGTTTTTTTGAATAAAGTCGCGTACATTGACATTTTCTTGCCAATCACCACCGGTGAAACCGGCCCAAGCCACTTTTTGCGCTTCATTAAGTTCTGACATAGTCATTTCCTTTGTTAATTAATAAAAATAATTTGTTTCAACTGATTAGTGGGATTTTGTGAGGTAACGTTGAAATAAACCAATGCAAATTGCACCACCCACTATATTTCCCAACGTTACCGGGATTAAATTCTTTACAATAAAATGATAGACATCTAAATCGGTATATTGACTCGCTTCAATACCTAATTGTTGCCAAAATTCCGGACTGCTGTAATGAGCCGTAAGAATACCCATTGGAATCATAAACATATTCGCAACACAGTGCTCAAAGCCTGCTGATACAAATAACGCAATTGGTAAAATCATAATAAAGGCTTTATCGACAACGGTTTTACCGGAATAAGATAACCAAACGGCCAAACACACCATGATGTTACACAAAATACCCAAATTAAAGGCTTCAAACCAGCTGTGGTGGATCTTATGTTGTGCCGTATTAAGAATTGTCAAGCCCCATTGCCCGTTTGCCGCCATGGTTTGGCCGCCAAACCAAATCAGTGCGGCAATAATCAAGCCACCGGCAAAATTCCCAAAATAGACAACAATCCAGTTGCGAAGCATTTGCCAAGTGGTAATTTTTCCCTCTACTCGAGCAATGAATGTGAGGGTTGATGAAGTAAAAAGTTCAGTGCCTAATAGCACCACCATAATGACGCCGATAGAGAAAACCAAACCACCAACTAATTTTGTTAACCCCCATGGTGCACCGGCTGATGCCGTTTGTGTTGTGGTATAAAAAACAAAAGCTAAGGCAATGCAAGCGCCGGCACTAATACCGGACATAAAAGAGAGAAAAGGACGCTTTTGAGCTTTATAAGCTGCAGCGTTTTCTGCGAAATCTGTCACTTCAGCGGGGCTTAATGCTACCGTAGAAGCCTGTTTAACATCTGACATCGATAATGCGCTCTTTTTGATATTATAATCGTGGCTATTCTACTCTCTTAGGGGGGCTTTTCAAGGGATGCACTATGTTATTTAAAAAAAATTTGATATTTTGCAAGTTTTGTTAAGTTTTTATGATTTTGATAAGAAAAAAGGCTTGGACATGCCAAGCCTTATCATTTTCTTTATTTGCGAAATTATTCGCCCAAACGCTCTTTGATACGAGCTGATTTACCTGAACGCTCGCGTAAGTAGTAAAGTTTCGCTTTGCGTACCGCACCTTTACGTTTAACGGTAATTGAATCAACAACCGGTGAGTGAGTTTGGAATACACGTTCAACACCTACACCGTTTGATACTTTACGCAAAGTAAATGCAGAGTGCAAACCACGGTTACGAATTGCAATAACCACGCCTTCGAATGCTTGCAAACGACGTTTACTTCCTTCCACTACCCATACTTTTACTTCTAAAGTATCACCTGGGCGGAAGCTAGGTACGTTTTGTTTTAATTGTTCTTGTTCAAGTTGTTTAATAATGTTAGACATTTTTTGATCCTTAATTGATCTCATGATCCTAGAATTAACTGAGTTTACTGTTATTTTCCGTTTTCACTTCTTTTAACAGCTTACGTTGTTCGTCAGTCAGAGCTAGGCTTTCCAATAGCTCAGGGCGACGGCGCCACGTTCTTTCAAGCGATTGTTTTAATCGCCATTTTCGAATTTCTTCGTGGTTTCCCGACATCAGCACGGGTGGAACGATTAAGCCCTCTAACACTTCCGGCCTTGTGTAATGTGGGCAATCTAATAAACCATCGGCAAAAGAATCTTCTTCTGCAGAGGCTTGTTTGCCTAATACACCCGGAATAAACCTTGCAACGGCATCAATTAATGTCATTGCGGGTAATTCCCCTCCGGTTAAAACGTAATCACCGATTGACCATTCTTCATCAATTTCAGTTTGAATCAATCGTTCATCAATCCCTTCATAACGCCCGCACACTAAAATCAGCTTTTGATTTTGTGCCAGTTCCATGACACCGGATTGATCGAGTTTACGCCCTTGTGGTGAAAGGTAAATCACCTTTGCACCTTCTCCCACAGCAGCTTTTGCTGAATGAATGGCATCCCGTAAGGGCTGCACCATCATTAACATTCCCGGTCCTCCGCCATAGGGGCGGTCATCAACGGTTTTATGTTTATCCTGCGTAAAATCACGCGGATTCCAGCATTGCAGTTGCAAGAGATGATGTTTTACGGCTCTCCCTGTTACCCCAAATTCCGTAATTGCTTTAAACATTTCGGGGAATAATGTGATTATTCCAATCTGCATAAGTCAGCCTTATTTTGTTTAAAACAGACAAGATTACGTTTGAGCATACCTGAGATTAGAAACCAGCGTCCCAATCCACTTCAATCGTTTTTGTGGTGAGATCGACTCTTTTAACTACTTGTTCATACAAAAACGGAATTAACCGTTCTTGTTTTCCAAAAGCATCTTTACTATTGGCTTTGACGACCAACACATCATTTGAACCGGTTTCCATCATTTCTGTGACTGTTCCCATGGTATAACCTTGAAGATTGATAACTGAGCAACCGATTAAATCGTGCCAGTAATAATCACCTTCTTCCAATTTAGGGAACACAGAAAGATCTACCCCAATTTCAACATTCGCTAAAAGCTGAGCCGTTTCACGATCATCGGTGCCTTTCAGTTTCACAATCAGTTCGTGATTATGATGACGCCAATTTTCAAGCTCTGTGGGTTGCCATTGTCCCTTAATTTTTAAAAACCAAGGTTGATAGTCAAAAATGCTTTCGGCATATTCTGTTGATGAATAAATACGCAACCACCCACGGATACCATAGGTTGAGCCTAATTTGCCCACAACTTCAATACGTTGTTGTTCCATATTTTTCACCTATCTCCACTCAAAAGCGAATTAAGCGGCTTTTTGAGCTTCTTTTACCAAGCAGGCAACACGATCGGATAATGATGCGCCTTGACCTACCCAGTGGTTTACACGGTCTAAGTCAATGCGAAGACGTTCTGCATTACCTTGTGCAATTGGATTGAAGAAGCCAACACGTTCGATGAAACGACCGTCACGAGGTGAACGGCTGTCTGCAACAACGATTTGATAAAAAGGGCGTTTTTTAGCTCCGCCACGAGATAAACGAATGGTTACCATAACCTTCCTCTCACTATTTGATGATTAAAAGAATATTTCTAAGCTCGAAAGATACCTAGAAATATAGCTTACTTTTTTCTCTGTATATATAGACAAAAAGTCCGAGAATTCTACACCTTTTAAAGGAAAAGGCAAGTTAAAATCGTAGGGAAAGGGGAATAATTTAGCATAAAAAATGACCGCACTTTGCACACTAACTGGTGGTTTTGTCCATTGTTTTTTGAGTGCAGAGCAAAGTGCGGTCAATTTTCAAGTGATTTTAGCCTACGACAAAAGGGAGGTAGCCGGCACGGATAGCAAATGGAATAGAGGTGATCACTACGCCAAGTATTAATACGATAAGTAAGGTGACATTGCCTCCCCATACTCGATATGGGAGATTAGGGTGAAGACGGCGTGCTTTCCAAACCAGACTGACCGGCAATACGACCGCATAGAAAGCAAACATTTGACCGGCATAACCTAACGCTAAAATGAATCCCTCCGGATAAAACAGTGCAAAAGCTAAAGGCGGAATAAAGGTTAATAAGCCAAGGGAAATGCGCCCCGCTGAAACATTAAATGAACGTTTTAGCAAGTCTTCAATACATTCCAATAACCCTAATCCTACTCCTAAAAAAGAGGTGACAAGCGCTAACGTAGAAAATAACTTCACAGCACCGGCAATCATCGTACTGCCTGTAATGGCAAGGGTTGCTTTGACTAAACCATTTAACGTGGCATCTTCTTTTAGAATTTGTAAAAACTCATTTTGAGTGAGCAAACCATGGGTAGAAAGTTGCCATAAAATATAGGCACCAAGTGTAATGGCTGAGCCGATTAAAATAGAAATCCGCAGGGCTTTAACATTCCCCTCTAAATATTTATTCAAACTCGGAATCGAACCATGGAAGCCAAAGGCCGTAAAAAAAACCGGGCTGGCAGAAATAATTAATGCATTATCGATAGGGATTGCCAGCAGGTTGTCCATTTTGATTTCAGGCAACATTAAACCCAATACCACGGCAAAAGCGGCGAGCATGACGAAAAACAGAAGACGATTAATGCGATCGACACTATGAGTTCCTATTACAATGAAGACACCAAAAATTAAGGTAAATAAGACAATGCTTGATTTGTTACCCAGTCCTTCCGGTAATAAACTGCTTAATAAAGACCCACCCCCGCTGATATAAGCGGCGATTAAGGCATATAAGAAAACAATGAGAACGGCAGTGGCAACAACACGCCCGAATTGACCAAAATATTGTTCGGCAAGCGTACCAATACCCGCATCGCTTTCTGCGGTTTGGTAAAGTTCTACAAATAATAATGCGGTAAATGTAAGCAACGCCCAAAGCCCTAATAATAAAACGAGGGTAAAGCCAAAGCCGATGCCTGCGGATGTGAGTGGCATTGCCAGCATCCCTGCCCCGATCATGGTGCCGGAAACCAGTAAGGTACTACCAACAGTTTTGTTCATCATATGTTCCTTATTTTTTTGTAATATAAAATTTACACGGATTGTATTTTAAAATTTACAAAGTGTAAACAAAGCATATGAAAATATCTTTAGAATTCACCGCACTTTCTCGTTACAATAGCCGACAAATCAACTAAGACAAAAATGGGAGATCTTATGATTTACAGTATGACAGCCTTTGCTCGCCTCGAAGTAAAAAAAGACTGGGGCGATGCGGTATGGGAGATCCGCTCCGTTAACCAACGTTATTTGGAAACTTTCTTTCGCCTACCTGAGCAATTTAGAGGGTTGGAAAACGGTTTGCGTGAAAAACTTCGCCAAACACTTGCCCGTGGTAAAGTGGAATGTAGCTTACGGATTGATCTAAAAAAACAAGTCAATGGTGAGCTTAATCTCAATAAAGAATTGGCAAACCAAGTCATTCAATCTTTACAGTGGATTAAAATCCAAGCGGGTGAGGGAGAAATTAATTTAACGGATGTATTACGTTATCCGGGAGTGGTGGAAGCCCAAGAGCAGGATTTAGATGCCATTAGCCAAGATTTATTGAGCGCCTTTGATGGATTGCTGACAGACTTTATTGCGATGCGTGGACGGGAAGGGGAGAAATTGCAAGATATTATCCAACAACGTTTAGACGCCATTATGGTTGAGGCCGATAAAGTGCGCTCACAAATGCCCGAGGTTTTACAGTGGCAACGTGAGCGGTTGTTGCAACGCTTTGAAGAAGCGCAAATTAGTCTTGATCCGCAACGGGTAGAACAAGAAATGATTTTACTTGCACAGCGTGTGGATGTGGCAGAAGAGCTTGATCGTTTACAAATGCATGTCAAAGAAACCCAAAATATTTTGAAAAAAGGGGGCGCAGTTGGGCGTAAATTGGATTTTATGATGCAAGAACTTAACCGTGAGTCCAATACTTTGGCATCAAAATCCATCAATACAGAGATCACCGCTTCAGCCGTAGAATTGAAGGTATTAATTGAACAAATGCGTGAGCAAATTCAGAATTTAGAATAGGAGAAAAGAATGACTCAATTTATTCCACTGAATCAGTATCAGATTATTGAGGCGCAAGGTATAGATGCCGAAACCTATCTACAAGGACAGCTTACCAGCGATGTGGTGGCCTTGGCGAATGGGGATTCAACGCTGACCGCACACTGCGATCCTAAAGGAAAAATGAATGCGATCTTTCGGGTATACAAACTCAGTTCCACACAATTTCTTTTATTAGTGAAAAAAGCGTTGTTGCCGAGTGCGTTAGAGGCCTTAAAAAAATATGCCGTCTTCTCCAAGGTGAGTTTTGAGTTGCGTGATTGGCAAATTGTGGGATTGATAGGGGAAAAATGCGGAAAAATTCAACCGCACTTCTCAATCGAGATCGATGAACAACGCTCGATTTTGATTAATGAAACCCCATTACCAATCACCTTTAATGCAGAGGAAGCGCTGTGGGAAGCGGCGGATATTCAAGTCGGGTTGCCGAATTTAACGGCCAAAACACAAAATGAATTTATTCCACAAGCGTTGAATTTACAAGCTATTGAACAAGCGATTTCGTTCACTAAAGGCTGCTACCTTGGGCAAGAAATTGTCGCTCGGGCCAAATACCGTGGTGCTAATAAGCGGGCGATGTTTATCCTAAAAGGTGAAACCGCATCAACGCCTGAAGTGGGGGAATCCATTGAAATGCAAATTGAAGGTCATTGGCGTAAAACCGGTACGATTATCCGTGCGGTCAATATTGAGGGAATATTGTGGTTACAGGTTGTGATGAATAATGATGTGGAAATCGACCAATCCTTCCGTTTGGCAGAAGAGGCAAGCCTGCTCACCATTCAGCCTTTACCTTATATAGTAGAGTAAAATGCGCGCACAATATTATATCGGGATGATGTCCGGAACAAGTCTGGACGGGGTGGATGTGGCGTTGGTGGATTTTTCCACCAGCCCACCTCAATTAGTGGCGACTGATTTTACCCCGATGCCCCAATATTTACGAGAGAACATCACGGCTCTCGTGCAATCAGGTGAAACCACTTTACATAGGCTGGGTGAATTAGATCATCAATTGGGGCGACTTTATGCCGATTGTGTCAATATTTTTTTACACAAACACCTTATTTCACCTAAAAAAATTCAAGCCATCGGCTGCCATGGGCAAACTATCTGGCACTCACCAAAAGGGCAATATCCCTTTACTCTGCAAATTGGTGATATGAATTTAGTGGCCGCCCTCACCGGGATCACCACGCTTGGTGATTTTCGGCGTAAAGATATGGCATTGGGCGGACAAGGTGCTCCTCTTGTGCCGGCTTTTCACCAAGCGGTCTTTTTTGATCCTCAATCGGTTACTGTGGTATTAAATATTGGCGGGATAAGCAATGTGTCTGTATTAATACCGAACCAACCTGTTGTTGGCTTTGACACCGGCCCGGGCAATACCTTACTGGATCAATGGATCGAAAAACATAAAGGGGTAGCCTATGATAAAAATGGTGAGTGGGCGGCAAGTGGGCAGATAAATGACACATTACTCGATGCTTTATTAGACGAGCCGTTTTTTCAACTCTCCCCTCCAAAAAGCACGGGAAGGGAATTATTCAATTTGGCTTGGTTGGAACAAAAAATTCAACAGGTGGCGCAACACTCCACCGAACCTCTCCCACAAGATGTACAAGCCACCTTGGTAGAATTGACGGTGCGTAGCGTTGCAGAAAGTTTAAAAACCATTTATTCCCCTCTCCCTAAACGGCTCCTTGTTTGTGGTGGCGGGGCAAAGAACAGCTTAATGATGCAACGTTTGGCTAACCTGTTGCCCCAATGGAATATTCATACCACCAATGAATTTGGAATGGATTTAGATTATGTTGAAGCGGCAGCTTTTGCTTGGTTAGCCTATCGCCGATTACATAATCAATCCGGTAATTTACCTGAAGTGACCGGTGCTAAAAGTGCGGTTAGTTTAGGGGCGATTTTTCCCATGCCTTAACGTGAGGATTGTTAAGGTTTTCAGCCGATATTTAAAATAAAACAATGATGAATAACACACTTCTTAACACACTCTCAACCTTAATCACCGAACAGCGTAACCCGAATTCAATGAACATTGATCAACTTTCTCCTTTGGAAATTGTGAGGTTGATGAACCAAGAAGATAAGCAGGTTCCTCTCGCCATTGAACGGGTTTTACCACAAATTGCCCAAGCCGTAGAACGGATTGTCTGTGCCTTTCAACAAGGGGGGAGGCTAGTGTATCTCGGTGCAGGCACCAGTGGGCGGCTAGGTGTGTTGGATGCCTCGGAATGCCCTCCTACTTTTGGGGTGAGTGGTGAGATGGTAAAAGGTATCATTGCAGGGGGAGAGCAGGCCATTCGTTATCCCATAGAGGGTGCGGAAGACAATCAACAGGCCGCTGTTGAGGATTTACAAGCTATCAATTTTTCCGCCCGAGATGTGTTGGTGGGGGTTGCGGCCAGCGGTCGAACGCCCTATGTGCTAGGGGCATTGAACTATGCCAAACAGTTAGGGGCGACCACTATTTCCATTGCCAGCAATCCCAATTCACCGATGGGCCAAATTGCCGATATTTCCATTGATACGGTGGTCGGTGAAGAAGTGTTAACCGGCTCAAGCCGACTAAAATCCGGGACGGCACAAAAATTAGTATTGAATATGCTTTCTACCGCTTCCATGATTTTAATGGGGAAATGCTATGAAAATTTAATGGTAGATGTACAAGCAAGTAACGAAAAACTCAAAGCCCGAGCGGTGCGTATTGTCATGCAAGCCACAGACTGTGATAAAACCACCGCTGAACAAACCTTAATACTTGCGGAACAAAACGCGAAATTGGCGATTATGATGATTTTAAGCGGTTTGCCAAAAGAGGTAGCAAAAGCATTATTGGAAAAAGAGAAAGGCTTTTTGCGAAAGGCGCTGGAAAGCCGCGATATGATGTCGTGATGTTGCCCTAATAATAGGGCGGTATCATTGAGATGATAAAAGTGCGGCCAATTTTGACCGCACTTTGTGCTAACTGAGATTATCTCATGGTGACAAATTCTTCCGAACCGGTTGGGTGAATGGCGACGGTATTGTCGAAATCGGCTTTCGTTGCGCCCATTTTAATGGCAACCGCAAAACCTTGGATCATTTCATCTACCCCAAAGCCAATGCCGTGTAACCCCACAATTTTTTCCTCTTTGCCGACGCAAACTAATTTCATTCGGCAAGGTTGGCGATGTTGGGTAACCGCAGTGTACATTGCGGTAAAAGAGGATTTATACACTTTCACATTGTCTTCGCCATATTGTTCGATAGCTTGTGGCTCGGTTAAACCAATAGTGCCGATCGGTGGATGGCTAAACACAACGGTAGGCACAAGGTTATAGTCTAAATGCTCGTTCGGTTTGTTATTGAATAAACGCTCGGATAAACGGCGGCCTGCTGCAACCGCAACAGGGGTTAATTCAATCCCGCCTTCAATAATATCACCTACGGCATAAATGCCTTTCACATTGGTGTTTTGGAATTTATCAACTTTGATATACCCCCGCTCATTGGTTTCCACACCGGCATTTTCCAAACCAATTTTATCGGTAGCCGGCTCACGACCTGCCGCCCAAATGACGCAATCTACCGTGACATGGCGTTCGTGGTCAAATTTTGCGGTAAGCGATCCATCTTCATTTTTAATGATTTCTTGAATGGTGGTGTGTTTATGTAACACAATGCCGTCTTGTTCTAACACTTCCAATAAGGTTTCAACGATCAACGGATCTTGATTACGCATTGGCGCATGGCGGCGCACCACTAAATGGGTTTCTGCTCCAAGGCTGTTGAGTACGCCGGCAAGTTCCACCGCAATATAGCCTGCACCAATAATGGCAACCCGTTTTGGCAATTCGGTTAAGGCAAAGAAGCCATCAGAATCAATGCCATATTCTTGTCCTTTAACAGAATGTGGACGGAAAGGTCTTCCACCGGTGGCAATTAAAATATGATCTGCTGTGACACGCTCTGTTGAACCATCTGCAAAGCTCACTTCAATGGTATGGGCATCAATGAATTTACCAAAGCCATTAATCACATCAACGTTGTTTTTGGCTAACACATTATTGTAAGAGGTGTGAATTCGGCTAATGTAAGCTTGGCGACTTTCAATGAGTTTTTCAAAATTAAATTTTTTCACGTCCACATCAAAGCCATAATCCGGTGCATAATGGTTGATGGCTTCTGCAATTTGAGCGCCATAGAACATCACTTTTTTAGGTACACAACCCACATTGACACAGGTTCCGCCTAAATATTTGGCCTCGATAATGGCACATTTTTTACCATAGCTTGCGGCACGATTAATGGATGCAATTCCGCCACTGCCGCCACCGATAGCGATATAATCATAATGTTTAGTCATTGTTTTACCTTTTGATTTAATAGAAAAATTTTTGTCGTATTTTGCCTAAATTTGAACCATAAAGCTATAAATTAGTTTAATCGGATAGGGCTATTTAGTCTGGGAAATTCTCTTAAATATTGTCGGATGAGTGGGTATCAGCAAGCTATGCCTTGCAATCTGACGAAATCTGCGTATGATCCCAGCCCTGTTTTCAACTCGGGTTCCCTCACCCCGATTTTTCATTCAAAAAGGTTAAATATGAATATTCATTCCCCTCTTTTTAATCCAAAGCAAAAGCGTTATGCCCTCATTTGGCTAAGTTTTTTCCACATTTTGATCATTGCAGCCAGTAATTATTTCGTCCAAATTCCCTTTGAAATATCGCTAAAACTCACTGCACTGGGAGCGACGCAAGATTTTTCCTTTCACAGCACTTGGGGAACGCTCACGTTTCCGTTTATTTTTCTTGCCACCGATTTAACGGTGCGAGTTTTTGGGGCAAAAGAAGCCCGTTGGATTATTTTTATTGTGATGATCCCTGCACTGATTATCAGTTATGTTATTTCGGTGTTGTTTTCTCAGGCGGAGTATCAGGGCATTGAAGCCTTAGGACAATTTGATCTGTTTGTCTTCCGTATTGCATTGGCAAGCTTTTTGGCTTATGTGGTGGGGCAGTTATTAGATGTCACGGTTTTTAATCGCTTAAGACAACTAAAAACTTGGTGGATTGCGCCAACGAGTTCTATGACATTGGGATCGATGGCGGATACTTTCGTTTTCTTTAGTGTTGCCTTCTATCAAAGTGCCGATCCTTTTATGGCAGAACATTGGGCAGAATTGGGGTTGGTGGACTATTTATTTAAATTATTGATTGGTATTTTATTGTTTGTACCGGCTTATGGCGTGGTATTAAATCTCATTTTGCGTAAACTTCAAAAGTTAACTTTTTAATTTATTGTGATGGCTTATCCCGATAGGTTTGCCATTCCATCAGTTAAAAGGCAAAAGTGCGGTCAAAAGTAAAGATATTACCAAGATAAAATATTGCCCCGAACATAGGTTTGAGCCGTGGCGGGGCAATGATTTATTGGTTTTAGATATTTCTGAGTTTGTTGGAATAAAGTAGTAAACAGAGTGCAATTACCATAATTAAAATCGCACCGGCAAATAAAATCGTATCCACGGCATTTTCATGGCTGACGATAATTAATCGGAGCATCGCCGTGATACCGGCATAAATGAAATAGCGTAGTGGGAAGTGATAGCCACTTTTAAAATATTGGACGATTAAGCCAATAAAACCGAAATATAAGAAAAACATCACCGCTTGCTCAGCCAACGCATAAGGGACGGTTGTGGAGGGGGTAAGCACCATCAGAGCGAGAGAATAAGTGATTTTTGCCAATGCAATAATCAGCACAATGGCAAGGGCAATCAGTGATGTGCTAAGAACATATTTGAGTGTGCCGGTGATCAATAACGGAAATTTATCCACTTGATTTTCTTTCATTTTTCTTCTTGCTCCTTCATTCTTTCCTTTTCTTCTGCGAAATCTTTGATGACTGCACTTTGTTGTGAAAAAGTGCGGTCATTTTTTTCTTGTCTTTTTTAGTCTGGGGAATAATAAAGTTTTCCGATTTCAATTTTCTGGCGTCCGGTTTCTTCACGCCATTTATTGCTATCTCTCAATGAATAAACACAACCACAGTATTCTTGTTGGTAAAAGCGTTCACGTTTGCTGATTTCAATCATTCGTTGAGAGCCGCCTTCTTTACGCCAGTTGTAATCCCAGTAAATGACATCGTCGTATTTTTCTGCCGCTCGGTGGCCACAACCGTTAATTTGGTTCATATCCTTCCAACGGGAAATCCCCAAGCAGCTAGTGAATACCGGAAAACCGTGTTCGTGAGCATATTCCGCCGCTTTTTCAAAACGCATATCAAAACACATGGTACAGCGAATGCCCCGCTCTGGTTCCCATTCCATTCCTTTGGCTCGGTCGAACCAGTTTTGTCGGTCGTAGTCGGCATCAATAAAGGGGATACCAAATTTTTTAGCAAAACGAATATTTTCTTCTTTTCGAATTAAATATTCTTTTAATGGATGAATATTGGGATTATAGAAATAAATCGTAAATTCAATTCCTGAGGCCAAAATAGCTTCCATTACTTCTCCTGAACAAGGCGCACAACAAGAGTGAAGTAGTAATCTGTTATGTCCATTGGGGAGTTCCAGTTTTTTACGAATAAAAGGCGCATTGGGATCTTTACACCCTTTTTTACTGTGAGAACGCGGTATCGGTTGGATATCCGCGAGAGATTGATCGTTATTCATAAAGTGATTTCAAATTGTAAGTGGTTAGTAATTTCTATCAACAGATAAATAAGCTAAAGAAATTAATGCTTGTTTGTATTCACTTTCCGGCAGGACAGAAAGAGCATCAACGGCTTTTTGCGCCTCTTGTTTTGCCCGTGCCATGGCATAGTCTAGGGATTGATATTCCGCCATGATAGCTAATACATCATCAATAATTTCACGTTTTCCGCCTTGTTCAATGGCATCACGAATGAGGGCGGCTTGTTGCGCATTGCCGTGACGCATCGCATGTAATAAAGGCAATGTCGGTTTGCCTTCGGCTAAATCATCCCCCACATTTTTACCAAGGGCTTGGGCATTGGCACTGTAATCTAATACATCATCCACCAGTTGGAATGCGGTGCCAAGATAACGACCATAGTCCTGCAAGGCCTTTTCTTGCGCCTCTGTTGCCCCGGCAACAATTGCAGCAGCTTGTCCTGCCACTTCAAATAAACGGGCAGTTTTGCTGTAAATTACCCGCATATAATTCGCTTCGCTGGTTTCCGGATCGTTGACATTCATTAACTGTTGCACTTCCCCTTCCGCCAGCACATTTGTAGCATCCGCCATAATGCGGAGAATTTTCAACGATTCAAGCTGTGCAACAAGCTGGAAGGCACGGGTATAAATGAAATCCCCCACTAATACACTTGCCGCATTGCCAAATTCGGCATTCGCTGTGGCACGCCCTCGGCGCATATCGGATTCGTCAACCACATCATCATGTAATAAAGAAGCGGTATGGATAAATTCAACAAAGGTCGCACAAGTGATCGCTTGCGATCCTTCAAATCCTAAAGCACGGGCAGCAAGCACGGCGATCAACGGACGGATCCTTTTTCCGCCACCTTGAACAATATAAAAACCAAGCTGATTAATTAACGCCACGTCAGAATTGAGTTGGGCAAGAATGTGCTGATTGACTTTTTGCATATCCGGATCAGCTAATTGCTGAATGGTATGCATCGTCATGAGATCTTGTTTTTCCATTGTTTATCGTTGATTATCAAAGAGAGAATGCGGTGCATTTTACCTGAATTTTTGTACTTTCTAAAATTAATCAATCAGAAAAGGGAATTTTTTTGTTTTATTTTAAATAAATTCTTGCCATGGGATCGTTTTTTCCGTAGAATTTGCGACCTATTTTATATGAATTTTGAAGTGCATACTGCCTAAAGGCAGAGAACACAGTTAAGCGGAGTATTTATGTACGCAGTTTTTCAAAGTGGCGGTAAACAACACCGTGTAAGCGAAGGTCAAGTGGTTCGTTTAGAGAAACTTGAGCTTGCAACCGGCGAAAAAGTTGAGTTCGATTCGGTGTTGATGGTCGTTAACGGTGAAGATGTTAAAATCGGTGCACCGGTTGTTGCTGGTGCGAAAGTTGTTGCCGAAGTGGTAGCGCAAGGTCGTGGCGAGAAAGTTAAAATCGTTAAATTCCGTCGTCGTAAACACAGTCGTAAACAACAAGGTCATCGCCAGTGGTTCACTGAAGTGAAAATCACTGGGATTCAAGCATAATTCAGAGGAGAGCAAGTAGATGGCAACTAAAAAAGCTGGTGGTTCAACTCGTAATGGTCGCGATTCTGAAGCTAAACGCCTTGGGGTTAAACGTTTCGGTGGTGAGTCTGTTTTAGCGGGTAGTATTATTGTTCGTCAACGTGGTACGAAATTCCACGCAGGTACGAACGTAGGTATGGGTAGAGATCACACTTTATTCGCAACCGCTGATGGTAAAGTTAAATTTGAAGTAAAAGGCGAAAAAAGCCGTAAATACGTTAGTATTGTTACTGAGTAATTTAAAAAACTAATTGAATTGAGCGCCCCACAATTTTGTGGGGCGTTTTGTCTTTTTTAACCTTAGAGAGCAAGAGATGAAACAACAACCTTTATTAGGTTTCATTTTTGCACTGATTACTGCAATGGCATGGGGATCATTACCTATTGCTTTAAAGCAAGTGCTAGCAATAATGAATGCTCAAACTATCGTATGGTATCGTTTTGTAGTGGCCGCTCTTGCTTTGTTGTTTTTGCTGGCTTACAAAAAGAAACTCCCCGAAGCAAGAAAAATCGGACAGTATGGTTGGTTGGCAATCATCGGTGTATTTGGGCTTGCCGGTAATTTTTTGCTATTTAGCTCCTCCCTTAATTATATTGAACCTTCAATCGCCCAGATTTTTATCCATCTTTCGTCTTTTGGCATGCTGATTTGCGGTGTGTTTATCTTCAAAGAAACGCTGGGATTGCATCAAAAAATAGGTATTTTGCTTTTGTTGATAGGCCTTGGATTATTTTTCAATGATCGCATTGGTACCTTTGGCGGGCTAAATCAATATTCAACCGGGGTGATATTAAGCGTCAGTGCGGCTTTGGTTTGGGTGGCCTATGGAATGGTTCAAAAATTAATGCTAAGAAAATTTAGTTCGCAACAAATTCTTCTCATGATGTATTTTGGCTGTGCAATGGTATTCACGCCAATGGCGGATTTTTCTCAAGTGAGTGCGCTCACTCCTTTTGCATTGGCTTGTTTTATTTACTGTTGTTTGAATACGTTAATTGGTTATGGGGCTTATGCTGAGGCATTAAACCGTTGGGATGTATCAAAAGTCAGTGTTGTGGTGACATTAGTCCCTCTTTTTACGATTTTCTTCTCACATATTGCACATGCTATCAGCCCCGCACATTTCAATGCACCGGAATTAAATAGCATTAGCTATATCGGGGCGTTTATTGTAGTATGCGGTGCAATTTTATCGGCAATTGGACATAAATTATTACCCTCGCACAAGATAAAATAGCGGAAAAGTGCGGTTAAATTTTGGAGAGTTTTAATGAAATTTATTGATGAATCTTTGATTCGAGTCGAAGCTGGAGATGGGGGAAACGGCTGTGTGAGTTTCCGCCGAGAGAAGTTTATCCCCAAAGGTGGCCCTGATGGTGGCGATGGGGGAGATGGCGGGGATGTTTATCTTGTGGCAGATGAGAACCTCAATACCCTCATTGACTATCGTTTTAACAAGCGTTTTGCCGCAGAACGTGGTGAAAATGGACGAAGTTCCGATTGTACCGGTCGCCGTGGTAAAGATATTATTTTACCGGTTCCTGTCGGAACGAGAGCCATTGATAATGACACAAAAGAAACCTTGGGTGATCTAACCAAACATGGGCAAAAAATGCTGGTGGCAAAAGGTGGCTATCATGGGCTTGGCAACACCCGTTTTAAATCTTCCGTGAACCGTGCACCACGCCAAAAAACCATGGGAACGCCGGGTGAAAAGCGGGATTTATTGTTGGAGTTGATGCTGCTTGCCGATGTCGGTATGTTGGGTTTGCCAAATGCCGGTAAATCGACCTTTATTCGGGCTGTATCTGCGGCGAAACCCAAAGTTGCGGATTATCCTTTCACTACTTTAGTACCAAGCCTTGGTGTGGTGAAAATGGATGAGGCAAAAAGCTTTGTGGTTGCCGATATCCCGGGGTTGATTGAAGGGGCAGCGGAAGGGGCTGGTTTAGGGATCCGTTTTTTAAAACATTTAGAACGTTGTCGTGTGTTAATTCATCTTGTGGATATCAATCCGATTGACGGTTCAGATCCGGCGGATAATGTGGCGATTATTGAATCGGAGTTGTTCCAATATAGCGAAAAATTAGCGGAAAAACCCCGTTGGTTGGTTTTTAATAAAATTGACACGATGACCGATGAGGAATTACAAACCCGAGCAAAAGAGATCACAGAACGTTTAGGTTGGGATGAGGATTATTATTTAATTTCTGCCGCAACAGGTCAAAATGTCCCTGCACTTTGCCGCGATATTATGGATTTTATTGAGGCTCATCCTCGTGATATGGAAGAAGCAGAGGTTGCACCGGAAGAAGTTAAATTCAAATGGGAAGATTATCACCAAGAACAATTGGCGGAACATCAATTTGATGATGAGGACGATTGGGATGATGATTGGACAGAAGAAGATGATGAGGGAATTGAATTTATCTATAAACCTTAATCTTTCCTAAAAAAGTGCGGTCGATTTTAACAATGAAATCGACCGCACTTTGTTTTTGGAGAGAAAATTATCTACGGTTGGCATTTTTCATGATTCGTTCTTTTGCCAGCTTCCATTCACGATCTTTAATATCATCACGCTTATCGTGTTGTTTTTTACCCTTCGCTAGCCCAATTTTAATTTTGGCCCAAGCACCTTTCCAATAGAGAGAAAGGGCAACGATGGTGAAACCATCTCGGCTGGATTTGCCAAAGAGAGAGTCTAATTCCCGTTTATTGAGCAATAATTTTCGGGTGCGGGTGGGATCACAGACAATATGGGTTGAAGCCAAACTAAGCGGTTGGATTGTTGCCCCAAATAAATAGGCTTCGCCATTTTTGAAAATAATATAGCTATCGCCAATGTTAGCTTTTCCTGCCCGCATCGATTTCACTTCCCAGCCTTGTAATTCAAGGCCCGCCTCAATTTCATCTTCAATGAAATAGTCGTGACGAGCCCGTTTGTTGAGCGCAATCGTATTTGAACCGGGTTTTACTTTTTTCTTTGTCATAATATTTGGTGTTTTTAAATTTTTGCTGATTTTACCGAATATATTTCTTAATCGCAAAGTGAGGCCTAAAAATAAAAGAAGGCTGAATACTCAGCCTTCCAAAAGATTGATTTTCTGATTTATTCAATCTCACCTCGGAAACGGTATCCTTCACCGTGAACGGTGGAGATAATTTCAGGTGTGTTTGGATGATCTTCAAAATGTTTACGAATTCGGCGGATGGTGACATCGACCGTCCGATCTTGAGGTCTTAATTCTCTCCCGGTCATCTGTTTGAGTAAGGTTTCACGGGTGAGTAATTTTCCCGGATTCTCGCAGAAATATCGCATAGCACGAAACTCACTACGAGGGAGTTTAAACTCAGCCCCTTCAGGGGTGATCAAATGATGGCTGTTAAGATCGAGTGTCCAGCCGTTAAAGCGGTAAAACTCACGTTCACCCGGGGTTTCTTTTTCATATTGCTGCATGACCCGATGCAATAAATTGCGAGCACGAATAGTGAGTTCTCGAGGGTTAAAGGGTTTTGTCAGATAATCATCGGCCCCAATTTCCAACCCCAAAATTTTATCAATTTCGTTGTCACGACCGGTTAAAAAAATCAAGGGTAAATTGGCATATTCGCGTAGTTCCCGAGCTAATAAAAGTCCGTTTTTACCCGGTAAATTAATGTCCATCACCACTAAATTCACGGTATTATTTTTTAAAATATCGTGCATTTTAGCGCCGTCTTGTGCCTCAAGGACAGCGTAACCTTCGGCCTCAAAAATGCCTTTTAAGGTATTGCGGGTAACGGTTTCATCTTCAACAAGAAGAATTTGTGGCGTTGCCATATTTCAATCCTTTTGAGTATTGTGAGTTAATTTATTGTATCTTTATAACATTGCTGTAACAATGAAAAAGTGAGGTTATTTAAGCTATTACTTTCTTTTATGATCTAAATCATCCTTTTTAGGCTTTTAAATCCGTTTATGATAAAATTTTGCCACACCCATTTATCACTTTTTTTTATGAAAAAATTTCTTCTTTTTTTTATGCTGGTTTTCACCGCATTCAGCAGTCTGGGGGGATTATTTAAAACCTCCGGTTTTCTCAAAGTTGAGGAGGCTTTTCCTTTTTCTGCTCAAATTTCGTCTGATAAAAAACAACTCCAAATCCGGTGGGAAATGGCAGAAGGCTATTATCTCTATCAAGATAAAATCACGGCAAAAATTGATGGCTCAGCGCATAGCCTTTCCGTCAATTTTAACCAAAAGGCGGAAATACATGAGGATCCTTATTTTGGCCGTGTGGCGGTTTTCACCCAACCTTTCGTGGCTTCTTTTTCCGGTGAAACTTTTGAGGATCACCAAAATATTGAGCTTTCTTATCAAGGATGTACCGAAGGATTTTGTTATCCGCCGGAAGTGAGAACTTTAAAAGTAAGCGATTTATCCATTGCGGCGGTGAAAGAAAAAACGCCGGAAAATTCTACCGCACTTTTGGCAGAACAAGATCGCTTAGCGGCGGGCTTATTCCAAAGCAAATATGCGGTGTTCGGCTTTTTCTTACTTGGACTGGGATTGGCCTTTACACCTTGCGTGTTACCGATGTTGCCTTTGCTTTCCTCTATTGTTATCGGTCAGCAACAACGCCCTAATATGTTGCGTGCATTTTCTCTTAGTTTTCTTTATGTGCAGGGGATGGCGCTCACCTATACTTTGCTTGGGCTTGCTGTGGCGGCAATCGGCTTACCGTTCCAAATTGCTTTGCAACATCCTTATGTCATGATAGGCCTTTCTGTGCTCTTTATTTTGCTTGCCCTCTCCATGTTTGGGGTTTTCACCTTGCAACTTCCAAGCGCTTTGCAAACCAAGCTCAATGCACTGAGCCAAAAACAAACTTCCGGTGCATTTGGTGGGGTGTTTTTAATGGGAATGATCGCAGGGCTAGTGGCTTCACCTTGCACTTCTGCGCCGCTTTCAGGGGCTTTGCTTTATGTGGCACAAAGCGGCGATCTTGTTACCGGTGCGATCACGCTTTATTTATTGGCGCTGGGGATGGGCATTCCACTTATGCTCATCACATTATTTGGTAATAAAATTTTGCCGAAATCGGGGGAGTGGATGAATACGGTCAAACAATCCTTTGGTTTTGTGATGCTTGCTCTACCGATATTTTTGCTTTCCCGTATTTTGCCTGAAAGATGGGAGAGTGGTTTGTGGGCATTACTGGCAACGACATTCTTCCTTTGGTTTGCGTTGCAAATGCCTAAACGTGGTTTGGGTTATGGCGTCAAAGTGCTTTCATTGGTTTGTGCCATGGTGGCGGTGCAGCCTTTGCAACAGCTTGTATGGCAAGATCAGCAAAGTGCGGTCGAAAATACGGTGATTTCTCATACCCCATTTCAACGTATTCAAAATTTACAAGAATTAGATGAGCTGTTAGCGAAAAATCCTCACCGTATCGCGTTGTTAGATTTATATGCGGATTGGTGCGTGGCTTGTAAAGAATTTGAACGTTATACTTTCAGTGATAAAAATGTACAGAATGCCTTTGAAAATATGCTGGTGTTGCAAGTGGATATGACAAAAAACAGCGCAGAAAATAAAGCCATCATGGAACGTTATCAGGTGTTAGGCTTGCCGACTATCTTATTTTTAGATCGTTCAGGCAACGAAATTTCAGGGAGCCGCATTACCGGTTTTATGGAAGCCGATCGCTTTTTAGATTGGCTAAATAAAATTGAAAATTAACGTATTTTTAACTGAAAGGAAAAAGTCTTTTTCAAACTGGCTACTTGTTTGATAAAACGCTAATCGTTATGATCTGCGCACCTTTTCATTCATCTTTAAATAAGGAAACTTTATGAATAATCTCGAAAAATTTCGTCCCTATGCTTTAGCGTTATTACGCATTGTGGCCGCTTATATGTTTATCTTACATGGCACGGCTAAATTTTGGGAATTTCCCATCTCGATGACCGGTGGCAATGGTGCGGTTGGCGATCCATTAATGATTGTTGGTGGCATCATTGAAATTGTGGGGGGCGTTTTAGTATTGTTAGGTCTATTTACCCGCCCTGCTGCTTTTATCTTATCCGGTCAAATGGCATACGCTTATTTCTTTATGCATGCGGCAAAAGGCGGGCTATTTTTCCCACTCGCAAACGGTGGTGAACTCGCATTACTTTATTCTGTTGTTTTCTTCTACTTTGTTTTTGCCGGCAGTGGTGCATTGGCATTAGACAATAAGTTTAAGAAAAACTAAGCCTAGATTTTATTCTTTATACCTCCAATTTGCCCACAATATGTGGGCTTTCTTTAAAACGCCCTCTGTTTTGACCGCACTTCTTTCCACGGATTTTCTTTAATCTTTTCTATATTTACGCAACCGTTTGCGTTATAATCTGCGCGCTTATTTTTTTAACCTCTTTATAAAAGGAAAATGTAATGACCGCTCGTCCTATTCGTCAGGCTTTATTAAGTGTTTCAGATAAAACCGGTATTGTAGAATTTGCCCAAGGGCTTGTACAACGTGGTGTAAAATTACTCTCAACCGGTGGCACCGCAAAACTTTTAGCACAACAGGGGTTGCCTGTTATAGAAGTTTCTGATTATACAGGCTTTCCTGAAATGATGGACGGACGTGTGAAAACCTTACACCCTAAGGTTCATGGAGGGATCTTGGGTCGCCGTGGAACAGACGATGCGATTATGCAGCAACATGGCATAGAAGCCATTGATATGGTGGTGGTTAATTTATATCCTTTTGCTCAAACTGTTGCAAAATCAGGTTGCACCTTGGAAGAGGCGGTAGAAAATATTGACATTGGCGGCCCAACAATGGTGCGTTCTGCGGCGAAAAATCACAAAGATGTTGCTATTGTCGTCAATAATCAAGATTTCAATGCCATTCTCGCCGAAATGGATCAACATCAGAATAGCTTGAGCTTGAAAACCCGTTTTGATCTTGCTATCAAAGCCTTTGAACATACCGCACAGTACGATTCAATGATCGCCAATTATTTCGGTCAGCTTGTGAAGCCTTACCATGTGGCGGCTGAAGAGGATATTGATGCGAAGTGCGGTCAATTTCCACGGACTTTAAACCTAAATTTTGTGCGTAAACAAACCATGCGATATGGTGAAAATGCCCACCAAAACGCCGCTTTCTATGTGGATCTCAATGTCAAAGAAGCCAGTGTGGCAACCGCAACACAATTACAAGGCAAAGCCCTTTCTTACAATAATATTGCAGATACCGATGCAGCCCTTGAATGTGTGAAAGAATTTGACGAACCGGCATGTGTGATCGTCAAGCATGCCAACCCTTGCGGCGTGGCATTAGGTAAAGATATTTTAGAAGCCTATAACCGAGCCTATCAAACCGATCCTACCTCCGCTTTTGGCGGAATTATCGCTTTTAACCGTGAATTAGACGAAAAAACTGCCATAGAAATTGTGGAACGCCAGTTTGTGGAAGTGATTATTGCGCCGAAAGTTTCGGCAGAAGCCGTTGAAGTGGTGAAGCGTAAGAAAAATGTTCGTTTGCTTGAATGTGGGGAATGGCAAGATCGCACTCAACGTTTAGATTTTAAACGGGTAAACGGCGGTTTATTGGTACAAGATGCGGATTTAGGTATGGTAGACTTGGCAGATTTAAAAGTGGTGAGCAAGCGCCAACCTACCGAACAAGAACTCAAAGACTTATTATTCTGCTGGAAAGTGGCGAAATTTGTGAAATCCAACGCCATTGTTTATGCCAAAAATAACCAAACCATTGGCATTGGCGCAGGGCAAATGAGCCGAGTTTATTCCGCTAAAATTGCCGGTATCAAAGCACAAGATGAAGGGCTGGAAGTCGCCGGTTGTGTGATGGCATCTGATGCCTTCTTCCCATTCCGTGACGGCATTGATGCCGCCGCAAAAGTGGGTATTCAGTGTGTCATTCACCCGGGCGGTTCCATGCGCGATCAGGAAGTGATTGATGCGGCTGATGAACATGGCATGGTGATGGTATTAACCGGAATGCGGCATTTTAGACATTAAGAGTTAGACTGTGCCGAGGGTAAGTCTACCCTCGGTTACGCATAGTCCAACCCCTATGGGGTTGATTTTACAAATACCCCAAAGGGGTATGCTTATTTTTAACCGTGGGTAGGCTTACCCACGGAAAGTTGGATACACAAGGACACATTATGAATATTTTAATTATCGGAAACGGCGGTCGTGAACATGCGCTAGCTTGGAAAGTTGCACAATCTCCATTGGCTAAGAAAGTGTTTGTCGCACCGGGTAATGCAGGAACAGTGTTGGAACAGAATATTGAAAATGTGAATATTGCGGTTACCGATATTTCAGCACTGGTTCAATTTGCCCAAGATAATCAAATCGACTTGACTATTGTTGGGCCGGAAGCACCGCTTGTTATCGGAGTGGTGGATGCGTTCCGTGCAGCAGGATTAAAAATTTTTGGGCCAACCCAAGCGGCTGCACAATTAGAGGGCTCGAAAGCTTTTACCAAAGATTTTTTAGCCCGTCACAATATTCCTACAGCGGAATATCAAAATTTTACTGAAGTCGAACCGGCATTGGCGTATTTGCGTGAAAAAGGCGCCCCCATTGTGGTGAAAGCCGATGGTTTGGCAGCAGGAAAAGGGGTGATCGTAGCGATGACTTTGCAGGAAGCAGAAGAGGCGGTGCGTGATATGTTATCAGGCAATGCTTTTGGGCAAGCGGGTAGCCGTGTGGTGATTGAAGAGTTTTTAGACGGTGAAGAGGCCAGTTTTATCGTGATGGTGGATGGCAAAAATGTCGAGCCAATGGCAACCAGTCAAGATCATAAACGGGTGGGAGAAAATGATACAGGGCTGAACACCGGAGGAATGGGGGCTTATTCACCGGCACCTGTTGTCACCCCAGAAATTCACGATCGTATTATGAAAGAGGTAATCTATCCAACAGTTAACGGTATGGCGGATGAAGGTAATGTGTACACCGGGTTTTTATATGCCGGGTTAATGATTATGCCAAACGGTCAGCCGAAAGTGATTGAGTTTAACTGCCGTTTTGGTGATCCGGAAACCCAACCGATTATGTTGCGTTTAGAATCCGATTTAGTGGAACTTTGCCTTAAAGCCTGTGAAGGCAAGTTATATGAAATTCAATCCCAATGGAACCCTAAGGCATCACTGGGTATTGTGCTTGCGGCTGAAGGTTATCCGGGGGATTACCGCAAAGGTGATGAAATCATCGGTTTGCCACAAAGTGCGGTTGAAAATGAAAAAGTTTTCTTAGCCGGGGTGGAAGCGAAAGAAGGGAAATTGCTAACCAATGGCGGCCGTGTGTTATGTGTGACGGCTTTAGGTGATAGCGTATTTGAGGCGCAACAAAAAGCCCTTAAACTTGCCGAACAAATTCAATGGAACGGGCGTTTTTATCGCCGTGATATTGGTTACCGCGCGGTGCAACGTGAACAGAAAAATCACTAAGCTTATCCGGTAGATAATCACTGTCTTGTGATTTATCTATCGCTAAAAATAAACGAGAATATTGCTCCAATTTTTACGATTTAGACTATTTTATGAAACAATTGATCATAGCATTATGTTATTCGGCGCTACTGCTTATTCTAGAAATCCTTTATCGTAAGATCTTTCATATTCCAAGCATAGAACGCTATGCTGAAAGCTATCTTTTCGTTTGTTTATTCGTGGTCTTGTTTGTTTATTCCAAGTATCGAATAACCCGAATATTGGTGGTGACACTGTTTGCAATAAGTGTTTTAGTCAATAATGTGCATTATGCCTTATATCAGTCTTGGATTGGCCCTGTCAGTTATTCACTTGCCTTTAAAGAGGTAAAAGAAATTACGCAAGCCGGCATAACGATGGTTGATCGATTTATTTATCCATTATTATTCGGCTTGTTCGAAGTAGCCGTATTTTTGAGTTTAAATTTTATTAAAAGAAAGCGATATAAATTCTCTTGGGTATTTGATGCTGTCTTTTATATTTTAATGATGTATGTTTTTGTTCGTGCCTATACCACAAAATCTCACGAAAGATTTATTTCCCCTAATACGGTTTATTCCCGATTAAAATCGAATTATTTCTCCGTTGGTTATTTTGTTGGGCGCATTTTGCCCTATGAACTTTTCTCTTTATCCGATGTTCCGCTCTATCATCAAAACAGACCCAATAAAACTCAAGCCTTACCTAAAGTAAGAAATATTATTTTGATTATGGGAGAAAGTGCCACTGCCAGTCATTTTAGTGCTTTTGGGTATGAAAGAGAGACCTCACCGTTTTTAGCCCGTTTTAAGAATGAACCCGGGGTCGTGATGAAAGAAGCTTATTCCGGCGGGATGTTGACTGCTATTTCATTACCGATGTTTTTCAATGCAATTCCCTATCCAAATGGAATGCAACAAATTGCAAAAGGGGATACGAATTTATTTAATTTAGCCAAAACGCAGGGTTTTAATACCTATTTTTATTCGGCACAAGCCCGTGATGATATGCATATGATGAATTTCTTAGGCGGTGCTTGGGTTGATAAAATGAGATTTCCGGATAATGAAGGCTATTCTCTCCGAGAGTCTATGCCGGATAATAAATTACTACCTGAATTTAAAAAGATTAATTTAGAGGAAGGGAATCATTTTATTGTGTTGCATCATCGTGGAAGCCATATTCCTTATGGTGCTTTGCTCGATGAAAAAGAGAAAGTCTTTGGGCAAATTCAGGCAATAGATAATTATGATAATACGATTTTAAATACAGATCGTTTTATTTCTGATGTGTATCAATATCTCTCTACACAAAATACCGATGATTGGCTTATTGCCTATACTTCAGATCACGGTCAATATGTGACAAATGAGGTTTATAAACAAGGTACACTGGAGCAAGCGAGTTATATTGTACCTTTCATGGTGTACAGCCCAAATAAAGCAATACAAAAAATAACATCAGAGGCTTTTTCTTCTTGTAAGCACACTTTCCATTACCAATTATCCAGTTTATTAATCAATCTTATGGGATATGATTATCAAATCGGTGGTTGTTTAGAAGGCGTGGTGAACGGAAATATCCTCAGTGGCGATGCCGGCTATCTTAAGATCGATGCTGAGGGCAAAGAAACCTATCATCATTGACCCAATAACATGATGATGAAAATTAATCATCATAATGAAAAATATGCATGAAATTTTAATTAAATTTCAATGAATAAGCAGTTACACTATAGATCACAAATCACATAACAGGAGAACACCATGTTTACTAAAAATATGAATATCGCTGATTACGATCCGGTATTATGGCAAGCGATTTTGGACGAAAATCGCCGTCAAGAAGAGCATATTGAATTAATCGCTTCCGAAAACTATGCAAGCCCACGGGTGATGGAAGCACAGGGTTGTCAATTCACCAATAAATATGCGGAAGGCTATCCGGGTAAACGTTACTATGGTGGTTGTGAGTATGCCGATATTGTGGAACAACTTGCCATTGACCGTGCAAAAGAATTATTTGGTGCGGATTATGTGAATGTACAGCCTCACTCCGGTTCCCAGGCTAATGCCGCCGTATATGGGGCATTAATTAATGCAGGTGATACGATCCTTGGAATGGACTTGGCACATGGTGGGCATTTAACTCATGGTGCAAAAGTGAGCTTCTCCGGTAAAATTTATAATTCGGTGCTTTATGGCATTACAGCAGACGGTTTAATTGATTACGAAGATGTACGTCAAAAAGCGTTAGAAGCGAAACCAAAAATGATTGTTGCCGGTTTCTCTGCCTATTCTCAAGTGGTGGATTGGGCGAAAATGCGTGAAATTGCCGATGAGGTAGGCGCATATTTATTTGTTGATATGGCACATGTAGCAGGGTTAATTGCAGCGGGATTATATCCAAACCCATTACCACACGCCCATGTTGTCACCACAACCACCCATAAAACTTTAGGGGGACCGCGTGGTGGTTTAATTCTTTCTTCTTGTGGTGATGAAGAAATCTATAAAAAATTACAATCTTCCGTATTCCCGGCGAATCAAGGTGGCCCATTAGTCCACATTATTGCGGCAAAAGCAGTGTGTTTTAAAGAAGCACTCGAACCGGAATACAAAGTCTATCAAGCGAACGTATTGAAAAATGCGAAAGCGATGGTCGAGGTATTCAAACAACGTGGTTATGATGTGGTATCAAATGGTACGGAAAACCACTTGTTCCTAGTAAGCTTTATTAAACAAGGTTTAACAGGGAAAGCGGCTGATGCGGCATTAGGTAAAGCCAATATTACGGTGAATAAAAACTCTGTGCCTAACGATCCGCAAAAACCTTTCGTCACTTCCGGTATTCGAGTGGGGACACCGGCAGTAACCCGCCGTGGTTTTAATGAACAAGATTGTCGTGATTTAGCGGGTTGGATGTGTGATATTTTAGATGCACTTGGTAAAGAAAACGAAGAACAAGTGATTGAGGCGACCAAAGAGAAAGTCTTAGCTATTTGTAAACGTCTTCCTGTTTACCCAGCGTAATCTCTTGGTATGAGAACTGATAAGCGGCGAAATATCGTCGCTTATTTTTTTATTCGTAAAGGGAAGAATGGCAGCCAGCCGATTAATACTGGCGCAAACAAAAAATGAGAATAATTCTTATTGACGGAAGTAAGATAACCTTTTAGAATTCCCACACCATTAACACATAATAACCCCCTTTCTTACGGAGGAAATCCCATGAAAAAATTGACCACCCTTGCATTATCCCTTTCTGCATTGCTTTCTACTTCGGCATTGGCCGCCAATGAAGTGAATGTTTATTCTTATCGTCAACCTTATCTTATCGAACCTATGCTCAAAGATTTTGAGAAAGACACCGGCATTAAAGTGAATGTGATTTTTGCTGATAAAGGTTTGGTGGAACGTGTCAAACAAGAAGGCGAATTAAGTCCGGCTGATGTGTTATTGACGGTGGATATTTCCCGTGTCATGCAAATTGTTAATGAAGGTTTAGCACAGCCTTTCACCTCTAAAATCTTAGACGAAAATATTCCTGCCCAATATCGTGATTCTGACGGCAAATGGTATGGTTTAACGACACGAGCTAGAGTGATTTATTCCTCTAAAGATCGAGTTGGAAAATTACCGGCAGGTTTCGATTATTTAGATTTAGCTAAACCGGAATTTAAAGGTAAAGTTTGTGTGCGTTCAGGCAAGAATGCCTATAATGTTTCACTGTTTGCTTCAATGATTGAGCATTATGGTGAAGAAAAAACCAAAGCCTTTTTAGAAGGGCTAAAAGCAAACTTAGCGCAAAAACCTCAAGGTGGCGACCGTGATCAAGTGAAAGCAATCAAAGAAGGGGTTTGTGATTACTCACTCGGTAACAGCTATTACTACGGAAAAATGTTAGACGATGAAAAACAAAAAGCTTGGGCTGAAGCAGCTGTGATCAATTTCCCTGCCGGAAAATATGGTACACACGTTAATATCAGTGGTGTAGCATTGGCGAAATATGCACCAAATAAAGAAAATGCGATAAAACTTGTGGAATATTTAAGTGGTGAAAAAGCACAAAAACTTTATGCACAACTTAACCACGAATACCCGGTTAAAGCAGGTGTGGAACCTTCCGAATTAGTAAAAGGTTGGGGAACCTTTACACCGGATACGCTAAAATTGGAAACCATCGCTAAAAATTATGAGAAAGCTTTAAAGTTAGTGGATGAAGTAAAATTCGATGAATTTTAATCACGATTAAGCTTTCTTAATTAAAAGAAAAACGAGCTTTTAACAAAATGAGATTTTTCAAAATTTGTTAAGGCTCGTTTTACTGTCTAAAATGATTTATCCTTAATAACAGATATTTTTCGAGCTAATCATATTCGCTTGGATTGCTAAATCACAGAATTTGTATGAGAAAACCCTTTAAATGACCCGGCATTTACCTTGGAAATTGTTTGCGATTTTGACCGCACTTTTTATTCTATTACCGTTGCTCGCCATTGCGTACCATGCCTTAGACGGTGAGACGGATAATCTTATCCATCTTTGGAATACGATGCTTGGTCGCTATGTGATGAATTCCGTCTTATTGGTGATAGGGACTGTCGTGCTCGCATTATTTTTTGCCCTCCCTTCTGCTTGGTTAGTAGCCAATTTTCAGTTTTGGGGACAGCGTTCATTACAGTGGTTGCTTTGCTTGCCTCTTGCCATGCCGGCTTATTTAATTGCTTATCTTTATACGGATTTACTGGATTATTCAGGCGCTTTTCAGGCGTTCTTACGCAATATATTTGGCTGGCAAACCCCACAGGACTACTGGTTTCCTCAAATTAGAACCCTTTACGGGGCGTGTTTTGTACTTGCTTTGGTGCTATATCCTTATATTTTTCTTCTTGTTCGAGTGGCATTTTTAGAGCAATCAGAAAATTTACAGCACAGTGCGAAAATGCTGGGGGCTACCCCGATGCAAATTTTTCGCCGGGTGACTTTTCCGCTTATTCGCCCCGCTATTGCCGTTGGGATGGCATTGGTTGCCATGGAAACCTTAGGGGATTTTGGTACTGTTGCTTATTTTGCGTTGCCTACCTTGACGACCGCCATTTATGATTCGTGGTTGAGTTTTCACGATCTTGGCACAGCAAGTCGTATCTCAATTTTTATGCTGATGATGGTTTTTCTGTTTATCAGCCTCGAACAATACAGCCGCCGCAAACAGAAAAGCTACCAACGAGGCTATGAAAAGAAAACCCATGTTAAAAGGTTAACAGGCTGGCGAGGTGGTTTAGCGTTAGCATGGTGTTGGGGGCTATTGGCTATCGCCTTTTTTATTCCATTTGGGCGATTGATTTTTTGGTCGATTGATTATTTTGAACAGTCGTGGAATTTAGATTTTGTTCAATTTGCCTCAAACAGTTTAAAAGTGTCCTCAATTGCGGCGGTGACAACGGTATGTATTGCCCTGTTGTTACACTTTGCCCATCGGTTATCTCAAAATACCCCATTTTTTGGAAAAATAACCCGACTTTCCCTTTCTTTATCAAGTTTTGGTTATGCCATTCCCGGGACGGTGTTGGCAATAGGCTTACTTTCTCCGCTCACCTTTGCCGATCATCAACTGCATAGTTTGCTCAAAAGCTTAGAATTAAAACCAGTTGGACTGATTTTTTCCGGTTCGATCTTTGCTTTAGTGTTAGCTTATACCATTCGTTTTTTGGCAATGGCAATTGGAAGCCTTGGTGCCTGTTTAGAAAGAGTATCCCCCACATTAGATATGGCAAGCCAAACCATGGGGAAAAGCGGCGCAAATATGTTTAGGCATATTCATATCCCGCTCATTTCTAAAGGAATGATCACAGCCGCTTTAATGGTCTTTATTGAAAGTATGAAAGAGCTTAATGCCTCGTTATTACTGCGTCCTTTCAATTTTGATACGCTGGCCACTTACGTTTTCACTTTTACTTCGGACGAACAGCTAGAGCGGGCCGCCATGCCGGCGGTTATCTTGGTGTTAGTTGGGTTGATTCCTGTGATTTGGCTCACCCGCTCGCTGATTTCTCAATCACAAAAAGAGCGTTAAATGAAATTACTTGAAGTGCAGCAACTCAGCTGTAGGTTTGAACAAAATCAGATTTTAGAATCCCTTGATCTTGATGTTGAAGAAAACGAGATCGTTTGTTTACTCGGTGCAAGCGGTTGTGGCAAGACAACGTTGCTTAAAGCGATTGCCGGCCTTATTCCAACTTCGCAAGGCACAGTAAAACTTGCGGGGAGGGTGATGAACCCCATCCCTGTGGAGCAACGTAAAATCGGGTTGATTTTTCAAGATTACGCACTTTTTCCCCATTTAACCGTAGCGGAAAATATCCAATTTGGTTTGACTAAATTGACAAAAAGTGAACAAAAAAATCTCACTCAACAAATGCTGAATGTGGTGAAATTGGCCGGGTTTGAACAGCGTTTTCCACACGAATTATCCGGTGGACAACAGCAACGGGTAGCTATTGCGCGATCGTTGGCTTGCAAACCTGAGTTACTTTTATTGGATGAGCCTTTTTCCAATATTGATAGCCAAACCCGTTATGCGATGATCCAAGAAATTAAACAGATCTTAAAAAATCAAAAAGTTGCCGCTATTTTTGTGACACACAGTAAGGAAGAAGCCTTTGCTTTTGCCGATAAAATTGCCGTGATGGATCAAGGAAAAATTGTACAAATTGGCTCACCCACTCAGCTTTATCACAATCCCATTAATCACTTTGTAGCGGATTTTCTCGGCAACACAAATTATCTTGAGAGTGAAATTCAAGCCAACCAAACATTGAAAAGCCCGATTGGAACTTATCATCTTTTTCCTGAAATGGACTATGCCATAGGGCATTATGAATGGTTACTTCGTCCCGAACAAATCTTGCTCAAATTAGATGAAAACGGACAAGGGAAAGTGAGGGATAAACTTTTTTTAGGTCAGTACTATCGTTATCAGATTGCTATTAACGGCATTCATCTTATTGCTTATGAAAGTACGGATTTACCTTTAAACGCGACCGTGAGTGTCACCTTTCAGTGTCAAGAATTTGTATTTTTCCCCTCTCATAAGAGTAGTAATCCATAAACGAAACCTGATGCAAAGTACAAAGTGCGGTCGGTTTTTTGTTAATTTTGCGACATCATACCGTTAATTAAAAAAACAGCATAAAAAGTGTTACCCTTTTATGCTGTTTTTCGCTTAAAGATTTAAGCTTTTGAGGATGGATAATCCCACCAAATATCAAATAATTCACTGATTTCGATTTGTTGTAAGCCATTGCTTTCAAGCCATTTTTTTACGGTTTCACGGTGGCTTTCATCACATTTACCGATTTTTTCTAAGCATACTAACCCTTCCCAGTGTAGATAGCCACTGCCTTCATAAGCCAGTCCATTTGGTTGGATTACCTCTGCGATAAAACGATCAATCACTTCATCCACCGTATCAATTGAAGTGCCTTCGGCAAATTGGAAATTGACCAAAAAGCCTAATTCTTGGAATTCGGCAAGATGAAGTTTTTTACGCTGGCGTTGATTGTAAGATTTAGACATATTGCGCTTCTCCTATTTGGATTGTTATGTGGAATGAATGAGAGCATCAGCATTTTACTGATGCCTTTATAAAATCAAAAATTATTTCTTTGTAAAAAATAAATCCCAAATACCATGCCCTAGCCGTTGTCCACGGGCTTCAAATTTGGTTAATGGACGAAAACTCGGACGGGGAATATAATCCCCCTGTGCAGAGGTATTAACTAAATGAGCATTTGCTCGGAGTACCTCAAGCATTTGTTCCGCATAGTTTTCCCAGTCGGTTGCCATATGAATGAAGCCATTTTCAGCCAGTTTTTTCACCACTTGATCGACAAAGTGCGGTTGAACAATGCGGCGTTTGTGATGTTTTGCTTTATGCCAAGGATCGGGGAAAAAGAGCTGTAATCCCCCTAATGTATTATCTGCAATGCTATCGCGTAAAATTTCAGTGGCATCATGGCAGATCACACGAAGATTTTTTACCCCTTTTTCTACGGCATAGGCAATGCAGGCACCGACCCCCGGCGTATGTACTTCAATACCGAGATAATTTTTATCCGGATTGGCATAGGCCATATCTACCAGAGATTTCCCCATGCCAAAGCCGATTTCTAAAATGACCGGATGGGTATTGCCATAAATGTTCACAAAGTCAAAAGGGGAGGATTGATAGTCTAATCCCAGCTCTCCCCAATGGTCGTTCATCATGGTTTTTTGGAATTCACTTAAACGCCCTGTACGCAATACAAAACTGCGTATTTTACGTTTATAACGTCCCTCTTCGGTAAATTCAGCAGTTTCGACAGTTTTTCGTTTTTGATCGGCAAAGGTCGGTTTCATCACTTTTAGATTGTTAAATGAATGTGTAAAATTGCCGGCGATTATACACGAAATCAGGGTGTTTTCCCGTATAATACGCCAAATTTTTTCCTGAAGGTGATTATGAAAATTGTCCGTGTCGCACTGCCTGTGCCACTTCCTCGTTTATTTGACTATTTGATTCCTGACGATATGTCCTTGGAGATTGGCGCACGGGTGCTTGTGCCTTTTGGACGGCAAAAAAAAGTGGCGATAGTGGTGCAATTACCGGAAACCACAGCGATCCCCAAAGAGAAATTAAAGGAAATTATTGCCCCTTTAGATACCACCTCCCTCTTTTCCTCTGTGACTTGGGATTGGTTGATATGGGCGGCAAATTATTATCAGGGTGCATTGGGAGAGGTGCTATTTCAAGCTTTGCCGGTGAAATTGCGTAACGGTGAAAGTGCGGTGAAAAATGACCGCACTTTTTGGCGTATCACGGAAGAAGGAAAAAATGCCCTGTGCAACGATGAACTCAAGCGTTCGAAAAAACAAGCGGAAGCCTTGCGATATTTGTCAGAAAAGGATTTGGAAAAAGGCGAGGGGGATTTTAGCCCTTCTGTTTGGTCGGCATTAAAACGCAAACATTTTGTACAAGAGATCGCTGTGCAAGAGGAGGCAAAAAGCTGGCAAGCGGTTTTGGGCAATACCCCCTTAGTGAATGTTGATAATCGTCTGACGTTAAACAAACAACAAGCCTTAGCTTTTAGCCGATTGATGTTTCAACGTGAATTTAATGTGTGGTTACTGGAGGGGGTAACAGGCTCAGGTAAAACAGAAATTTATTTGCAATATATTGAAGAGATCTTGAAATCCGGCAAACAAGTGTTGGTATTGGTGCCGGAAATCGGGTTGACCCCACAAACCGTTCAACGTTTTAAGGCTCGTTTTAATGTGGAAATTGATGTTCTCCATTCGCATTTGAATGATACCCAACGGCTCAATGTGTGGCTTCGGGCAAAAAACGGGCAAAGTGCGGTAGTGATTGGTACAAGATCTGCATTATTTACCCAATTTGCCAATTTAGGGGCGATTATTTTGGATGAAGAACAGGACAGTTCTTTCAAACAACAAGATGGCTGGCGTTATCATGCTCGAGATTTGGCGATTGTGCTGGCTCAAAAACTGAATATTCCTATGCTAATGGGATCAGCAACGCCAAGTTTAGAAAGCCTTAACAATGTCAAAAACGGTAAATACCAACATTTGATTTTATCGAAAAGAGCGGGAAATGCGGCGGCACTTCGTCAGTTTGTTATTGATCTGAAAAATCAACCGGTGCAACAAGGGTTATCGCAGCCCTTGTTGGCCCGAATGAAAAATCACCTTAAAAAAGGCAATCAGGTTTTATTATTTCTCAACCGTCGTGGGTTTGCCCCTGTTTTGCTTTGCCACGAATGTGGTTGGATTGCACAATGCCCTCATTGTGAAAAACCTTATACCTATCATCAACATCAACGGGTGTTGCGTTGTCATCATTGTGGTTCGCAGAAAACCATACCACGTCAATGTGGCGATTGTGGTTCGACCCATTTAGTCACAACAGGGTTAGGCACAGAGCAGTTAGAAGATACCTTGAAAGCGCAGTTTCCCGCTTATTCAGTCGCCCGCATAGACCGAGACAGCACATCTCGAAAAGGTTCTTTGGAAAGCTATTTAGAGAACATTCAGCAAGGCAAAAGCCAAATTTTAATAGGTACGCAAATGTTGGCAAAAGGCCACCATTTTCCGAATGTTACTTTAGTGGCTTTGGTCAATGTGGACAGTGCGCTGTTTTCCTTGGATTTTCGTGCAGAAGAACGGTTGGCGCAGCTTTATGTACAAGTGGCAGGCCGTTCCGGCCGTGCAGAGAAACAAGGGGAAGTGGTGCTGCAAACCCATTATCCGGATCATCCCTTACTTACCACTTTGTTAGCGGAAGGCTATCCGGCATTTGCTGAAGAAACCTTAAGCTTACGTCATCGAATGGGATTGCCGCCTTTTAGTTTCCAAGCCTTGTTTAAAGCACAGGCCCGTTTGAGTGAACAGGCTGAAGAATGTTTATTTCGGATCGCTGATTTTTTTCACACAAAAAACATTGAGGGATTACAAATTTTAGGGCCAATGCCTGCACCTTTGAGCAAAAAAGCAGGGCAATTTCGTTGGCAATTGCTTTTACAGCACCCCTCTCGCCAGGCGTTACAAAGGGTATTACGGGAATATCAACAGGCGAATTTAGAAAAAAATAGCCAAGTGCGGTTGATTTTAGATGTGGATCCTCAGGATTTTAGCTAGAAAATTACGATATTTTTCAGTAAACTTGGCAAATTTTTAGCATAGTCAGAAATCATTAACTTTTAGGATTTATCGTGGCACATCGAGATTTTGCAGCCCGTCGTGGTTCAAATAAGAAAAAAAAGACAACCAATAAAAATTTATTAATAGGCGTTGCCTTAGGCGTATTACTTGCCTTTGGCATTGGGCTTTATTTTTTAAAAAGCAAAACCCCCGAACCGGTTGTTTCAGTGGCAAAACAGCCTGAAAAAACACCACCAAAAAGTGTGTTACCCAATCGCCCGGAAGAAGTGTGGAGTTATATTAAAGCATTAGAAACCCGCACTGTGCCGGTGGATGATAAGCCTTCGAGTGTCGAGAAAAATATGCGTTTAACGGAGGAACAACGCCAAGTCTTAATTCAAATGGAAAAAGAACAAAAAGCGGCAGAAGAAGCCCGCAAATTGGCAGAAAAACGCAAAGCAGAAGAGGCTGAAAAGGCACAACAAGCCGTAACAGCACAACAAACGGTAACGGCGAAGACAGAAACACCGAAACAAGAAGTAAAAAAACAACCGGAAACCACGAAGAAACCGGAGACGGTGAAAAAGCCTGAAACGGTGAAAGTAGAAACAGCGAAAAAAGCAGAAACTAAAACAGAAGAAAGCAAACCGGCAACAACAGCGACAGCCGGCGAAGGTAAACGCTTTGGTTTACAGTGCGGTGCGTTTAAAAACCGGGCTCAAGCAGAAAATTTACAAGGACGTTTAGTGATGTCCGGTATTAATGCGCAAGTAATGGTCAATGGCGAGTGGAACCGGGTTCGTGTCGGCCCCTTTGCAAGCCGAGATGCGGCTTCTCAAGCACAGGATAAAGCAAAATCTGTGGCAGGTTGTGTGATTATCGGGATGTAGATTTTAGTGTAATCGAGGGAGACTCGACCTCATTGTGATAAGGAAAAGTGTGGTGAAAAATGACCGCACTTTTTTGTGTTTTTAACTTGCCAAAAAATGAAAAATCTCTAAAATGAACGCTCGTTCATTATGGGCTGAAAGGCACTTTTTTATTTTTAAACCTAAGGTTTTTTATTTATGCGGCATGCTAAAACAGATCTTGCTGAGCAAATTTTTATGGCAGTGGATTGCCTCATGGCAAGAGAGGGGTTAAATCACCTCTCAATGCAAAAATTGGCCAAAGAAGCCAAGATTGCTGTGGGAACGATTTATCTTTATTTTAAAGATAAAGATGAATTGTTAGAACAATTCGCTCGGCGTGTGTTTTCGCTCTTTGTAGCGGCACTTGAAAAGGATTTTGATGAAGCAGAATCCTTTTTTAAACAATATGGACGAATGTGGTGGAACATTTGGCTATTTTTACAAGAAAATCCCACCATTTTATCAAACTTGAATCAATATCAGTCTTTACCTCATTTTACTGATCTTTGTCGAGAAATTGATAATAGTTGTTGGGATCGTTTTTGTTTGCAAGGGAAAGCGGCGGATGAATTAGCTGATTTACCCAATGATGTGCTTTTCCAATTGAGTTTAAAAACCGCAATGACGATGGCATCGGATATGAAGTTTTTAAATGTGGAACTCACTCATGAAATTTTAGAATCTGTGATTGAACGCTCTTGGCGAGCAATTCAGAAATAAGCATTATTTTGTATTATGGAGTTTTAAACAAATGAGTCAAACTCAAACAGCTCGACCAAAACGCTCACATGTTTTCGTTATGAAAATTGTTTTAGTGGTGTTTGTTTTAATTTTTGCCGGTGTGATCGGTTTTAATGTGTTACGCGGCATTATGATCGGTAAAGCCATTGCCAATATGCCGGAAGCCTCAAGTCCGGTGACGGCAGTGGAAGTGAAAGCAAGTGAGTGGACACCGGTGATTAATACCACAGGGCTTGTTCGTCCAAATCAGGGGGCAATGCTCAGTGCGCAAAATGCAGGAACCGTGTCTAAGGTTTTTGTTCAGAATGGACAAATGGTGAAAAAAGGCGATTTGTTGGTTGAGCTTGATAGTTCGGTTGAACGTGCAAGCCTTCAAGCAGCACAAGCCCAACTTCCGGCATTGCGTCAAACCTATCAACGTTATGCCAATTTATTATCAAGCAGTGCCGTTTCCCGTCAAGAAGTGGATAATGCGAAATCCGCTTATGATGCGCAAGTGGCGAATATTGAATCCCTAAAAGCCACGATTGAGCGTCGCCAAATTGTAGCGCCATTTGATGGCAAAGCAGGTATTGTCAAAGTCAATGTCGGTCAATATGTGAATATTGGTACAGAAATTGTGCGTGTAGAAGACACCAGTTCGATGAAAATTGATTTTGCCATTTCACAAAATGAGTTAGACAGATTACATCTTGGTCAGCGTGTTACGGCAACCACCGATGCCCGCCAAGGCGAAACCTTTTCTGCCCGCATTACAGCTATCGAACCGGCAATTAATTCATCCACCGGTTTAGTGGATATTCAAGCGACTTTTGATCCTGAAGATGGACGTAAATTGCTTTCCGGTATGTTCTCTCGTTTGCGTATTGCTTTACCGACAGAAACCAATCAAATCGTCGTACCACAAGTGGCGGTGAGCTATAACATGTACGGTGAAATTTCTTATTTGTTAGCGCCTTTATCTGAAGAAGATAAAGCCAAATTTGCCGACAACCCGAAATTAGACAACCTCTATCGTGCAAAACAAATCACGGTATTTACTAAAGACCGTCAAGGAATTTATTCCCAGTTACAAGGCGATGAAGTGAAAGTAGGCGATAAAATTATTACCGGTGGTCAACAAGGTATTGGTAATGGCAGCCTTGTTGAATGGATCAAAAAAGACATCGTTGGTGGAACCGAACCTGCGAAGAAAACCAATCTCTAATAGGCTAGGAAATACGAATGAAATTTACAGATATATTTATTCGTCGCCCTGTTTTAGCGATTTCGATCAGTTTGCTTATCATTATTTTAGGTTTGCAGGCGGTGTCGAAATTGGCAGTGCGTGAATATCCTAAAATGACAACAACGGTGATTACCGTCACCACCGCTTATCCCGGGGCGGATGCGAACCTCATTCAAGCATTCGTTACTTCTAAATTGGAAGAGTCCATCGCTCAGGCGGATAATATTGACTATATGTCCTCATCAAGTGCGCCAAGTTCTTCAACGATTACCGTAAAAATGAAATTAAATACGGATCCGGCGGGGGCGTTGGCCGATGTATTGGCAAAAGTGAATGCGGTGCGTTCGGAGTTGCCAAGCGGTATTGAAGATCCTACGGTGGCGTCCTCATCAGGAGGAACGGGGATTATGTATATTAGTTTCCGTTCTAACAAGTTAGATTCTAGCCAAGTGACGGACTACATCAATCGTGTGGTGAAACCGCAGTTCTTTACCATTGAAGGGGTGGCGGAAGTCCAAATCTTTGGTGCGACGGAATATGCGATGCGTATTTGGTTAGATCCGCAAAAAATGGCGGCGCAAAATCTTTCCGCTTCACAGGTGATGTCAGCGCTCTCTGCCAATAATATTCAAACAGCAGCAGGGAGTGATAACGGTTATTATGTGAGCTATCGTAATAAAGTGGAAACCACCACAAAATCGGTAGAGCAGTTGGGCAATTTGATTGTCGCCTCTAATGGCGATGATTTAGTGCGTTTGCGTGATATTGCCACCGTTGAACTCAATAAAGAAAGTGATAATTCACGAGCGACCGCAAACGGTGGGGAATCGGTGGTATTGGGGATCAATCCGACCTCTTCTGCGAACCCATTGACGGTGGCTGAGAAAATCCGTCCGCTTTACGCCAGTATTCTAAAACAGCTTCCGGACAGTATGGAATCGGATATTCTTTACGATCGTACCATTGCCATTAATAGCTCGATTAATGAGGTAATCAAAACGATTGTGGAAGCAACGGTGATCGTATTGGTGGTGATTTTGATGTTTATCGGTTCACTGCGTGCCATTATCATTCCTGTTCTCACCATTCCGATTTCATTGATCGGGGTGCTGATGATGTTACAAAGTTTAGATTTCTCGATTAACTTGATGACATTATTGGCGTTGATTCTTGCCATCGGTTTGGTGGTGGACGATGCGATTGTGGTCTTGGAAAACGTTGACCGTCATATTAAAGAAGGGGAAACGCCATTCCGAGCGGCGATTATCGGTACTCGTGAAATTGCGCTACCGGTCATTTCCATGACCATTTCATTGATTGCGGTTTACTCGCCAATGGCATTGATGGGCGGTATTACAGGTACACTCTTTAAAGAGTTTGCCCTCACCCTTGCCGGTTCGGTATTTATTTCAGGTGTGGTGGCGTTAACCCTTTCACCGATGATGACCAGTAAATTACTGAAATCCAATGCTGAGCCGACATGGATGGAACGCAAAGTAGAACACACCCTATCGAAAATGAATAATGTATATAACTACATGTTGGATATTGTGATGCACAATCGCAAATCCATGGTAGTGTTTGCCGTGGCGATTTTTGCCACATTACCGTTTCTCTTTAACTCGCTTTCCAGTGAATTAACACCGAATGAGGATAAAGGTGCGTTTATTGCCATTGGTTCAGCCCCTTCTAATGTGAATGTGGATTATATCCAAGATGCCATGACCCCTTATATGAAAACTGTCATGGATACACCGGAAGTGTGGTTTGGTATGAGTATTGCCGGTGCGCCAAGTTCTAATCAATCTCTTAACATTGTGACATTAAAGGATTGGAAAGAACGTTCACGCAAGCAACCGGAAATTATGAACGAGTTGAATGCCAAAGCAAAAGCCATTCCTGAAGTGTCAGTTTCTGCTTTCAACTTCCCTGAAATTGATACGGGGGAGCAAGGCCCGCCGGTTGCTATCGTGTTAAAAACCGCACAGGATTATAATGCTTTAGCCAATACGGCTGAGAAGTTTTTAGAAGCGATGCGGACATCAGGCAAGTTTGTTTATACCAATCTTGATTTGAAATACGACACCGCACAAATGACCATTTCGGTGGATAAAGAAAAAGCCGGAACCTATGGCATTACGATGCAACAAATTAGTAATACTTTAGGCAGTTTCCTTTCAGGGGCAACCATTACCCGTGTAGATATTGACGGACGGGCTTATAAAGTCATCTCGCAAGTAAAACGTGATGATCGCCTCTCGCCGGAAAGTTTCAAAAATTACTACCTCACGGCAAGTAACGGGGAATCGGTGCCGTTAAGTAGTTTAATTAGCATGAAACTGGAAACCCAACCGACTTCTTTACCACGTTTTAGCCAGTTAAATGCGGCAACTATTCAAGCCGTACCTATGCCGGGTACCTCCACTGGGGATGCGGTGGCATGGTTACAACAACACGCCGATACCACTTTACCACAGGGCTATACTTACGATTTCCGTTCGGAATCCCGTCAGTTGGTGCAAGAAGGAAATGCGTTGGCAATTACCTTTGCCCTCGCTGTGGTTATCATCTTCTTAGTATTGGCTATTCAGTTTGAATCAATACGCGATCCAATGGTGATTATGATTTCGGTTCCTTTGGCGGTAAGTGGTGCATTATTGACCTTAAACTTCTTGTCCTTCTTTGGTATTTCAGGCACAACTTTGAATATTTACTCACAAGTGGGATTAATCACTTTGGTGGGCTTGATTACCAAACACGGTATTTTGATGTGTGAAGTGGCGAAAGAAGAGCAATTATTGCATGGTAAAAACCGTATTGAGGCGATTACTGCGGCGGCTAAAGTGCGTTTGCGTCCAATTTTGATGACAACCGCAGCGATGGTGGCCGGTCTTATTCCATTGCTTTATGCAACAGGGGCAGGTGCGGTATCTCGCTTTAGTATTGGTATTGTGATTGTAGCCGGTTTATCTATCGGAACTATCTTCACCTTGTTTGTTCTTCCGGTCATTTATAGTTATGTGGCAACGGAACACAAACCATTACCGGTATTTGAAGAAAATGAAACCAACTCGGCACATTAATAAAACGCCTTAAAATTCAACCGCACTTTGGGAAACGAAGTGCGGTTTTGTTTTTTTGCAGAAGATGCTATTGCTACGCTAGGCCGATAAAAAACCGCACCTTAAAAGTGCGGTCAATTTTGCAAAAGTTTTTATTTTTTTGATGCTTCGTAAAGTTTCATCGCTTCTGGCAGCAAACGGCGTAGGTTTTCTTGACGATCTTCATCGGTCGGGTGGGTGGAGGCCAAGGCATCTAATGCCCCTTTGGAACCACCGGAGGCTTTTCTCATTTTATCCCATAACCCCGGGGCAAATTGTGGATTAAAGCCCGATTTTGCCATCAGCAATAAGCCGACTTCATCGGCTTCGGTTTCCGCACTACGGGAGTAAGGCTTATCTAATGCAAAATCTTTGGTTAATCCTACGGCAATGCCACTAAGATCCGAACCGATGACCGTAGAAAGGGCAATATGACCCAATTGTGCCGCAATGCCGGTAGCCATACCGAAATTCGCTTTTGCTTTACCATGCTCTTTTAAGGCGTGTGCCATTTCGTGCCCCATGACAGTGGCAATTTCATCATCGTTGAGCTTTAAGGTATCCACTAACCCCGTATAAAAGGCCATTTTCCCGCCCGGCATAGCCCAAGCATTTAATTCTTTCGATTTAATGACGGTAATCTGCCAGTTAAAAGGTTGGCCGGTTTGATTTTCTTTATTGGCATAAGGCACCATTTTGTTGAAAATGCGATGAATACGTTTTGCCGTTTGAGAGCTGGTATCTACCGCTCCTTGGGTGCGAATTTTACCCATTTCTTGGGCATAGCTTGAGGCCGCTTGTTGATTAATGGAAGCGGAATCTGCACAGGCATTAAGCATTAATGCGGCGACAGAAGCAAAGGCAAACGATTTGATGTATTTTTTCATTTTTAATTCCTCTTATGGGTATCAACTTTAGAGATAACAAAATTATAAGAAAAGTCCGATCACCTTGTCTAATAAAAAACCATTGAGTTTTTAATTTGCACTATTATAATAGTGCAAATTTTTGCTATTAGAGAATAGATTATGACACAACAAAAATCCCCTTCTTTATTAGGCGGTGCTATGATTATTGCCGGTACGGCCATTGGTGCAGGTATGTTGGCTAACCCCACCTCAACCGCAGGCGTCTGGTTTATCGGCTCGCTTCTTGCGCTGATTTATACTTGGTTTTGTATGACCACTTCCGGTTTAATGATTTTAGAAGCCAATTTGCATTATCCCACAGGGGCAAGTTTCGACACCATTGTCAAAGATCTGCTTGGCAAAGGGTGGAATGTGGTTAATGGGTTATCGGTTGCCTTTGTGCTTTATATTTTAACCTATGCCTATATCACCTCAGGGGGTGGTATTACACAAAATTTATTCAATCAGCTGTTGAGTAGTAGCGAAAGTGCGGTTGATATTGGGCGGACTTCCGGCTCACTGATTTTTTGCTTGGTTTTAGCGGCATTTGTCTGGCTTTCAACCAAAGCGGTCGATCGTTTTACCACAATATTAATTGGTGGGATGGTTATCGCCTTTTTTCTTTCTACCGCAGGCTTGCTCCGTTCAGTAAAAACAGAGGTTTTATTTAATACGGTGGCACAAGGCGAGCAGCAATATCTACCTTATTTATTGACCGCACTGCCGGTGTGTTTGGTTTCCTTCGGTTTCCACGGCAATGTACCAAGCCTTGTGAAATATTATCAACGTGATGGCAATCGGGTGATGAAAGCCATTTTTACCGGTACCGGTTTGGCGCTCATTATCTATATTCTCTGGCAGCTTGCGATTCAAGGCAATTTACCTCGTGCAGAATTTGCCCCGGTGATTGAAAAAGGCGGTGATGTTTCCGCATTACTTGAAGCATTACGCCGCTATATTGAAACGGATTATATTGCAGTCATGTTGAATTTCTTTGCTTATATGGCAATTGCCAGTTCTTTCCTTGGGGTGACATTGGGATTGTTCGACTATATCGCGGATTTATTGAAATTTGACGACAGCCTCATGGGGCGAACAAAAACCACCTTGGTCACCTTTTTACCCCCTTTGTTGTTAAGCCTCCAATTCCCTTATGGTTTTGTGATCGCCATTGGTTATGCGGGCCTGGCGGCAACCATTTGGGCGGCTATCGTGCCGGCCTTGCTTGCGAAAGCAAGCCGTCAAAAATTCCCGAATGCCACTTATCGGGTTTATGGTGGCAATGCGATGATTGGTTTTATTATCCTCTTTGGTGTGCTTAATATTGTGGCACAAGTGGGCGCTAATTTAGGCTGGTTTGCAAGTTTTATGGGATAATCCTCTCCCATTGCATTCTAAGGGCGTAGGATATACGCCCTTTTACATTTTGGCTTTCACCAACAGGCATTATCCATGAAGAACAACACCAGCGTTTATGATAGGGAAAACTTCTTTGAGCGTTATCAACAGCTTCGCGAAAACCCGATGAGTTTGAATGAAATCGTAGAAAAACCGACAATGCTTTCTCTTTTGCCCGATCTTCAAGGCAAAACGTTATTGGATCTTGGTTGTGGTAGCGGTGGGCATTTAGCACTTTACTTGGAGCGGGGTGCAAGAGCAGTAGTCGGAATGGATTTATCCGCCAATATGTTAAAACAAGCACAAATAGATTTAGAAAAGTGCGGTCAATTTCACAGGCGTTTTTCTTTATATCAACTTGCAATGGAAAACCTTGCGGATTTGCCTGAGGAAAATTTTGATGTCCTCACCAGCTCTTTTGCTTTTCATTATGTGCAGGATTTTCCGGCGTTGTTAATGGCGATTTTCAAAAAATTAAAACCGGAAGGAACATTAGTGTTTTCTCAAGAACACCCCATCACTACTTGCCATAAAATGGGGGAGCGTTGGGAAAAAGATGAAAACAAACAACAGGTGGCATACCGATTGAATCATTATCGTGATGAAGGTGAGCGGGAAAGAAATTGGTTTAAACAGCCTTTTAAAACCTATCACCGCACCACTGCTACTATTATTAATCATATTATTTCGGCAGGTTTTCAAATTGAACAGATGGCCGAACCCATGTTGGCAGATCAACCTCAATGGCACGCTGAATTTAAAGATTTACAGCATCGTCCGGTATTGCTTTTCATACGAGCAAAGAAAATGCGGCAAACCCAAAAATAAACTAGAATTTAACCGCACTTTATGGTATAAATCGCACCGCTCTTTTTTCCGTAAAAAAGAGTGAATTTTTAACTTAAATAACACACACATATCATTAAGGCTTCATCGGGGTGCCAAACGGTCGATGAGCTGATATGTGGAGGCTCAACCCCAAATAAAAGGAAAATATTATGGCACAAGTTTCAATGCGTGAAATGATCAACGCAGGCGTACACTTCGGACACCAAACTCGTTACTGGAACCCACAAATGAAACCTTTCATTTTTGGTGCGCGTAACGGTGTTCACATCATCAACCTTGAAAAAACCTTACCTTTATTTAACGAGGCATTAGCTGAATTAACGCGTATTGCGAGCAATAACGGTAAAATTTTATTCGTGGGTACAAAACGTGCGGCATCAGAGGCAGTGCAAGCTGCAGCATTAGACTGTCAACAATATTATGTTAACCACCGTTGGTTAGGTGGTATGTTGACTAACTGGAAAACAGTTCGTCAATCAATTAAACGTTTAAAAGATTTAGAAGCACAATCTCAAGACGGTACTTTCGACAAATTAACCAAAAAAGAAGCGTTAATGCGTAGCCGTGAGATGGAAAAACTTGAATTAAGCCTTGGCGGTATCAAAGATATGGGCGGTTTACCGGATGCATTATTTGTTATCGGTGCAGACCACGAACATATCGCAGTGAAAGAAGCCAACAATCTTGGTATCCCTGTTTTTGCTATCGTTGATACCAACTCTACACCGGCCGGTGTTGATTTTGTTATCCCGGGTAACGATGATGCGACCCGTGCAATCCAACTTTACTTAACTGCCGCTGCGGCAGCAGTAAAAGAAGGTCGTGGTAACGAAGCGGCTGTTGCAGAAGAGTTAGCCGCTGCGGATGCAGAATAATTCAAGTTATCAAAATAAGTCATAGCCCTTATTAATCAAAACGATTAATTGGCACAGGGGCGAGAAATTGCCCCTGTATTTTTATCTAAAAAGTGTGGCGAAAATGACCGCACTTTCAGACAGAGGATTGGAAAAATGGCTGAAATTACAGCAGCATTAGTTAAAGAACTTCGTGAACGTACCGGCGCAGGTATGATGGAATGTAAAAAAGCATTGGTTGAAGCTAACGGTGATATTGAGTTAGCCATTGACAACATGCGTAAATCCGGTCAAGCAAAAGCAGCGAAAAAAGCAGGTCGTGTGGCAGCAGAAGGTGTTATCATCGCACGCGTTGAAGCCGGTTTCGGTGTGTTAATTGAAATGAACTGTGAAACAGACTTCGTGGCAAAAGATGCGGGTTTCTTAGGTTTAGCCAATGAAGTGGCAGATTACGCTGCAGCAAACAAAGGTACGACTATCGAGCAACTACAAGCACAATTTGAAGAAAAACGTGCCGCATTAGTGGCGAAAATCGGTGAAAATATGACAATTCGCCGTGTTGCTTACCTTGAAGGCAATGTGATCGCGCAATACTTACACGGTGCGAAAATTGGTGTATTAGTAGCAGGTGAAGGTTCTGCTGAAGAATTGAAAAAAGTGGCGATGCACGTTGCGGCATCTAAACCTGAATTCGTTAATCCAGAAGATGTTTCTGCTGAAGTGGTTGAACACGAGCGTCAAATTCAAATCGACATTGCTATCAATTCTGGTAAACCAAAAGAAATCGCAGAAAAAATGGTTGAAGGCCGCATGAAGAAATTCACCGGTGAAGTGTCTTTAACCGGTCAAGCATTCGTGATGGATCCATCTCAAACTGTTGGCGACTACTTAAAATCAGTGAATACCAAAGTGACTAACTTCATTCGTTTAGAAGTGGGCGAAGGTATTGAGAAAGTTGAAGAAGATTTCGCTGCAGAAGTGGCAAAAATCACGGGTGGCAACGCTTAATTTGAGAGGTAATCCGATAGGGATTTAAACTCAGAAAGAGTCAGGACTAAGCTTTATTTGAGGCTTAGTCCTTTTTTATTGCAAAACTTATCCAATTGTTTCAGATATTTCAATCAACCCAAGTAATACAAGGGATCTTCGGACAATCATTCTCCCTATTTGTGGCACAAAGTTTTAATTAAATCTTGACGAAATGCATAAATTGATGAAAAATCACACGCTTGTTTTGCCTTTTCTTAACTCTTTTTTGTTATACGGGGCAAAATGTCGTACTGTGCTTTTATCGAATAAAAATCCTTGTGTAAAAGTGCGGTGAATATTTCAACATTTTCGGAGTAAAATATGTCAGGTATTTTCGTTCAAACCCCGCCAAATCGTCGCCGTTATGGTGTCGCGATTTTTGTGGGTATTATTGCAGGTCTCATTTCCTCTTTCGTAAAATGGGGGGCAGAGCATCCATTCCCACCACGCAGTCCAATTGATTTCTTCGCTGCCGCTTGTAATGTGGATATCAGCGGATTAACACAAGAACAAGTATTACAAGTTTGTTCCCGTGCGTTTTTAAACCCACCACATGTTTTCTTGCGTGATTATTTAGGCATTGATCCGACTGAAGCGGTATTTACTTTTGCCGATCATGGGTTTAACTGGATTGGTGTGACCCATATTACCTTCTCATTAGTTTTTGCGATCGGTTACTGTTTAGTGGCAGAGCGTTTCCCTAAAATTAAATTCTGGCAAGGTATTGGTGCAGGTATCATTGCTAACATCTGCGTTCACTACATTACTTTCCCAATGTTAGGTTTAACGCCTCCTGTTGCAGAATGGCCTCTCTATGAACATATTTCCGAATTAGTTGGCCATATTTTCTGGTTCTGGACCATTGAGATTATCCGCCGTGATTTACGCAACCGTATCACAGGGCAACCGGATCCTGAAGTCCCATTGAAAAATGCGACAGAATAAAAACGAAAAAATATGCGGTGAGTTTTCACCGCATATTGGCTTTCTTTTTAGACCCCTTTTCATCTCCGCCTTTTTATTCGATTACGCTCTCATATTTTCTCAAAATCATCATAAAAATTCCCTTGGTCTAACGCCACTTTTCCTCATTTCTGTGAAGTATATCAAAGTTTTTTGTAGAGAAAAAAACTAATATACTCAGTGTATTTTCAACATTTTGGGGAGCGATTATGACAAGTTCAGAACTCATGCTTGAAGGGGTTAATTTAATGTTGGCTGGAATGGGATTTGTGATCTTTTTTCTATTCCTACTTATCTATGCTATTGAATTTGCCTCGAAAATAATCAATCGATTTTTTCCCAAAAGCGATCCCGCCGTATCATCTCAATCCAAGCAATCGGTTCAGCTGTCTGCAGGGGAGGATATTGCCCGATTACGTCCCGTTATTGTGGCGGCAATTGCACACCATCGTCGCCAACAAGGCTTAAAATAATCGTTTTCATTTTATAGGCTAAGGAAGAGGTATTTTATGACTGCCCAACAGAAAAAAATTGCAATTACCGATGTGGTATTGCGTGATGCCCATCAATCACTGTTTGCTACCCGTATGCGCCTTGAGGATATGCTTCCTATTGCAGCAGCATTGGATGATATTGGTTATTGGTCGTTAGAGGCGTGGGGCGGTGCAACTTTTGATAGTTGTATTCGCTTTTTAGGTGAAGACCCGTGGGTGCGTTTGCGTGAATTGAAAAAAGCCTTACCAAAAACCCCATTACAAATGCTTTTACGAGGACAAAACCTGTTGGGTTATCGTCATTATGCCGATGATGTGGTGGATCGCTTTGTTGAACGTGCCGTCACCAATGGCATGAGTGTATTCCGTGTGTTTGATGCGATGAATGATCCACGCAATATGCAACAAGCTTTAAAAGCCGTTCGTAAGCAAGGCGGCCATGCCCAAGGAACCTTAAGTTATACCACAAGCCCCGTCCATACTTTAGATACTTGGTTGGACACCACAGAACAACTTTTAGAAATCGGTATTGATTCCCTGGTGATCAAAGATATGTCCGGGATTTTAACGCCGATGTCTGCCTATGAATTAGTCAGTGAAATTAAAAAACGTTACGATGTTCGTCTTCATTTACATTGCCACTCCACCACCGGTATGGCGGAAATGGCATTGCTGAAAGGTGTTGAAGCAGGCGCTGACGGTATTGATACCTCGATTTCCTCTATGAGTGGGACTTATGGGCATCCTGCGACGGAAGCCTTGGTGGCGACCCTACAAGGTACAGGGTATGACACCGGATTGGATATTCTGAAACTGGAAAAAATTGCAGATTATTTCCGCTCCGTTCGTAAAAAATATGCGAAATTTGAAGGACAACTAAAAGGTGTGGATAGCCGTATTTTAGTAGCGCAAGTGCCGGGCGGCATGCTCACTAACCTTGAAAGCCAGCTCAAACAGCAAAATGCGTCAGACAAACTCGACCAAGTGTTACAAGAAATTCCACGGGTTCGTGAAGATCTCGGTTTCATTCCGCTGGTTACCCCAACTTCACAAATTGTCGGCACGCAGGCGGTGATTAACGTGTTAATGGGCGAGCGTTACAAAACCATTGCAAAAGAAACTGCAGGCATTTTAAAAGGCGAATATGGTCGTACGCCGGCGGCGGTGAATACGGCATTGCAAGCTCGGGTTTTAGAAGGAGCACAACCGATAACCGATCGTCCAGCTGATCACCTTGCCCCGGAAATGGACAAACTCACCGCTGAAGTGAAACAGCTTGCGAAGGAAAAAGGTATTCGCTTGGCTGAAAATGAAATTGATGATGTGCTTATTGTGGCATTATTCCCTCAAGTCGGCTTGAAATTCTTAGAAAACCGTGGCAATCCTGATGCCTTTGAGCCTGCGCCAACTGCAGATCAAACCACTGAAAAAACAGCGGAAAAACCAACCGCACTTTCCAATACCAAATCCACTGGTGCAGCGGTTTATACGGTGGAATTAGAAGGTAAAGCCTTTGTGGTGAAAGTCAGCGAGGGTGGGGATGTAACAAATATCGCTCCAACTACAGCTTCTGCTCAAACAACCCAAGCGCCTTCTACCTCACCTTCTTCATCGTCGCAATCTGCCACAGGTGAGCCGGTTACCGCACCAATGTCGGGGAATATCTGGAAAGTGGTGGCAACAGAAGGACAAACTGTCGCAGAAGGTGAGGTATTGCTCGTACTTGAAGCCATGAAAATGGAAACGGAAATTCGTGCGGTGAAAGGCGGAATTGTTCGAAATATTGCGATAAAAGCGGGCGATACCGTCACCGTAGGTGATACCTTAATGACCATCGCATAAGTGGTAGGTGGGAAAAATGGACAGTATTATTGCATTATTTAAAGGCATGGGGATCATGCATCTGGAATGGGGGCAGGCCGTGATGATTGGTGTTAGCTTGCTTCTACTCTGGTTGGCGATCTCCAAAAAATTTGAACCGTTGTTATTATTGCCTATAGGGTTTGGCGGGCTGTTGTCCAACATTCCCGAAGCTGGAATGGCGATGAGTGCATTGGATAATCTTATCCATTCCGGCACAGCGCAGCAGCTTGCTATTGTTGCGACAAAACTTAATACCGTAGCCGACCCGGCTGCGATTAAGGAAGCGCTCAATAGTGCGTTACCGTCGCAAGTGGCAGAGTTGGAAACCTTAGCCGGTGATATGGGATATAGTGCAGGTATTCTCGCTTTATTCTATAAAGTGGCCATTGGCTATGGTGTGGCACCGCTTGTCATATTTATGGGCGTGGGAGCAATGACGGACTTCGGCCCGCTTCTTGCCAACCCGAGAACCTTGTTGTTAGGTGCGGCGGCTCAATTTGGTATTTTCACCACTGTATTAGGGGCATTGGCGTTAAATTGGCTTGGGATTATTTCCTTTACGCTTCCACAAGCTGCAGCTATTGGGATTATTGGCGGTGCAGACGGCCCAACGGCGATTTATCTTACCAGCAAACTTGCCCCTGAATTACTGGGAGCCATTGCGGTGGCGGCTTATTCTTATATGGCGCTTGTTCCCTTAATTCAACCGCCAATTATGAAAGCCCTCACCACAGAGGAAGAGCGGAAAATCCGTATGGTACAACTTCGTCCTGTCAGCCAACGTGAGAAAGTGTTGTTTCCAATTATCCTCTTGTTATTGGTTGCGTTAATCTTACCGGATGCCGCACCGTTGTTAGGCATGTTCTGTTTCGGTAACTTGATGCGGGTCAGCGGAGTGGTAGATCGCTTAAGTGATACTACACAAAATGCCTTAATCAATATTACTACGATTGTTCTTGGCCTATCTGTTGGGGCGAAATTGGTGGCGGATAAATTCCTTCAACCTCAAACGTTGGGGATTTTGTTACTCGGTGTTGTCGCCTTTAGTATTGGTACGGCAAGTGGCGTATTAATGGCAAAATTGATGAATAAGTTTAGCAAAAATAAAATCAATCCGCTTATTGGCTCTGCCGGGGTTTCTGCCGTGCCTATGGCAGCAAGGGTTTCCAATAAAGTGGGGTTGGAAGCGGATCATCAAAACTTCTTACTGATGCACGCCATGGGGCCGAATGTGGCAGGGGTGATTGGTTCAGCTATCGCCGCCGGTGTGATGCTCAAATATATTGCCGGCATGTAATGTTAATGCAAAAAAAGTGCGGTCATAAATTCTTTTGAAAATATGACCGCACTTTTTGTTTAATCTATCGTGAGAAACTATTTTTTCTCGCCTATTGGTAGTACTGTTCTACCGTAAGATTCATTTAATACTTCAGCTGCTGCTAAATAGAAGGCACAAAGCGCAGTGATTAACCCTAAATATCCCCCGATATTCACAATGGCGTGATTGCCTGTGGCATCGCCAATGGCTAATGCGTAAAAGGTTAAGGTTAAAAAGAAGAAAATCGCTTGTAATGCACGCGGTTTTGGGAACGTTGCTAAGAACATCATTAGCGTGAATGTTCCCCAACAGCCTAGATACCAACCGACAAATTGCGCCGAGGTTTCTCCTTTAAAGAACGCCACAAATAACGCCCAAGACCACCAGAATGCGCCATAGCTGATAAATGCGGTAAATCCAAACGTGTTGCCTTTTTTAAATTCAAACATCCCGGCGATCATCTGAGCCGTACCGCCAAAAGCGAACGCCATACCGAATACTAAGCCAAGGTTTGAACTGTCAAAAATCCCCGCATTGATTAAACATAATAGCCAAGTCGTTAATGCAAAACCACATAATCCAAGGGGACCCGGATTGGCTAACCCATCTTTTGCTGACATAAATTTTTCCTTAATAATGTTGAGTACGAAAGTTGCGCATTATGGCGAAATCTTGCTCGGAAATAAAGAGTGAAACGAAAAAAATCTATCCATTTACAGCAAATTACGCCTGATACTGTGTTTTTATCTCCCGCATTGTTTGAAACTTAGAACTCATTTTTTGTGGTGTTACAGCGATACTAAGGGCAGAGTGGGGAGCTAATATACCTTAGCTTGGCTGTTGATGAGAAATTTTAACTGGATAATTTCATTACAATCACACCGGAAACAATCAGTAAGGCACCCAGCCATCGCCCCATTGTAGAAGCATCACCTAAAAACATAACCCCAACAACAAATGCGCCTAATGCCCCTATGCCTGTCCATATCGCATAAGCGGTTCCCATTGGAATATGTCGTTGGGCTAAAAAAAGCAATGCACCACTGCCTGCCATAAATAAAATGGCAAGCAAAATGCCTTGCCAGCGCCAGCCTTCTTGTTGAGCTAATTTCAAACCGAGTGGCCAACCTATTTCCATTAATCCTGCAAGGATTAAATAAATCCACGCCATAATATACCCTCACCTTAAGTTTAGTAAATGGAATAACCCATTGTTATCACTGAAAAATCTCGGCATTTTATAGTAAAGGTATAACATAAGAAAAGGGGGATGAAATTTTGCAGGTTCAAGCGCTAAATCTCTCAGGCGGCGAGAGGGGGGGAAATCCGCCTGTTTTTATAACCATGTGATACAATTCGCACTTTAATTATGAGTGATAACCATGCAAAACAGTCCTAAAATTTATCTCGGCACCGGAGGGTATAGCGATACCGATTTGATCGGTACGCTTTACCCTCATGGTAGCCATCATGAGGATTTTCTGAGTATTTATAGCCAACATTATGATGCACTTGAACTGAACAGCACGTTCCATGCGCCAATTGGGCATAAAGCACTGCAAGGTATGGTGGAAAAGGCAGCGGGGAGATTGCGTTTTTCTATCAAAATACATCAGGATTTTAGCCATCGGCGCAGTGTAACACCGGCGCAGGCTAACGGTTTTTTGAAAGCATTAAGCCCTTTGATTGAGGCGGATGTGCTGGCTAATCTTTTTATTCAATTCCCAAGCAATTTCGAACGTACAGTCCATAACCGGCATTATTTAGCAGCTTGTGTTTCTTGGTTTGAAGAATACCCGCTCGCCGTTGAGTTTCGCCACCCCAGCTGGCATATTCCTTCCGTCCTTGAGGCTTTTCAAAATAAACCTCAGCTCATTTGGTGCAATGTAGATTACCCACAACATATCGGGTTACCGGACTTCCACTTGCATCTTAACCAACGGCAGGGCTACCTTCGTTTACATGGCCGTAATCCGAATTGGTGGAAGGCTCAATCAGCCCAAGAACGCCACGATTATCGTTATAGCGAAGCTGAATTACAGGCTTTTTCTTCGCTCCTTCATCAACGGCGAAAGGAATTTGATGTGCTTTATATCTATTTCCAAAATACCACGAAAAGTCATGCTTATTACAATATCGAAACCTTGAGAAAGAGCTTGGCGGCTCAGGGGTTTACAGTAAAAGCAAAACCTGAATTTTTACTTGGACAACAAAGTTTGTTTGACTAGTTTTTGAGTGCGGGAAAAATACTGAATAAAACATTTAATATCCTATCGCCACTAAAACTTTTATCAATTTAACCGCACTTTCCTGTTTTTAACCCCTGCATTGCTTTACATTCGGCCTCACTATGTTGTCCTACGGTCGCAATAGACTGGAGAAAATCTTTAATGTCTAAAAGTTGGGCGATTTTTTCTTCCACTCGAGAAAGCTGGGCTAAAATCATCTGATCGGCATGGTAGTGATCGGCTTGCCCAAATTTCAGCTGATTTAGCGCCCGTATATCTTCAAGGGAAAAACCTAAAGTTCGACAGTTTTTGATGAAGTTAAGTTGTGCCACACTTTCTTCATCATATTGACGATAGCCATTTGCAGCCCTTTTGGGTTCGGGTAAAATCCTTTGTTTTTCGTAGTAACGAATGGTTTCTAAATGAATACCTGTTCGTTTACTTAACTCATTGATTTTCATAAAACTCTCCAAATAGCCAGTGTGGTATAAAATTTTATCAAAACATCACATCTAATGAGAATGGTGATCCACAGAAATGGAAGCTAAAGGATCACGCAATGCTTTTAACGCTTGTATTGTTACCGATAAACCACTACGGAGGACCAGCAAACTTAATATGCCGCTTGCCATTACATCAACCCATTGCCAGTTAAGCAACCAAGCGCTTAAACCGGCTACAATAGCCACGACAGAACCGAAGAGATCCGCTAATACATGTAAATAAGCCGCTCGAATATTGAGATTATCTTGATCACTTTTCAACATAATCCATGCTACTAAAATATTCACCAACAACCCGATAACCGCAACACCTAACATTGGTAAAGCCATCATCTCTGTTGGTGTTTGCCAGCGTTCTATGGCTTCATACAAAATCCATACAGCCACACCAACCAATGATGCACCATTGATTAAAGCAAATAATTTTTGCCATTTTAGGTTTAAAAATAAGGCAATTAAAGCCAAGAAAAGCGATAGGCTATCATTTGCCATATGTCCTGCATCAGCCATTAAAGCGAGGCTATTAAAAAGATAACCGCCTAAAAATTCCACGATCATATAAAGGCTGATAATGGCAAAGCTCAACCCTAAAATCCTTTTGTTTGTTGGCGTATGGGAATGATTATGGGAGTGAGCATGATTATGTGGATGCTCATAGTGAGTATGGCTCATTTATTTTTCCTTTTGTAATGCAATAAATTAGTGAGGATAAGTGTAAAGCCTGTAGTCGATACGGAGTCAAGGGTATTTTAGCAAAATAAAAAAACAGTGAAAAAATAACCGCACTTTATCAATGAGTGTTAACATTTTATATCAAAAGAGAATTTGTAATTATTGAAAAGTTATATCTGAATCATCGTGTTGAGATTATGTAATAGATATAGAATAAATCTCTTGTTTATGTTTTACATTTGTTTTACTCTGTGTCCAAATATTAAGGAGGGAATAATGTCAAACTTAAATATTCGTGTTGATGATGTGATTAAAAAACAAGCCTTTGCGATTTTTGAAAATTTAGGTGTGAGCCCGTCTGATGCAATTAGAGCATTTTTAGTGTATGTGGCTGAAACAGGCAAAATGCCGATCAAACAAATTGTCGTATCAGATGAAGATGCAGATTTATATGCGTTAGTTAAAAAACGTTTAAGTGAACCTGATAAAATCAAAAGTACAACACTGGATGAATTATTTTCATAGTCTGTGATATGACCTATTCTATTAAAGCTCACGATGATTTTGTGGAAGAACTGAATAAACTTGATTCGACAATCAAAATGCAGTTGCGTAGAAAACTGGATAAAGTTGTTGAAAATCCACACATTCCTAAAAATCGTTTGGCTGGTGAACTACATAATTGTTATAAGATTAAGTTAAAACGAGCCGGGGTGAGATTGGTGTATCAAGTAAACGATAATGAGATCTACATTTTATTGTTGACAGTCGGTAAGCGAGCAGATAAAGAAGTCTATAATACGGCATTAAAGCGAATTTAATTAATGAGTCAATGTAGATAACATTTAATAATGGTAAAAACCATTTACACAATGGATACACATTAATGAATAAAAAGCCCCTCCTACAATCTATATGAGAGGCTCTTTTCTAAAGGAATTAAGCGATTTCGCTTAATTTGACAGGTCGTCCTTCATCAAGAGAACGTTTAGCCGCTAAGGCAATGATGACAGGCTGTAATCCGTCATTTCCGTTCACTAATGTTGGTTTATCCTTGACAATCGCTTCAATAAAACAAGACATTTCATCGGCAAAAGATTGCATATAGCGTTCTAAGAAGAAGTATTTTGGTTTTTCAGCAATGACACCGGCTTCACAAGAATAAACCGCCGTGGAATCGGTATCATTTTTAGTTTGAACCGCTCCTTTTGAACCAAATACTTCAGCACGTTGATCATAACCATAAACGGCTTTACGGCTATTATCGATAACCGCAATTGCCCCATTGGCTAATTTTAACGTAATCACTGCGGTATCAATATCACCGGCTTTTCCAATTTCCGGATTAACCAACACCCCTCCAGTGGCATAAACTTCAACTACTTCACTACCGGATAAATATCTCACCATATCAAAATCATGAATGGTCATATCGAAAAACATTCCACCGGAAACTTTGACATATTCAATGGGTGGCGCATCAGGATCTCGAGAGGTAATACGAATTAAATGGGGTTCTCCAATATCACCGTTTTCTACACGGGTTTTAATGGCTTTAAAATTATGGTCGAAGCGACGGTTAAAGCCCACTTGGAATTTTACCCCGGCTTTCTCTACTTCGTTGAGAACGTTTTTAATTCGGTTGATATCGGCATCGATTGGTTTTTCACAAAAAACGTGTTTTCCCGCTTGAGCCGCCTCAATTGAAATTGGGGCATGAGTGTTTGTCGAAGAACAAACTAAAACGGTATCAATTTCAGGATCTTGAAGAATTTTTCTGTAATCTTCATAGAGATTTGGAATGCCCATTTCTTTTGCCCATTGGCGTAATTCATCGGTTATTTTTACATCTGAAATGGCTTTAACTTCCGCCCCTTTGACATATTTTGTAATACTTTCTGAATGTACACGACCGATACGCCCTGCACCAATAATACCGACTTTAATCATGATTAAATCCCCGCTGTTTCTTTAATGTATTGACGCCCTTTTACGGCATATTCAAATGGATTGGCGATGGCAGGATCTTGTTCTGCTTCGACAACCATCCAACCTTGGTAATTATGTTTTTCAAGAATTTCAAAAATAGGTTTGAAATCAATCACCCCATCTCCGGGAACAGTAAAGGTGCCTTTGCGAACGCCTTCTAAGAAACTTAAGTTTTTCTCTTTCACTTCTGCTACCACTTCATCACGCACATCTTTGAGATGAACGTGGCAAATACGGTCGATGTATTTTTCCAATACTTCAAGCATGGCTTGTTGGGAGCCTTCCGAATAATAGAGATGACCGGAATCAAAGAGTAGATAAACATCGTCATTGACAAGGGACATATATTTATCTATTTCTGCTGGTGTTTGAATACCTGTTCCCATATGGTGATGTAAGCAAACTTTCATTCCTTTTTCTTCAGCGAGTTTGGCAAGTTCGTTATAACCTTCCGCAAGTTTTTGCCATTCTTCCTCTGTAAAGACAGGTTTTTCTTTAAAGACCGATTTTGTTGTGCCTTGAATACTGTGGCTTTGTTCTGAACAACCAATGACTTTAGCCCCCATCGCATGTAAAAAATCACGATGTTGAATAAATGCTTGAATGGTTTCTTCTTTTTTGCCGTTAACAAAAAAAGTGCTAAACCAAGCATTACAAATTTGAATACCACGAACATTTAATTTATGTTTTAAGATTTCCACATCGCGTGGATATTTGTTACCCACTTCACAACCAGTGAAACCGGCAAGAGCCATTTCACTAATACATTGTTCAAAGGTATTTTCTTTGCCTAAATCCGGCATATCGTCATTGGTCCAACCAATAGGGGCAATCCCCAATTTTACATTTTCAGCTTTCATTGTTTTTCCTTACTCATCAGAGAGTTAAATGTGAATACAGGGTTAGTAGCGTCTTGCTTTGTGAATGTTTTCTAGGCTAGCCTGATAGGCTTTTTGAACTCGTTCTTTTTCAGAAACTTCCGCCACACCGACATGCCACCAGCTTCCGTAACCATGGATCATGGTTTTGGGTAGAACTTTAATATCAATGAGGGTTGAAATGGATTGCTGTTTGGCATCTTCAAGTGCGAAACGAAGTTCTTCTTCATTGGTGACACGATAGCTTTTACAACCATAAGAGGCGCCATTCATGGCAAAATCAACGGGAATAAAGTTGCCGTCGAGTTGGTTTGTTGCGGGATTTCTGAAACGGAATTCCGTTGCAAAACTGTCCATACCATGACCGATTTGTAAATTGTTGATGCATCCGTTTGTCATATTATCAAATACAACCACATTGATTTTTTTGCCTTCTTGAATAGAGGTAACAAGCTCCGAATGCAGCATCATATAGGAGCCGTCACCCAATAAGGCATACACTTCTTTTTCAGGTTGAGCCAATTTCACGCCCAATGCCGCATTAATTTCATAGCCCATACAGGAATAACCGTATTCCAAATGGTAAGTATTTTCGCCTTTTGATTGCCAAGCCCGTTGCAAGTCACCGGGGAGGCTACCGGCAGCACCGACGATCACACTATTTTCATCTAAAGTGTCATTTAAAATGCCCAGTACCCGACTTTGAGGTAAACGGGAGGTTGTCAGACGAATAAATTCCTCATAGACTTTTTCTTTGTCTAAGGCGTCATTTACTTCCGGAATAAAATCGTCAGAATAAGTGATGTGATAAAGGCGTTGTAATTCTTCATTAAAGCGTTGTTTGGCCTCTGATATTTGATTTCCCCAGTTAGCACGATAAGGTGTTGATTGCAAAAGTGCGGTCAGTTTTTCCAATGTTTCTTTCGCATCAGCCACCACTTGTACGCCATCAAGTTTATAAGCATCAAAGCGGGCAATATTAATATTTAAATATTTTGCCTCTGGATTTTGGAAAAGCCATTTTGAAGAGGTAGTGAAGTCAGTGTATCTTGTGCCAATTCCGATGATGAGATCGGCTTCTTTGGCAAGTAAATTTGCCGCTAAACACCCAGTTTCACCAATACCGCCGACATTAAATTCGTGCGAAGAAATGACCGCACTTTTTCCTGCCTGTGTTTCAGCAAAAGGAATGTGAAAAGTTTCTGCAAAGGTTTTTAATTGTTCTGCTGCTTCAGAATAACGAACCCCACCACCACAAATGATAAGCGGTTTTTGGCTTTTCATAATAAGTTCCAATGCAGAAGAAAGCATAGGGTCGGTTGGGAGGGTTCTTTCAATTCGGTGGATCCGTTTTTCTAAGAAATAGTCAGGAAAATCATAGGCTTCAGATTGAACATCTTGTGGAAGTGCGAGGGTGACCGCACCGGTTTCTGCCGGATCGGTTAAAACACGCATCGCATTGATACAAGCTGTCATTAATTGTTCTGGGCGATTGACCCTATCCCAGTATTTACTGACTGCTTTAAAGGCATCATTAGTGCTGATACTTAAATCATAGGGTTGCTCAATTTGTTGTAATACCGGATCAGGTTGACGCGTGGCAAAAACATCACCGGGAAGTAAAAGAAGTGGAATTCGATTGGCTGTGGCAACGGCGGCGGCTGTAATCATATTGGCGGCACCGGGGCCGACTGAGGATGTGCAAGCATAGATTTTTTTTCGTAAATTTTGTTTTGCAAAACCGATGGCGACATGGGCCATTCCTTGTTCGTTACGGCCTTGTCGTACCACAAGTGAGCCGCTGTCTTGTTCAAGGGCTTGTCCGATACCTAATACATTGCCATGTCCGAAAATACCAAATACACCTTCGACAAATTTCGTGACTTTACCATCAAATTCAACATATTGATTGTCAAGAAATCTTACTAATGCTTGTGCAACCGTTAATTTCACTGTTTTCATTACGACCTCCTTCAGGATAATTCGATATGTGTTAGTAGTATATTTATGCTTTTTTTAAAATGGAATATTTTTGAAATGAAAATTTCATTTTTGAGAGGTAGATCAAACTTTTAAGGATTAGGTAATCACTTTTATAACGGATATCGATTTTTCATAGAGTACATTAATCAATAGCGAAGATAAGCCTATAAGCTTGAGAAAGAACTGTGATCGATATCTCAAAATCATTTTTTTAAAGTTGATTTTTTTTGAAAAAAATATTTCAATATCGGCAGATGATATTTTTTTAAAAGACGAAGGGGGGAATATCATGAAAGACGTTGAAAAAAAATTAGATCTGATTTGTTTAGGACGGGTCGCTGTTGATTTATATGCCCAACAAATTGGTGCGAGATTAGAAGATGCCTCGTCATTTTCGAAATATCTTGGTGGATCCTCTGGTAATGTGGCTTATGGAACGGCGGTTCAAGGAATAAAATCGTCCATGCTTGCTCGTGTTGGGGACGAACATATGGGGCGTTTTTTGCGTGAGGAACTCCAACGAGTCGGCGTTGATACCAGCCATCTTATCACAGATAAAGAACGGCTTACCGCACTCGTTATTTTAGGCATTAAAGATCAAGATACCTTTCCACTTATTTTTTATCGTGAAAATTGTGCAGACATGGCAATTAGCAAAAATGATTTTGACGAAGCCTATATTGCCTCAGCAAAAGCATTAGCGATTACTGGAACCCATTTATCTCATCCTAAAACCCGTGAGGCTGTACTCACTGCTTTGGAGTATGCGGGACGAAATAATACCAAGCGTTTGCTTGATATTGATTATCGCCCTGTGCTATGGGGGTTAACCTCATTAGGAGATGGGGAAACCCGTTTTATTGATTCAGAAGCCGTGACAAAATCCTTACAAGAAGTGTTACATCATTTTGATGTTTTAGTGGGAACAGAAGAAGAATTTCATATTGCCGGCGGTTCGACCGATACATTAACAGCATTAAAAAACGTACGTCAATATAGTGATGCGGTATTAGTGTGTAAACGTGGTGCATTGGGTTGTTCTGTTTTTGAAGGTGAAATTCCAGATGATCTTGATGGTGCGCTTAATGTTTATGGTGTTCGGGTTGAAGTACTGAATGTGTTAGGTGCAGGCGATGCGTTTATGTCGGGATTAATCCGAGGCTATATTAATAATGAAGGTTGGGAACAAGCTTGCCGTTACGCCAATGCTTGTGGCGCTTTGGTTGTTTCTCGTCATGGTTGTGCACCTGCGATGCCAACTAAAGCCGAATTAGATGATTATCTTGCTCGAGCTGAGTTTGTTCCACGACCTGATCTTGATGAAAGACTTAATCATTTACATCGGGTGACAACGAGAAAAAATCAATGGGATGATCTCTGTATTTTTGCTTTTGACCATCGCAAGCAACTTGTTGATATTGCCCAAAAAGTAGGCGCAGATGTGGCACTCATACCAAAATTAAAACAACTTCTGCTAAAAGGGGCAGAGAAAGCGGCAAATGAAGAAAATATTGCTCAAGGGAATGCGGGGATTTTAGCTGATACCACCTTTGGACAAGCCGCATTGAATGAGATTACCGGTAAAAAATGGTGGATTGGTCGCCCTATCGAACTTCCTTCTTCTCGTCCTTTGCGTTTAGAACATGGTGATCTTGGTAGTCAATTAATCCATTGGCCACAAGAACATGTGGTGAAATGTTTAGTCTTCTATCATCCGAAAGATAAGCCTGAAATGAAGGCTGAACAAGATGAAAGTTTGAAACAAATTTATCAAACCTGCTGCCGAACTGGGCATGAGTTGTTATTGGAGGTCATTTTGCCTCATGATATGGAACAAAATGAGAAATATTATGCGGAAATGGTTGAACACTTCTACCAATTAGGCATTAAACCGGATTGGTGGAAATTACCCGGTTTATCTGCCTCAGAGTGGGATAACATCAGTGAGCTAATTCAGAAAAACGATCGCTATTGCAGAGGGATTTTAATTTTAGGTTTAGATGCACCAGAAGCACAATTTGAATCGATTTTTAATGCAGCCACCAATAAACCTTGGGTAAAAGGGTTTGCCGTAGGAAGAACCATTTTCGGTCAACCTTCAACAGAATGGTTGTCGGGGAGATTAACCGATGATGAATTAATTCAACAAGTTTCCGAACGTTATCAACGTCTGATTAAACTTTGGAAATCACGCCATTAATTTCACCGGAAAGTAAAAAATGCCCTGAATTTAAACAGGGCATTTTTGTTATGCTTTATCTTTTTCTTTTTCCAAACCAAGTGTAATGGCAAGGGTTTGAACAAGGCTCATGGTGGCACATTGAGAGCGAAATCCTAAAACTTGCGCTTCTTTTACCACAAAAGAAATATCGCTAAACGTCAGCAGTGGGCTAATTTGGCTATCGGTAATGGCAATTTGTTTAATGCCTTTTTTAGCGGTGGTCTGAGTAATATTTAGGGTTTCACTCGCATAAGGGGAGAAACTAATGGAAATCACCACATCACCGGCTTTGACTTGGTTAAGCTGCTCTTCAAACATTCCCCCTAAGCCATTAATTAAAAAGGAACGGCAATCCAAATGATGGAGGGCATAATTTAGATAGCTGGCAACACTAAAAGAGCGCTTTAATCCGACAATAAAAATGTTATTGGCTTCTTTTAGGATTTTTACGGCAGCATAAATTTGCTCATTTTCGGTACTGTTTGCTAATTGTTGCAATGCCTGGCTATTGGCATGTGCAAAGATCGCTAAAATATTTTCTGGTGATTCGTTGCCTTCAACTTGATTGATCTTATGGGATAATTGTAAGCGTTCCGTGTAATTTGTGGTTTTCTCCATTAAGTTTTCACGAAAAATCTGTTTCATTTCATTGAAACCGGAAAAGCCGAATTCCGCAGCAAAGCGAATTAGTGTAGAAGGGGGGACATTGGCTTTTTCCGCTATGCTGGCGACGGTATCAAAGACGACACTATCACTGTTATCAAGAATATATTGTGCTACTTGTTTTAATCTTTTACTTAAGCTGTCATAACGGGTTTGAATTTCAATTTTCAGCATCGTCAATTGAGATTGCTCTTTCATTTGTGTTGTCCCTTAATTGTTCAAATATTTTTATTATCCTATCCGGTTAAATAAATATTTCAAGAAAAACGACCATTTTCTAAAAAATGGCCGCACTTTCATATCATATTGTTTTGAGTTGAGTAAGGATTAAGGTTTCTTTTCGTATTCTTCTGTGTTGATCCATCGGTGATCTTCTTCCCAAGTGAATTTCCATTTTCTTACTGGCCCTGCCATGACATTTAGATAATAGTTATCATAGCCTGCAATCGTGGCAACAGGGTGATAACCACGAGGCACTTGAACCACATCTCCATCATAGACTGCCATACATTCATCTAAGGTGTGATCTGCTGTGTAAACACGTTGTAGTGCAAAGCCTTGGGAAGGAGAGAAGCGGTGATAATAGGTTTCTTCCAAATAGGTTTCCGTCAATGAATTTTTGTCATCATGTTTATGGCTTGGGAAAGAACTTGTGTTCCCTTCATCAGTAAACACCTCGACAACAAGCAAAGCATCGGCACTTTCTGTTTCAGGCAAGATGTTATGAACAAGGCGCTGATTATGGCCATATCCCCGTTTTTCTACGCCGATTTCTTCTGGTTTGATCAATCTTATTGGAAGATTTCCCTGACTTGGTGCTCGACAAACGGCTAATTCTAAGTCAGTTTCTGCTTGAATAACGAGAGATTGTGCGTGAGGAACATAAAGGGCATAGGGAGGAATACGTTCAAAAGGGGTGGTTCGATTACCGATTTGACTAAAGGTTTCTGTTGCGGTGTTAAAGGTGGCTTTACCTGCAACAACGACAAAACAAACCTCCGTATTTTGAGTATCAAATTCAAGTTGTTGTTGTGGCTTTAAATGATACACTTCAAATCCCACATATTCCCACCCCGCAGTGAGCGGCGTAATTTTTTGTACTTCACCATTTTTTTCAGGGTGGTTTTTTCTTGATTTAGAAAGTAAGTACGACATATTTCCTCCTTTATGGATGAGAGACAGAACCTGAGCTTTCATCATACTCCATTTATTTCTCTAATCTATGAGCACTTTTCTAAAATTAGACATAGATCACAAAAATGAAACAAATATTTCATTTTTAGGTAAGAATGATTGAAAAAGATATATTAATTTCATAAGCTATGTTCGTTAATGCTAATCACCATGTCAATCTTATCTTGATACTACATAAGGAGCTCAAAATGGAAACGGTCTATAATTTTATTAATGGTAAACAAGTTCCAAGCAGAGGAACTGAAGCACACCCTATTTATAATCCGGCAACAGGTGAACAAATCCGTCAAGTTATCATGAGTACAGCAGAAGATGTGTATGAAGCCATTGATGTCGCACAGCGTGCTTTTGTGGAATGGTCTGCCACCTCACCCTTACGTCGTGCCCGTATTATGTTTAAATTTAAAGAGTTATTACAGCGAGATTGGGATACTTTAGCGAAAATTATTGTTGAAGAGCATGGTAAGGTTTATTCCGATGCTTGTGGAGAGCTTACCCGTGGTTTAGAAGTGGTGGAATTTGCATGTGGTATACCACATTTACTGAAAGGCGAATTTTCCGAGCAAGCCGGACGGGGAATTGATATTCATTCCTCTCTTCAACCATTGGGGGTGGCAGTCGGTATTACGCCATTTAATTTTCCTGCCATGGTTCCTATGTGGATGTTCCCGGTTGCGATTACCTGTGGCAATACCTTCATTTTAAAACCGGCAAAAGCCGATCCTTCACTTTCCATTAAATTAGCCGAATTATTAAAAGAAGCGGGTTTACCGGATGGGGTTTTCAATGTTGTTCATGGTGATCGCCAAGATAATGAAATTTTATTACGGGATCCAAGAGTACATGCGGTCAGCTTTGTTGGATCGACGCCTGCCGCTGCCCATGTTTATAAAATGGGTGCTGAATTTGGTAAACGGGTTCAGGCTTTTGGTGCAGCAAAAAACCATGCGTTGATTATGCCGGATGCGGATATCGAATCAACGGCTAATGCATTATTAGGTGCGGCATTTGGTGCGGCAGGTGAGCGTTGTATGGCGATTTCTTTGGCTGTAACAATTGATAATGCAACCGCAGATAAATTAATTGCCACATTAAAACCGAAAGTTGAGGCACTTCGTTATGGTCCGGGTCTACCTAAAGATGGGGAAAAAGAAATGGATTTTGGGCCACTTATTAGCCAACAACATCTTAATAATGTAACCAATTACATCACAAAAGGTGTCGAAGAGGGGGCGGATTTGCTTGTGGACGGGCGTGGTAAAAAACCGGCAGGACATGAAAACGGCTTCTTTATTGGCGGAACGTTATTTGACAATGTGACCTCCGATATGGTGATTTACAAAGAAGAGATTTTTGGTCCTGTGCTTGGCATTGTTCGGGCGAAAAGCTTTGAAGAAGCGATGAAATTAATCAACGAACATCCTTATGGTAATGGTACGGCAATTTTCACTTCCGATGGCGGGGCGGCTCGTGAATTTTCTTATCACGTTCAAGCGGGGATGGTGGGGGTGAATGTACCGATTCCTGTTCCGATGTCTTTTCATTGCTTCGGTGGTTGGAAACATTCTGCCTACACAACATTAAATATTTATGGACCTGACGGTGTGCGTTTCTACACGAAAATGAAAACAGTCACCACTCGTTGGCCGAATAAATATGTGATTGAAAACGCCGCATTTAGTATGCCAACGTTATAACGTTCAGAGAGATAGCGCAATAAAGCTATCTCTCTTATTTTTATGCCCTATAACAAAGGAGCGGATTATGAAACAGATAAGAGTTGGGTTAATTGGTACGGGCTATATTGGACGTTGTCATGCGATTGCCTATTCACAAGTTGCCACAGTTTTCCCACTGGAAGCAGAATTGGTGTTGGATTATTTAGCGGAAGTTACCCCGGAGCTTGCGGAACAACGAGCAAAAGAATTTGGTTTTCAGCGTTCTACTGGAAACTGGCGTGATATTGTAGACGATCCAGATATTGATGTGGTTGATATTTGTACGCCCAATTTTCTGCATAAAGAAATTGCATTGGCTGCCATTGCAAAGGGGAAACATGTTTACTCTGAAAAGCCCCTTGCATTGACGGCTACCGAAGCAAAGTTAATGTATCAAGCGGCGAAAAAAGCCGGTGTAAAAACCTTAGTCGGGTTTAACTATATCAAAAATCCAACCACCCAATTAGCGAGAGAAATTATTGCAAAAGGGGAAATTGGTGAGGTGATCCATTTCTATGGTACACACAATGAAGATTACCTTGCCAATGAAAATACACCATTAGATTGGCATTGTATAAAAGAAAAAGCCGGTTTGGGGGCATTAGGTGATCTTGCTGCTCACATTGTGCAAATGGCTCAGTATTTGTTAGGACAAGAGATTTGTTCTGTTATAGGTGATATGCAAACGGTCATTCAAACCCGACCAAACCCCAACAACCGACAAGAGCGTTTGGTAGTTGAAAATGAAGATCAAGCTTCTGCATTAGTTCGATTTAGCAATGGATGTATGGGAACAATTGAAACATCGCGTATTGCTTGCGGACGTAAAATGGGCCTCAGTTATGTGATTACCGGCACGAAAGGGGCGATTGTCTATACACAGGAAAGAATGGCTGAATTGAAACTGTATTTGCACGATGAAGACCCGGCCAGACAAGGCTTTAAAACCATTTTAACCGGGCCGCTTCATCCTGATTATAAACATTTTTGTGTCAGTGCCGGCCATGGAATTGGTTTTAATGATCAAAAAACAGTGGAAATAAGAGATCTGATCAACGGAATTGCTAAAAATTCGACCGCACTTTATCCCGATTTTGAAGAGGGATATAAAGTATCAAGAATCTTAGATGCTATCGCATTATCCTGTGAACAAAAACGCTGGGTTAACGTAGAAGAAATTAAATAATCAAAATTTCTTCCTTTCAGAAAATAGGCGTAATAAAGCGCCTATCATTTTATAAAACGAATTAAATATTTCACTATTTTTAATTAAAAATTTTTACACCAAAACAAGATCTACTTCACACTTTTGCAATTTACTCATTGCAGAGTGGATAGCCTAGATGATATATATAACTTTAATAAATCATTTGTTTTATTTTTAATATTTTATGAAATTTATATTTCTTAAAATATTTCCCGTGGAGTAGCGATATTTCTATTCTTTTTGTTATTCATTAACTAAAAAAAGGAGTAATCCCATGAAAAAAACACTATTGGCATTATTATTTGGTGGCGCTTTATTAACCTCCCAAGCGACAGTGGCAAAAAATATTGTCATTGGCGCACCAATGGTTGCTTTTTCTGATAAATGGCAAACCTACCTTCAAGATGCAATTCGTGAATTTGATAAAACCCATGAGGATGTAGAGATTAAACTTGCTGATGCCAATGGCGACCCGGCTCGTTTATTAAATGATGCGGAAACCTTTATTGATCAGAAAGTTGATGCGTTACTTGTTGTTCCTACCGATCCCAATATCGTTAAAGTGATTGGCAAAAAAGCCAAACGAGCAGGTATTCCTCTCATTGTGATTAATCGTAAGCCATTAGATGAAGATATGCAGTATGTCACAAGCTATGTCGGTTCTGACGAAATTGAAGGAGGGCGCATCCAAGCAAACTTCATTGTCAATGCGTTAGATGGGAAATCTGCCGAGGCGGCTATTTTAATGGGGCCCTTAGGCCAGGATGCGCAAATTAAACGCACACAAGGCAACAAAGAGATTTTCGCTCAAAATAAAAATATCAAAATCTTTGCTGAGCAAGAAGGTAAATGGGATAGAGCAAAAGGGTTAGAAATTGCTGAAAACCTACTTGCTGCAAATAAAAACCTGAATGTTGTTGTGAGCAATAACGATGAAATGGCAATAGGGGCAGTATTAGCCGGAAGAAAATTAGGGCTTAAAGATGAAGATTTAATTATCGTCGGTTTAGATGCCACACCGGATGCCTTGGATTATCTCGGTAAAGGGTTAGATGCCACGGTGTTCCAATCTGCAGCCGGTCAAGGTATGACGGGGGCAGAAATGGCCTATTTGGCCGCAAAAGGTGAAAAAGTGCCATCAGTAAAATGGGTGCCTTTTGAACTTGTTACACCGGATAAGAAAGAGGAATATCAAGCGAAATATAAAAAATAGAGGTTTAATCACCTCTTACGGAAAGGGCGACTTGTCCTTTCCGCTTACTCACTAACTATTCTCCAGCGGAGGAATAAACTATGTTGAAAAAGAGAAGTTTTGGTTCTTGTTATTTGTTCACTCCGCTTATTCTCGCAAAATCTATCATTGTCGGTGTTTCAATCTATCGCTTTTCTGATAAGTATCCGACTTCTTTAGGTGAAAGAATTCCAAAATATAAGGAGTAAATCGACCGCACTTTGATGACAACAATAACAATGATTTTTAATCTTTATTTTTAACTGATTTAAAGGAGTTGAAAATGGCTAATAGTTTAAACTCTCCCTATATTTTAGAAATGAGAAACGTTTCAAAAACGTTCCCCGGGGTGAAAGCCCTTGATGGCATTAATCTTCGTGTTAGGCGGGGAAGCGTTCACGCCTTAATGGGAGAAAATGGTGCAGGAAAATCGACTTTAATGAAAGTCTTGTATGGCATCTACATTCCCGATGAGGGAGGCGAATTAATTTTAGACGACAAACCTTTCAAACCAAGCCGTCCTATTGATGCGATCCGCAGTGGTTTAACGATGGTACCACAGGAAATTTCACCCGCCGCTAATTTAACGATAGCAGATAATTTTTACTTAGGACGAGAGATCACCCAAGGTAAGTTTTTTCTTGATCAAAAAACCATGAATAAACAGGCGGCTGAGATTTTAAAAGAGTTGGGTGTACCTATGGATGTGACGGTTAAAATGTCTGATGTCTCCGTTGCAAAAGCACAATTGGTGGCGATTGCCACAGCGGTATCTAACGATGCCAAGGTCATCATTATGGACGAACCCACCACGGCATTAACGGAAAATGAAGTTGAACAACTTTATCGAATTATTGAAACCGTGAAAGCAAGAGGGATAGCCATTATTTTTATTTCCCACAAATTAGACGAAGTTTTCCGTGTTTCTGATGAAATTACCGTTATTCGTGACGGTCAATATGTAGACACCAAACCGGCTCATGAAGTCAGTAAAGAACAACTCATTTCTATGATGGTTGGGCGTGATATGTCCGAAATGTTCCAACGTGAACGCTTTGAACTTTCAGATGAAATTGCGCTTGAAATAAAAAATTTCACCCGTGCGGGACATTATCAAGATATTAATTTTTCTGTACGCAAAGGGGAAATTTTTGGTATTGCCGGATTAGTTGGCGCTGGGCGTTCAGAGATTGTCGAAGGATTATTCGGCTATAAACCGGCAGATTACGGTGAAATTTATATTAAAGGTGAAAAAGCGAATATTCATAATCCGCTTGATGCGATGAAATATAAAATTGGTTTTGTGACAGAAGATAGAAAACTGACTGGATTATTTTTAAATTTAAGCATTACCGACAATATGATTATGCCGGAGATGTCTCCTTATCTGGAAAACCTTCTCGTTTCAGCGGATAGAGCCCAAAAAACGGCAAATGAACAAAAACTAAAGCTAAAAATCAAAGCGCCAAATGTTGATGTGATCACCAATAATCTTTCCGGTGGAAATCAGCAAAAAGTGTTACTTGCCCGATGGTTACTGTTAGAACCTGACATCCTTATTCTTGATGAACCGACAAAGGGAATTGATGTGGGGGCGAAAGCGGAATTGTATAAATTGATGGTTGAACTCTCTAAACAAGGGAAAACCATCATTATGATTACTTCGGATATGCTGGAACTTTTATCAATGAGCGATCGCGTTATGGTGATGCATGAGGGACGCCAAGTGGGCATTATTCCTCATAAAGAACTCACGCAAGAACGGGTGCTTGAATTGGCTTCAGGTTAGTTCTTGAATTCATCACGATCAGCTTTTAATGACAAAAATAAGAGGTTTACTATGGAAAACGTAACATTGAAGAAAATGATCAATGCTTATGGTATGGTCTTAATTTTAATTCTTCTCTTTTTGGGATTATCTGTTTCAATCGATGGTTTTTTCTCAGCAAGAACCGTATGGAGTATTATTGAACAAGTCTCCATGTTTGGCATTATTGCCATTGGGGTAACATTTATCATTATTACAACCGGTATTGATTTATCATCCGGCTCGGTGGTGGCATTAACTGCAGTAGTTTCTGCTTCCGTGGTGACAGGTGGCGATGCAGTTTCTTCCGCATTACTTGCTTTTGCTTTATCTATTTTAATTGGTGCAGGACTGGGGCTAATTAACGGTGGATTGACTGCTATCGGTGGTATTCCCCCTTTTATTGCCACATTGGGAATGATGATTATTGCCCGTGGTGCAGCCCAACTTTATTCTGACGGACGCCCGATTGATGCTTCTTCAGAAGCCTTCACTTGGATTGCCGATGTGAATATTTTTGGCCTGCCAGGATTGGTGTTGTTATATATTTTAATTGTTATTGCCAGCCATATTTTGCTTAGCCGTTCTACATTCGGTCGTCATGTCTATGCGGTTGGGGGAAACTTAAATGCAGCGAAAATCTGTGGTATTAACACCAATCGCACATTAATCTGGGTTTATATTCTTGGCGGTGCATTATCCGGTTTGGCGGGAGCGTTGCTTGCTTCTCGGACTTATGCGGGTAATCCTTCCTATGGATTAGCTTGGGAGCTTGATGCCATTGCCGCAGCGGTAATTGGCGGTGTTTCTTTAAGTGGCGGTTTCGGTACTATTCCAATGTGTGTGATTGGTGCTTTAATTATTGGTACAACGAATAAAGGGTTAAATATGCTTGGGGTTGACCCATATTGGCAACAAATTGTAAAAGGGGCAATTATTGTCATCGCTGTATTATTGGATACCTTAAAACGTCGTAAAAAAGGTTAATCAAACAAAGAAGCGGATTAAAAATCCGCTTCTTCTTTCTATTTTCCACCGAATGTTCCTATTTCCTTGCATTATCCCCTTTACAGTGTCAAACTCTCCCCACTTTTTAAAACTGTAAAAAATAATGATAAAAAAACGAAAATACCAAGATCCTCACTATCAACAAGAATTAGCAAAATATGGTAATCCTATCCCAAGTCGGGAGCTTATTTTAAATGTCATTCGTGAAAATAATGCCCCAATGAATCGGGAAGAAATTTTGACCGCACTTTCTATTCGTGATGAGGAAAAAATAGAAGCGATTCGACGTCGTTTGCGAGCAATGGAAAATGACGGACAGCTTGTGTTTACGAAACGTAAACGCTATGCCTTGCCGGAAAAACTTGATCTGGTTAAGGGCTTAGTGATAGGCCATCGAGAAGGCTTTGGCTTCTTACAGGTTGAGGGGAAAAAAGAGGATTTATTTATTCCTAATCACCAGATGCAACGCGTGATGCACGGTGATTTTGTGTTAGCCCAGCCGGGCAATTTAGATCACCGTGGTCGCCATGAAGTCCGTATTGTGCGAGTGTTGGAAAGTCGTAAGAAACAGATTGTCGGGCGGTTTTTCTTAGAAAACGGTTTTGGTTATGTGGTGCCTGATGATAGCCGTATCGGGCGTGATATTCTTGTGCCAAATGAACACCGTAATGGTGCCCGTATGGGGCAAGTGGTTGTGGTGGAATTGCAACAACGCTCCGCAGCATTCAGCCAGCCAATAGGGGTTATCACCGAAATTTTGGGTGAGAATATGGCAAAAGGGATGGAAGTCGAAATAGCGTTGCGCAATCACGATATTCCTCATCAATTCCCGGCTGCCGTGGAAAAATATGTTAAAAAATTCACGGAAGAAGTACCGGCAGAGGCGAAAAAAGGTCGGGTGGATTTGCGTGATTTACCCCTTGTGACCATTGATGGTGAAGATGCCCGAGATTTTGATGATGCGGTGTACTGTGAAAAACAAGGCAAAGGTTGGAAACTTTGGGTGGCTATCGCCGATGTGAGCTATTATGTGCGTTTGCGATCAGCACTGGATAACGAAGCCTATAACCGAGGAAATTCGGTTTATTTTCCAAACCGAGTGGTACCGATGTTGCCGGAGGTGTTGTCGAACGGATTGTGTTCCCTTAACCCGCAAGTAGATCGCCTATGTATGGTCTGCGAAATGCAAATTTCGGCGAAAGGGAAGCTGACGAATTATCGTTTTTATGAAGCAGTGATGAATTCCCATGCCCGTTTAACCTACACCAAAGTGGCAAAAATATTGGAGGGGGATAAGGAACTTCGTGAGCGTTATCATTCGCTTGTGCCACATTTGGAAGCGCTTCATCATCTTTATCAGGCATTGGTTTCTGCCCGTCATCAACGTGGGGCGATTGATTTTGAAACCATTGAAAGCAAATTTATCTTTAATGCCATGGGGCGTATTGAACGTATTGAGCCGGTAATTCGCAACGATGCCCATAAAATCATTGAAGAATGTATGATTTTAGCCAATATTGCGGCGGCAAATTTTATGGAAAAACATAAAGAACCGGCCCTGTATCGTATTCACGCCACACCAAGTGAAGAAAAGCTGACCTCATTTCGTGCTTTTCTCAGTGAGTTCGACTTAACCTTGGAAGGGGGAATGAAACCGACTACGAAAGATTACGCTGCACTGTTAGAAAAAGTGAAACACCGATCGGATCACGAATTAATTCAAACAATGTTGCTCCGTTCCTTAAGCCAAGCAGTGTACAATGCAGACAATATCGGACATTTTGGTTTGGCATTGGAAGAATATGCCCATTTTACCTCACCTATTCGCCGTTATCCTGATTTAACGCTTCATCGAAGTATTAAATATTTACTTGCTAAAGAGCAGGGCGCAAAGCGTAAAACGACCGATACCGGTGGCTACCATTATTCTTTTGAGGAAATGGATCAGCTTGGTGATCATTGCTCGATGACTGAACGCCGTGCAGATGAAGCCACTCGTGAAGTGGCGGATTGGTTAAAATCCGAATATATGCAAGATCACGTTGGCAGTGAATTTAACGGGGTCATCTCTTCTGTCACCGGTTTTGGACTGTTTGTACGTTTAGATGAGCTGTTCATTGATGGTTTAGTGCATATTTCAACGCTAGAAAACGATTACTACCAATTTGATGGAACAAAACAACGTTTAATTGGTGAAAATAGCGGAATGCAATATCGTTTGGGTGATAAAGTGTGTGTTCGTGTCGAAGCTGTCCATTTGCAACAGAAAATGATTGATTTTTCTCTGGTGGGGAGCGAACGTAAACCCCGCAGAGCGGGAAAAACAGCGAAAGAGCGGGCCAAGAAAGCCTTTAAAGAATTACCGCAAAAGGCCAAGAAAAAGCGTAAAAGTGCGGTTAAAAATACAAACGTTTTTTCAAAAAAGACAAAACGAAAATAATAGGGTGCAGTATTCATCCTAAAATCAAAAATAGAGAAAAATTATGTCAGAACAGATTTATGGTATTCATGCCGTCAATAGCATTTTGGCTCATACACCGGAGCGTTTAATTGAAGTGTTTGTATTAAAAGGGCGTGAGGATAAACGTTTACAGCCTTTGTTGAACTCGCTTCATGCAATGGGGATTGGCGTGCAGTTTGTTAATCGCCAAACGCTGGATAAAAAAGCAAATGGTGAAGTGCATCAAGGGGTTATTGCACGCATACAAGCAGCAAAAGAGCTTAATGAACATGATCTTGATGCAATACTTGCCAAAAAACAAAATCCGCTTTTATTAGTGCTTGATGGCGTCACTGATCCCCATAATCTCGGCGCTTGTTTGCGTACTGCTGATGCGGCGGGGGTCAGTGCAGTGATTGTACCAAAAGATAAATCAGCACAACTCACCTCAGTGGCTCGCAAAGTGGCCTGTGGTGCGGCGGAAACCGTACCGCTTATTCGTGTTACCAATCTTTCCCGTACTCTTCGTGATTTACAACAAAATCACAATATTTGGGTGGTGGGCACTGCCGGCGAAGCGACAGAAACCCTTTACCAAAGCAAATTGACCGGTGCGTTGGCGCTTGTGATGGGGGCTGAGGGGGAAGGTATGCGTCGTTTAACCCGTGAACATTGCGATCAATTAGTGAGTATTCCTATGGCGGGATCTGTTTCTTCGTTGAATGTTTCTGTGGCGACAGGGGTATGTTTGTTTGAAATTGTTCGTCAGCGTTTAGGCGTATAAAAGAAAAGTTGATTGAGGAAATGCGGTTGAGCGTGAAAGGCGTTTAACTGCTTTCACATATAAACTAAGAACAAATTGGAAATATGTAAACACTGGGATAATGAGAGGAAATTTGGTGGGCGATACCGGTCTCGAACCAGTGACCCCCTCCTTGTAAGGGAGGTGCTCTCCCAACTGAGCTAATCGCCCGATGAAAAAACCAAATAGGTTATCGGATAATTCTAAATGACTAAGTGGTGGGCGATACCGGTCTCGAACCAGTGACCCCCTCCTTGTAAGGGAGGTGCTCTCCCAACTGAGCTAATCGCCCACTTAGAATCGCTTAGAATTTTGGGTGACAACAGAGTACTTAAAATAAGTGGTGGGCGATACCGGTCTCGAACCAGTGACCCCCTCCTTGTAAGGGAGGTGCTCTCCCAACTGAGCTAATCGCCCTCTGTTGTGGGTGGGAATTATAGAGATTTTGGGATTTTCGTCAAACTTTTTTTTCAAAAGTATGCCTAATTGGTGTTTTTTTAATCTTGCTAAGAGGGTTTAATCAAATTGAGATTATCCTGCCTTGAGGAAAAGTTTGCTCAATGAGCGCCTAGGATTGAGCGTTTTCTCCACATTGAACAAGATAATTAATCTGCCAACGTAATAATTGCTGATAATCTTTTATTTTTTGCTTTTCTTCAGGTGTGGTTGCTAATACATTTTTGATATCAATACAGTAGTCATTTTGCCATAGATACTTGATAGGGTTTTCTCTTGTTAAATCAATCACGCCCGAGCGGTCAGCCCACGCCCAAGGTGTGACGGCAAAGGCGTACTCTTCTTCATCTTGTAACGAAAACATATTTCTCCCGCCAACCGTCCAATATTCTGCTTCAGATAAGCTGACTGAAAAAAGTGTGGGCATAATATCTTTATGAGAGCCGATTCTATTTTCATCAAAATAAATGGGGAAATGTTTTTTTAAGGTTTCAGGTAAATAGATTAAAAAAGGAACTGAATTGGATAAAAAGAGTTCTTTTGGCATCTCTTCTCTTAATGAGCGGACATGATGATCGCCTGTGGCTGCAAGAATAATGCGATCTTGTAAAGGGCCTTGAGTGAGCCTATCAAAAAATTCGCCTAATGCATTACAGGCATATTGATAGGTCGCTAAGGTGTTATAACGCTCTTTATCATTATTCCCGTATTTTCCTCTTAATAGAGAAGGGGATAAATTTTTAGGATGATAAGTTTGAGGTATTTGGTAAGGCGGATGATTGGTCATGGATAAAATGCTGATAAAAACTGGGGAATCACTTTCAATGAGTTGTTTTTCTGCGAATTTAAAGGCATATTCATCCGCTACACCCCAATAGGATTGGCTGATCTTTGCCTCGGGAAAGGCATCAATAAGACTGTTTTGATCATAAACTTCATCTACCCCTTGTTTGAGAAAATAATTACCTAAATTACGCCACATCATATTACCGGATGTAATAAAAATAGTTCGATAACCCTGTTTTTTATAAGTGAGATATGTGCTGAAAGGTAAAGCTGTTTTTTGGGCGATAGATTGTGAGATATTTTCTATAGGGCTATTAAAAAAGAGGTTGGATACGGTTGATGCGGTTCCCACATATTCTGCAAGAAAGCGTTTAAATAAAAATTCTTGGTGAAAATAAGGGCGTAATTTACCTAATAGGTCATTGCGATGAGGATCATCATATGCCAGCAAGTTAAATCCAAAACTCTCCATTAATGAAAAAACAACATGGGGTTTATTTTGGGCTAAATAATCATTTTTATCGGTCTTTTTTATTAAGCTTTCTGCATTGAAAACCGATTTTATAAGCTTGTTTCCTTCTTCTTTCTCCACATGAATAAAACGAATTTGCTGTTTTTTATCGGTAAACGCCCATTGCATGGCAATAATACCATTCGGTACCATTTTATTGATTAGTGTATGATTGCTCACTCGAGCATGATTTCGACCCAAGGGTTCTGAACGCAAAGTACCACGGGCTAATAAGAAGAGCATTGATATGATCAGGGGTAAAACGATATAAGTGAGATAAGGTTTCCAACCCAAATGATAACCATAATTTAATATTGAGAAATTAATTCCCCAAAAGAGTAATGAAATAAGAGTGGTAATAATGATGAAATAAACAACAGGATAATCATCATAAATGTTCTTAATAATGGCTTTTGTATCGTCCTCAATAAGTCCAAAAATAAAAATATCATAATGATTATTATAGGTTTGATAATAATAAATATTCCCTATTAAGATAGCCAATGCTAAGAAAGAAATAATTGTAATATAGGTTAATAAGCTATATATCATTAAAGAATGATGGATAAAAAGGGTTGAGATGCCGAAGAGTAGAAAAGGGGAAAGAATAATAGCAATAATTTTTAAGTCAAAACGTAGTCCGAAAAGATAAAGGCGTTTAAATGAAGATGTGTATTGGCGATTTTCTCTCAGTTCTTTTGGAATAAATTTGTGAACCATCAGGTATCGAATAGCAAAAAACAAAGAAGTAAAAAGAAAAAAATTAACAATAAGACTAATAAAAATGGATTGAATATTATGATGAACCATGGATTCGCCTAGGAATTAAATAATGATTAAATTTATTGTTTAACATCATGAGAGGTAATGAGAACAAGAGGCTCTCTACAAATTTAAAATCCTCTCTAAATAAAGAGGTAAATTATAGAGTGGTAAAAATTTTGTCAAACAGATTTTGCCGTTTTGTGTTTGTTTGTTAAATTTTTCATCTTAATTTTAAGTTTTTGCTATTATTCATCTGAAAGCATAGCTAAAATAGCAAGGTTTTATCTCAAATTTGTAGGTGATAGTAAAATGAAAATTGAAACGCTTTTTCCTTTTGACCCCAATGTCAAAGTTCGTACACGATTTGCACCAAGTCCAACGGGCTATTTGCATGTAGGAGGGGCTCGTACAGCGCTCTATTCTTGGTTATTTGCCAAACACAATAACGGTGAATTTGTACTACGCATTGAAGATACGGATTTAGAACGCTCAACACCGGAAGCGACAGTGGCAATTTTAGAGGGAATGGAATGGCTTAATTTGGCTTGGGAGCATGGGCCTTATTATCAAACTAAACGTTTCGATCGTTATAACCAAGTGATTGATGAAATGCTTGAGCAAGGTTTGGCTTATCGTTGCTATTGCACGAAGGAACGTTTGGAAGAATTACGTCATAAACAAGAGAAGAATAAAGAAAAGCCACGTTACGATCGTCATTGCTTAAATGATCATAGTCATTCGCCAAATGAACCTCATGTAGTACGCTTTAAAAATCCAACGGAAGGCTCAGTCGTTTTTGATGATGCGGTGCGTGGGCGTATTGAAATCAGCAATAGTGAATTGGATGATTTAATTATTCGCAGAACCGATGGTTCACCGACGTATAACTTCTGTGTGGTGGTGGATGACTGGGATATGGGGATTACTCACGTTGTTCGTGGTGAGGATCATATTAATAATACTCCACGTCAAATTAATATTCTCAAATCTCTTGGTGCACCGGTTCCGGTGTATGCCCATGTTTCTATGATCAATGGGGATGATGGACAAAAACTCTCTAAACGTCATGGTGCAGTGAGTGTGATGCAATATCGTGATGAAGGGTATTTGCCGGAAGCCTTGGTCAATTATCTCGTGCGTTTAGGCTGGGGACATGGCGATCAAGAGATCTTTAGCCGTGAAGAAATGATTAAGTATTTTGAATTAGATCAGGTAAGCAAATCAGCTAGTGCCTTTAATACCGATAAACTGTTGTGGTTAAACCATCATTATATTCGTGAGTTACCGCCGGAATATGTGGCAAAACACTTGGAATGGCATTATCAAGAGCAGGGTATTGATACCTCAAACGGCCCCGCATTAAGTGAAATTGTGACAATGCTTGCCGAGCGTTGTAAAACCTTAAAAGAAATGGCAAGCTCAAGCCGTTACTTTTTTGAGGAATTTGAAACCTTTGATGAAGCAGCAGTAAAAAAACATTTCAAAGGCAATGCGTTGGAAGCCCTTGAAAAAGTAAAAGAAAAATTGACCGCACTTTCAACTTGGGATTTGCATTCCACCCATGAAGCCATTGAGCAAACCGCTGCAGAACTTGAAGTAGGGATGGGAAAAGTCGGTATGCCGTTACGCGTAGCAGTGACTGGCGCCGGGCAATCTCCCTCAATGGATGTGACCTTAGTGGGAATTGGCCGTGAACGGGTACTTTCCCGTATTCAACGGGCCATTGATTTTATTCAGTCCCAAAATGCTTAATATTTAATCGCCTGATTTTTTCAGGATAATTTCATATTGACAGGAACGGCGGTAAAATTTAAGATATCGCCATCTTTTGGGGATATAGCTCAGTTGGGAGAGCGCTTGAATGGCATTCAAGAGGTCGTCGGTTCGATCCCGATTATCTCCACCAAATTCATAAAGCAAGGTTAACACCTTGCTTTTTTTATTATAGCCAGACTACGTCTGCCTATAATAAAAGTGCGGTGAATTTTCACCGCACTTTGTCCATATTTTATTGAAATTTATTTCATCGCATTAAAGGCTTGTTCAATATCGGTCAAAATATCCTGTATATTTTCAATTCCGACAGAAATGCGAATGAGCCCGGCGGAAATATTAATTTTCGCTAATTCTTCTTCAGTCATTTGACGATGCGTTGAGGTTGCCGGGTGTAATGCACAGGTTCTAATATCGGCAACATGGACTTCGCGAGAAATTAATTTTAATGCATTTAACCATTGCGCCGCCCTTTCACGCCCTCCTTTCAGCTCAAAAGAGATCACGCCACATAAACCATTCGGGAGGTATTTTTGCTTGAGGGCGTAGTCCGGTGAGCTTTCTAATGCCGGATAGTTGACACTGTTTACAAGCGGTTGATTTTCTAGGAATTTGGCAACAGCGAGTGCATTGTTATAGTGAGCTTGCATTCGCAAAGGAAGGGTTTCCAGTCCTAAATTTAGTAAAAAGCTGTTTTGTGGTGCAGGTGTTGCACCAAGATCGCGCATCAATTGCACGCGTGCTTTGACAATATAGGCGGCTTTACCAAAAGTTTCAGTATAAATTAAGCCGTGATAGCTGGTATCAGGCAAGGTGAATGCCGGGAATTTACCGTTGTGCCAATCGAAATTGCCACCGTCAATCACTACGCCGCCAAGTGCAACGGCGTGACCATCAAGATATTTTGTGGTGCTATGGATCACAACATTTGCGCCGAATTCAAAAGGACGGCAGAAATAAGGGGTGGCAAAAGTATTATCTACAATAAATGGCACCTGTGCTTTTTGGGCGAGTTTGGAAAATTTATTGAAATCCAATAGGCGTAATTCAGGGTTGGCGATGGTTTCACCGAATACGGCTTTCGTATTGGGTTGAATGGCTTTTTCAAGTTCTTCAAGCGGTTGGGTTTGGTCGACAAAAGTTACGCTGATCCCCATTTTGCGGAAAGTATGGGCGAAAAGATTATAAGTTCCGCCGTAAATTGAAGTAGAAGAAATAAAGTGATCACCGGCTTCTAAAATATTCATTAAGGCGTAAAAAGTTGCCGCTTGACCGGATGAGGTACATAACGCTCCGATGCCTCCTTCAAGTGCCGTTAATTTTTCTTCTGCCGCATTAGTGGTGGGGTTAGAAAGACGTGAATAAAAATAACCTGATTTTTTTAAATCAAATAAATCACCAATTTCCTCTGCACTATCATAAGTGTAAGTGGTGCTTTGTACGATTGGTTGAACGCGAGGTTCACCTGATTTTGGCGTGTAGCCTGCGTGTAAACATTGGGTTTCAAAGTGCATTATGTTTTCCTTAAATAAAGATAGAAGATGCTGTCAACGTTATCACGCTTTATTGGTATACGCAATGCACCAAAATCTTGAAAGCCCTAGAAAAACATGAGAAATTTTTACCGCACTTTGCCTTTAAAAATCCACCTTTGCGTAAAACGTCATCGCCTCTCCCGTGATGGGGTGGGTGATGCTTAAGCTTTCTGCGTGTAAGCAAAGACGTGGCGACATGCTTTTGGCTTGTGGATGTGCGTAGAATTTATCCCCTAAAATCGGGTGGCCTAATGCCAGCATATGTAAGCGGAGTTGGTGGGAACGGCCGGTAATGGGGGTGAGTTTTACCCTTGTGCTGTTATTGGGTAAACGCGCTAAAACGTCAAATTTTGTGACCGCTCTTTTGCCAAAGACAAAATCTAAACGTTGGCGTGGGCGGTTTTCCCAATCGCAAATCATGGGTAAATCTACCTCGCCACTGTCTTGTGCGAGATGCCCCCACACTAAGGCTTGATAATGTTTTTTCGGTTCACGTTCACGAAATTGGCGTTTAAGCTCTTTGTCAGCTGCTTTGCTCAAGGCAAATAAAATAAGGCCGCTGGTTGCCATATCAAGACGATGTGCCGGTTCGCAAAAGCCGAATTTTTCTTTCACCCGGCTCATTGCACTGTCGTAATATTGCACTTGGTTGCCGGGTACGGAAAGCAACCCGCTCGGTTTATTGACCACGCAAATGTAGTTATCTTGATAAATAATGTCTAAATAGGGTTCCAGTGGGGGATGATATTCAATCAGTGCCATTATTATTCCTTATTAGTAACGATAACCCGAAGGCTATCTAATCGCCATGTTGCTTTTGCCAACGCTTCTAAAGATTGATTACGCTGTGCTGTTAAAATCTCAATTTCACTTTGGCGAATATTTTTATTCACCTTTTGTAGGGCTTGTAATCGATTAATTTCCGCACTCAAGCTTTGCTCTGCCAATGTCTGTGCTTGGTTAATAGAGGCTTGGGCAAGAGGTCGGATCTGTTTTTCACCAAGGGCAAATAATTGTTCTAAAGTTGGTCGTGCCATTTTGACCATTTTATTGGCGATATCTCGACCAAGAGGCTTTAATTTGCTGTGTAAGGTGTCGAAAGCGACCTGTTCCGCAAGATTATTCCCCTTATTGTCGAGCAGTAAGCGAATAGGGGTAGGCGGTAGGAAACGATTAAGCTGTAATCCTTTCGGTGATTGTGTTTCCACTATATAAATTAATTCTAACAATAATGTTCCGGCAGGTAATTGCTTGTTTATCAATAGTGCCATCGCCGCTTTGCCAAGATCACCGGAGGCAATGAGGTCGATACCCTGACGGATCATCGGGTGATCCCAAGTAAGAAATTCCAATTCTTCACGGGCAAGGGCGAGAGGGCGATCAAAGGTGACCGTTACCCCTTCTTCTTTTAAGCCCGGGAAATCGGGAATAAGCATCGTACCTGTTGGGGTGAGTACAAGGCTGTTTTCACCGAGATCCTCTTGCTCGAGTCCAATAATATCAAACAAATTGAGGGCAAAATTGACTAATTCTGCCTCATTATCTTGCGCTGCGATGGCATTGGCTAGATGTTTTGCCTGTTCTCCACCGTTGGAGTTGAGTTCTAAAAGGCGATCACGCCCTTGTTCTAAGGCGATTTTAAGCGTTTCCCGTGCTTGTTTCGTGTCAGCAATCAGGTTGTCGAGGTCTGAAAGTGCGGTTAAATTTGACCGCACTTTTTGTAGTGCTTCAGTGAATTGTTCAAATAATGTCATCCCCATTGGCGCGGTTTGCTCAAAGGCATTTAATCCCTCGTGATACCAGCGGGCCAATACTTCATCGGCAGATTTTTCCACATAAGGAACATAAATTTGCACATCCTGTAATTGTCCGATACGGTCTAAGCGCCCGATACATTGTTCAAGTAAATCAGGGTTTTGTGGCAAATCAAATAAGACTAAGGTATCTGAAAATTGGAAATTACGTCCTTCCGAGCCGATACTGGAACTGAGCAAAACCTGTGCGCCATTTTCCCCATCGGCAAAATAAGCAGCAGCTCGATCACGCTCAATAATCGACATATTTTCGTGGAAAACTGCGGCACGAATCCCTTCTTTTTCCCGTAAATATTGTTCAAGGTAAATGGCGGTTTGCGCACGTTGGCAAATGACAAAGATTTTTTTATCACGTTGTGTTTTTAAAAAATCTAATAGCCATTGGGTTTTCGCCTCTTCCGTTTGAGTTCCATTTTCAGCTGTTAGCCTAATCGGGTGATAAATACGTTGTGGAAAGCCTTTCACCCCTTGGCGTGTATTGCGGAATAACACACGGCTTGTGCCATGGCGATCAATTAAGTTTTCCACTAATGTTTGACGTGCCTTTTGTTGGATTTCCGTATTTGAGGAAGCTAAGGATTCGAACAGGGGATCGAGATGTTGCTCTTTTAATAGGGTCGCAATATGGTTTTTTTCTGCCTCATTTAAAGGCTTATCCATTAATAACGATTGCACGGCATCGGCAACCGGTTGATAGTGCTGTTGCTCTTTTTGAAAGGCGGCATAATCAAAAAAGCGTTCGGGATCGAGTAACCGCAAGCGGGCGAAGTGGCTTTCTTGCCCAAGTTGCTCCGGGGTGGCGGTGAGTAACAAAACCGATGGAATTTTATTGGCAAGTTGTTCAACGCATAAATACGCACAGCTTGGTGCGGTTTCCGACCAAACTAAATGATGGGCTTCGTCCACAATCAGGCAGTCAAACCCCGCTTCAAGGGCTTGTTGCGCTCGTTTTGGCGAGTTGACTAACCAATCTAAGGCACAAATAATCAGCGATTCCGAGATAAAAGGATTTTCTTCCGTGTCGGCGAAATCAGCACAGCGTTCTTCATCAAACAGTGAAAAATGCAAATTAAATCGGCGGAGCATTTCAACCAGCCATTGGTGTTGTAAACTTTCAGGCACAATCACTAATACACGTTGCACTTTTTCGGCAAACAGTTGATTTTGTAAAATCATCCCGGCCTCAATGGTTTTGCCTAATCCCACTTCATCGGCAAGTAATACTCGAGGATTTACCCGGTTTCCCACTTCAGCCGCAATGTGCAATTGGTGAGGAATGAGCCCTGCCCGAATACCGCGTAATCCTCGTAGTGGTGATTGAAATTGAGCCTGTTGATGTTTTAGGGTGCGATAACGTAACGCAAAATGATGACTACGATCTAACTGTGCAGAAAAGAGCCGATCTTTTGCCGAACTGAAAGAAATCAGCGGTGAAATATCGTTTTCTTGCACGATAATTTGGCTGCCTTGCGGGTTTTCCACCAAATAAAAATTTAAGCCATTCATGGTTTGAATATCCACAACCTTACCTTGCCAACCCTCTTTGTGCTTTAGTGCTTCGCCTTTGTTAAATTGGATACGAGTTAGAGGGGCTTGGGCGATCGCATAAATGCGTGTTTCGTCAGAAGCGGGGAAATGTAAGGTGACCGTGCGGCTATCAAAGGCAGTCACCGTGCCTAATCCTAAATTATTTTCACTTCCGCTTAACCAACGCTGTCCAAGGGCAAAAGGGGTCATACCATTCTCTTCGTTTCATTTACTTAAATTCGGGCGGCTATTGTAGCCCGATTGAAAGGGAAAGCAATGAAAACTGTGATCGCTATCACGTCTGTGGTGGTACTTCTGATTCTATGCTTTACTTTGCCAAAGTGCGGTGTAAAAATGGTGCGATTTTTCGTTATTATGGAGTAAAAAATGGATTGGTCTGAACGTCTTAAACGTGAATTTTTATCCGGTTGGAAACCTTTTGAAGTCCTGTGGCTTGTCGTGTTTATTGTGGCGCAAATTTGGGCGTATGTGCAAGCACCGGATTCATTGTTAGCCATGATTTCCGGTATTTCAGGCATTTTATGCGTGGTATTGGTGAGTAAAGGAAAAATCAGCAATTATTTCTTCGGTTTGATTTTTGCTTATAGCTATTTTTATGTGGCATGGGGACAAAATTTCCTAGGTGAAATGAATACCGTGCTTTACGTCTATTTACCGGCACAATTTATCGGCTATTTCATGTGGAAAAACAATCTACAAAATGACAATGGCGGTGACAGCGTGATAGCAAAAGCGCTCAGCCCAAAAGGTTGGGTTGCTCTTGCACTGTTTATCGGGATTGGCACACTGTTATTTGTACAAGCCTTACAGGCAGCGGGCGGAAGCTCAACAGGGTTAGACGGGCTCACCACCATTATTGTAGTGGCAGCCCAGTTGTTGATGATTTTACGTTATCGTGAACAATGGCTTTTGTGGATTGTGCTGAATGTACTTTCTATTATTCTATGGGCAGAAACACCGGCAATGTATTTAATGTATAGTGCCTATTTACTGAACTCCCTCTACGGTTATTACAACTGGACGAAGCTGACAAAATAAGCGCAATATTTCTCTATTGACAAAGAAAAAGGCAACTCTAATTTAGGGTTGCCTTTATCATTAAAATTTCAAATAAAAGTCCTTGGTTAATTCAATAAATTCCTTGGTATAACGGTTTTCCTCATCGTAAATCACAATTTTATCATGCACAAATGGCTGTGATTGTTTGGAGAAGGTGATGAGCATTCTTTGTGGCGATTTGCCGATTTTCGTGATGATCTCCGTTTGTTTGAGGCAATAAAGTGCGGTCAGTTTTTCGAGGTTTTTTGCCGCTTCATAGGGCAGAACAAAACTGATTTTTCCCTTTTCAGATAAACGTTCAGCCGCCCAGTTCAGCCAATCTAAATGACTTTGTTTGGTATAACGGGCGAGTGAGCGTTCTTCGTTTTTACATTCCACGCCTTGTTCAAAATAAGGCGGGTTAGCTACGATGAGATCAAAGGTTTCGGAGGTGGTATGCAAAAAATCTCGCACATCTGTTTGAATCAGATTAATACGTTCCAGCCAAGGGGAATGGGCAATATTCTCTCGTGCTTGTTGGGCGGCATTAGGGTCTAATTCCACCGCAGAAATGAAACAATCTGCTGAACTTCGTTGTGCGAGCATTAAAGCTAACAGACCGCTACCACAACCCATATCTAACACCTTTTTAGCTTGCTCAACATCCGCCCAAGCGCCCAATAAAATGCTGTCTGTGCCCACTTTCATGGCACAATGTTGTTGATTAATATGGAATTGTTTAAAGGTGAAACGACTCATAAATATCTCTTAAATTGACCGCACTTTCCCGTTTATTTTTAGGCGTTTCGGGGCTTTTCAGGTATAATTCGCCCAATTTTAACAAAGAACCGTACAATAATGAATTTTCCCCAATTTGAGCAATTCGATCTTTCCCCTGAGCTTCTTCAAGCCCTTGAAAAAAAAGGCTACTCACGCCCAACAGCAATCCAATTAAATGCGATACCGGCGGCAATGGAAGCCCGTGATGTGTTAGGTTCTGCCCCAACCGGAACAGGAAAAACCGCAGCATTTCTATTGCCTGCATTGCAACATTTGCTTGATTATCCACGCCGTAAGCCGGGCCCACCGAGAATTTTGGTATTAACGCCCACCCGAGAATTAGCTATGCAGGTATCGCAACAGGCAGAAGAATTGGCGCAATTTACCCATTTAAAGATCGCCACTATTACCGGTGGTGTGGCGTATCAAAATCACGGCGAAGTATTTAACACCAATCAAGATTTGGTGGTGGCCACACCGGGGCGCTTATTACAGTATATTCAGGAAGAAAATTTTGATTGTCGTTCGGTGGAAATCCTCATTTTTGATGAAGCCGACAGAATGTTACAAATGGGATTTGGGCAAGATGCGGAAAAAATTGCAGCGGAAACCCGTTGGCGTAAACAAACCCTCTTGTTTTCTGCCACCCTTGAAGGCGAGTTGTTGGTAGATTTTGCCGAACGTTTACTTAATGACCCCGTAAAAGTGGACGCAGAACCCAGCCGCCGTGAGCGGAAGAAAATCAATCAGTGGTATTACCACGCTGACAGTTATGAACACAAAGTGAAATTATTAGCACGTTTTATCGAAATAGAAAATGTCCATCGTGGTGTGGTGTTCGTACGCCGCCGTGAAGCGGCACGAGAGCTGGCAGAAATTTTACGCAAGCGGGGAATTCGCTCCACCTATTTGGAGGGGGAAATGGCACAAACCCAGCGTAATCATGCCATTGATAAATTAAAATCAGATGTGGTAACGGTGTTAGTGGCAACCGATGTGGCAGCGCGTGGTATTGACATTGATGATGTTAGCCATGTGATGAATTTCGATCTGCCATACAGTGCAGACACTTATCTACATCGTATTGGACGCACCGCTCGAGCAGGCAAAAAAGGGACGGCAGTTTCTTTTGTGGAAGCGCATGACTATAAATTACTCGGCAAAATTAAGCGTTATACAGAAGAAATCCTAAAGGCGCGAATTTTGGAAGGCTTAGAACCCCGCACCAAACCACCGAAAGACGGCGAAATTAAATCGGTGACGAAAAAACAAAAAGCCCGCATTAAAACCAAACGCGAAGAAAAGAAAAAAGAAGCGGCAAAGAAAAAGGTGAAATTGCGACACAAGGATACGAAAAATATTGGAAAACGGAGAAAACCAAGCTCCCCGAAAGAAAATTAAGAGCAAAAAGTGCGGTTAAATATTTCAGTAAATTTTGAGATAACCGCACTTTTTATTATCTTAAATCCAGTTTAATTTACGATTTTGTCGTAGATTAAACTGGATTTTTCTTTACTTTTGATTAAAAAATGAGTTTAATCTACGATCATATCTTAGAATAAACTTAATTTTATGTCTTTTTATATTCGTCAAATGCAATCTTTATTGCAAAGTTTAATGAAGCAGTTTCCTGCAGTTTTAGTTACCGGCCCAAGACAGGTAGGAAAATCTACTCTTTTACAACATATTGGCAAAGATTATCACTATGTGAGTTTTGATGATCCCATATTGCTTTCTATGGCAAGAAATGATCCTACTTTGTTTATGTTAAATCACAAAGGAAAACTGATTTTGGATGAGGTGCAATATGCGCCAGCGCTTTTTTCAAGTCTTAAATTAGCGATTGATACACAAAAAACAAACGGGTTATTTTTGTTGTCGGGATCGCAAGCTTTCCAGTTAATGCAAAATGTCACAGAAACCTTAGCGGGCCGGATTGCTGTGCTGAAACTGCAAGGTTTTTCTCTACGGGAAATTCAGCAGGTGGATTTTTATCCTCCCTTTATTCCTCATTTAGATTATCTTAACGAACGAGAAAAGTATTCAAAACCCATTGAAAATATTTGGAAAATCATCCATCAGGGCTATATGCCACGTCTTTATGAACAGGAAACGAACTGGGATATTTATTATGCATCCTATGTATCTACTTACATTGAACGGGATGTTCGTAGCTTAACTCATATCAATAACCTCAGTGATTTCACTCGTTTTATGGTCGCTATTGCTGCTCGAAGTGGAGAATTGCTCAATTATAGCAATGTAGCACAAGAAGTTGGTGTATCCCTTGATACGATTAAACGTTGGACAGCGATTCTTGAAACCTCGGGGATCATTTATTTGCTTAAACCCTACAGCAATAATCATCTTAAACGAGTGGTAAAAACGCCTAAAGTTTATATGCTTGATACAGGATTGATGGCGTGGCTCACAAAATGGCTTACACCTGAAACGATTTCTCAAGGAGCAAAAAGAGGTCAATTTTTTGAAACCTTCGTTATGAGTGAAGTGATCAAATCTTTTTATAACAATGGCCTTGAGCCACCGATTTACTTTTATCGGGATACTAACCAAAAAGAAATTGATCTCTTGATAGAATATGATCGCACACTTTATCCAGTGGAAATAAAAACTTCTGCATCGCCAGATAAAAAAATGGCAAAATCTTTTGGTTTTTTGAAAGAAAACTTACCAAGTGAGGAAATTCAGGTTGGTAATGGGGTGATTATCAATTTATATCCACAAAAATTATGGTTATCTGGAGATTTAGTGGCATTGCCTGTGTGGGAATTGTAAATATAGTATGTTAATAATTGATGGCTAAAATCGAATAAGGTGAACTTATCATTCGACACCGGCTAAAAATGAACTCAATCAATAAAAAACCTGCTTTGAATGTGATTTCAAAAGCAGGTTTTTTTATAGATAATGGCTCTAGCGGTATCAATTAGTGATGCTTACTATGCCTTTTTCAAAAACTCGGATTTCAACATAATCTTGCCACAATCCACGTTGTGATCGCCTTTGGCTAAACGGATGTTTTTGAATTTTGTGCCTTTTTTCAACACTTCTGATGAGCCTTTTAATTTGAGATCTTTAATTAAAAGCACATCATCACCGTCAGAAAGCAAGTTGCCATTGCTGTCTTTCACAATAAGTTGATCATCATCGACTTCCACTGTTTCTGTGCCGTTCCATTCATAGCCGCAGTCCGGGCAAACGAAATTGACTGAATCATGATAAACATATTCACCTTGGCATTTTGGGCAAGTCGGCATGTGTTCCATTGGGTTTTCCTTTTTTATTCAATAATAAATGGCGTGCGAGTATAGCAAAAAACGGGCTATTCACCAAAAGTGCGGTCATTTTTGAATGATTTTTTAGGGCAAATAAACGCCTATTTGTTATTTTTTGAATTTTTTGCAAATGCCTTCATTAATTGGCTTAGTTCATCACAATTTTGTCTAAAATGACGGCAATGGGAGCAGGTCATTAAATGAAGACGTAAACCGATCTTTTCTTGTAAATTGAGCGGACGTTCATGAGAATCGGATATGATTTTTGTCGCTTGACGGCAACGCATAGCGGCTCCTTATAATTTTCGGGAAAGACAATGTTGTAGTTGTAAACGGGCACGATAAAGGGTGGTATGTAAATTGGATGTGGTTAACTGCATTTCTTGACAAATCTCATCGGATGATAAGTCTAAGAATTCACGCATCATAAAAATTCGGGCTTGCTGAGCGGGTAGGCAAGTGAGACAGGTTTCAAAAATCAACCAAAATTCTTCGGCATACACTTTTTCTTCATTATCCTTTAAACAGTTGGGGGTATAAGCTAAGTTCCAATGGCCGGCTTCATCAAAGAAGGTATTGGGTGCCTCTTCCTCTTCTATTTCACTTTCTAACACCAATCGTCCTTTCTGGCGGAAATAATCAATAATTTTATTTTTCAGAATAGCAAACATCCAGGTTTTAAATGCCGCCTCCCGTTTAAAATGAGTGATATTTTTAAATGCACTTAAAAAGGCTTCTTGCACAAGATCTTCAGCGAGTTCATGGTGGTGTAATTGTAATTTTGCAAATTTCAGCATCTGCTGCCGAATGGCATACAATTCCTTTTCAGAAATTTGATTAGGCATTGTTATTCCTTTAAAAAATTTGTAAGAAATGAAAAATTTCCTCGTCTAACATCAATGAATGAATTAACTTCGTTCGAAAAATAATGTATCACTTATAAGAGGAAACTAAAAATGAAAAATATTACCTTAAAAAGCGCATTTATCAGTATGGCGGTATTATTGGGAAGTAGTGCTTATGCCTCATCAATGTCAGCAGATTGCTCAAAAGATAAAATGGGTTGTGAAAAAGAGATGTCAATGAAATCCGACAGCATGATGAAAGAGGAGATGAAAATGAAGTCTGACAGCATGATGAAAGATGAGATGAAAATGAAGTCTGACAGCATGATGAAAGAGGACATGAAAATGAAATCTGACAGTATGATGAAAGAAGAAATGAAAAAAGAGAAAATGTAATATGAAAAGAGCGGTCAAAATTGACCGCTTTTTTAGTGTTCACGGGTTTTGAAAAACGCTACGTCAGGATAACGTTCTTGAGCTAAATTTAAATTCACCATAGTTGGGGCGATATAAGTGAGATTATCACCGCCGTCTAAGGCTAAATTTTGCTCGTTTTTACGTTTAAATTCTTCAAATTTTTTGCCATCGCTACATTCAACCCAACGTGCAGTTGCCACGTTCACATTTTCGTAAATGGCTTCTACATTGTATTCTGTTTTCAGGCGGGAAACGACCACATCAAATTGCAATACGCCCACCGCACCTACGATTAAATCATTATTGATAAGTGGACGGAACACCTGCACAGCACCTTCTTCGGAAAGTTGCACTAACCCTTTTAATAGCTGCTTTTGTTTGAGGGGATCTTTCAGGCGAATTCGGCGGAAAAGTTCAGGCGCAAAGTTTGGAATACCCGTAAATTTTAGATTTTCGCCTTGGGTGAAGGTATCGCCAATTTGGATTGTGCCATGGTTATGCAAACCGATAATATCGCCGGCATAGGCTTCTTCTGCATGTGAGCGATCGCCTGCCATAAAGGTTAAGGCATCGGAGATCACTACATCTTTACCGATACGAACGTGCTTTAATTTCATTCCTTTTTCATATTTGCCGGATACCACACGCATAAAGGCGACACGGTCTCGGTGTTTTGGATCCATATTGGCTTGGATTTTGAACACAAAACCGGTAAATTTTTCTTCTGAGCTTTCCACCGTGCGGGTATCTGCTTGGCGAGCCTGTGGTTTAGGCGCCCATTCTGTTAAACCGTCAAGGAAGTGATCCACACCGAAATTGCCCAGTGCTGTTCCAAAAAAGACAGGGGTTAACTCACCTTTGATAAAGGCATCATATTCAAACTCATTGCTTGCCCCTTGCACTAATTCCAGTTCATCTCGTAATTGTTGAGCTAAATCATCGCCGACTGCCGCATCCAGTTCTGGATTATTCAAGCCTTTTACAATACGCACTTCTTGAATGGTTGAACCTTGCCCTGATTGATATAAATAGGTTTCGTCTTTGCTGAGATGATAAACACCTTTAAACAATTTACCGCAGCCGATTGGCCAAGTGATAGGCGCACAACGAATTTGCAGCACATTTTCCACCTCGTCCAATAATTCCATGGGGTCACGAATATCACGGTCCAGTTTATTCATAAAGGTGATAATCGGCGTATCACGCAGGCGGGTGACTTCCATTAATTTAATTGTCCGTTCCTCAACCCCTTTGGCTGCGTCAATCACCATCAGGCAGCTGTCCACTGCCGTTAAGGTGCGGTAGGTATCTTCAGAGAAATCCTCGTGTCCTGGGGTGTCGAGTAAGTTTACCAAGCAGTCATTATAAGGAAATTGCATCACAGAGGTAGTAATTGAAATACCCCGTTGCTTTTCCATTTCCATCCAGTCGGATTTGGCGTGTGCTGTCGCGCCTTTGCCTTTTACAGAACCGGCGGTTTGAATGGCATTACCATATAAAAGCACTTTTTCGGTAATCGTGGTTTTACCCGCATCGGGGTGGGAAATAATCGCAAATGTTCTGCGTTTATTCACTTCTTGAGGATAAGTCATGATCTTCTCTTGTTGGTAAAAAATGTCCGCTATTCTCGCTGATTTTGGCATTTTGCTCAAATTAAATTGGCAAATTCAGCGAATTTCATTATTTTTTCAAAAATAGCAAACGTTTGCTTAAAAAGTGAGGTACAATGTGCGCCGATTTTTTTATCGCAATAAAAAGGTGCAAACCATGACACAACAAATTCTCAGTCTGAAAAAAATCTACTCCGGCAAAGTACGTGATCTTTATGAAATTGATGATAAGCGAATGTTGATGGTCGCCACAGATCGTCTTTCCGCCTTTGATGTGATTTTAGATGATCCCATTCCACGAAAAGGTGAAATCCTGACACAAATTTCAAACTTTTGGTTTAACAAATTAGCACACATTATGCCCAATCATTTCACAGGCGATTCCGTTTATGATGTGTTGCCAAAGGAAGAAGCCGATTTTGTGAAGGACAGAGCGGTGGTTTGCAAGCGTTTGAATCCGATTAAAATCGAATCCATCGTGCGTGGTTATTTAACCGGAAGCGGGTTAAAGGATTACCAACAAACCGGTACGATTTGCGGTTTGAAATTGCCGGAAGGATTGGTGGAAGCAAGCAAATTGCCCAAACCTATTTTTACCCCTTCAAGCAAAGAAGAAGTGGGAAACCACGATATCAATATTAGCTATGAAGAATGTGAAAAATTAATTGGCGTAGATTTGGCCGCACAAGTGAAAGAAAAGGCCATTGCACTTTATACCGCCGCAGCGGAGTATGCGCTCACTAAAGGCATTATTATTTGTGATACGAAGTTTGAATTCGGTTTAGACGAAAACGGCACGCTAACGTTAATGGATGAAGTGCTTACGCCGGATTCCAGCCGTTTTTGGTCCGTTGAAACTTATCAAGAAGGAACAAATCCCCCTTCTTTTGATAAGCAATTTGTGCGTGACTGGTTAGAAAACAGTGGTTGGAACAAACAACCCCCTGCACCGAAAGTCCCTGCCGATGTGATTGAAAAAACGGTTGCGAAATACCAAGAAGCCTTGGATCTGTTGACACAATAATGCGAGAAATCCCTGCTCGAGAAAGCAGGGATTTTTATGATGCAAAGGGATGAGAAAAATACATCGTTAAATTCGGAAAGCACTGGACAAATGAAAAAAGTGCGGTTATATTTTTGCGAGTTTTTATTCATTTAAAATGATTAAATATTCAAAATAACATCAAGTAAGGAAAAATATGTCAAATACGATTTTACAAAGTTTACCAAAAGGTCAAAAAGTCGGTATTGCTTTCTCTGGGGGGTTAGATACCAGTGCGGCATTACTTTGGATGCGTCAAAAAGGGGCCGTGCCTTATGCTTACACAGCGAATTTAGGTCAGCCTGATGAAGAGGATTATAATGCGATCCCTAAAAAAGCCATGGCTTATGGGGCTGAAAATGCCCGTTTAATTGATTGCCGTGCACAGCTTGTGCATGAAGGGATTGCGGCAATTCAGTGTGGTGCATTTCATATTTCAACAGGCGGTATTCCTTACTTTAATACGACTCCCCTTGGGCGTGCGGTAACCGGTACGATGCTTGTTGCCGCAATGAAAGAAGATGATGTGAATATTTGGGGTGACGGTTCTACCTTCAAAGGTAATGATATCGAGCGTTTTTATCGCTATGGTTTATTAACTAATCCAAAATTAAAAATTTATAAACCTTGGTTGGACGATCAGTTTATTCACGAATTAGGTGGCCGTTTAGAAATGTCACAATTCTTAATTGAGAACGGATTTGACTACAAAATGTCCGTTGAAAAAGCCTATTCAACGGATTCCAACATGCTAGGTGCGACCCACGAAGCGAAAGATTTGGAAGAATTAAGCACTGGGATGAAGATCGTTAAACCTATCATGGGTGTTGCGTTTTGGGATGAAAGTGTTGAAATCAAACCGGAAACCGTCACCGTAACCTTTGAAGAAGGCGTACCGGTAGCGTTAAACGGACAACGCTTTGATGATTCAGTCGAAATGATGCAAGAGGCGAACCGCATTGGTGGCCGTCATGGTTTAGGGATGTCAGACCAAATCGAAAACCGTATTATTGAAGCGAAATCCCGTGGTATTTATGAAGCACCGGGAATGGCATTATTACATATCGCTTATGAGCGTTTAGTGACCGGTATCCATAATGAAGACACCATTGAGCAATATCGCATTAACGGTTTGCGTTTAGGCCGTTTATTGTATCAAGGTCGCTGGTTTGATCCGCAAGCCTTAATGTTGCGTGAAACGGCACAGCGTTGGGTAGCAAAGGCCATTACCGGCACGGTAACCTTAGAATTACGCCGTGGCAATGATTTCACTATTTTAAATACGGAATCGCCGAATTTAACCTATGAAGCGGAACGTTTAAGTATGGAAAAAGTGGAAGATGCACCATTCGACCCAATTGATCGTATCGGTCAATTAACCATGCGTAATCTCGATGTTGCCGACACCCGTGGCAAATTGGGGATCTATGCCGAAACGGGTTTGCTTGCATCAACTAACAATTCTGTGTTGCCACAGTTAGGCAAGAAATAATCATGAGTTGATAGAAATAACCGCACCAAAGTGCGGTTATTTTTTTGGAAGTTTTTCTATTTTGCCGAATAATCCCGTTCACCAAAAATGGCAGTACCGATGCGTACCATTGTTGAACCACATTTTATGGCACTGGGCATATCCTCGCTCATTCCCATAGAAAGGGTATCGATTGGCTGATGTGGAAAGGCTTGTTTGAGCTGTTCAAATAACGCTGCCATTTTTTTAAAGCTTTTTTCTTGTTCGGCAATCTCTGTGGTTGGGGCTGGAATAGCCATTAATCCACGCAGCCGTAAGTGCGGTAAATTTTCGATTTGTTTTGCAAGCTCAAGCATGGCTTCAGGCGCAATACCGGATTTACTTTCTTCATCACTAATATTAATTTGAATTAACACATTTAATGGGGCTTTATTGGCGGGGCGTTGTTCATTCAATCGTTGGGCGATTTTGGCTCTATCAAGGGTTTGCATCCAATCGAAATGTGTCGCAACCAATCGGCTTTTATTGGATTGCAAAGGGCCGATAAAATGCCATTCCAGTGCGATGCCTTGCGCCTCAAAATATTGAATTTTCTCTACACCTTCTTGCACATAATTTTCACCGAAAGCGATTTGTCCTGCTTGATAAGCCGTAAGAATATCGGACACCGGTTTAGTTTTAGACACCGCCAATAACTTTACTGAATTTGCAGGCCGTTGAGCGTGATCGCATAGGCGGTGAATCGTTTGTTGAATGTGTTGTAAATGATGTTGAATATCCATTCAATTCTCCTTGTTCAAAGTGCGGTTAGTTTACACGAAATTTAAGCGAACAAGAAAATTTCCGGTGAATTATCATTTTCTGTTTGACAAGTTAAGGAAATTTCAGTATTTCTAGCACATTCGTTTTGAACGCAAAAACACCATGAAAAACCACCGCACTTTTAACCGCACGACCATTATTATGATGACCATTACGATGTTTAATGGTGCGGGTTGTTAATGCATAGAAAATAGGATACCGAAAACCCGCAATTCAACTGAATGCGGGTTTTTTTATCAATTTTAAAAATACAACATCTTTAGGAGAATTAATATGCGCGTACTCAAATTTGGCGGCACTTCGCTTGCGAATCCTGAACGTTTTTCTCAGGCAGCCAAGCTGATTGAACAAGCCCATTTGGAAGAGCAGGCTGCAGGCGTTTTATCCGCTCCGGCAAAAATTACCAATCACCTTGTTGCCCTCTCTGAAAAAGCCGCATTAAATCAACCCACCGACACGCATTTCAACGAAGCACTCGATATTTTCTATCATATTATTAATGGCTTACATGCAGAAAATAATCAATTTGACTTAGCTGGTACAAAAGCACTGATTGATGCGGAATTTGCTCAAATTAAAGGCTTGTTGGAAGAAATTCGCCAAGCCGGTAAAGTTGAGGATGCAGTGAAAGCCACTATTGATTGTCGGGGGGAAAAACTCTCTATTGCGATGATGAAAGCTTGGTTTGAAGCCCGGGGGTACAGTGTACATATTGTAGATCCGGTCAAACAATTATTGGCAAAAGGGGGGTATTTAGAATCCTCCGTTGAAATTGCCGAATCCACAAAACGGGTTAATGCAGCAAGTATTGCAAAAGATAAAGTGGTATTAATGGCAGGCTTTACTGCGGGTAATGAGAAAGGAGAACTGGTGTTATTAGGCCGTAATGGATCGGATTATTCTGCGGCTTGTTTAGCAGCTTGTTTGAATGCAAGGGTATGTGAAATTTGGACGGATGTGGACGGTGTTTATACCTGTGATCCCCGTTTAGTGCCGGATGCACGATTATTGCCAACCCTTTCTTATCGTGAAGCCATGGAGCTTTCTTATTTTGGGGCAAAAGTAATTCACCCTCGTACTATTGGCCCATTATTGCCACAAAATATTCCTTGTGTGATCAAAAATACCGGTAACCCTTCAGCACCGGGTTCGATCATTGACGGCAATGTGAAATCAGAAGATTTGCAGGTAAAAGGGATCACCAATTTAGATAATTTGGCGATGTTTAATGTTTCCGGCCCGGGAATGCAAGGTATGGTCGGTATGGCGGCTCGTGTCTTTTCAGCGATGTCGAGTGCCGGTATTTCTGTGATTTTAATTACCCAATCTTCCTCTGAGTACAGCATCAGTTTCTGTGTGCCGGTGAAATCTTCAGAAGCCGCGAAAGCGGTGCTTGAGAATGAATTTTCTCACGAACTGGCGGCTCAGCAATTAGAACCGATTGAAGTGATTAAAGATTTATCCATTATCTCTGTGGTAGGCGATGGAATGAAAGAGGCAAAAGGGATTGCCGCCCGTTTCTTCTCTGCATTAGCCCAAGCGAATATCAGCATTGTTGCTATTGCACAGGGTTCGAGCGAACGCTCTATTTCTGCTGTCGTGCCACAAAATAAAGCTATTGAAGCAGTGAAAGCCACGCACCAAGCCCTTTTTAATAATAAAAAAGTGGTGGATATGTTTTTGGTCGGCGTTGGCGGTGTCGGTGGCGAGTTGATAGAGCAGGTAAAGCGCCAAAAGGAGTACTTAGCGAAGAAGGACATTGAAATTCGCATTTGCGCTATTGCCAACTCCAATAAAATGCTGCTCAATGAAAACGGGTTAAATTTAGAAAATTGGAAAACCGATCTTGAAAATGCAACTCAGCCTTCTGACTTTGATGTTTTACTTTCATTCATTAAACTGCATCATGTGGTCAATCCTGTCTTTGTTGATTGCACCTCTGCCGAATCCGTTGCGGGGCTTTATGCTCGTGCTCTAAAAGAAGGCTTTCACGTTGTAACACCGAATAAAAAAGCCAATACAAGGGATCTTACCTATTATCACGAATTACGCAAAAATGCGCAGGCAAGTCAGCATAAGTTTTTATATGAAACCAATGTGGGCGCGGGTTTACCGGTGATTGAAAACTTACAAAATCTTCTTGCTGCCGGTGATGAGTTAGAGCGTTTTGAAGGGATTTTATCCGGCTCACTATCTTTTATTTTTGGTAAATTGGAAGAGGGATTTTCTTTATCGGAGGTGACCGCTCTTGCCCGAGAAAAAGGTTTCACCGAACCGGATCCCCGTGATGATTTATCCGGTCAAGATGTGGCTCGTAAACTCCTTATTCTTGCCCGTGAAGCCGGATTAGAATTAGAACTTTCCGATGTGGAAGTGGAAGGCGTGTTGCCACAAGGTTTCTCAGAGGGGAAATCGGCTAATGAATTTATGGCAATGCTGCCACAACTTGATGCTGATTTTAAAGCTCGTGTGGAGGCGGCGAAAGCGGAAGGAAAGGTATTGCGCTATGTGGGACAAATTAATGAAGGGAAATGCAAAGTTTCCATTGTTGCGGTTGATCAAAACAACCCGCTTTATAAAGTGAAAGACGGTGAAAATGCCTTGGCGTTCTACACTCGCTATTATCAGCCGATTCCATTATTATTACGCGGTTACGGTGCGGGTAATGCAGTCACTGCTGCCGGTATCTTCGCTGATATTTTAAGAACATTACAACACTAATGAGGATGGATGATGTTACGAATTTATGCACCTGCATCCAGCGCAAACATCAGTGTCGGCTTTGACACGCTAGGGGCGGCAATTTCCCCTATTAATGGTTCATTATTGGGTGATGTGATTCAAATTGAATCCATTGCCAGTGGGTTTGAATTGGAAAGCGCAGGCTATTTTGTCCGTAAATTATCTAAAGAACCGCAAAAAAACATTGTTTATCAAGCCTATGTTTTATTCAGTGAGCAATTAAAGTTGCGTGGTAGAAACATCAAGCCGTTACGTTTAACGCTTGAAAAAAATATGCCGATAGGCTCAGGCTTAGGTTCTAGCGCTTGCTCTATTGTGGCAGCATTAGTGGCATTAAACCGATTCCATGATGAGCCTTTTTCCAAAATGGAATTGCTTGAAATGATGGGGGAATTGGAAGGGCGCATTTCGGGCTCTATTCACTATGATAACGTTGCGCCTTGCTATCTTGGCGGCGTGCAATTTATGGTGCAATCCCTCGGTAATATTTGTCAAAAACTGCCGTTTTTTGACAATTGGTATTGGGTTTTGGCTTACCCGGGAATTGAGGTTTCTACTGCCGAAGCCCGTGCGATTCTCCCTAAAAGTTATACACGACAAGATGTGATTGCCCATGGTCGCCATTTAGGTGGTTTTGTTCATGCCTGCCACACCCGCCAAGAAAACTTAGCGGCGATGATGATGAAAGATGTGATTGCTGAACCTTATCGTGAATCATTATTGCCTAATTTTGCGGAGGTCAAACAGGCAACCCGTGATTTAGGGGCGCTTGCTACCGGCATTTCAGGCTCAGGCCCGACCATCTTCTCCATTGCTTCTGATTTACAAACAGCAACCAAACTTGCTACTTATCTTGAACATCATTATTTGCAAAATAATGAGGGATTTGTTCATGTATGCAAGGTGGATAATGAGGGCGCAAGAGAGATTAGCTAATCAGCGCATAAAAGTGTGGTTAACGTCTTTTATACCAAAAACGCCGTAAAATGAACCGCACTTTTATCATTTTACTTGAACCATAGAACGAAATAGTCAATTTAAAAATGGATTAATTATGAAGCTATACAATATTAAACACTCGGAAGAACAAGTTAATTTTGCCCAAGCAGTACGCCAAGGGCTTGGAAAAGATCAAGGTTTATTCTTTCCGGAAATCATTCCGCAACTTTCCAATATCAACGAATTATTGGATCTTCCGTTAGTCGAACGCAGCCAAAAAATTCTTTCTGCTATCATTGGTGATGAAATTCCAGCGGAAACTCTCAATGCCATGGTGAAAAATGCCTTCACTTTCCCTGCACCGTTGCAAAAAGTAGAAGAAGATATTTATGCTTTAGAACTTTTCCATGGGCCGACATTGGCGTTTAAAGACTTTGGCGGGCGTTTTATGGCACAAGCTTTGGCTGCAGTGCGAGGTGATGGCAAAATCACCATTTTAACGGCGACCTCAGGCGATACCGGTGCTGCTGTTGCCCATGCTTTTTACGGATTAGAAAATATTAATGTGGTGATTTTATATCCAAAAGGAAAAATCAGCCCACTACAAGAAAAATTGTTCTGTACCCTTGGGGGAAATATCCGCACTGTTGCCATTAATGGTGATTTCGATGCCTGTCAGGCATTGGTAAAACAAGCCTTTGATGATGCAAAATTGCGTGAGGCAATTGGATTAAATTCAGCCAACTCCATCAATATCAGCCGTTTACTTGCACAAGTTTGTTATTATTTTGAAGCGGTGGCCCAATTGCCAAAAGAAAAACGTGATAATGTTGTGGTTTCCGTGCCAAGTGGCAATTTTGGTAATTTAACCGCAGGATTAATTGCCAAAACCTTAGGTTTACCGATCAAACGTTTTGTCGCATCAACCAATGCGAATGATACAGTGCCTCGTTATCTCCAATCCGGCGAATGGGCGCCGAAAGCCACCGTTGCAACCCTTTCTAATGCAATGGATGTCAGCCGTCCAAACAACTGGCCACGAGTGGAAGAATTATTCAAACGTAATGGCTGGCGTTTAGCCGAATTAGACTCAGGCATGCTCACCGATGCACAAACAGAAGACACCTTAAAAGCGATGCACAAAACCGGTTATATTTGCGAACCACATGGTGCAATTGCTTATCAGCTGTTAAAAGATAAACTTCAGGCGGGAGAAACCGGTATTTTCCTTTGCACCGCACATCCGGCAAAATTTAAAGAATCCGTTGAGCGAATTCTCAATCTTGAATTGCCGTTACCCGAAGCTTTGGATAAACACAACAAATTGCCATTGCTTTCTGATGAAATGGACAATGATTTTGCGCAATTGCGTGCTTATTTGTTGAAATAACAGGACATCATGTCAAAATAACAAAAAGTGCGGTTAATTTTGACCGCACTTTTCCACACTTGCTTATGACAACTTTCATTGCTTACGCGAATATTCACCAACCTTATCCTTTTCACGACATCCCTATTGAACAGGTTCCTGAAAAATTACTGACATTTAATGCTCAGCATGAGCGGGTACAGCAACGTCATCAATGTCGTCAATTAGCCCATTTTTTATTATGGCAATTGTTAAAAAGGGCTGGGAAAGACACCGCACTGCTTGGCCATATTTCGCGTACAGAAAGCGGACGCCCTTATTTTCCTCATGAGAGGATAGACTTTAATATTAGCCATTCCGCAGACTGGGTCGCCGTGATATTGGCGATAAATCCTGAAAAACCAAATGTGGTCGGCATTGACATTGAAGTCCCCAAATCTCGGGACTTTCCTGCACTGATGGCACATTTTGCACCTCAAGAGGAAATGGCATGGTTTGAGCAACAGACAAATGCCGAAAGTGCCTTTTATCGCAGTTGGTGTTTGCGTGAGGCCGTATTGAAATCCCAAGGTGTGGGGATTGTAAAGTTATCGGAAGTTCGCCATTTACCTTACGAACAAAAAATTTTTTCTCAACATTGCCCACCCGGAGAACTTTTTTTTAGCGAAGCCTTTCCTTTTTATTTCGCTGCTTTTACCAATCAACGGCAAAATCAAGTGCAGTTTTTCTGTTGGGAGGGGGGCGTTTTAGTGCCGAAAAAACCTTCAAAAATCATTCGTTATCAGGTCAATGAAAGCTAAAAGTGCTTGAAAATATTCAAGGATTTTTCTTACGGAAATCCCTTGTATTTTAATAGACGAACCCCCATTATTTCGATAAACTCGTCACAATTTTTTGACAAATGGAGAAAGACATGTCGCAAAATGGTTCAGGGCAAGATCCTTGGGGCAAGCCGGGGCAGAGCAATGAGCAAAAGCCCGAAAACTCATCAAATAACGGATGGGATTCAAACCAAAATCGTGGTAATCAAGAACAATCCCCACCGGATATTGAAGAGATTTTTAATAATCTGTTAAAAAAACTAGGTGGTGGAAAGAATAAAAAAAGCGGTCAACATAATGGCGGTGGTAATTCGCCTTCTTCTGTTCCATTCAACGTTAATAAAGCCCTCCCTATTGCGGCTGTATTAGGCGTGATTGTTTGGGGAGCGAGCGGTTTTTATACCATTAAAGAAGCAGAACGAGGCGTTGTATTACGTTTTGGTGAGCTACATTCCATTGTTCAACCGGGTTTAAACTGGAAACCGACTTTTGTGGATAAAGTTTTACCGGTTAATGTCGAACAAGTGAAAGAGCTGAGAACCCAAGGTGCAATGCTCACTCAAGATGAAAATATGGTGAAAGTCGAAATGACGGTGCAATATCGTGTGCAAGATCCGGCAAAATATCGTTTCAGCGTTACCAATGCGGATGATAGTTTAAATCAAGCAACAGATAGTGCGTTACGCTATGTTGTCGGCCATATGACAATGGACGATATTCTCACTACCGGTCGTGCGGTCGTGCGTGAAAATACTTGGAAAGCCTTAAATGAGATCATCAAACCTTATGATATGGGGATCGAGGTGATTGACGTGAACTTCCAGTCTGCACGCCCACCGGAAGAGGTGAAAGACGCCTTTGATGATGCCATTAAAGCGCAGGAAGACGAACAACGCTTTATCCGTGAGGCGGAAGCTTACGCCCGTGAAAAAGAGCCTATTGCTCGTGGTGATGCACAGCGTATTGTGGAAGAAGCAACGGCTTACAAAGACCGAATTGTATTGGATGCGCAAGGGGAAGTAGAGCGTTTACAACGTTTATTACCGGAATTTAAAGCTTCACCGGAGTTATTACGCGAGCGTTTGTATATTCAAACGATGGAAAAAGTGATGGCGAATACCCCGAAAGTGATGTTAGATGGAAATCATGGTAACAATTTGACCGTATTACCTCTTGAACAAATTATGGGGAAAAAAATGGAACAGAATAAATCGCAAAGTGCGGTCAATTCTACCCCTGTTTTAGCACCATCAGAAACGCAATCCAACCTTACTCAACCCAACCTCACTCACTCTAACAAGGTTGAGCCGGTTCGCCAAGGGAGATTTAACTAATGCGTAAATTTTTATTCCCCGTTATTTTGGTTATCGTGGCGGTGATTTATTCGAGTATCGTTGTGGTCACAGAAGGCACGAGAGGTATTATGTTGCGTTTTAACAAAGTGCAACGTGATGCGGATAATAAAGTTGTCGTGTATGAGCCGGGGCTACATTTTAAAATCCCGCTCATTGATAGCATTAAAGTGTTGGATGCCCGTATCCGCACACTCGATGGTTCAGCAACCCGTTTTGTTACCGTAGAGAAAAAAGACTTATTGGTGGATTCCTATGTGAAATGGAAAATCAGCGATTTTGGTCGTTTCTATACTTCAACCGGTGGGGGCGATTATAGTCAAGCCGCTAGTTTATTAAGCCGTAAAGTCAATGACCGTTTACGTTCGGAAATCGGTACACGCACCATTAAAGATATCGTTTCAGGTACTCGTGGAGAGCTGATGGAGGGAGCGAAAAAAGCCTTAAATTCAGGGCAGGATAGTACGGCTGAACTCGGTATTGAAGTAGTTGATGTTCGTGTGAAACAAATTAATTTACCGGATGAGGTTTCTTCTTCCATTTACCAACGTATGCGGGCAGAGCGAGATGCGGTGGCGCGTGAACATCGTTCACAAGGTAAAGAAAAAGCGGCATTTATCCAAGCTGATGTGGATCGTAAAGTTACCTTGATTTTGGCAAATGCCAATAAAACTGCACAAGAATTACGAGGTTCGGGGGATGCGACAGCGGCAAAACTTTATTCTGATGCTTTCTCGCAACATCCACAGTTCTTTAGTTTTGTGCGTAGCCTAAAAGCCTATGAAACGAGTTTTGCTAATTCGGATAATATGATGATCTTAAAACCTAATAGTGATTTCTTCCGATTTATGCAAACACCAAATAAATAATTGAAATCTTATAAAGTGCGGTTAATTTCAACCGCACTTTTTTTGAGTTATTTTTAATCAATTAATCGCTTTTTTACTATTTTCGTTTGACACTATGTCATAAATCAGTAAAATACGCCTCGCTATTTAACGATAGCTATGCGGGAATAGCTCAGTTGGTAGAGCACGACCTTGCCAAGGTCGGGGTCGCGAGTTCGAGCCTCGTTTCCCGCTCCAATTTGCCCGAGTGGTGGAATCGGTAGACACAAGGGATTTAAAATCCCTCGCCTTTCGAGGCGTGCCAGTTCAAGTCTGGCTTCGGGCACCATTTTATAAAATCTCAATTTTATAAAAACTCCTTTAAAATCCTATATTTGGGTCGTTAGCTCAGTCGGTAGAGCAGCGGACTTTTAATCCGTTGGTCGAAGGTTCGAATCCTTCACGACCCACCACTTCACTTAAAATAATCATTAAAGTTGTCACTCAATTTTTAATTTTCCATTCTTACCTAAAGCATCAGTAAGTAGAAATTTTATTTCTTAATTCAGATTAGCCTTTTCAGGATTGCGCTAGAAAGTACGATAATTCATACAGCATCGTGATTTGGCTATTTTTGTGTTGTTTTATAAGCACTGGTTTTCTCGCTTTTGATACATTCTAACAGTAGTAGAACTTCATAATGTGCGGTGTTCGGAAACATATCAAAAAGCTGGATTTTCGTTGGTTGATAATGTGTTAGGTGTGCTAAATCTTTGCCCATCGAAACGGCATTGCAACTAGAATATAAAATAAAGTGAGGTTGCATTTCATTGAGAAATTCACTTAATTTTTGACCAATGCCACGACGTGGTGGATTAACAATGACTAAATCAGGCTTATTTTCATGTTGATTTAACGCAAAATTGGGTGCATCTAAAGATTGAAAGGTTATTTTTTCCATACCCAATGCTTGGGCAGACATTTTGGCCGCCAAAATTGCAGAGGGAGAAATTTCAATTCCTGTCAGTTCAATAGGATGGGATTTGACTTCTTGTAAAGCTTTAGCGCAATGCAAGCCGAAGCCGCCTACACCACAAAATAAATCCCAAACTCTCATGATAGGTAATGAAGTGATCCACTGTTGGGCTGTGGCATAAAGCCCTGCCGCCACCCTTGGATTGGTTTGAAAAAAACCTTGAGGGCGGATAAAAAGTGGCACATCGTTAAAATTTTCTTGCAAATGCTGTTGTTTTGTTAAAAAAATTTCTTCTTCACCTTCCAAAATAGCGGCGTGCTGAGGCTGTAAGTTAATACTTACCACTTCAAGCTGTGGAAGCTTTGCTAAAAGCGCTTCAAGTTCACGACGGATGAGATGTAGCTTACTTTCAGAACGCAGTACAAACCGTAACATCAATTTTCCTGTTGCACGGCTTTCTGTTAGAAAAATATATTTTAGTTCGCCTTTTCGTTTTTCTACGTTATAGGGGACTAAACCGGCTCGTCCGATAAAATCCTTAATAATCGGAAAAATCCTTTTAAACTGCGTAGGATATAAAGGGCAGTCGCATAGATCCACGACACCTTGAGGATGAGCAAAAATCGGCCGTTCTACCGCGCCACTCACCGCCATTTTGGCTTTATTACGAAATGCTGTTTGTGAAGATTGAAAAGGCGGGAACCAAACTAACTTTTCGCAGTTTAAATAAGAAAGCTGATTTTTAAGATGGACTGTCTTTTCAGAAAGTTGTCGCTCATAAGGCATTTCAAGCCATTGGCAAGAGCGACAATCTCCCTTTTGATAATGATGACAAATCATACTTTTTGCGCTAACCATTCTTGCTGAAATGCGGTCAGTTTTTCATGATTTTTTAACCAACGTGCGCTTTTCGTCAATGCTTCCCAAGTGAGGGATTTCTTTTTAAATAGAGTGCTTAAACGAGCTTGTCGCTGAGCAAAATGTGATTGGGTTTCTGTTAATGTTAAATGATCAAGAACTTGAATCACGCCTTCCCGCTCGTTACAAAGTAATAATAAATCACAACCGGCATTTAAGGCTTTTTCACTTCGTTCAACAAAATTGCCCATAAATCCCGCCCCTTTCATGCCAAGATCATCGGAAAAAATCGCACCGTTGAAATGTAATTGTGATCGTAAAATATTTTTTAACCAGTACTCCGAGCCGCTTGCCGGTTGGCTATCACATTGTGAATAAATCACATGGGCGGGCATAATGGCATCTAATTTTCCCTGTTGAATTAATTGTTGGAAAGGTTGAATATCTTGGCTGAAAATCTCATCCCGAGGTCTTTCATCATACGGGGTTTCTAAGTGAGAGTCCGCTAACACATGACCATGCCCGGGAAAATGTTTACCGGTTGTTGCCATGCCGGCTTGATGCATACCATCAATGAAAACACCGGCTAAATTAACCGCACTTTTAACGTTATTTGAAAAACTCCGGTCGCCAATAGCACGACATTCATGGCCTAAATCTAAAACGGGCGCAAAGCTTAAATCAATATCAAGGGCTATCATTTCTGCCGCCATTTGCCAACCAGCTTCATATGCCCAAACCTGCTGTTGCTGAGGATTTTTAGATAAAGCCGCAAACGCTTGCATTGCCGGTAATTGAGTGAAACCCTCTCGGAAACGTTGTACCCGTCCCCCTTCTTGGTCTACCGTAATCAATAGTGGTTTTTTCACACGCTGACGGACAGATGAAATAAGATGTTGAATTTGCTGACGATCGTAAAAATTACGAGTAAACAAAATAAGCCCCGCCACCAAAGGGTGTGCCAGTAATTCGACTTCCTCTTGGGTAAGCTCATAGCTTTCGAGATCGATTAATAATGTTGACATAATTTATTGTAAATAAAGGCGATAATTTGTGCTTTCTGGTGTTGGTTTGGCAAGCTCAATAAACTGTTTCTCTTGCGGCGGTAAATATAATCGACCCTCGATACTTTCTTTTTGTTGTGCCCAGACCTGTGTTACACCTTGTTCGTTATACCAAAAAAGATGGTAATTTACATGGCGTGGTTGCGTACTTTTATTTTTTACCCAAGCGGAAGTTGAATCCACTTTAGCTTCTATTGAAGGGGCAAGTTCGGCCGCAATATTCAAAATAGGGCGATTTGTGTGGTTCAAATTCGGAATAGAACTTGAACAAGCTGCCAATACAAGGCTTGCAAAAATAATCAGTGAACGCTTCATGATTTACCTAACATTTTACCCAAGGGTTCTCCCCCGACAAGGTGCATATGAATATGGAAGACTTCTTGCCCGCCATGCTGATTACAATTGACGATAAGGCGATAACCATCTTCTGCAATCCCTTCTTGTTTGGCTAATTTAGCCGCTACGGTGAATAAACGCCCAAGAGAAACTTCATCTTGTTCCGTCACATCATTGACTGTGGGGATTAACTTATTCGGAATGATTAAAATATGGGTCTTTGCTTGCGGTGCAATATCACGAAACGCAGTGACAAGTTCATCTTGATACACAATATTCGCCGGAATTTCTTTCCGGATAATTTTGCTAAAAATAGTTTCTTCTGCCATAGGATTTCCTTCCATCAATGAGAAATGCGGTTGAAAGCTACCGCACTTTTTATCAAAAATTATATTGAATTGCAATTTTCCTTTCTTTAGTAAAAAAGCCTATGAAAACATAGGCTTTTATCATTAATTTTCGTCTTCTTGTTTAATGAAGGCATCGTTTATTTCGATTTGTGCTTTATCACGCAAAGCTTGTAATAGTTGCGTGCGCAATTCAAATTGGCGAGCTTGGCTTAATTGAGCACCAAATTGTGCCAATTCCTGTTCATTTAGTGTGCCTTCTTCCACCTTTTCAAGTGCGGCAACAATCACATCACCTTTACTGTTGCGTACCACTTTATATACTGTTTTTCCCTGTTCTGATTTTACCATTGAGAAAATACCATTGGTTAAAATCGGATCTTGGGTTTCAACAAAACTGAAGGTTTGTGGTGAGCTGAATGTGATACCTTCCGGTAACTTATTCGGCTGGCTTGGTAGTTCATCCACTAATTGTGTTGCAGTTGCCATTAAGGCTTTTTCGGCTTTCTCACGTTTTAAGAAACTTTCAATTTCTGCTTTCGCTTCATCTAATGATTTCACCCCTTCCGCTTTATGATCTAACACACGAACGACAACGAAGTGTTGTTCGCCTACGTTCAATGGTTCGGAATTTGCACCACCATTGGCAATGTCTGAATCAAAAATAGCAGAAACGACGTTAGGGAAGTTTAATTCAGCTGGGATATTTTTACGGGAAAAATAATCACTTTGTTGAACGGTGACTCCCGCTGCTTGTGCGGCGGCTTCTAAGGATTTGCTGTCTTCAAAGGCTTTTTCACGCACATTTTTCTCAATGGAATAAAAACGATTTTCCAAGAGTGATTTACGCACAAGATCGGCAATTTGGGTTTTCACTTCATCTAATGGTTTTTCTTTACGTTCTTGCACTAAAATAATGTGAAAATTGCCATCAACATTGACCGGCTCACTGTATTTCCCAACCGGAAGTGTAATCGCTGTATCTTCGAAGGTTTTAGGTAATTCGTTTGCATTCACCCAACCCAGTTCACCACCATTTTCCCCTGAAATTTTATCTAAGGAATGGGCCTTGGCCAGCTCAGCAAAGCTTGCGCCATTTTGTAAGGCTTGATAAGCGGATTGTGCCGCTTGTTCGTCGGAAAATTGGATATGGGCTAAACGCTGAGAGATAAATTGTGCTTTATTATCTTGGTAATATTGGGCAATCTCAACATCGCTCACTTGAATGCCTTTGGCAACATCATCCGCAGAAACTTGAAGATATTGCACTTTTACTTGCTCAGGTTGTACAAAGGCTTTTTGATTGGCTTCATAGTAGTTTTTTACTTCATCTTCAGAAACCGTTTGTTTTGTCATTGCTTCTGAAAGCGGTAGGGTGGCTAAACGTGCAATACGTTTTTGAAAGAAAACCTGTGCATTTTCTTTTACTTGAACCGGCACCATAAACTCACTGTCTGCGATGCCTTTTTGCATTTGTTCCAACGTGAGTGCGCCACGCAAAATGCTTGCATAAGTGTCAGAATTTAAACGGTTTTGTGCGAGAATTTGCTGGTATAGCCCATTATCAAATTTTCCGTTGGATTGAAAATTAGGATCAGAAACGATTGCACGTTTAATCATTTCATCGCTGACATTTAATTTGAGCTCTTTCGCATATTGACGGAGTAATTCTTGATCCACTAAACGTTCAATTAAACCTTGACGCAATGCATTAACAAAGGCAGGGGAGTCGGATTGCGTTAAAAATGCTTCACCTTCTTGGGCCGCCCGTGTTTCAAATTCTTGGTTGTAACGCTCCATAAAGGTTTGTTGAGAAATGGTTTCACCATTTACTTTCGCAGCATAGGTGTCGTTTGTGTTAAATAAATAACCAGACATTCCCCCCACTAGAAATGAAACGGTAATAAGCCCGAGAATAAATTTCGCAATTTTGGTGTTTGCCGCACCATGCATTTTTTCAATTAACATATTTACCCTTTTAGAAAGACAAAATTTTCAAAATTATAATCGAAAGTGAAAAGAATCGCACCTTAAAATGCGAAAACACCGTGTTCAAATAAGACTTTAATCCCCATAATAATCAGCACTAAACCGCCAAAAATTTCGGCTTTGCTTTTGAATTTTTTCCCTAAAAAATGACCGCTCTTTATACCGATAAAGGAAACCACCAAGGTTGTCATACCAATAATCCACACAGCCTCGAGAATGTCGACTTTTAAAAAGGCGAAAGAGATACCTACTGCAAGGGCATCAATACTGGTTGCTAACCCTAGTGTGAAAACCCGTTTCATACTAATAAAATGTGGTATCGCCTCATTTTCGTCTTCTTCCTTGAAGCCTTCTCGAAGCATATTGATGCCAATAAGTGATAAAAGTAAAAACGCCACCCAATGATCCCAGTCTTGAATCATTCGACTAAATTGCGATCCTAACAAATAGCCGATAAAGGGCATGATGGCTTGAAAAAAGCCAAAGCAAAAAGCGATCAGCAAGGCCTGTTTCCAACGAAAAGATCGCATGGCTAAGCCTTTGGATATGGACACTGCGAAAGCATCCATCGAAAGCCCTAAGGCAATGAGCCATAATGTATAAAATGCCATAATTTTTCCCTTTATTTACCGATACAAAAGGAACTGAAAATATTGCCAAGCAAATCATCGGAGGTAAATTGTCCGGTGATTTCGCTTAAATGTGCTTGTACTAAGCGTAATTCCTCTGCTAACAATTCACCTGCATGGAAAGTGGTTAATTGAAATAATCCGCTTTGTAGATGTTCTGCCGCTTTTTCTAAGGCTTCTAAATGACGGCGGCGGGCAAGAAATCCTCCTTCCGTTCCCATTTGGAAGCCCATGGCTTGTTTTAAATGATCTCGGAGTAACTGCACACCTTGATGAGTTTGAGCCGATAGGCGAATGATTTGATAGCCGTTTTCTTCCGTTAAACCTTCTTGCTCATCGGTTAAATCAATTTTATTGCGTACGATAGTGACAGGAATAGTTGTGGGTAATTTCGCCAAGAATTCTGACCGCACTTTTTCGAGATCTTGGCTATCCGGATCATGGCTGTCGAGCATTAAAATGATGCGATCGGCCTGTTCAATTTCTGTCCAAGCTCGAGAAATACCGATGCGTTCTACTTCATCGGTGGCATCACGAAGGCCTGCGGTATCAATAATATGCAACGGCATTCCGTCAATGTGGATATGTTCACGCAATACATCACGGGTTGTACCTGCAATTTCCGTCACAATGGCGGCTTCACGTCCGGCAAGGGCATTTAATAGACTTGATTTTCCTGCATTTGGACGACCGGCAATCACCACTTTCATCCCCTCACGCAAAATTGATCCTTGTTTGGCTTCACGGCGAACAGCATCAAGTTGTTCGATAATATTGCGTAAATTTGCCTCAATTTTGCCATCAGCCAGAAAATCAATTTCTTCATCAGGGAAATCAATTGCCGCTTCCACATAGGTGCGAAGATAGATGACGGAATCAACCAACGCATTAATTTTATGAGAAAATTCCCCTTGTAGGGATTTCAAAGCTGAGCGAGCGGCTTGTTCGGAGGTGGCATCAATTAAATCAGCAATGGCTTCGGCTTGGGCAAGGTCTAATTTATCGTTTAAAAACGCCTGCTCAGAAAATTCGCCCGGACGGGCTAAACGAATCCCCTCAATTTGCAAAATGCGTTTTAATAATAGATCAAGCACCACTTGCCCGCCATGACCTTGTAGTTCTAAAACATCTTCACCGGTAAAGGAATGGGGGGCTTTAAAATAAAGTGCAATGCCTTGATCCAACAGCGTGCCATCGGCATCTTTAAAGGGTAAATAATCTGCCATTCGAGGCGTTGGGCATTTGCCTAGGACGAGTTGTGCCACATGCGTGGCTAAAGGGCCTGAAACCCTTAAAATACCTATCCCACCCCGCCCCGGGGCAGTGGCTTGGGCAACAATTGTTTCTTTCATAAAAACTCTTTCAAAAATTACCGCACTTTTGTGCGTTTAAAAGACAATAGGGCGTATGCGATACGCCCTTAAAATCATTTTTCAATACATCATATAGAAAAGGCACCTTTCGATGCCTTTCCTTGTCGCTAAGAATTATTTATTACGAGAATGTAATCCTTTCTTCTCTAGCCCTCGATAAATCAGTTGTTGCTGTACGATAGTAATGAGGTTGGAAACTAACCAGTACAATACTAAACCTGCCGGGAACCAAAGGAAGAAAAACATGAAAATCAATGGCATGAAATTCATCACTTTTTGTTGCACAGGATCAGCAACCGGTGTCGGCGACATTTTTTGGAGCAAGTACATTGAAATACCCATTAGGATAGGCAAAATGTAATAAGGATCTTGTGCGGATAAATCTTGAATCCAGCCAAAGAATGGCGCATGACGCAGTTCAACGGCTTCCATAAATGTCCAATATAACGCAATGAAAATTGGCATTTGAAGAAGGATAGGTAAACAGCCACCTAAAGGATTGACTTTCTCATCTTTGTAAAGCTTCATCATTTCTTGGCTCATACGCTGACGATCATCTCCAAAACGATCACGCATTTCTTGCATTTTCGGTTGTAACATCCGCATTTTCGCCATCGAGGTATATTGCGCTTTGGTGAGTGGGTATAAAATAGCTTTCACCACAATCGTCACGCAGATAATCGCTAAGCCCCAGTTGGATACAATTCCTTGAATGAAGGTTAACAAGAGGAAGAGCGGTTTAGCGATGAACCAAGCCCACCCGTAATCAACGGTGAGATCGAGGTGGTTGGCAACTTTTGCCATTTCATTTTGCAGTTTAGGCCCTGTCCATAGTGAACTGGAAATGGTTTCTTCAGCACCAGCAGGAATGGTAACAACCGGCCCACGATAGCCTATTGACGCCACATTATTTTTACTATCGGTGAGGCTATAAAGTTGGTTATCCACATCTTGATTTGGGATCCACGCAGAAACAAAATAATGTTGTAATACCGCAACCCAACCGGCTTTGGTGTTGATTGAAAGATTCGCCTCTTTCATATCGGAGAAGCTGTATTTTTTATAATTGGTTTCTGAAGAAGAATAAGCCCCGCCGGTGTAAGTTGGCATTGCCACGTTACCTGAGCTTTCTACGAGTGTGTGTTTTAACTGACCATAGGGTTCAACTTCAATGGCTTGGGCACTTTGGTTGTTGATTTTATAATCGACACCAAGATCATAACTTCCCCGTTTTAACACAAACACTTTTTGATAGGTTACCCCGTCTTTTTCAAAAATTAACGGTACGGAAAGGGTATCTTGTCCTTCAGCCAATTTGAAGTTATCACCTTCAATTTGATACTGCGCACGGCCGGATTTGGTATCAATCCCGTTTTTTCCGATCAAACCGCTTTGTGCGATATAAATATGCTCAGGCGAATCTTTTAACAGGACAAAAGGCGTTTTGGAATCTAATTCGGCATCATATTTTAAGAGTTCGGAACTCACCACATCGCCGCCTAATGTATCGACTTTCAAACGCAGTACATCATTTTCGAGCGTAATAAGACGACCTTTGACCGTTGAGTCCGGTGCAATTGGTGTGGAGGAAGAAGAACTTGCAGGCACATCTGAAGTGATTGAGGTTGTTTGCTCTGCAACCGGTGGTGGATTTTTATCCAATTGCCATTGCTGATAAACAAGGAAAGAAATAAAAAATAGTGCTAACACTAGCAGGCTACGTCTTGAGTCCATTATTTTTTCTCATCGTTATTATGGGTTTTTGGTGGAACAGGATCGAATCCACCCGCATTCAAAGGGTGACATTTTAATACACGTTTCAGTGTAAGCCAACCACCTTTTAACAATCCGTGGGTTTTCAACGCCTCAATGCCATAGCATGAACAAGTCGGGACGAATCGACAACGTGGGCCGATCAAAGGGCTGATGGTTACCTGATAAAGACGAATTAACCCAATGAGGATTTTTGAGCCAAACGAATGTGGCGTTGCCATAATTTTTCCAATGTTTGATAAAAGGTGGGGTTATCAAGTTTACTTATCCCGCCTTTTGCCACAAAAACAAAATCGCAGGCCGGTAACTGATGTTGGCATAGGCGAAAACTTTCACGCACTAAGCGTTTGATCCGATTACGATCGTGTGCATGTTTTAAATGCTTTTTGGCGACAGTTAAACCTAAGCGGGGATGACCGAGATCATTTTGGCGGGCGAGAAGGGTAATTTCAGGTGTGCTGGCTCTGAAGGGCTGTTCAAAGACATATTTGAATTGAAAGGGAGTTAACAAACGTAACTCCCTAGAAAAGTTTTGCCTAACCACTAAAGAGAGCGATTATGCGGATAAACTTTTACGGCCTTTAGCACGACGACGGGCTAAAACTTGACGGCCATTTTTCGTTGCCATACGAGCACGGAAGCCATGAGTACGGCTACGTTTTAATACGGAAGGTTGAAATGTGCGTTTCATTGTAATCTACCTAATCAAAAATTATGTTGTTTTGAATTCAAAACAGGGGTTAAAAAAATAGAGCGCAATTCTAAACATAAATTGAGCGTTCGTCAAACAAGAAAGGACGGTTTATCAAACAATCGTCCTTTTCTTTGAAAATAGCGGAGGGGGATTATACGGATTTCAGGCAAAATCTCAAGCAAGCTTTTTCTTATGTTAAGGAAGATTTTTTTTCCGGATTATTGTAAAATCCACAAGAATTTTTGACCGCACTTTATCGGTTGCCTCTCAACATAAAATAAACGAACGGAAAAGCATAACTAAGGATAATTTATCGTGAGTCTTTCTCATCTTTGGCAAAATTGCCTTTCTCAATTGCAAGATCAAGTTTCCGCCACGGATTTAAGCACTTGGCTTCGCCCGTTGCAAGCCGATGTGGTTTCTGAAGATCAAATCGTGCTTTATGCCTCAAATATGTTTGTAAAAGGTTGGGTGGAAACCCATTATCTTGCACAAATTCATCAAATTTGCCAAAACCTCTCACAAAATCCAAATTTGCAAATTCTCCTCAAAGAAGGGGTAAAACCTTCTCCTAAGGCGCAGCCCGCTCAACCTAAAGCCCAAGAACATCGTGTGAATGTTGAGCCTGAGGTTGAAAGAACGCTGAAATTTGAATCTCATCTCAATGCAAAACATTTATTTGAAAATTTTGTTGAAGGAAAATCCAATCAATTGGCTCGTGCGGTAGGGCAAAAATTGGCACAAGCACCGGGTGAAGCCGCCGCCAATCCGTTTTTCTTATACGGCGGTACAGGTTTAGGGAAAACCCATTTATTACACGCCATTGGTAATGGCATTTTAGCGAATAAACCCAATGCACGGGTGCTTTATATCCACGCTAATAATTTTATGCAGCATATGGTTAAAGCGATGCGTGATAATAATATGGATCACTTTAAAAAATTCTATCGCTCTTTAGATGCACTTTTAGTGGATGATATTCAGTTTTTTGCCGAAAAAGAAAAAACCCAAGAAGAGTTTTTCCATATTTTCAATAACTTATTTGAAACCGGTCGCCAAATTATTTTAACCTCTGACCGTTATCCTAAAGAAATTGAGAAAATTGAGGAGCGTTTAAAATCCCGTTTTGGTTGGGGATTAACCACCGCTATTGAGCCACCGGATTTAGAAACTCGTGTGGCGATCTTGTTGAAAAAAGCCGAAGAGCATCAAATGCATCTGCCGGAAGAGGTGGCGTTTTTCATTGCTCAACGGTTACGCACGAATGTTCGAGAACTGGAAGGTGCACTGAATCGTGTCAAGGCGATGCAAGATTTTAAAGGCGGTGAAATTAATATTGATTTCGTGCGTGAAACCCTCAAAGATATTCTTGCACTGCAAGAACGCTTAGTGACGATTGATAACATTCAGAAAACGGTGGCGGAATACTATCGGATTAAGGTTTCGGATTTAAAATCCAAAAGCCGTCAGCGTTCTGTTACCCGTCCTCGCCAGATCGCTATGGCATTAGCCAAAGAGCTGACTAACCGTAGTTTACCGGAAATCGGTCGAGCCTTTGACCGGGATCACACCACGGTGCTGAATGCCTGTCGTGAAGTGCCGAAGTTTCGTGAAAAAGATAACAGTATTCAAGAAGATTGGGCGAATTTAATTCGTACTTTATCCGCATAAGGAGCCAGCATGCAATTTAGTATTTCTAGAGAAAATCTCTTAAAACCGTTACAACAAGTTTGTGGCGTATTAAGTAGCCGCCCGGCAATTCCTGTGTTGAATAATGTGTTACTTCAAATTGAAGATAACCGTTTAACCATTACCGGTACGGATTTAGAAGTGGAGCTTTCTACTCAAACTCAGCTTTCTTCTTCTACAACAAATGGTCATTTCACCATTCCGGCAAAAAAATTCTTGGATATTTGTCGAACCCTATCTGACGAATTTGAAATTACCGTCACCCTTGAAGAAGATCGTGCCATTGTGCAATCAGGCAGAAGTAAATTTAACCTTACTACCATCCCTGCGGAAGATTATCCGAATTTAACGGATTGGCAATCTGAGGTGGATTTTGCGCTGCCACAAAATACGCTACGCCGTTTAATTGAGGCGACCCAATTCTCAATGGCAAACCAAGATGCCCGCTATTTTTTAAATGGCATGAAGTTTGAAACAGAAGGTAATTTACTGCGTACGGTGGCAACAGACGGACATCGTTTGGCGGTTTGTACCATTGAGTTGCCACAAGAGTTGCAAAATCATGCAGTCATTTTGCCACGCAAAGGGGTGTTGGAACTTAATCGTTTATTGGAAAGCACGGAAGAACCGGCCCGTTTGCAAATTGGTACGAATAATCTTCGTATTCATCTTAACCACATTGTGTTCACCTCAAAATTAATTGACGGACGTTTTCCGGATTATCGCCGGGTATTACCTCGCAATGCGACAAAAATAGTTGAGGGCAGTTGGGATGCATTAAAACAGGCTTTTGTTCGTGCTTCTATTCTTTCCAACGAACGGGTGCGTAGTGTGCGGTTAAATTTAACGGAAAACCAACTCAAAATTACCGCTTCCAACCCGGAACATGAAGTGGCTGAAGAAATTGTTGATGTAATGTACTCAGGGGAAGAGTTGGAAGTGGGCTTTAATGTAACTTATATTTTAGATGTACTTAATGCACTCAAATGCCAACAAGTGCGTATTCGCCTAACGGATGCGTCATCCAGTTGTTTAATTGAAAACTGTGAAGATAACAGCAGTGAATATGTGATTATGCCAATGCGTCTGTAACATGGCTATTTCCCGATTACTTATTGAAAAATTTAGAAATTTAAACGCCGTGGATCTTGAGTTTGATCGCGGCTTTAACTTTTTGGTGGGGAATAACGGGAGTGGTAAAACCAGTCTTTTAGAAGCCATTTTCTATTTAGGTCATGGGCGCTCTTTTAAAAGTGCGGTCACTAATCGCATCATTTCTTATGATGAACCCCATTTTACTTTATTCGGGAATATTCAAGAAAAACAACATCAGTGGTCAATCGGATTACAAAAACTTCGCCAAGGCAACACGCTGGTAAAAATTAACGGTGAAGAAGGCAACAAAATTTCCGATCTCGCCCACTTACTCCCTATGCAACTTATCACACCCGAAGGACTAACACTGCTCAACGGCGGGCCGAGTTATCGCCGAGCATTTTTAGACTGGGGGTTGTTTCATCATCATACTCACTTTCATGCCGCTTGGCGAAATCTAAACCGTCTATTGAAACAACGCAATGCGGCGTTAACCCAACATCAACCCTATGCAGCTATCAAGGTGTGGGATAGAGAATTAGCCATTCTTGCTCATCAAATTAGTGATTGGCGGGCGGATTATGCGGAAGCGTTACGACCAAGTATTGAGCAGACTTGTCGCCTTTTTTTACCGGAATTAGATATTGATGTCACTTTCCACCAAGGTTGGGATAAATCGATGGAATATGGTGACTTGTTGGCACAAAATTTTGAACGGGATAAAGGTTTAGGTTATACCTTTTCCGGCCCGCAAAAAGCCGATTTTCGTTTTAAAGCCAATGGTCTTCCCGTTGAAGATGTGCTTTCCCGTGGGCAGCTCAAACTCCTCATGTGTGCTTTACGCCTTGCTCAAGGAGAACATTTAATGAGAGAAAAACAACGCCATTGTATTTTTTTAATTGATGATTTTGCCTCGGAATTAGACCAATTCAAACGTGCATTACTTGCCGAACGTTTGCAACAAAGCCATTCACAGGTTTTTGTTACAGCGATCACGCAAGCACAACTCAAAGAAATGCAAGTAAATAGTGGCGCATTGTTTGAAGTCAATGTCGGAGAGATCAGACTTCTTTCATCGTAATATCCCCTCTTCTTATCTTACTCTTTCTTTTCACATAACAAACTTAATTTATCGTACCAACTGTCAATTCTGTCTTTAAAGCGACATATGGCAGATTTATATTTTTTTATTTCTCATCCTCCGACCTCTTATTGTGGCTGGTTCAACCTCCCTCTTTCTCCATAAAAAAGTAAAAAGTCAGTTGGTATAATCCGCGCCTCAAAATTTACTAATTAATAAAGGAGAGCCAATGCGCATTGCTATTATTATCGCTACCCATGGGGTTGCGGCAGAGCAGCTTCTCAAAACGACTGAGATGCTCATTGGTGAACAAGATGATGTGGCGTTTATTGATTTCGTCCCGGGTGAAAATGCAGAAACCATCATGGGCAAATATCAACAAAAATTAGCCACCGATCTTGCTCACTGTGATCAGGTTTTATTTCTAGTGGATACTTGGGGCGGCAGTCCCTTTAATGCGGCAAACCGTGTGTCGGAAGGCAAAGAGAATATGGACATCGTGACCGGTGTGAATGTGCCTATGTTAGTGGAAACCTTTATGGCACGGGATGACAATCCCTCTTTGCAAGAATTGGTTGCCATTGCTCTAGAAACCGGGCGGACAGGCGTTCGAGCGTTACGTTTTGACGAACCGGAAAAAACACCAGAAAAAACGACCGCACTTACCCCGTCGCCAAAACAGGTTGAACCGCTCGAAGTGGCAAACAAGGGAACAGAACATTTGACAATTGGCTTAGCCCGAATTGATGACCGTTTAATTCACGGACAAGTGGCGACCCGTTGGACGAAAGAAAGCAAAGTGAGCCGCATTGTGGTTGTTAATGATGAAGTGGCAAAAGATAGCGTGCGTTCAACTATGCTGAAAAGTGTCGCCCCTCCGGGAGTGAGTGCGCATGTGGTTGATGTGGAAAAAATGATCCGTGTTTACAACAATGCTGAGTATGCCGGTGAGCGAATGATGTTACTTTTCACCAACCCAACAGATGTGGTGCGTTTAATGGAAGCGGGTGTGAAGTTCGACTCCATTAACATTGGGGGAATGGCTTATCGTGAAGGTAAAAAAATGATTACCAGTGCTGTTTCTGTGGATGAGAAAGACATAGACGCATTTAAGTTACTCGATGCCAACGGGATTGAATTAGATGTGCGTAAAGTTTCAAACGATAGCCGTCAATATATGATGGATTTATTAAAGAAAAATAACTTAATTTAAGGAAATGACCATGGAAATTTCTACTCTACAAATTGTATTTGTTTTCCTTTGTGCCTGTATTTCAGGTATGGGATCGATTCTTGATGAATGGCAAACCCACCGCCCTCTCATTGCCTGTACGATGATTGGTTTCGTATTAGGGGATATAAAAACAGGCATTATTGTGGGCGGAACATTAGAGCTCCTGGCTTTAGGTTGGATGAATATCGGCGCAGCACTTGCGCCGGATGCGGCATTGGCTTCGGTGGTTTCAACCTTATTGGTGATCGTTGGTGGACAAGATATCCCTACGGCTATTGCCCTTGCCATTCCCTTGGCTGCTGCTGGTCAGGTGCTGACCTATGTAGTGCGTGCGATTACGGTGGGATTCCAACATGCGGCGGATAAAGCGGTGGAAAGCGGTGATTTGAATAAACTTGACTGGATTCATCGTTCTGCGCTTTTACTCCAGGCCATGCGTATCGCTATTCCCGCATTGATCGTGGCATTAACAGCGGGAACTGATACCGTTCAAACCATGTTACAAGCGATCCCACCGGTGATTACGATGGGATTAAAAATTGCCGGAGGCTTTATCGCTATTGTGGGTTATGCCATGGTGATCAATATGATGCGAGCAGGTCATTTGATGCCATTTTTCTACGCAGGTTTTGTTATTGCAGGGTTTACCGATTTCAACCTCGTTGCATTAGGGGTTTTAGGCGCAGTAATGGCGGTGCTTTATATTCAACTTCACCCGAAATACAACCAAAACAAAAATGCAGTACAAACGGTGGTGAATGATAACCATCTTGATAACAGATTAGATTAATGTGAGGCAAAATAATGACAACAGAAAGCAAAAAAGTAACACAAGGCGATTTGAATGCGGTTGTCCGCCGTTCTAATTTATTCCAAGGTTCTTGGAACTTTGAACGTATGCAGGCATTAGGTTTTGCCTACTCGATGACACCGGTGATTAAACGTTTATATCCGGATCCTAATTCACAAGAACGTAAAGAAGCGATAAAACGTCATTTGGAATTTTTTAATACCCAACCCTTTGTCGCCGCACCAGTATTAGGGGTGACAATTGCGATGGAAGAAGAGCGTGCTAATGGTAAAGCCATTGATGATGCGGCAATCAATGGGATTAAAGTGGGGCTGATGGGGCCTTTAGCCGGAGTGGGTGATCCTATTTATTGGGGGACAGCACGACCGGTATTTGCAGCGTTGGGGGCGGGGCTTGCATTAAATGGCAGTCTTCTTGGGCCATTACTCTTCTTTGTTCTGTTTAATTTAGTGCGTTTGGCAACCCGTTATTTCGGGGTCATTTACGGTTATAAAAAAGGTCTAAACGTCGTGCAAGATATGAGTGGTGGTTTATTACAAAAACTCACCGAAGGCGCTTCTATTCTTGGTTTATTTATTATGGGGGCACTGGTCCAAAAATGGACAAGCATTAATGTGCCTCTCACCGTTTCAGTGATAGAAAAACAAGACGGAACGGTGGAAACGACCACATTACAAGGTATTTTGGATAGTTTAATGCCGGGGTTATTGCCGTTATTGCTCACTTTCGCCTGTATGTGGTTATTACGCAATCGCATAAATGCCCTTTGGATTATCATCGGCTTCTTTGCTATTGGCATTTTCGGTGCATGGACGGGGATATTGGCATAATAAATTAACACTAACTTTAACTCTAACCCTTTACCGCTTGATAAAAAATCAAGCGGTTTTTTTTGATAATTTATTGGTGAAAATAATTAGGGTTAAATTTTTATAAGATTTTGTTTGGAAAAGGTAGAGTTATGTAAATGATTGTAAATAAAGTTTAAAAATTCTAACAAAAATTGGTACACTTCAAAAAAATTGGCTGTGGTTAGACCAATTTATTATAAAAAATCTTGACTTTATATATATTTTGGAGTGAAAAATGGTCAACAGTCAACAGTCAACAGTCAACAGTCAACAGTTAGTCCTTTCTCTTTTTAATCAAAAACTCAAGACAC
>NZ_MLHH01000015.1 GCF_002000125.1 Rodentibacter heidelbergensis
TGCCTATAATAGTTTGAAAAGGTACATGGATTATTTATTTACTTATGAAAAATACCCTGATTTAAAAATAGAAAAAACAACAAATAGAATTGAAGGGTTATTTAAGGAACTTAAACAAAAATTATCTGTGCATAATGGGCTAAAAAGAATAAATAAGATTTTGTTTATAAAGGATTTTTTAAACCGGAAGAGTAACTAATCCCACACCTTTGTCCATTAAACCTAGAAATGTGAGATTTTAGCGAAAAAATCCCACACTTTTGTCCATTAAGCCTTTTTAACCGCACTTTTTGTCATTAAAGATCGAAATCGCCGAAATCTTTCGTGTCGACCTTAGAATCAATTTGACCCACAAGATAAGAACTTACTTCCACTTCTTGCGGTGCCACTTGCACGTTATCAGATACCAACCAAGCGTTGATCCAAGGAATTGGGTTAGAACGAGCTTGGAAAGGCAATGGTAAGCCAACAGCTTGCATACGGATGTTGGTGATATATTCTACATATTGCACCAAAATATCTTTATTTAAACCGATCATAGAGCCGTCTTTAAACAAATAATCCGCCCATTCTTTTTCCTGTTCTGCTGCAGCAAGGAATAAATCATAGGCTTCTTGCTTACATTCTTCGGCAATTTCCGCCATTTCAGGATCATCTTGACCGGCTGCCATAATGTTTAAAATATGCTGTGTACCGGTTAAATGTAAGGCTTCATCACGGGCAATGAATTTAATGATTTTAGCGTTGCCTTCCATTAATTGGCGTTCTGCAAAGGCGAAAGAACAAGCAAAAGACACATAGAAACGAATGGCTTCAAGGGCATTGACACTCATTAAACAGAGATAAAGTTGTTTTTTGAGGTTGCGCAATGTGACGACACATTCTTTGCCATCGACGGTATAAGTGCCTTCACCGTATAAACCGTAAAGTTGGCTGTCACGGATTAAATCATCATAGTAAGAAGAAATATCTTTTGCACGTTTGATGATTTCTTCGTTGGTCACGATATCGTCAAAAACGATAGACGGATCGTTCACAATATTACGAATAATGTGAGTGTAAGAACGGCTGTGAATGGTTTCAGAGAACGTCCAAGTTTCAATCCAAGTTTCCAATTCCGGAATAGACACCAACGGTAACAGTGCCACGTTCGGGCTACGGCCTTGAATGGAGTCTAATAGGGTTTGGTATTTTAAGTTACTGATGAAAATATGTTTTTCATGATCAGGTAATGCTGCATAGTCGATACGATCTTGTGATACATCCACTTCTTCCGGACGCCAGAAGAAAGAAAGTTGTTTTTCGATTAATTTCTCGAAAGTTTCATATTTTTGTTGATCGTAACGTGCAACGTTAACGTTTTGACCAAAGAACATCGGCTCTTTTAACTGGTCATTTTTGGTTTGTGAGAAAGTTGTGTATGCCATGTTGTTTTCCTCTTTTTTAAAAAGTGCGGTCAAATTTCACCGCACTTTTCAGGGTTGATAAATTAGATTTTACAAGCTCCACCTGCACAGCCGTCATCAAGATCTTCTTGAGCATCTTCCGCGCCGTCACGGGTGTTTTGGTAGTAAAGGGTTTTTAAGCCGTATTTGTAAGCGGTTAATAAATCTTTTAACAACACTTTCATCGGCACTTTACCGTCTTCGAAGCGTTTTGGATCGTAGTTGGTGTTGGCAGAAATCGCTTGATCTACGAATTTTTGCATAATTCCTACTAAGTGCAGATAGCCGTCATTACTTGGAATATCCCAAAGTAATTCGTATTGCTCGCTTAAGTTTTCATAATCCGGCACCACTTGTTTTAAGATACCGTCTTTTGAGGCTTTCACGCTCACATGACCACGAGGCGGTTCGATACCATTGGTGGCGTTAGAAATCTGTGATGAGGTTTCTGACGGCATTAATGCCGTGAGGGTGGAGTTACGCAAGCCAAATTCCTGAATGTCTTTACGCAAACTTTCCCAATCATAATGCAACGGCTCTTGGGTGAGGGCATCTAAATCTTTTTTATAGGTATCAATTGGTAAAATACCTTGTGCATAGGTGGTTTGGTTGAAATATTCACAAGCACCTTGCTCTTTGGCTAAATTCATTGAAGCTTTCAATAAATAATATTGAACGGCTTCAAAAGTGCGATGGGTTAAATCGTTGGCACTGCCGTCAGAATAACGCACGCCATTTTTCGCCAAGTAATAAGCATAGTTAATCACACCAATCCCTAAAGAACGGCGGGCAAGCGAGCTACGTTTTGCTGCCACAACCGGGTAGTCTTGATAATCTAATAAAGCATCTAACGCACGAACAGCAAGATCGGCGAGTTCTTCTAATTCATCAAGGTGTTCAATTTTGCCCAAGTTAAAGGCAGAAAGGGTACAAAGTGCGATTTCTCCGTTTTCATCATGAATGTGCTGAAGCGGTTTGGTTGGTAAGGCAATTTCTAAACAAAGGTTAGATTGACGTACCGGTGCCACTTTCGGATCAAATGGTGAGTGAGTATTACAGTGATCCACATTTTGAATATAGATACGACCTGTTGAGGCACGTTCTTGCATTAATAGCGAGAAAATTTCTACGGCTTTAACCGTGCGTTTACGAATGTTCGGATCTTGCTCATATTTGACATAAAGCTCTTCAAATTTGTCTTGATCGGCAAAGAACGCTTCGTAAAGCCCCGGCACATCGGATGGGCTGAATAAGGTAATATCACCGCCTTTGATTAAGCGTTGATACATTAATTTGTTTAATTGCACACCGTAGTCCATATGGCGAACACGGTTATCTTCCACACCACGGTTATTTTTTAACACAAGAAGGCTTTCAGATTCTAAATGCCATAATGGGTAGTAAACCGTTGCTGCCCCACCACGCACACCACCTTGTGAACAAGATTTCACGGCAGTTTGGAAATATTTATAGAAAGGAATACAGCCTGTATGGAAGGCTTCACCGCCACGGATTTCACTGCCTAAAGCACGAATTGCACCGGCGTTCACTCCAATACCTGCCCGTTGGGACACATATTTTACAATGGCTGAGGCGGTGGCGTTGATAGAATCTAAGCTATCACCACATTCAATTAAAACACAAGAACTGAATTGACGGGTCGGGGTACGCACACCTGCCATAATCGGTGTGGGTAAGGAAATTTTGAAGGTGGAGGTGGCATCATAAAAACGCTTGATATAATCCAAGCGGGTTTCTTGCGGATATTTAGAAAATAAACTCGCTGCAACCAATAAATAGAGGAATTGTGCCGATTCGTAAATCTCACCGGTAACACGGTTTTGCACTAAATATTTTCCTTCTAACTGTTTCACGGCTGCATAAGAAAAGGTCATATCACGCCAGTGATCGATAAAGCTGTCCATTTCATCCCATTCTTCACGGGTATAATCGTCTAACAGAGCATGATCATATTTGCCCATACGAACGAGTTTTTTAACGTGTTCATATAAACGGGGCGGGTCGAAATGCCCATAGGCTTTTTTGCGTAAATGGAAAATCGCTAAACGAGCGGCAAGATATTGATAATCAGGGGTATCTTTGCTGATTAAATCCGCTGCAGCTTTGATGATGGTTTCGTGAATATCGGAAGTACGAATTCCTTCATAAAATTGGATGTGTGAACGTAACTCTACTTGAGATACGGAAACATTCTCTAAGCCTTCAGCTGCCCAAGTAATGACACGGTGAATTTTATCAAGATTGATTTGTTCCTGCGTGCCATCACGTTTTGTCACCATTAAACTTTTGTTCATAAGTACTAGCCCTGTATTGTGATGAAATGGTTAAAACACAAGATATAGTGTTTTAAAAAACAATGTCGCACAAGATAATGTGTTTTTTTCTTGGGATCAAGTGATAAATTTTATGTCAAGATGATTGACAAAAGATAAGTCATTTAAAAACAAATACTTTTCTAGGAATTGTAAATTGAAGAATTTTTTTGCCTTTAAGAAAAGACAAAAAGTGCGGTTAAAAACAACACAATTTTCAACCGCACTTTAAAAAATTCGATGTTTTGGTGAACATCAATTTAAGTATTTAAACACTTTAACCACTTTTTGTACGCCACTTACTTTGCTGGCAATTTCAGCCGCTGCATCGGCTTGGGCTTGTGTTACATTACCTAATAAGAAGACTTCGCTATTTTCCGTGATGACTTTTACATCTGTTGATTTCACTCGGTCATCAACGAGCATTTTGGATTTCACTTGGGTGGTGATCCAACTGTCTTTACTGATTTGTCCGATGGTGATTTTCGGGCCTATACGCAGTTCGTTATAAACATCGCTCACGCCCTCAACGCCTTTGGCAAGCTCCGTTGCAGTGGATTTTGTACTTTCACTTGGCACTTGACCGATTAATAATACACGAGCACTGTAAGAAACCGCATTCACACGCGCTTCCGAGTTGATCTGTTCATCTTTATCTAGGGCATTTTCCACTTTAAATTCAAGGGTTTCATCATCAACTTGGGTTCCTATTGTTCGGGGATCGGTTGCCACTTTAGTGCCGGCAGCTGCGCCACCAAGTACGGCCGCAACACAGCCTTGTAACAGGATTGAAGCGGTTAAAATCAATGCCAGTTTTTTGAATGGGGTAAGTGTCATTTGTTTCTCCTTTACTTAAATGGATCCATCAATTAGTCAAAGAAATCATCGGGTAGTTTAATGATTGCGAATATTTTATCAAACTCTTGGGAATAATGTGTGATCAATGAGTTCGCAAATGGCATTAATGACAAATAAATGGTTTTCTAAAATTCGGCTTTCCTTATGAGTTGGAATAGAAATTTCCAAATCCTGTTCTGCTAATAAGCCTTGAATCGCATCATTATTTGAACCGGTTAGTGCAATGACGCTAATTTCTTTGCTTACCGCATTGGCAATGGTGTTGAGTACAGCTTTTTCTGAGCCTAATGGGGCAAAGGCAATGAGCAAATCACCGGGTTTTGCCATGGCGTTAAATTGATGTTGATAGAGATTTTCCGATGGATGATCAAAAACTAATGAAGATCCGACCGCACTTTCCAGGCTAAGTAGCACAGAAGGAAAACTTGGGCGTTCAATATCATAGCGGTTTAATAGATTAGATACCAAAAATTGGGCATTCGCATAGGAGCGTGCGATACCGCAAGCAATCACTTTATTGCCACTCAGTAAGCATTGAATGACCTTTTGGCTTGCTTCAGCAATATTTTCCGTGAGCAAACTGGAGGCGGAAATTTGAATTTGTATGCTTTCGCTGTAAATATCTTTAATTTGTTGCAACATCTTGAGCGTTAAATTAATCGAGAAAATTAGGAAACCATTGAATCTCTTGGGTATTTTTACCAAAAGCGATGAGATCAAAACGGCAGTCGGCATCTTCTAAACTGAGATTGCGTTTGGCAAGCCAAAGATTGGCTGCATCAAGCCATTTCTGTTGTTTATGCCAATCGACACTGTCAACAGCCGAGCCAAATCGAGAGTTGGAACGTTGGCGGACTTCGACAAATACAATGGTTTGTCCGTCCATCATAATGAGATCTAATTCACCACATTTAAAAGACTGATTGGCCGCAATAAAACGTAATCCTTTTGATTCCAAAAAAAGGCGGGCCTGATGCTCAAAGCCCGCTCCTTGTTGGCGTTTTAAAGAAAACATATTAGTTAGCAACCGGTACGATTTGTCCGTCTTGATATTGGAACCAGGTCATATCACGTTCTACATTACAGTTCGGACCTGCACTTAATAGCCCGGTTAAACCGCTTAATTGATAGCCCGGAACTTGGCGTAGTTCATTAAAATGGTTAATCAATAGCCAAGCATCCGATCCCATCGCATATAAGCGCATAAGTTGATATTCACTGCCTGTTAAACTTGCCACTTTTTGATATTGGCTAGAGGTAGACTCTTTAAAGAAAGGAATATCACTGAATTGCACGCCATTCATTTGCGTCACATATTCTGCAGAATGACTTGCCGTATTGGCACGGGAACTGGCATAGATTTTCACATTTGGTAAGCTGTTTGCCAGATAACCTTTTATTTCTGCCAGTTCTTCAGGGTTTGCGAGCGCATAAAGTGCGGTTGAATTTGCCCCATTTTCTTGGAAGAAATACGGCACATCGGCGGTTAAGTTATAGTAACGAATATTGGCATCGGTTGAAGCTAATTGTTGCCAACGCACATTGAACGCATTGCCTACCCGCTGACCCAATTCATTTTGTGGCATGGCAACAACCGGGTGGCGAATTCCATCATTCCACATTTTGGTGGCGGCGGATTCGGCTTCATCTTCCGGTGATAAGCCGTAGTAGCACAGTTGATTAATCGCGTGCGTGTTTTGGGTGGTGTTTAAAGCTAATACATCAATACCTTGCACCGCAGACGGGTTGTTAATAATAGCATCGACATTCTGTTTTAAAAGTGGTCCAACCAAGGCTTTCAAGCCCGCTTGTTTGGCTTGGGCCAGAATATCCTCAATGGAGTAAGTGGCGGAGTCAAAAATTTGTACCGGAATGGTGGAATTGCCTTTGGCATCGTTAAAACCGGATAAAATGGTATTTCCTAGGATTTGACCATCACCACTGACCGGTAAAATTAAACCGATTTGGGCAAGATTGGTTTGTTGGAAATTTAACAAACTTTGTAATTCTTTTGGAAAAAGGGTGGCTGCCGTATGGTTAGGATAAGCCGATTTCCAATTTTGCAATGCTTGGCTTAATTGTACCGGCTGACGAAGATTATCGTTGTAAGCTTTAATTAACGTTAGCCAACCACCAAGTGCCGCATTGCCTTCGTCTGAGGCATTATTGATTACACCGGAATTAGCAGAACGCAACAACGCCCAAGTTTTATCCACATTCTCTTGGCGGCGTTGTACATCAGAAAGGTTTTCATCCATTTTGATGCGGGCTTTCACTGCTTCAATCACCTCTTTACGATTTTCTGCAATGCTCGCTTGGGTTTCATAATAACGTGATTTTTGAGAAGGGCTGAGTTTTTTAAGATCAATCAAACGTAATTGGCTTTCAGCGACTTCATTTGATCCTTTCGCTGCCGAAAGACGGGCCTCAATTAACGAACGATCAAGTTTTTGTGCCTCATTTAATTCCCCTAATTCCGCTAAAATGGCTTCTGATTGCGGGATTTTGTTTTCGCTGATTAAGGCTCGAGCGGCGAGGAGTTTATAGGTTTCTTTATCTTCTGCATTTTGGGCTTGTTCCAATTTATTCATATAAAATTCGGAACTGGCATTGGCATCTCGTTGTAGGGTTTCGGTGAAACTGCTACCAAATAAATTGGAACAGCCGGCTAATGCAACGGATAATAAAATTGGCATTAAACGTTTTTTAAAACCTGTGCCTTGTAATAGAATAGCCATATTCGTTTTGCTCCGTTATGGATGAGTCAATAATGGGAGCGATCTTACTGACCTCGAACCTTAAAAGCAAACAAAAATGAATAATTTAAGCGGAATTTTATATATTGTGGCAACCCCTATCGGTAATTTAAAAGATATTACCCAGCGAGCCTTAGACACCTTTTCCCAAGTGGATCTCATTGCTGCAGAAGATACCCGTCATAGTGGCTTATTGCTCAGTCACTATGGCATAAAAAAGCCATTTTTTGCATTGCATGATCATAATGAACAGGAAAAAGCCGCAGTTTTAGTGGAAAAACTGAAACAAGGGATGCATATTGCATTAATTTCCGATGCCGGTACCCCTTTAATTAGCGATCCCGGTTTTCATTTGGTTCGTCAATGTCGGGATGCGGGAATTGCAGTGGTGCCTTTACCCGGGGCTTGTGCGGCGATTACCGCACTTTGTGCTTCCGGTATTGCCTCAGATCGTTTTTGTTTTGAAGGGTTTTTACCGGCAAAAAGCAAAGCCCGCCGAGATAAACTGGAAAAGGTAGCAGAAGAAGAACGCACGTTGATTTTTTATGAATCAACCCACCGCATTTTGGATACCCTTGCCGATATGCAAGAGGTGTTAGGGGAAGCGCGCTATGTGGTGTTGGCGCGTGAGCTGACAAAAACGTGGGAAACCATTGTGGGCGATACTGTAGTCAACTTACGCCAATGGTTGAGCGAAGATCCCAACCGAACTAAAGGTGAAATGGTATTAATTATAGAAGGCAAAACCAAACAGGAAAGTGAGGCGGAATTCTCGCCTTTGGCAATTAAAGCCCTCAACTTAATGGCACAAGAATTACCCCTTAAAAAAGCGGCAGCAATTGTGGCGGAATTATACGGTTATAAGAAAAATGCCTTGTATCAATTTGGATTAGAAAATTTATAAGCGGTTTGTTCTAAAAAATTCGCTGTTTTTTGACCGCACTTTTTTGAGTTCACGTTGAGATAAATTTTATATTTACGGAGAAAAACATGTTAAAGCAGGTTTCGGAAAGTTTACTGACTCCAAGCCAGTTATCCACCAAAGAATTATTGAATATTTTCGATTTAATGTCGCATCGTCATATTGACTATGCTGATCTCTATTTTCAGCTTAGCCAAGATGAAAATTGGGTGTTGGAAGACGGTATTATTAAAGAGGGCGGTTTTCACATTGATCGAGGGGTAGGCGTTCGTGCCGTATCCGGTGAGAAAACCGGTTTTGCTTATTCGGATCAAATTAATCTTGCTTCACTGCAACAATGTGCTAATGCGGTGAAAGGGATTGGGCAAAGCAAACAAGGCAATATAATCGTGCCGACCGCGCTCAATGCGGTCGATCCTATTATGCGTTATGCGGCAATTAACCCGTTGGAAAGCCTTTCTAAAGAAAAGAAAATTGAATTATTACATTTAGTTGATCGCACAGCCCGAGCCGAAGATCCTCGTGTCACCCGAGTGTCTGCCAGTTTAAGTGCCGTTTATGAAGAAGTCTTAGTGATGGCAACAGACGGAACATTGGCGGCAGATATTCGTCCTCTCGTGCGTTTATCTATTTCTGTGTTAGTTGAGGAAGATGGCAAACGTGAGCGGGGAAGTTGTGGCTCCGGTGGACGATTTGGATTGGATTGGTTTTTTGAAACTGTTGATGGCGATATTCGGGCGGTCAATTTTGCGAAAGAAGCCGTTCGTCAAGCTTTGGTGAATTTAGGGGCGGTGGCCGCACCGGCAGGACTCATGCCCGTTGTGTTGGGGGCAGGTTGGCCCGGGGTGCTTTTGCATGAAGCGGTAGGGCATGGCTTAGAGGGGGATTTTAATCGTAAAGAAAGCTCTTTATTTACCGAAAAAATTGGCGAATTAGTGACCTCTCCACTTTGCACGATTGTGGATGACGGCACGCTTGCCAATCGCCGAGGGTCGCTCATGATTGATGATGAAGGCGTGCCAAGCCAATGTAACGTGCTGATAAAAGACGGTATTTTGCAAGGTTATATGCAAGATAAAATGAATGCCCGTTTAATGGGGGTGAACCCTACAGGGAATGGTCGCCGTGAGTCCTATGCTCATCTGCCTATGCCACGTATGACCAATACTTATATGTTAGCAGGGCAGAGTAAATTTGAGGATTTAATTGCTTCGGTAGATCATGGTGTTTATGCTCCCCATTTTGGCGGAGGGCAAGTGGATATCACTTCAGGTAAATTTGTGTTTTCCACTTCAGAAGCCTATCTGATTGAGAAGGGAAAAATCACCAAACCGGTAAAAGGGGCAACGCTAATTGGTAGCGGTATTGAGGTGATGCAAAAAATCTCTATGGTGGCCGATAAATCAGAGTTGGATTTAGGCATTGGGGTTTGTGGAAAAGACGGACAAAGCGTGCCGGTGGGCGTGGGGCAACCTGCGTTGAAAATTGATGAAATTACGGTGGGTGGCACAAACTAATTAAAAATCAACCGCACTTTATTTTAGAACCTGTTGCCTTTATTGCTATTATCGACAACAGGTTCTTATTCCTTTAATTTCTTACACAAATTTTTTCAAATTCAGCAAAAAATGTCGGGAAGGTTTTTGCCGTACATTGAGGATCAAGGATCGTCACCGCGGTATCTGAAAGGGCGATTAAGGCAAAACACATCGCCATACGATGATCGTTGTAAGTGGCAATTTCGGCGTGTTGAAATTGATCTAATGGTAAAGGTTGAATTCGAATGAAATCTTCCCCTTCTTCCACTTCTGCACCGACTTTACGCAATTCCGTTGCCATCGCAGCAAGACGATCGGTTTCTTTTACCCGCCAGTTGTAAATATTGCGAATGGTGGTTTCCCCTTGGGCAAAGAGAGCGGTGGTGGCAATGGTCATCGCCGCATCAGGAATGTGGTTCATATCCATATCAATGCCTTTTAATTCCATTTTTTCCGCTTGGATAAAATCCTCTCCCCAAGTGATTTTAGCCCCCATTTTTTCTAATACTTCTGCAAATAGGCGGTCACCTTGGATAGAATTTTTGCCGATACCGGTTACTTTCACCTTGCCTTTGATCGCCCCGGCCGCTAAGAAATAAGACGCAGAAGAGGCATCACCTTCTACTAAATAATTGCCGGGGGAAACATAGGATTGGTTCCCTTTGATGTAAAAACGTTGATAGGACTGATTTTCCACCACGATACCGAAATCTTTCATCATCGCAAGGGTGATGTCAATGTAGGGTTTGGAAACCAATTCACCGATAATTTCAATTTCCATTGGGTTTTCAGCCAAAGGTGCCGCCATCAAAAGCGCGGTCAAAAATTGTGATGAAATAGAACCATCAATGGTGACTTTGCCACCTTTCATCCCCGTGTTGCGAATGGCAAGCGGAGGGTAGCCTTCATTTTCTAAATAGCGTACTTCTGCCCCTGCTTGATGTAGCGCCTCAACTAAATGACGAATTGGGCGTTCTTTCATACGAGGTTCACCGGTGAGGATCACTTCACCCTCCGTTGTTCCTTTCAAGCAAAGTGCGGCGGTTAAAGGGCGCATAGCCGTACCGGCATTTCCTAAAAAAAGTGAAAGCCCATTTTGTACATTAAAAGCGCCGCCTAATCCCTCAATTTCACAAATGCTTTTATCTTCGGAAAGTTGATAATTTACCCCGAGTGCTTTTAGAGCATTTAGCATATGGCGGATATCATCACTATCAAGTAAATTGGTAACTTTTGTGGTGCCTTTAGCAAGAGCAGCGAGGAGTAATGCTCGATTAGATAGGCTTTTTGAGCCGGGAAGATTGACTGTTCCTTCCACTGAACGAATTGGCGTTAACGTGATTTTTTCCATTACAACACCACCGTTTTATTTTTATAAACAAAAATTTTATCGTGAAGAGCGAGATCAAGCGCACGACTTAACACGGTTTTTTCCACATCTCTTCCTGCACGCATCATGGCATCTGCGCTATAAGTGTGATCGACATGGATCACATTTTGCATAATAATCGGGCCTTGATCTAACTCATTATTGATAAAATGTGCTGTCGCTCCAATGATTTTTACGCCACGTTCATAGGCTTGTTGATAGGGTTTGGCTCCAATAAATGCAGGAAGGAAAGAATGATGAATATTGATCACTCGGTTTGGATAACGTTCGACAAATTCAGGATTTAGCACGCGCATATATTTTGCCAAGACAATGTAATCCGGGGCATATTCATCAATTTTTTCTGCAAGGCGTTGATCGTGTTCAACCCGTGTTAATCCCTCATGGCTGATACAATGGAAAGGAATGTCAAAACGTTCTACCAGTTCTTGTAAATTCTGATGGTTTCCTATGACGGCAGCAATGTCCACATCTAACGCACCATAATAATTTTTCATTAAAATATCGCCAAGGCAATGGGCTTCTTTCGTCACTAAAATGACAATGCGTTTACGTTGTGTACTAATTAAACGACAATTTGTTCCTTGGGGTAGGCTATATTTAAGATCTTCAAGTAATGTGGTTTCATTAAAAATGCCTTCCAGTTCGGTACGCATAAAGAAATGTTTTGTTTCGAAATCAACAAATTCATTATTATGGAGAATATTGAGCTGGTGTTTATAACAAATATTGGTAATTTTAGCGATTAAACCTTTATCATCAGGACAATCCGTTAGAAGTATTTTTTTTTCGATCATAATACTCATGCTGTGTTTATTTATAATAGGAAAAGAAAAAAAGAGAACCCATAAAATATGGGTTCTTTGAGAATGAAATAATTAAATTTCGAAATCGGATAATGATTTACCGGCATCTAATGCCGCTTGAATGATACTTGGTGTACGGCCTTGACCTGTCCAGGTTTTTTGTTTGCCGTTTTTATCGGTATATTGATATTTAGCCGGACGAGGCTCACGTTTTGCACGAACACCGGAAACGGAAACACCCACAATTTCTTGTAATTCTTCAGCAGTAATGCCTTCTTGTTTTAATAATTCTTTATATTTTGCAATGCGTGCTTTACGCTCCATTTCCGCTTGCTGAATTTCTGCCATTTGTACTCGTTTTTCAGCAACGGCTTCTTCAAATTTTTTTAATGTACTTTCCGCTTGTTCTAAGCTAAGTTCACGAACCACAGAGCGAATAGTACGAAGATTGGTAAATGCTTTCGTTAAATCAGTCATAATAAACCTCAAAGATATAAAATATAAATCGCACGACATAATAACGAAATTAATCTTTAAGGTAAACATTAAATTTAATTTAATACACTTGAAATTACCTTTTTAATCCTTTGATTTAATCAGTTAAATAATAATTTGAATAAATATAAGCCACTTTAATAGAAACTATTAGATTTTTATTGTTTTTTCTTGTAATCTTAAGCCTCCTATAAAAAGTAGAGGTGCAGTGACTATAAGTATTTTTTCCGAGTGGATAACGATGACGAAAAAAGAAAGGAGGCATTGCCGAAATCAGTTAAAAGTCGTTTTGACTGGTTGGTGGCGTATCTGAAAGGAACGTTACTGTCATAGTGATTAACTATGGAGCGCTACGGTTAGGCTGGTCATCTTCAAGTCCATTTTCTGCCGTTCCCTCCATTATTTATTTTAGGTATAACATAATGGAACTTATCGATTTTTCTTCTTCAATTTGGTCTATTGTCCCCGCCTTGTTAGCAATTGTTTTAGCCATTGCAACACGTCGTGTTTTAATCTCTTTGAGTGCAGGGATTTTAGTGGGTGCATTAATGCTCAATGATGCATCGATTTTACCCACATTGACTTATTTAAAAGATAACATTACCTCTTTGGTTTATAGTGATGGGGCAATGAATTCAAATATGAATATTGTCCTTTTCTTGCTTTTACTTGGTGTATTGACTGCACTGTTGACGGTTTCCGGCAGTAATCGTGCTTTTGCCGAATGGGCTCAGGCTCGAATTAAGAATCGCCGTGGGGCAAAGTTATTAGCAGCCTCATTGGTATTTGTCACCTTTATTGACGACTATTTTCATAGTTTGGCTGTGGGGGCCATTGCCCGTCCGGTGACCGATCGTTTCCAAGTTTCCCGACCAAAATTAGCCTATATTTTAGATTCTACCGCCGCACCAATGTGTGTGATGATGCCGGTTTCAAGCTGGGGGGCTTATATCATCACATTAGTTGCCGGACTACTGGCAACTTACTCCATTACGGAATACACGCCGATCGGGGCATTTGTAGCCATGAGTTTTATGAATTACTATGCCATTTTTGCTCTATTAATGGTGTTTTTTGTCGCCTATTTTTCTTTTGATATTGGCTCTATGGCCCGTTATGAAAAAGCCGCAATGGAGCGAGAAGTTCAAGAACAGGAAGAAGAGTTAGGCGTGAAAGGGCATGTTCGAAATCTTATTTTCCCTATCTTAGTTTTAATTGTAGCGACCGTATCCATGATGATGTATACCGGTGGTCAAGCCCTTGCTGAAGCAGGCTCTCCTTTCTCTGTATTAGGGGCATTTGAAAATACCAATGTTGGGGTTTCGCTTGTTGTTGGGGGCGTAAGTGCGGTCATTATTTCTACCCTTTTAATTCTATTAGATCGCCAAGTGTGCTTATCCGAATATGTGAAAGCTTGGGGATTAGGTATCAAATCTATGCTAGGGGCGATTGCGATTTTATTCTTTGCTTGGACAATTAATAAAATTGTGGGCGATATGCAAACGGGTAAATACCTCTCCACCTTGGTTTCCGGCAATATGCCTGTTCAATTTTTACCGGTCATTTTATTTATTCTTGGTGCGGCCATGGCATTTTCAACGGGAACCAGCTGGGGAACGTTTGGTATCATGTTACCGATTGCAGCAGCTATGGCAACCAATGCAGCGCCAGAATTGATGCTACCTTGTCTTTCTGCGGTTATGGCTGGGGCGGTGTGTGGTGACCATTGTTCCCCGGTTTCGGATACGACGATTTTATCCTCAACAGGGGCAAAATGTAATCATATGGATCACGTTACCACTCAGCTTCCTTATGCGTTAACGGTTGCGGCAGCCACCTGTGCGGGGTATATCGTTTTGGGCTTTACGAAGTCTGGGCTGGCCGGGTTTATCGCCACTGCAATCTCTTTGGCTGTACTCGTTTTTGTTATGAAAAAACGTTAGAAATGTGATCTAGTTCAAAAAAACAAACAAAAAATAAAATTTTACTATTTTTATAAAATGCGACATAAAGTCGCATTTTTTATGTTTTTGATTAAATTTATTTTATTTTATCCTGTGAATTTTTATTTTGTTGGGTTTTTATTTTTATATTTGTAACTTTTTATAAGGTTTGGCATCTAGACAAAGATTTTTTTGTCAGTATGATGAAAGCGATTGAGAGAACACCACTTAATTATCAATTAAAGTGCGGTCAATTTTAGGAGTGAATAATGAAAAAATTATCCGGTGCGGAAATGGTAGTGCAATCACTACGCGACGAAGGGGTTGAATATTTATTTGGTTATCCGGGAGGCGCAGTACTTGATATTTATGATGCGATCCATACTCTTGGCGGCATTGAACATATTCTTGTACGTCATGAACAAGCCGCTGTTCATATGGCGGACGGTTATGCACGAGCAACCGGTAAAGTGGGCTGCGTATTGGTGACATCAGGCCCGGGGGCGACCAATGCGATTACCGGTATTGCCACTGCTTATGCGGATTCTGTACCGATGGTGGTGATTTCAGGGCAAGTGATGAGCCATTTGATTGGCAGCGATGCTTTCCAAGAATGTGATATGGTGGGCATTTCTCGTCCTGTGGTAAAACACAGTTTTATTGTCAAAAAAGCAGAAGAGATTCCGGAAATCATCAAAAAAGCCTTTTATATTGCCTCAACAGGGCGTCCGGGGCCTGTGGTGGTGGATATTCCAAAAGATACGGTCAATCCAATCCATAAATTCCCTTACGAATATCCAAAATCCGTTGAAATGCGTTCTTATAACCCAACAGTAAATGGGCACAAAGGACAGATAAAAAAAGCATTAAAAGCTTTATTAGTGGCAAAGAAACCGATTTTATTTGTAGGCGGTGGTGCGGTTGCGGCAGAATGTAGTGAAGCATTAACCCAATTGGCACAGCGGTTAAATTTACCGGTAACTTCATCGCTAATGGGCTTAGGTGTTTATCCAAGTACGGATAAACAATTCTTAGGTATGCTGGGTATGCACGGCACTTATGAAGCCAATAATGCCATGCATGAAAGTGATTTAATTTTAGGGATTGGAGTGCGTTTTGATGATCGTACCACCAATAATCTTGAAAAATATTGTCTACACGCAAAAGTGATTCAAATTGATATTGATCCCACTTCAATTTCTAAAAATGTTCAAGTGGCGATCCCTATTGTGGGCAACGCTAAAAACATCTTAGATGAATTTTTAAGCTTATTAGGCGAAGAGGGCGGAAATCGTCCACAAAATCATCTTGAAGATTGGTGGGCGCAAATTAATCAATGGAAAGCCAAAAACTGCTTGGATTTCGACCGCACTTCAGGGGTGATCAAACCGCAGCAAGTTATGGAAGCGGTTTATCGTATCACTCAAGGAGAGGCCTATGTGGCTTCCGATGTGGGCCAGCATCAAATGTTTGCCGCCTTGCATTATCCTTTTGATAAGCCCCGCCGTTGGATCAATTCCGGTGGCTTAGGCACAATGGGTTTCGGTTTTCCTGCCGCATTAGGGGTAAAACTTGCCCAGCCTAACGCCACAGTGGTGTGTGTGACCGGTGATGGCAGTATTCAAATGAATATTCAGGAATTATCTACGGCGACCCAATATGGTATTCCTATTGTGATTATTTGTTTGAATAACCATTTCTTGGGTATGGTAAAACAATGGCAGGATTTAATTTATTCGGGACGCCACTCACAAACCTATATGAATTCCTTGCCTGATTTTGTGAAATTAGCAGAATCTTACGGCCATGTGGGTATTAAAATTGCTACACCGGATGAATTGGAAAGCAAGTTGGAAGAAGCCTTTAAACTTAAGAATGAACTTGTTTTTGTTGATATCAATGTGGATGAGGCAGAACACGTTTACCCAATGCAAGTGCGTGGTGGGGCAATGAATGAAATGATTTTAAGCAAACCACAAGAGGAGAAAGCATAATGCGTAGAGTTTTATCTGTTTTATTAGAAAATGAATCCGGCGCATTATCGCGTGTTGTCGGGTTATTCTCTCAACGGGCCTTTAATATTGAAAGCCTCACCGTAGCCCCTACGGATGATCCCACTTTGTCACGAATGACGATTGAGGCAGTGGGCGATGAGCAAGTGCTTGAACAAATTGAAAAGCAACTGCATAAACTCGTGGATGTGTTTAAAGTGATTAATCTCAGTGATCACGACCATGTTGAGCGTGAAGTGTTACTGGTAAAAATCCGTGCCACAGGGGCATCGCGTGATGAAATCAAACGGCTGACCGATATTTTCCGAGGTCAAATTGTTGATGTCACCCCGAAATCCTACACGGTGCAATTAACCGGAACAAAAGACAAACTGGATGCTTTTGTGAAAGCGGTGAAAGAAGAAACCACCTTACTTGAAATTGTGCGTTCCGGATTGATCAGTTTGTCGAGAGGAGAGAAAAACATTCTCTAATAAAAAGAATACTGAGATAACCTTGAATCTGCATCTTAAGTGAAATTAAGATGCAGATTTTTTATGGTTAATGAGCGGGTTATTCTGGTTTGGCTTCCTCAATCGGTGCTTTATCTAACACATCCCATAGGCTGCCACGGGGTTCGTTTGAGCTGTTAGATTGCGAAGTCGGGGCTGGGGCGGAAACAGGAGCGTTGCTACAAAAACTTTGTCCTTTATTTGCCCAAACCGGAATGGTACGGTTGCTGCCACAATCCCAACTTCCGTATTGATTAATACCAACCCATTTTATTGCAGTAGGCTTTTGGAGTTTTAATTTTTCAATGTAAACACGGTTGAGGTAGTCTTTATAAATTTGCAATGCACCGGAAGCCCCGGTCAGTTTGGTTTCTCCGTTGTCATCACGTCCTAGCCAAATGGTGCTGACATGTCGCCCGTCAATGCCCACAAACCAAGTATCACGCGCATTGTTTGTCGTCCCTGTTTTACCGGCTAAATGAAGGTTAGCATAGTCATTTTGCAGGCTTCGAGCGGTGCCTCGCTCCACTGTTTGTTGCATGGCGAATAAAGTTTGGAACGCTGCTTCTTGCGGCACTACCTGTTCCGCTTCTTTGTTATGCTGATAAATGAGGTTACCTTGACGATCAACAATGCTACCGACGGTGGTTAAATCTATCCTTCCCCCTTGGTTGGCGATGGTTTGATAAAGTTTTGTCACATCATAAGGGGAAATCGCATAAGAGCCGAGCAACATTGCCGGCACCTTAGGGATGGCAACATTATCCCAGCCCATTGCTTTTTGTGTTTCGATCACCTGAGTTAATCCCACTTTCATACCGATATTGACCGTTGGAATATTTAAGGAACGGACAAGGGCATCTATCAGCATCACTGAACCACTATATTTGCGATCATAATTGCGTGGTTGCCAAGGCGGGCTGCCTTTCACATTAATGGTGATGGGTTGGTTATTAATCGGTGTATTGAGGCGGAACTGTTCCGGATTGGAAAGTGCGGTCAAATAAATAGAAGGTTTCACCAGCGATCCAATTTGACGTTTGGACATTAAGGCTCTATTAAACCCGGCATACTGGGTTTGTAATCCACCCACAACAGCACGGATTTCACCGTTGCGATAATCTGCGACAATCATTGCCCCTTCCAAATACGGATTTTTTGTTGTCACCTGTAATTTAGACACCGTATTGACCACCGCATTTTCCGACTGTTCCTGTTGTTTGAGATCCAGGGTGGAGAAAATGCGTGCACCGAGCAGACTAGCGGTTTTATGTTCCCCCACTAAACGGCGTAAATCGGCCCGTAATGTTTGAATAAAGGCGGGATATTTGCGTGAAATTTGTCCTTTCGCCTGAACGCCAAGGGGGCGATTGCTGAGTAATTCGTAGAGTTCATCACCGATCATTTGATGATCGAGCATCAGTTTTAGCACGACATTACGGCGTTTTAAGGCATTTTGTGGATTACGCCACGGATTATAAAGAGAAGGGCCTTTTACCATGCCCACAAGTAAGGCAATTTGATCAAGGCTGATTTCACGAACAGAGCGGCCAAAATAAAACTGGCTAGCAAGTTCAAAGCCATGAATTTGCGTATCGCCGTTTTGCCCAAGATAAATTTCGTTAAGATAGGTTTCTAAAATACGATTTTTGTCATAACGCCAGTCTAAAATCAGTGCCATGAGGGCTTCGTTCGCTTTACGGACGAGGGTGCGTTCGCTAGATAAAAAAAGATTTTTCACTAATTGTTGGGTTAATGTACTCCCCCCTTGTACCGTTTGACCGGCACGAATATTAGCGATTAACGCTCGGGTAATACCAATGGGATTAATGCCGTTATGATCATAAAAACGACGATCTTCCGTTAAAATGAGGGCATCAATTAATAAACGGGGATAATTTTGCAAAGGAATGGCAAGACGATCTTCATTATCGGATTCCAACATGGCAATCAATTTCGGAGCAAGACGAAATTCATCCACTGCTTGAACGCTAACAAGATCCTCAATTCGGCTTAATTTATTGTCTGTAAAACGTAAACGTAATACCCGTTGTGGTTCCGGTTTGTCAGGGAAAGGGAAGGCTCGGCGTAAAATGACAATCGTGTTGTCTTCTAATTTAAAGTCGCCGGGTGCGGCAACCATGGTCGTTTGGCGATATTCATTGTCCAATAAAATTTGAATAACTTCATCAAAACTGAGATCATCAGCAATTTTTACACTTTCGATACGACTATAAACTTCTGCGGGTAAACGCCAAACTTGCCCATTCATTTTGGCCCGAATTTGCCAATCTAAATAGCCCCCGTAAAAAATAGCCAACACAGCAGCGGTGAACCCTGCCTTGAGTAAAAACATTTTGCAGGCATGACGTTTGCTTGGTTTTAATTCTTGGCTTTTTTCTTGTTCGTGATTGTCTTGTTGGAGGTTTTCTGCTGTCATCGTGGGCTATGCAATAAAATCAATATAGGCTTGAAGGAAATGGATAAAATCAGGTGTGCCGCAAAAAGCGATACTTTCTTCGTCATAATAATGGAAATCTTCTTCCTGTATTTCATCGGATTCCATCATCAGATTATTGGCACGGATCATCACTTCATCGGCATTTAAAAAGAGCGTATATTCTACACCAATTAAATGGGTTTCTTGGTTTTCAACTAATTGTTGAGCAGTAGAAAGTGCGGTCAAAATCGCTTGAGGATTTGACCGCACTTCCGAATTAAACCAGTTAGCAAGGGCAATGTGCTCCATGGAACATTTAACGCTCACATTGCCCAAATGTGAAGTGAATTGAAAATCCATACTAAATACTAAAAGAAGAACCGCAACCGCAAGTGCTGGAGGCATTCGGATTGTTAACGATAAAACGGGAGCCTTCCAAACCTTCAGTGTAATCCACTGTGCCACCGATTAAATATTGTAAACTCATCGGGTCAATCACCAGTTGAACACCGGATTTTTCAATCGTCAAATCGCCTTCATTGACCTTTTCATCAAAAGTGAAACCATATTGGAAACCGCTACAACCACCACCGGTGATATAAACACGTAGTTTAAGATTATTATTTTCTTCTTCACTAATTAAACTTTTTACTTTATTGGCAGCCGCATCGGTAAATGTTAGAGGGACGGCAAGATTATCAGTCATATTCTTTTCCACTTTCCTAAAATTTGAATTGGGCTATTATCCAATAACCGACTAAGGCAATCAAGATTTTTCACGGAAATCATGTTATAATTCGCCCCATTGTTATGTTCAAACAGCGAGAAAAAAATGGCGATTCCATTAAGAACTGAAGAAGAAATTGTAAAACTTCGCGAGGCTTGTCAATTGGCTTCGGAAGTATTGGTAATGATTGAACCCCATGTTAAAGCGGGAGTAACAACGGGCGAACTTGATCGGATTTGTCACGAATACATGGTCAATGAACAAAAAGTCATTCCTGCCTGCTTAAATTATCATGGTTTCCCTAAGGCAACCTGTATTTCCATTAATGAAGTGGTTTGTCATGGTATTCCAAGCTCAGATAAAGTACTGAAAAATGGCGATATTGTTAACATTGATGTAACGGTGATTAAAGACGGCTATTTCGGTGATAACTCAAAGATGTATATTGTGGGTGGGGAAACCAATATTCGTAGTCAGAAACTGGTGGAAGCTGCACAAGAAGCCCTTTATGTAGGGTTACGCACTGTGAAACCGGGTATTCGCTTAAATGAAATTGGTAAAGCTGTGCAAAAATATACGGAAAGCCAAGGTTTTAGTGTGGTGCGGGAATATTGTGGACATGGTATCGGTACGGAATTCCATTGTGATCCGCAAGTATTGCATTATTATGCCGATGACGGTGGAGTGATTTTAAAACCGGGTATGGTGTTTACCATTGAACCGATGATTAACGCCGGTAAAAAAGAAGTGCGTGTGATGGGCGATGGTTGGACGGTGAAAACCAAAGATCGCAGCCACTCTGCACAATATGAGCATCAAATTGTGGTGACAGAAACCGGCTGTGAAGTGATGACGATTCGTGATGAAGAAATTCGTGAAGGTCGAATTCAACGTATAATGGTGAACGTTTAATTTATCGCAAAGCCCACTTTGGTGGGCTTTTCGCTATGCTTAGTCAAGGAATTTTAACAAGATCATGATGCTTTTCCCTTTTGATATTCCTTCGCCTTTAACGCCAAGTGCGGTCAAAATTCAGCGTGAAAATCTCAAGCAATTTGAAGTTGCGCATTTTTCACAATATTCAGTTTTTGAATTGATTGAAAATCGTACAAATTTTTACGATGCCTTATTGAAACAATTCTGGAGCCAAATGGCGTTGGATAAACACCCACAACTTTCCTTAATTGCCGTAGGGGGCTATGGGCGTCGGGAAATGTTTCCGCTGTCAGATTTGGATTTTTTAGTGCTAACAGCACAAACTTTGACAACCGAAGTGGAAGAAAAAATTGGCAAATTTGTTCAATTCTTGTGGGATTGCGGGTTTGAGGTGGGCCATTCAGTACGCACTTTGGCACAATGTGAGGCTGAAGGACGGGAAGAAATTACGATTGCCACCAATTTGCTGGAAGCCCGATTTCTCGCCGGAAACCGACCGCACTTTGAGGCGCTTTGTGAATTGGTAAAGGCAGATGATTTTTGGTCAAAAGAAACCTTTTTTAAGGCAAAAGTGCAAGAGCAAACCGAACGTTATCTGCGTTATCACAACACAAGCTATAATCTTGAACCGGACATTAAATATAGCCCGGGTGGTTTGCGGGATCTGCATTTATTGTATTGGGTGGCACTGCGTCATACCGGGGCGCAAACCTTAGAGGCCATTTTACAAAGCGGTTTTATTTATCCGCAAGAATACCAGCAGTTGCAAGAAAGTCAGGCATTTTTATTTAAAGTGCGGTTCGCTTTGCATCTTATTTTGAAACGCTATGACAACCGCTTATTATTTGATCGTCAAATTAAAGTAAGCGAGCTACTTGGGTTTAAAGGGGAAGGAAATCAAGGCGTAGAAAAAATGATGAAACAGTTTTTTCAGTCGCTACAACGAATTTCTCTCATCAGTAATCTTCTGATTCAACACTACCGAGAACATTTTTTATCCCCTCATTATGATGTTTTTATTCATCAATTAGACGATGATTTTGAGCTGATTAATGACCGTTTATGGCTGCGTCAGCCGAATTTATTTTTTGAACAGCCTGAGCGTATTCTTGATGTCTTTTTCTATTTAACCCGCTTTGAACAAGCCACCGTACATTCCGAAACCTTGCGTAAATTACGTCTTGCACTGGAACGGTTACCACAAAAATTGTGTGAAATTCCCGCAGCACGGGAAAAATTTTTACGTTTATTTAATCAAAAAAATGCCATTTCCCGAGCCTTTGTACCAATGCATCAATATGGCGTATTAACAGCCTATCTTCCCCAATGGCAAGCCATTGAAGGATTGATGCAATTTGATCTGTTTCATATTTATACGGTTGATGAGCATACCCTGCGGGTGATGTTAAAACTAGAAAGTTTTTTATTGGAAGAAAATGCCGCTGAGCATCCTCTTTGCCATCGTTTATTTAGCCAATTTTCTGACCGCACGTTGTTGTATGTGGCGGCCTTATTTCATGATATTGCGAAAGGGCGGGGAGGCGATCATGCAGAACTTGGTGCCATCGATGTGGCGGAGTTTGCTCAATTACACGGTTTTGATCGCCGAGAAACGGATACTTTGAGTTGGTTGGTGAAAGCACATTTGCTGATGTCCATTACCGCACAACGGCGTGATATTTATGATCCGGAAGTGGTGATGAGATTTGCAGAAGAAGTCCAAAATCAAGTGCGACTGGATTATTTGACTTGCCTTACGGTGGCGGATATTTGTGCCACTAACGGCACGCTTTGGAATAGTTGGAAACGATCGCTTTTTTCTTCTTTGTACCATTTTACTCAGCAACAATTTAACCAAGGCATGGTGGAATTACTGGATTATGCCGAAAAATTAGAAGAAAACCGCCGTTTGTCGTGGCAAATTTTGCAAGCCTCATTGCCTGATATTTCCGAGAAAACCGTCCACCTATTATGGGCACGTTGTCCTGAGGAATATTTTCTGCGTAATACCCCTAAACAAATTGCGGGACATACGGCATTGTTGGTGGGTTTTTCAGGCGAATTGTTGGTGAAAGTGAGCAATGAATTTTCTCTTGGTGGAACGGAAGTGTTTATTTATTGCCAAGATCAACCGCATTTATTCAATAAAGTGGTGAGTACCATTGGGGCGAAAAAATTCAGCATTCATGATGCGCAAATTATTACCACACAAGACGGCTATGTATTCGATAGTTTTATTATTACAGAACTTAATGGTGATTTAGTGAAAGCTGATCGTCGCCGTGAATTAGAAAGCGCACTGACTAAAGCACTACAAAGTGAGAAACCGTTGCTGACCCCTATTTCTTCAAATCGTCAATTACAACATTTCACGGTGAAAACCGATGTACGTTTTTTACATGAAAATAAAACAGAACAGACAGAAATGGAATTGATTGCCTTGGATAAACCGGGTTTATTGGCAGCGCTTAGTCAAATTTTTAATGATCTTCAGTTAAATTTGTTGAATGCTAAAATTACAACGGTAGGCGAAAAAGCCGAAGATTTTTTTATCTTAAAAAATAAAGAAAATAAAGCCTTAAGCTTACAAGAACGGGAAAGACTGCGTCAGGTGATTGAGCAAAAGATCAAATAAGGAAAAAGTGCGGTGAAATCAACCGCACTTTTAGGGATTAGCTTAGGGAAGCAAAGGCGATATCCGCTGCTTCTAGCGTTTTGGCAATGTCTTCATCAGTATGTGCTAAAGACATAAAACCGGCTTCAAATGCAGAAGGCGCAAGATAGACACCCTGCTCCAACATTTTGTGGAAGAAAGCATTAAATTTTTCTGTATCGCATTTCATCACCTCAGCATAAGAGGTGACGGCTTTTTGGTCGGTAAAGAAAATGCCGAACATTCCACCGACATAATTCACTACCAAAGGCACATGATGTTTGTCTGCCAAGGCTTTTAAACCTAAACAGAGTTTTTCGGTTTTTTCTGCGAGTTTTTCTTCATTTCCTGCTTTTTTTAATTCATTTAAACAGGCTAGACCTGCCGCCATAGCGATAGGGTTGCCAGATAGGGTACCGGCTTGGTAAACCGGGCCGGTTGGCGCAAGATATTCCATTACCGCTTTTTTCCCTCCAACCGCGCCCACAGGCATTCCTCCGCCAATGATTTTACCCAGAGTGGTGAGATCCGGTGTCACCCCATAATAAGATTGAGCACCGGCAAGGGCTACACGGAAGCCGGTCATCACTTCATCAATAATGAACAATGCGCCATATTTGTCGCAAAGTTCACGCAATCCTTGCAAGAAACCGGCTTTAGGCGGAATACAGTTCATATTTCCGGCAACAGGCTCAATAATGACACAGGCGATGCTGTCAGGGAACTGTTCAAACAACTGCTTAACGGAATCTAAATTATTGTATTCGGCAGTCAAGGTATGTTTGGCGAAATCTTCAGGAACGCCAGGTGAGCTTGGTTGACCGAGTGTCAACGCACCAGAACCTGCTTTGACTAAAAGTGAATCCGAATGACCATGATAGCAACCTTCAAATTTTAAAATCTTGTCACGACCGGTATAGCCTCGGGCAAGACGAATGGCTGTCATGGTAGCCTCAGTGCCGGAGCTGACCATTCTCACCATTTCAATAGAGGGTACCAATTCACAAACTAATTCGGCGAGATCGATTTCTGAAGGGGTAGGGGCACCGAAACTCAATCCGTTTTCTGCTGCCTTTAATACAGCGTTTAAAATGCTGGGATGATTATGCCCTAAAATCATTGGCCCCCAAGAACCCACATAATCAATATATTGTTTACTGTCCGTATCATAAATATAAGCCCCTTGTGCTTTTTCAATAAATACCGGTATTCCCCCCACGCCTTTGAACGCTCGAACGGGAGAGTTGACCCCACCGGGAATGATTTGTTGTGCACGAGAGAAAAGTGCGGTCGAATTTGCCATTGTTTTTTCCTTAATGATAAAAAGTGGGGCTATTGTACTGAAAAATACAGGCTTTGTTAAAAATATCTTTCTTGCTAAATTTTCCTTATGTTATCCTTTGCAAAAAAGATAAAGGTCGATTTATGTTAAGTCTCATTGTTACTTTTCTTGGCGCATTTTTAACATTGATAGTGATGCGCCCCATTGCGAATAAAATTGGGTTGGTGGATAAACCGAATTACCGTAAACGTCACCAAGGGGCTATCCCGTTAATTGGCGGCGTTTCCCTTTTTATGGGAAACCTGTGCTATTACTTAATGGAGTGGGATCAACTTCGTCTTCCTTATTTATATCTATTTAGTATTTTTGTACTCCTCGTCATAGGGATTTTAGATGACCGGTTTGATATCAGCCCTTTCTTGCGGGCAGGAATTCAAGCGGTACTGGCTATTTTAATGATCGATCTTGGGAATGTTTATCTCGATCATTTCGGCCAGATCTTAGGCCCTTTCCAATTAACCCTAGGTTCTATCGGATTGGTGATTACTGTGTTTGCCACGATTGCGATTATTAATGCCTTTAATATGATTGATGGGATTGATGGGCTACTTGGCGGATTATCTTGTGTTTCCTTTGCGGCCATCGGAATTTTAATGTTTCGTGACGGGCAAATGGATATGGCACATTGGAGTTTCGCACTTATCGCCGCAATGTTACCTTACTTAATGTTAAATCTCGGTATCCCTTTTGGCCCTAAATATAAAGTGTTTATGGGCGATGCAGGCAGTACGTTGGTAGGCTTTACGATCATTTGGATTTTATTGCTCAGTACGCAAGGCAAAGGACACCCAATGAATCCGGTTACCGCCCTCTGGGTCATTGCAATCCCACTAATTGATATGGTGGCGATTATTTACCGTCGTTTAAGAAAAGGAAAAAGCCCATTTCGACCGGATCGTTTACATGTGCATCATTTAATGGTGCGGGCTGGTTTAACGTCACGCCAAGCTTTTCTTCTCATTACCTTAATGTCTGCGATTTGCGCAACAATTGGTATTTTAGGTGAGGTCTATTACATCAATGAATGGGTGATGTTTATTGGATTTTTTGTCTTATTTTTCCTTTATGTTTATTCTATTACAAGAGCATGGAGAATTACGCGTTTTGTACGAAGAATGAAACGGAGAGCCAGAAAAACAAAAGCATCATAACGATACTTAATCAGTTATAACGTAATGGTTAAAATTTCAAGAAAGTAGAAAATTTATACAAATTGAATAAAAAATTACCGTTCGAAAAAAAATTAAAAAAAGTGCTAGACAAGGCATAGTGAAATCATTAATATACGCCCCGCAACGACGCAGTACGCGTTCGTAGCTCAGTTGGATAGAGCGTTGGCCTCCGGAGCCAAAGGTCGCAAGTTCGAATCTTGTCGAGCGCGCCAGAGTCAATGCATTCTTCAATGGTGGCTATAGCTCAGTTGGTAGAGCCCCGGATTGTGATTCCGGTTGTCGTGGGTTCAAGTCCCATTAGCCACCCCATCTATTTATACTCCATATAAGAAGTATAGAAGTCGGCGAGTAGCGCAGCTTGGTAGCGCAACTGGTTTGGGACCAGTGGGTCGTAGGTTCAAATCCTATCTCGCCGACCACTTTTGCTCTTTAACAACGAATCAGACAATCTGTGTGGGCACTTGTTGATTGACTTATAAAATATTTTAATTTTGAAGTCTTA
>NZ_MLHH01000016.1 GCF_002000125.1 Rodentibacter heidelbergensis
ACTTTTGGGGTGCAGATCAATTTGACCCTTTATCATTAAAGCCGAAACCTGCTTTATTGCCGATAGCGATGTCATTTTTATTAGTCGCTTCAGCTCCAACACCAACAGCAATTGATGACTCAGTATTTTCATTCTTAGTAGGATCTTTAGTATTATCTCCACCAGTTGCTTTTGCGTTATCGCCAAGTGCAACACCTTGTGCCAATGCAGTAGCACCATCACCTTGAATAACATTCGCCGCATAAACAGGGGAGGCCACTAATGCAGCTATGGCAATCGCTTTTGATAAAGATGTTGACTTTGTTTTACCCTTTACTTTGCTTAATTCCGAGACGGCCACCCAAGATTGAGTGGCATGATTCCAAATCACTTTAAATGTTTTATTCATAAAGTTTTCATACTCCAAATATTTAATAAAAATAAAACTGAAAAATTGTCAAAAAATAAATCTGACAAAAAAAGCTTGGGTATTTTATTGGGAAATGAGCAAAATAAAAGCAGTTTTTACAAAATTTACATTTTTATAATGATTGGTTATAACTCAGTTAGTTTTTATTTATGTGAATGTTTTACTCGTAATTTACAATCCTTTACCTTTAATTTATCGCCTTTCTTTTAGAAACAGGATAGAATCACGCCACAAAAAATAGGGGTAAAAAATTTTATGCAAAATACCACCCGAAATATCGGCTTTGTAAGCTTGGGTTGTCCAAAAAATTTAGTGGACTCAGAGCGAATTCTCACCGAACTGCGTACAGACGGTTATAACATTGTGCCAAGTTATGAAAATGTGGATTTGGTGATTGTCAATACCTGCGGTTTTATTGATAGTGCGGTGCAAGAATCCCTTGAAGCCATTGGGGAAGCCTTGGAAGAAAATGGTCGGGTGATTGTTACCGGTTGTTTAGGGGCAAAGGAAGATCGTATTCGTGAAGTGCATCCCAAAGTTTTAGAAGTCACCGGCCCCCATAGCTATGAAGCAGTGATGGAACAGGTACATAAATATGTGCCAAAACCGACCCATAACCCTTACACCAGCTTGGTACCGAAACAAGGGGTGAAGCTCACACCAAAACATTATGCTTATTTAAAAATTTCTGAAGGCTGTGATCACCGTTGTACCTTCTGCATTATCCCTTCTATGCGGGGGGATTTGGAAAGTCGCTCTATCACTCAGGTGTTAGACGAAGCTAAGCGTTTGGCAGAAGCGGGTGTGAAAGAGTTATTAGTGGTATCGCAAGATACCTCGGCCTATTCAATGGATTTAAAACGCCAAGAGGGTGGGGTGAAAACCGCATTTTGGAATGGTATGCCGATTAAAAATGATTTGATGACACTCTGCCAACAATTGGGAAAACTCGGCATTTGGGTGCGTTTGCATTATGTTTATCCTTATCCTCATGTGGACGATTTAATCCCTCTCATGGCAGAGGGCGTATTGTTACCTTATTTGGATATTCCGTTGCAACACGCCAGCCCCAAAATTCTCAAAGCGATGAAAAGACCGGGCAGTATTGACCGCACTTTAGAGCGTATCAAAAAATGGCGTGAAATTTGCCCGGATTTAACATTGCGTTCCACCTTTATTGTAGGTTTTCCGGGAGAAACGGAAGAAGATTTCCAGCTGTTATTAGATTTCTTAAAAGAAGCTCAGCTTGATCGTGTGGGCTGTTTTAAATTTAGCCCGGTGGAAGGGGCGCCTGCAACAGAGATGGCTGATCAGGTGCCGGAAGAAATTAAAGAAGAACGCTATCATCGTTTTATGCAATTACAGCAAGAAATTTCCGCTCAGCGTTTGAAACAAAAAGTGGGCAAAACCTTAACGGTGTTGGTGGATGAAATGAATGAAGAAGGCATCATCGGGCGTTCAAAAGCCGATGCGCCGGAAATTGATGGTTTAGTTTATATAGATAACATCAGTAATAGAGATGTCCAAGTAGGTGATTTTATCAAGGTTACAATCACCCAATCGGATGAATATGATCTTTGGGGAACCTGTTAATTCAAATAGGAAGGAAAAAATGTCTGAAGTGAAAAAACCGAGCGTGCTACGTTTTGAAAAAAAGGTAGCTGCGAAAAATTATGAAGATGCTTGTGTGGAATTACTTGATATTCTGGGCAAAATTGATACTAATTTTGGCGATATCCAAGATATTGAGATTGATTTTCCACCACAGCTTGAAAATCTGGCTAAGGATAAACATATCTATTTTTCCACCCGCATGGCAGTGGCAATCACTCAATTATTCAGTGATCCGAAATTAGATATTTCTCCCTCCGGTGCGCAACGTTTTCTAGTTTTACAACGTTGGTTAAATATGATTTTTGCTTCCTCACCTTTTGTGAATGCTGATCATATTTTACAAACCTATAACACCAATCCAAACCCTAAAAATCCATTAGATATTCATTTGGATACCTCAACCAAATCGGCACTGATTAAGTTCTGTATTCTCTATTTGCCGGAATCCAATGTAAATCTTAATTTAGATGCCTTATGGAGTCTTGATCCAGAGCTTTGTGCCTCACTTTGCTTTGCCTTGCAATCCCCGCGTTTTATTGCAACTCAGCAAGCCTTTGGTAAACGGGGTGCGTTGTTACAATGGTTCCCTGAAAAATTAGCGCAAATTGAAAACCTCAACAATCTCCCAAGCGGGATTTCTCATGATGTGTATATGCATTGTAGCTATGATGTGGCGGCGAATAAACACAATGTAAAACGTGCATTAAACCAAGTGATCCGCCGTCATCTTCTTGCAGGAGGTTGGGTAGATCGTGATGTGAGTAAATTAGGAGAGCGTAATGGTAAACCTGTAATGGTAGTGCTTTTAGAGCATTTTCACTCTGCTCATTCCATTTATCGCACCCATTCCACTTCGATGATTGCCGCCCGTGAGCATTTTCATTTAATTGGTGTGGGTGGTGAAGCGGTGGATGATGCCGGTAGAGCTGTATTTGACGAGTTCCATTTGCTTAAAGGCAACAATATCTTAGAAAAATTGTCGTTATTAAAATCAATTTGTGATGAAAATGGGGCAGCGATGCTTTATATGCCAAGTATTGGTATGGATCTCACCACCATCTTTGCAAGTAATACCCGCCTTGCACCAATTCAAGTCATTGCATTAGGTCATCCTGCGACTACCCATTCAGACTTTATTGAATATGTGATTGTGGAAGACGATTATGTAGGCTCAGAGGAATGCTTTAGCGAAACCTTATTGCGTTTGCCAAAAGATGCACTGCCTTATGTGCCGTCTGCTCTAGCACCACAGAATGTAGAATATCGTCTGCGTGCTAATCCGGAAGTGGTCAATATCGGTATTGCTTCGACCACGATGAAATTAAATCTGTATTTCTTGGAAGCTTTAAAAGCCATTCGTGATCGTGCCAAAGTGAAAGTGCATTTCCACTTTGCATTAGGGCAATCCAGTGGTGTTACTCACCCTTATGTGGAGCGTTTTATTAAATCTTATTTAGGGGACGATGCCACGGCACACCCACATTCACCTTATCATCAATACCTTCAAATTTTGCATCACTGCGATATGATGGTAAACCCATTCCCGTTTGGTAACACAAACGGCATCATTGATATGGTAACGCTCGGTTTAGTCGGTGTTTGTAAAACCGGCCCAGAGGTGCATGAACATATCGATGAAGGCTTATTTAAACGCTTAGGTTTGCCTGAATGGTTAATTGCCCATACGGTGGATGAGTATGTAGAAAGAGCCATTCGCTTAGCCGAAAATCACGAAGAACGTTTGGCTTTACGCCGTCATATCATTGAAAATAATGGGTTAAAAACCCTTTTCAGTGGCGATCCAAGCCCAATGGGCAAAGTTTTATTAGAAAAACTCAATGAGTGGAAAGCAGCGAATTTAAAGGAAAAACCGAAGAAAAAGGCTGCAGCGAAAAAGCCTGCAAGCAAAAAAACGACCACTAAGGCTATCTCAAAAGCAAAAGAGACCACAAAATCCAATGTCTCAAAAAAAGCAGAGGCGAAAAGTGCGGTCAAATCTGAGGTCAAATCGACTGCTAAAAAAACCGTGAAGAAAGCTACGAAAAAAGTAGAAAAATAATGGAAAATCCCCGAAAGGGGATTTTTTCTTGCTAAAAGATAAGGAATGAATTTGTGCATTTCCCCCTCTCCCTCGAAAATCCTTCGGATTTTCTCCACCTTATTCCGTAAATGAGCGAGAGGATTTAGGGACAATCGGATAACATCATTTACATCTTTTCTTCAACTTATTATAAAAAACTTGATTTTCCTCACGCTATCTTGTAATTAATAACCCTATTCAAACACAATATAAACAAAGGAAAACACTATGAAAAACGTTGGTTTTATCGGATGGCGCGGAATGGTCGGTTCCGTATTAATGGATCGTATGGTGCAAGAAAATGATTTTGCAAACATCAATCCTGTTTTTTTCACCACCTCCCAAGCCGGGCAAAAAGCCCCGGTATTCGCCGGCAAAGAAGCGGGCGAACTCAAAAATGCTTTCGACATTGATGAACTCAAAAAATTAGACATTATTGTTACCTGTCAGGGCGGTGATTACACCAATGAAGTCTATCCCAAATTAAAAGCAACAGGTTGGAACGGCTATTGGGTGGATGCCGCTTCTGCATTGCGTATGGAAAAAGATGCCATCATCGTGCTTGATCCGGTCAACCAAAAGGTGATTGATGAAGGCTTAAAAAACGGCATTAAAACTTTTGTAGGAGGCAACTGCACTGTGAGCCTAATGTTGATGGCAATCGGTGGTTTGTTTGAACGTGATTTGGTGGAATGGGTTTCTGTGGCAACCTACCAAGCGGCATCTGGTGCTGGCGCGAAAAATATGCGTGAATTGCTTTCCCAAATGGGCTTATTGCGTGATGCAGTGAAAGAGGAGTTAGCCAATCCGGCATCTTCCATTTTAGACATTGAACGTAAAGTGACCGCAGAAATGCGTTCCGCCGATTTCCCAACAGAAAACTTTGGTGCAGCACTGGGCGGTAGCCTCATCCCTTGGATCGACAAATTATTACCGGAAACCGGACAAACCAAAGAAGAATGGAAAGGCTATGCGGAAACCAATAAAATTCTTGGCTTAAGCGACAACCCAATTCCGGTTGACGGCTTATGCGTGCGTATCGGTGCATTACGTTGCCACAGCCAAGCCTTCACCATCAAACTGAAAAAAGATTTACCGCTTGCGGAAATCGAACAAATTATTGCTTCTCACAATGAATGGGTGAAAGTCATTCCAAATGACAAAGAAACCACATTAAAAGAACTCACCCCGGCGAAAGTCACCGGTACATTAAGTGTGCCAGTCGGACGTTTACGCAAACTCGCCATGGGTGGTGAATACCTCGCGGCCTTCACCGTGGGCGACCAACTCCTATGGGGTGCAGCTGAGCCGGTTCGCCGTATTTTGAAACAGTTGGTCGCATAATTGCTATTTGTTAATAGGGCGTTGTTGACGCCCTTTATTTTATCTATCCCTATGATTCGAGAACCCCTTTTTTGCCAATTTGCCTTGGTGGAATTATTGCCTTTTTTTGAAAGCACACCTACCCAATATCTGATTGGGAAAGGCAATATTCGTATTGCTTATCGCCATTTTATTCACGAGGAAAGTGCGGTCAAAAAATTGATGATTTTGGTGAATGGACGGGCGGAAAATATGATGAAATGGTCGGAATTGGCTTACGATTTTTATCATCAAGGCTATGATGTCTTGCTGTTTGACCACCGAGGGCAGGGCTATTCCGACAGGCTTTTGAATGATCCGGAAAAAGGGCATTTGGACGAGTTTCGTTTTTATGTGGAAGATATGCAAAAAGTGATTGAAAAAACGACCGCACTTTTTGACTATCCAACCCAACATTTGGTTGCCCATTCTCTTGGTTCATTAATTGCCACCTATTATTTAGCAAATTGCGATCACCACATTCAAAAAGCGGTGCTTTCTTCCCCTTTCTTTGGTGTGCCGTTAAAACAGCCGATTCGGGATGAGTTTATCATTGCTGCCATGAATTTACTGGGGCAAGGGGAGCGTTATGTGTTTGGCAAAGGGGCGTACAAACCGGCACATCTCGAACACAACGAACTCAGCTTTTGTAAAACCCGAATGAAATGGATGAACCGAATTAACCGAAAATATCCTAACTTACACCTTGGAGGTCCGACTTTTCGATGGGTGCATTTATGCCTCAATGCCATAAAACGCTTGCCTATAATTCTCCCCCGCATTGAAGTTCCTGTGCTGATTTTGCAGTCAGAAAAAGAAAAAATTGTAGATAACAAAACCTTGCAAAAACTGACCGCACTTTTCCCCAACGCTCATTGCGAGCCGGTTCATCAAGCAAAACACGAGATTTTATTCGAACGGGATGAATTGCGGGAAAAGGTGTTAAAACAGATCACCGAATTTTTTGAACAACCTTAATATCACCTTATTTTACCTAGAGTGATAAAGCATTTTGCTGATTTCACTATTTCCTTTTTACTCCCAAAATATGGGATTTTTTCTTAGCCCGTTTTATTTCTATCAAAACCATCTCAAGCCTTTATCTTATAAATTTCAATCCTGTGATGAATGGCATACATCAATCCATAATTTCCTTAATCTTTTTATGGATAAGTAAAAGTTTGTAAATAATGTGTAATTAATTTTGAGATTAATAGTGCTTTTGGCTATACTCATCAGACCTCTTTCCTGCTTTAAGGATAGAGCTAATAAGATTTCAGGTGATTTTAGGAGAAACCTATATGAACAAAATATTTAGAGTTATTTGGAATCATGCAACTCAATCTTGGGTGGCGGTATCCGAATTAACGAAGGCGAAAGGCAAAACGAAATCGAAAACAGAAAAGAAAATTTCAGTTTTTGCGCTTTCGCTGATGACAGCCGGAGCAACGATGATTGGTGGCTCGGCGTTAGGGGCGAATGTAGATGATAGTTCATACTATGTGAAAATTGGAAATCAAGCCTCGGTTACTGGGTCAGAAAACCCTCTTGAAGGTGTGGCTATTGGACGCCAAGCTTCCGCCAAGGATCGAGGAGTATCTGTTGGACGTGGCACTTCTTCTGGAGCAGGTTCAGTTGCAGTAGGATGTAATACGAATGCAAATGGTGGAAATGCTGTTGCAATTGGTCAGAAAGCAAATGCATCTACAGACCGTTCTATTGCAATTGGTGATGGTGCCAGTATTGGATATGATCCAACTGCAGAAGATGGCAAAGGCAGTGGTGCGGTGGCAATTGGTGCAGGTTCATACGCTCAAGGACAGGGCTCACTTGCACTCGGTTTAGGAAACAGAGCGATTGGACAAAATGAAGGTGGTCGTAATTCCTCAATTGCCATTGGTGAAGGGAACACGGCGTTAAACACAAGTTTTGCCTTTGGTCGTCATAATAATGCTACGGGTGATACTTCTACTGCGATTGGTATTGATAGTAATGCATTAGGAACTCAAACCGTTGCTATGGGAACAAAAGCAACGGCAATCGGCACGGGGGCGTTTGCTTTAGGTTCTGGCTCAAGAGCGGAAAGTACGGGCGCTATTACTTTAGGTGAGAATGCCCGTGTTATTGGTGAATATAGAACTGGAGCTGATGGTAAAATAATTTGGGAATCAAGTAATTCCAGTAATCATAATCGTAGCTTCTTGGGGGTTGCGATTGGTGATACCTCAAGAGTAGCAAATTCAACAGCAGGCGTTGTTTTAGGTTCAAGATCTCGTGTAATAGATAGTGCAAATGGTACTGCCCTTGGTACTATATCTAGAGTAAATGCTTCTGAAAATGCAACAGCAGTCGGTTCAAATACTGTTGCTTATAAATCAGAAAATTCCACAGTATTGGGTTCTTTTTCTAAGGTTTCAAATTCATCAAATAGTACTGCCGTAGGTATAAGTACCAATATTTTAAATTCTACAAACGGTACGGTGATCGGTGCAAGAAGTACAATCACTGGCGGTGATAAAGGCATTGCAGTAGGTACAGATAACACTATTACAGGTTCACGCTCAGGTGCGGTAGGCACAAACAACAAGGTTTCCGGCAATGATAGCTATGTCATGGGTAACAATGTTACCTTAGGCACAAGCGGTTCGGTGGTGTTAGGTAACAATTCTGCTCAAAGCAGCGCAACCACTGTAACAAGCGGTACAGTAAATGGTGTAACTTACGATGGCTTTGTGGGCGCACCAAAAGGTACGGGTTCGTACGTTAGCGTAGGCTCAAGTGCAACTGACTCTCGTCAAATCAAATATGTTGCCGCAGGGGAAATCAGTGCAACATCTACCGATGCCATCAACGGCTCACAGCTCCACTCTGTGCTTACCAACGGCAAATGGAAAGTCGGTAATAACACAGGTGCAGTGGTGAATAGCGTTGCGTTTGGTGACCAAGTCAATTTTATCGGTGCGAATGGCACAACCGTTACCACTAGAGCTAACGGCAATGTTACTAACGTGACCATCAGCTCGCCACTATATGTTGCGGGTGACAATATTACTTTAACGAATAATAATAATGGTACGGTTACGATCTCTTCAACGGGCGGATCAAGTGGTACAAGCCCAGAAAACTATTTCCACGTCAATGATGGTAAAAATTCATCTGATGGCAATGCTAACACCAATAAAGGTGCCGTTGATGCAAAAGGTGGTGCAACAGGCGGTAATGCTTTAGCTGCAGGGATTCAAGCCAAGGCTTCAGGGGTAAATTCTGTGGCGATTGGTATTAACTCGAATGCTACTATGAGCAGTGCTTTGGCTGTGGGTACGCAAGCTAAGGCGTTAGGCGACCGTTCAAGTGCATTTGGTATTTTAGCGAATGCTTCAGGCGGTAGCAGTTTGGCATTGAGTGATAATTCCACCGCTTCTGGTGACCAATCTATTGCGATCGGTAAGAATTCACTATCAAATGGTACAAGTACTGTTGCTCTTGGTTCTGAAACCCGAGCATTAGCCTGCTCAACGGTGGCAATTGGTGACCAAGCAAAAGCAACCGATAAGTTTGCGACTGCAATCGGGCATTACACCAATGCAACCGCTGAAAATGCGATTGCTATGGGGTATGAAACCTTTGCAACAGGGAAAAGCAGTATTGCTTTGGGTAATAATAGCAATGCAACAGCAGCAGGCAGTGTTGCTTTAGGTAACGCGAGTAATGCAACAGCGAATGGGAGTATCGCTCTAGGTAATAATACGCGCGTCACGGTAGAGAACGGCGTGGCATTGGGTTCAAGCTCTTTGGCAGATCGTGCGAAATTTAAAGCAACGGCTGCAACGAATACATCTTCATATTCAAGCAATACCGTTTATGCCTTATCTTCAGCATCAGATGCCGATAAAGCGGCGATTGTTGCCACTGCAACGAACACGCTTGGGGCAGTTTCTGTCGGAAATGGTACACACACTCGCCAAATCATTAATGTCGCTGCGGGTTCAAACGACAGTGATGCCGTCAACGTGGCACAGTTAAAAGCCGTAGCGAATAAGATACCAAACTATAACTACGGCAATGGTAATGGTACAACGGCGAATGTGACGAATAACAACGTTGCCTTTGATGTGAACACAACCA